>NZ_JBEWXI010000012.1:0-828961 GCF_040566515.1 Psychromonas sp. MME2 | reverse complement strand
CGATTTCGAGATATTTTCAATAACAAAAGAAATTTTAACTTTTTCTACTTCATACATAAAGTCAGTTAATGGCTCCAAATTTTTGGAGTAATACGCATGATTTACTTCTACGTCATCAAAGAAACTCATTAATGTCTCATCATCGAGCATTTCGTTTAATTTATTAAATAATGCAATGTATGATCAATTGCTTTTTGGTTAGTTTCACTTTTGTAATTTACTTCAATTTTGGTTTTTTCTCTTTGAAGCAATATATTATGCGTTAGCCCTAAACTTATTAATAAGACTCCAATAAGTGAGTCATAAGAACCAAGTATTTTAATGTTGAATTGTGTCACTAAGACGGCATTTATAATACTTTGAAATATGGATGTCGTAGTAAGGCCTAAGCCAGCAATCACAACGGCCCAAGTAACTTTATTAGAAAACTCTGGAAAGAAAAGCCTAAATGCTTTTTCTATTTGTTTCCCACGATATTTGCAAAACATTCCCCTGAAACATAACGAGGCTGTAGAATTTCTCATTTTTGAGCCTATTTTTTTAAATAAAAAAACACAATAATTCATAATTTATTGATATTCAATTAAATATTCTGTTTATGATAACTAACTGATCAAATTGAGTGATATATCGCTGAATTGGCTGGATTAGGGAGCGTCCATCTCATCACCCAAACCTTATAATTGATTTACATCAATAAAAAGGTTTGGATGTTCTGCACCATACTCGGGACATCCATATTTGATCCCAACAAAATCAATGCATTAAAACCTTTGGGGGCGAAAGCGACTTAAGTTTATCAGGATATTATAGTCACAGTATTTATTTCCATACATCAATGGTGCAGAGAGCAAATAAAAACCGTGGTTAGCTCATTCAACCATTTAACCATTTAATCGAGAAGTAACAACTCTTTGCTACTGTAGGCAAAAAACAAAGAATTCATCTGATGGTGTATCCCTTTATTTTTATTACTCGGCTAAAAAGCGGACTCCACCATTTTCAATTAATTTATTATCAAAATCAAAGAAGGTTGCATTTTCCCATGATGAACCGGATTTTTGTTTAAACCCTGATGCAGAACAAGCATTACTAACCCAAGCTGGTTCCCAATAAATAATGCCAAGAACACTTTGTTTAATCGCCTCTTTTTTTTAAATCTAACAACCAACGCGCCTGATTTTCTGGGCTTGCAGGTTGATATCCTTTGGGCATGACGGCCAAAACATTATGTAGTTGGTCATTCCATTTATCTGTCCAAGGTAAAGCAGTTTCTACAATCATTACATCTTTAGTATAGCGTTTTTTAAGCGCTTTTATATTCTGGCCGAGCTCTGCGATATTTAATTCAGACCATTGTGCATAATAGGATAAACCGATTATATCAAAATCAGTGACACCAGCATTTTTTGCAGCCCAAAACCAATGATTAGCATTTGATGCATTGGCTATATGAATGATGATTTTTGCCTGACCATTTCCTTCTTTACGCGCCGCTTTTATTCCTGCATTTAATAATGCAGCATTACGTACCCAGTTAATTGGGTAGCCTTTGTTATCCCATGGGACCATTATTTCGCGATCTATCTCATTGCCTATTTGAACATAATCAGGACTTAATTGTGCAAGTGCAAGTCTAGAAAGAACATCATTGCTATATAGGTATACTCTTGCAGCTAACGAATCCGTATCCCCTAGATATTTTTCCCAAGCTTTAGGGATAATTTGTTGCACTAGGATTTGCCCATGTGTCAGAATAATGAAAATCAAGCATGACTTTCATGTTATTAGCCTTTGCTTGTTGAATGCTTAATTTGACATCTGCGTAGTTTGAATAGTGATTAACCTTGCCATCCGCGTCCTGCCAATTTGGATTTACCCATATCCGGATCCTAGCCAGATTGCCACCTTGCTCAGATATAATCTGGTAAACATTTTTTGCGCCATCACGATCACAAAAATGATCCCACAATCTTCTGCATTTGATTAGCCGATGAAAGGTCAACGCCACGAATGAAATTGTTTTCAACAGAAGACACTATATATGCAGGTAGTACAAGCGCTATTAGGCAAAATATTTTTAGATAATTTGTGTAAAAATACATGTTAGGAAATACCTTTTTAGGCAGTCAATTAATTGGTAAATAAAATCTGTAAACGTCTATGGAATCGCATTTTGAATTTTTACAATTCAATGAAACAATCCATATCATTAATTTTATCTGTTGAAATCATACGCACGTTTAATTTCAACCATTTGCACTGTAGTATGATTGATACCATTTATTACGACCAATTTTTTGCGCTAAATAATGGTCAGGATCACGCTTCCACTGCAAAATTGCCTCTGCAGTTTCCCAGTAAGAAATAGCCATTTCTTGTTCGCCTGCGGTTGCTGCAACAACATCAATGCAGTCATACATGCAAATACAAGGTTTCATTGATACTGGGCATGGCTGTATTGCCAGCAAAAATCCTAAGACCGAACTCTACTCCCATCATTAACGCCATCGTTGATAAAAAATTAATTTCTTTTTTTGCATCAATATCGGTAGGATTCATTCGCTTACAGAAAAGCTAACGCTATTCATCTCAAAGGTTAAGTCACTTGTAAATTTTCCTCGCTAAATTTTCTTTTTTACCTATTAAGGTCTTTATGAATACACTTATTAAGAAAGTGCTTTTTTCGCTTTCACTTGTACTATCGACAGCTTCTGTTATCGCTGCCAATCAATCTAACGACTCCTTCAGTCGTGCTAAAAAAAACATGGAGAATGAAGTCTATAGCAACAATCGTTCTACCCTATATTGTGGTGCGGCATTTGATAAGCGTAAAAATATCACCCCTCCCACGGGTTTTGAAACTTCGACACACTTGAAACGCGCTAAAAAAGTTGAATGGGAACATGTCGTGCCCGCTGAAAACTTTGGCCGTACATTTTCAGAGTGGCGCGATGGCGATAAGCAATGTGTGAATAGCAAAGGTAAGGCATTTAAAGGTAGACGCTGTGCAGAAAAAGTTAATCAAGAGTATCGCTATATGCAAGCGGATATGTTTAATTTATACCCCGCTATTGGCGCTGTAAATGCGTTAAGAAGTAATTATAATTTTACGATGCTACCTGCCGCAAAAAACAGTTTTGGTAGTTGTGCGATGAAAATAGAGAATAGTAAAGCAGAGCCACCAGAAGCGGCAAGAGGCCAAATTTCTCGTACTTATTTATACATGGAAGACACTTATAGCCGTTATCGAATGAGTAACCAGCAGAGACAACTGATGAATGCATGGGACAAAATGTACCCAGTCAGCGCGTGGGAATGTCAGCGGGCTAAAAAAATAGCAGCCCTGCAAAAAAATAGTAATCATGTTGTGCAAAGTCGCTGCGAAGCTAAAAATTTGTGGAAAAGATAATGTTCTAAATGGGCAAATATCATTAATAGGTAATGATATTTGCCCATTTATATTGCATCTGTTTTGCTGTTTTTTCAGCGAGCGTTGCCGATGATAATCGCGAAACTAAATATAAACTCATATCGATGCCAGCAGAAATGCCTGCAGAGGTGATATATTTACCCGTATCTATCCATCGTTTATTGTCGATCACCGTTAAGGCCGGATAATCCGCTTGTAGGTCGGCAATGTCCTGCCAGTGTGTGGTAACAGATAAACCATCAAGTAAGCCCGCCTGAGCTAATATGAAAGCGCCAGTACAGACGGAAAGCACCATATCAGCCCTATTTGCGACCTCCTTAACCCAGCTAATGACATTTGTTTTTTGTACTTCTTGGTCATGAATACCGCCAACAACTATTAAAATATCGATATGCGGATGATCTGAAAAGTCGTAATGAGGTTTGACTAAAAAACCACCTCGAGCAGTGACAATATCCGCAGATTGTGCGACAAAAAATATATTCCAGTCATTAAAAGCAAGCCTACTAGCAGTACTCAACACTTCAAATGGGCCCGAAAAATCAAGCACTTCTGCATTATCATAGATATATATCGCGATATTCATTGTACTCACCTCTACTGATCATACCAATTCCGGTAAGTATGTGATCTACATTTTGCGCAGGAAAAACAGCTTAATTCAAGGCCTAATTTGACGTAAATGGCTATTCCCTTTGCGAAAATTACAACGCAGCAGTAAGTAGTTTTAACCAGTAAAATAGATCTGCTATTTATCGGAATTGGTATTAAATGTGTTCATTCACTTGTGCATTGTATATGCTAGATACAGTTCCATTAATAGGTTAGTTTATATGCACAATAAATATTCTTTATTTTTAACTTTTGTTATTTCAATTATCTCCCTGCCTTCGCTTGCCAGTGAAGAAACATTGGTCACATTAGAAAATGGCAAGGTAGTGAAACTAATCCTGATTTCACTTGGCAATATGTGGTTGATATTAATTCCATAAAAAAAGATCAAGCATCCACTTCCGTTGCAATTGAACAAAAGCAGTCGCCTACCATTGTAACTAATCCGAAAAGTCAGTGGCTTAGCCTAAATGATGTTACTCAAAAAAATGATGTCAATGTAAAACTACTTTCAACCCAGTGGGAAAATGGTCGCCTTGGCTTGATTTTTGAGTTAGCCAGTCAGAGTCCTGACAATTACGTAACCATTGACTTAGCCGTTAGTCTATTTTCAGATAGCGGTGAGTTGCTAAAAGAGGACCATATCAATGTTTGGCAAGCTACCTTTAGATTGCCTGATAGCTATCTACGAAAAGGGCAAGTAAGAGAAAGTCGTATTTTTTGGTTCTCAGGTATTAATAAAGAACAATGGACGAAACAGCTAATTAATATCAATATTGAGAAAATGGAATCGCGCGGATAACGATACCCATGCAACTTCATGATGCGATGCTGCTATTTTCCATCCCCCACGTGGTAATAGCACATAACGCAGCGATATTATGATAAGCAACAATATAAATCAGCTACTTATATAGATTGGTATAAAGCCGCTTCAATATCATTAATCAGTTCTTGGGGCTTGGTTGTTGATCCATAACGGGTAATAGCGCCACTTTTACTGATTAAAAATTTAGTAAAATTCCATTTAATGTTTTCAGTGCCCATTACACCCGGTGCAGTTGTTTTGAGCTCTTTATATAGCGGGGCGGCATTACTGCCATTAACGTCAATTTTTGCAAACATAGGAAAGGTCACACCGTAATTTTTCTGACAAAATGTGGCAATATCGCTATTACTGCCCTTCTCTTGTTCAGCAAATTGATTACACGGAAAACCAAGAACAACAAACCCTGATCTTTATATTGTTCATATAAGGCTTGTAGACCTTCATATTGATAGGTAAAGCCACAGTTGCTGGCTGTATTTACTATTAATACTACCTGACCTTGATAAACGGATAAGTCTTGTATATCACCTGAAAGTAACGGCATACTTTTATTTAAGATAGACATAGTTTGGCTCCATTTTATAACGCTAAAGAAACATTAAAATAGCAAGTTCCAACCAGTTGCTTTCCAATATTGTTGCTCAGTGACTAAATCAGCCTGTAACAATTTATTATTCTCTAACCAATCGATATCTTCACAGTCCAGCGTCCATTCATCATCACGGGCGTCAATTGTGATATTCAGTGAGGGTTGATCATTACGTTGTGCATTGAGCACGATAGCAAGGCGTAATACGCGAATCAGAGCAATAATATGTTTTTTCTTAAACAGGGTAAAGTCATCGATTTCAACTAATTTAAGTGATTTGCGCTGATATCTCACTAGCATAGAAATAACTAATTGTTGTTCGCTGTTAAAACCCGGCATAGTCGTATGGCGTAAAATATAAGCGGAGTGGCGATGAAAGCCCTGCAAGCTAATACTTAATCCGACTTCATGTAATAGTGCAGCCCAAGATAACAGATCAAACAACTCACTCGATTTTTTTAACCCAACCTCAGAAGCAACCTGATCTAATAATGCGATAGCTTGCTCCTTAACATCCGTTGCATATTTAACATCAACTAAATGTTTGCTTGCAAGGTTTTCCGTGGTGCGCAAACGAATATCAGCACATTTAAAACGATCTTCCATCTCATAGAGTAGTCCTTCTCGCAAGGCACCGTCAGAAAAATGCATCTCTTTGATATTTAAGGCTTGAAATATTGCACTTAAAATTGCCACACCAGCCGCAAAGACGGGCTTTCTTTCATCGCTAAGCCCGGTAAGTTGTGAATATCATCAATAGTTGACCATTCGCATAAGGTCGAAATGAGTTTGGATAACCGATCTTCACTAATAATGCCATCTTCATAGCCCATACCAACGAGCACTTCATTGATTGCTTTAATTGTCCCTGAGGAACCAAAGGCTAAATCCCAGCCAAGCCTGCGATACTTGTAGTCAATAAACTAAAGGCTTTGTGCTGCTGCAAGTCTTGCACTAGCAAAGTTTTTATTTGAAAGCTTGCCATTTTTGAAAAATCGATTGGAATAATTAACACAGCCCATCGGGGTACTGTTAACTAATACGGGTTCAAAACCGTTTCCAATAATGAGTTCAGTGCTGCCTCCTCCAATATCAACCACTAACATAGAATCGGCTTGTGGTTGCGTATGAGCAACACCGAGGTAGATTAAACGTGCCTCTTCAGTTCCAGGGATGACCTCTATAGGAAATGGTAATATTTCTAAGGCGCGACGTAAAAATAGGGTGGCATTTTTTGCTTGTCGTAATGTATGTGTCGCTGCAATCCGCACATTATGAGGCTCAAAACCTTGTAAACGTTCGGCGAGCATAGCCAAACATTCCAGCCCTCTTTGCATTGCTGCTTCATCGAGGTGTTTATGCTCATCTAAACCATCCCCTAAACGTACTCTTTGTTTATGGCGGCTTACTAACTGTAAATCTTGATCATTAACTTTTGCAACAACCATGTGAAAACTGTTAGATCCAAGGTCTATTGCTGCAATATCTTTAATGTCAGTTTCATTTGATAGAGTTTGATTCATCACCATTACGCATCTCTTTAGATCTTCGGGTTTGTCTTTCTAAGTTTTTAATATAATCATAGGTCGCTAATTGAGAACGTACATTTTTTCTGTTACCACGATCGACATACAGGTTACTCATCTCTTTATCGATAACTCTGGCTTTAACGGTGTCTGTAAATTGAATATTAATAATATCAATAATACGCTGTTTTAAACGTTCATCACGAACAGGTGCCCCCACTTCAATACGATTATCTATATTTCGCGTCATCCAATCTGCTGAAGATATATAGACTAATGGATTGCCTTCATTATGGGTGATCAGAACGCGAGGATGCTCTAAAAAGCGATCAATAACACTAATAACTTGAATATTATCACTCACCCCTTCTACACCGGGAACAAGCGAGCACATACCACGAATAATCATTTTAATTTTAACGCCGACACTACTTGCGGTATAGAGTTTATTAATCAATCCATTATCGACTAAATTATTGACTTTTAGGGTTATGGCTGCTTACGAGGTGAAACAATTAAATGGTCAAAATGTACTGGGCGGTATGGGTTTTCTATGTAGCCAAAAACATTTCTCACTTCAGTGGCGAGTTCTTGATCGGAAGTTAGTAAAGAAAAATCAGTATAAATACGTGCTGTTTTTTCGTGGAAATTCCCTGTGCCCATATGGGCATAACGGATTATTTCTTCGCCCTCTTTACGACTAATGAGTAACAGTTTGGCGTGAATTTTCATACCAGGGGCACCAAAAACGACTTGCACACCTGCTTCGGTTAAAACGCGTGACCATTCCATGTTCGCTTCTTCATCAAAACGCGCCTGCAACTCCACAACGACTACGACTCGTTTACCGTTATGTACAGCATCGACAAGGGAACTCATCAAACGCGAGTCTTTCGCAACCCGATAGATATTAATCTTGATACTAATCACTTTGGGATCAAAGGATGCTTGCCGAACCAGTTCCGTAATATGTTCAAAGGAGTGGTAGGGATAGTGAAGTAAAATATCACGAGCACGAATGGCATCAAAGGCATTGGCATATCCTTCGAAATCGGCACATTTAAGCGGTGGTAACGATTTATTTTCTAAATAACGGGGCCCGACATTAGGAAAGCTAATGAAGTCTTTAAAATTTTGGTAGCGTCCACCGGGAAGTAAGCTATCGTAGTTTGAGATTTTTAGTTTATCACAAAGAAATTTCAGCAAGTTGCTCGGCATATTACTTTCATAGACAAAGCGAACGGGCATTGCAGTTAAGCGCTGGCTTAACCCTTCCGATAATTGCTCAATTAAGCTGTACTCGACCTCATGGCGTAAATCATACTCAGCATCACGTGTCATTTTCATTGCATAACCAGCAAGCTCCTCATATTCGAGAAAACCTCTGAATATATCATCCAAACAGTAACGGATAATATTATCTAATAAAATAATTGTTTTACGTCGTTTACCCTTTTGCTCGGGAACCATAATAAAGCGAGGAAGATGATCCGTTGGAATTTCAATGAGGGCATATTGGCTTTGATCTTGTTGTTTTAAATCAACTGCGATATAAGCATATTCATCTTTGAGAAACTGCATTACATCAATATCTTCACGCATCAATAGTGGAGTAACATGCGGTCGAACTTCGCTATGAAAATATTTACGAACCCAAATTTGTTGTGTTTCATCTAACTGAGTTTCGTTAACAAGAAATATACGTCGACGAGCCATTTCTAAAATAAGCTCATTATATAAATCATCAAAGTCTTGATTAAGTTTAAATGCTTTACTCTGCATACGCTTTAACAGATGCTTGGTGTTGTCATTTCCTCCGCGCTCTCGGTTAATTAATATTTGTCTTTTAACATCGGAGAAACGAACTTTGTAAAATTCATCCAAATTATTTGAGAAAATACCTAAAAAGCGAATTCTTTCAATAAGTGGAACCGATTTATCCGCCGCTTCTTGCAATACTCTCTCATTAAATGAAAGCCAGCTTAGTTCCTTTTCTATATACAACTTTTCAGCAATCATAATTAAATTTTAACCTGTCAGTTATTATTATTTTTAAATAGTCTATACCCATGTTACCTCAAAATGCTTTGTCAGGCGCTAGCTTGGATACCAGAGCAAGACGTAACATGAGGTAATTGTTATTCACACATTAATTTTGACATCAAGATGACACTTAAATGAACCGTCACACAATTGTAATATTAACAGCTTAGAGTATAGCCCGTATCTGTGACACTTTTATTACATCTGCTAAAAATCTATTTGTAATACCCCCAACACAACAAACTAGTCACCGTGTTTTAGTGCTTGATGGTATAACAATAGGAAAAACTTACCAGTAACCAGCCTGAAAGCCGAAGACCTTCATATTTATTCAAGCTTATAACATACGCGCAAATAGATTTATACGTTTTAAAGCAATAATTTACAACCCTGTGCAATAAGCTACACCACCTGTGGCGGCACTAAGTGATAACACTTGTCTCGTTACTGCGCGATACCGCATGCAATATAACTAAATGATGAAGCTTAATCCCATCTTAGTGCACTTTTTCTTGCTCACTTTGCATCTTGAAGTATCATGGAGACATGCTGGCCAATATTAAAGGATACTAATATGATAACCGTTGCTACACCGTCAGGATTTGAATGGAATGAAATAAATAGTCATTGGGTTAAAAATTACTTAACTCGTAAAACCGCCCTCCTTCAAAAATTGACAGGCGGCATTGGTGTCGATATTCATAATCTTAACCAGTATCAATTCCCACGAACTCTGTGAACTGTTGGAAACGACAGCAGATGGTCGTGAATTACGTAACCAGTTATTTAAAGCTTGGCGTAGTAAAAAATCCCGCGATAGTGATAATGGTAAAAAACTCTATACATTCAATATGTCCATTAAAGCGGGTGATCAACTAAAAAAGTTAGCCAAAGGTAAACCGCTTAATCAGACCCTAGAGAAACTTATTTTTGCAGGAAAACAAGCTTCTCAAGCAACACAAAAAGAGCAGTTAAAAATAGCACGACTCAGCCAAGAAAATGGACAACTGAGAGAAAAATTAAATACCCTTGGTGATACTAACAATTCAGAGGAAGCCCATATGCAATCGCTGATCAATAAGGATCTACAGGTAAAAGCATTAGCCAACTTGAAAAATCACAATTAATTAAACAAATTTTACTGTTGAAACGCAAAATCAATCAGCTTAGTTAATGCGCTTCATTGTTTCGCACTTGTTGTAACACAAAATCACAAAATACTTGATTTGCTCTTGATAAGTAACTATCTCGACGCCAAGCCAAGCTCAAGTCGATGATAAATGGCTCTGCAAAGGGACGCGTCACTATTTGATCATCCTCTTGGATTGCTAATCTCCACATCGGTGAAATGGCGTATCCTTTGCGAATTACCGATTTAATTAAGGGAAGCAGATTGGTTGTAAAGGAGACCTTAGGGATTGTCTTTTCCTGACGGCTGATTTTTTGGATGAATCCATGATGGTAATAACTATTACCAAACAACACCAACTCGTGAGCGAGAAAGTCCTTTGATTCGATTTTCTCTAAATCTGCTAAAGGATGTTCAGGTGCCATACAGACTACCATTTCAACCTGTATTAATTTATGGCTAGCTAACTCTGGTAATAAATCTTTATCGGCAATAACCCCTAATTCAATGTCTCCATCTAATAATTTTTGCCTTATATTACGCGTACCAGTATCTATGATATTTTGGCTTAAGCCAGGATATTGATGTTTAAAAGCCATTAATATAGGTGGGAAAAAATACAATCCTAGTACGCTTGGTAAGCCAATTTGTACCTCACCCTGCTGTAAACCATCAATCGCTTGAATGGCTAATTTAGCATCTTTAGCCTGTTGTAAAATTTGCCTAGCGTGTTGTAAAAATTGCTGACCAGCTTTGGTTAATCCCACCCCCCTTTCGCGACGGTGAAAAAGCGGAACATTGATATCACTTTCTAGTTTTTTAATGCTAGAACTGATGGCAGGCTGCGCCATATTTAAGTGTCTTGCTGCCGCTGAAATAGATCCCGTTTCAACAACAGTGATAAAATGGTGCAGTTGCCTAAATTCCATCATTATCCTCCACTAAGGTAACTTTTATTCCCGACTTTGTATCTTGATGCATCACAGGTATAGATTATATCTATGGGTGTCATAAAAACAACATTATTTATTTATTGATAAATTGAGCATATTCTTATTTTGTGTATGAAATAACGTGATGATGCTATGAAGAATATAACCCATTATAATTCCTTAACTATCTCAATTTGCCTTTGCTCGATTGTAACCTTTTTAAATATCTATTGGTTACAACCGTTGTTACCACTATTACAGCAAAGTTTTGCAATTACCCCTCTTGCGGCTAATCTTGCCATGTCAGCGCCCTTTCTTGGCATGGGGCTTGGGTTATTAATACTAGCAAGTTTGTCAGATGCGATAGGCCGGTATCCATCCTATTATGCGGCACAGCAGCGGGTTTATGCGTTTCACTATCATTACCACTGGTAGAAAACTACACCTTATTTATATTTTTACGATTTATACAAGGTGCTTTTTTAGCTGCTTGCCCTGCGGTTGCGATCCCTTTTTTCCGGGAGGAGTTAAGAAAAAGTTGGTTACCAAGCGCTGTGGGTTTTTATATCGCATGTAATACCTTAGGCGGTATTAGTAGTCGGCTAATCAGTGGTATTGGGATTGAATATTTCGATAGTTTACGCGCTACTGGTTACATTATCGCGCTGTTAAGCTGCGCACTCTTTGCTTTGGTCTTTCTATTTCTGCCGAAACAACGCCATTTCATCGCAGAAAAGTTCAATTTAACAACCAGCTTAAAACAATTTTCAATACATCTTAAACGCCCTCAATTAATATTGATCTACCTACTTATTGGCTTGGCATTTGGTTGCTTTGTGAACTTATTCAGTTATTTAATGATTGTTCTTGAAGGTAGCCCCTATGATTTACCCAGCTGGGCACGTAGCTTAATGTTCCTCACCTTTTTAGGCGGGACACTGAGCGCATCATTTGCTGGTCAGTTCGCCAAAAAGCATGGGCAGTTAGCGGGTATTATTACCGGGATCATCATTATGCTCGGTGCCAATGTTTTATTAAGTAACTCAGATTTAACTTTGATGGTGATGGGGATGGTGACCATCGCAATAGGTTTCTTTTTTTGCCATACCCAAGCCAGTACGTTGGTTGGAAAAATGGTCAATAAAGGCAAGGGAAGCGCGCAGGCACTATACAGTTTATTTTACTATACAGGTGCCAGCTTGGGGGTCTTTTTCATTGATCCATTCTATCAACATTGGGGATGGCCAGGCGTCATTGCCAGTACCACTATTGCCTTAGTTATTTGCCTTGTATTGGTCGCGATTTATCAACTAAAATTTTTGCCACAGCATATACTGGTACTTCAAGATGCGAAATCAGCAAGAAAAATAGTGCCGCGATGCTAAGCATAAAACTAAAATACAGTCATCTACATAACGTTTTTATAACAAAGCAGATGGATGCTATTTTCCATGCCCAACGGTGCTCTAGCGCTATCCTCACTAGATTTTTTCTAGTATAGCTGGTTAGTATGTTAATCATTTGCTTGCTGTATCAACTAACTGGATGTATATTCCGCATCAATTTGCTGCCAAAAAAATTAAGGAAAAAGGATGCGTTTTGACTTTCCAATTATCATCATTGACGAAGATTTCCGTTCAGAAAATACCAGTGGTTCAGGTATAAGAGAGCTTGCCGAAGCGATTGAAAAGGCGGATATGACGGTTATTGGCTATACACATTACGGTGATTTAGCTGCTTTTGCTCAACAACAAAGTCGGGCTGCTGGTTTTATATTATCTATCGACGATGAGGAATTTGGTAACGGTGGTGAGGAAGATAGTGAATCAGTCCTACTTGAGTTACAAAATTTAGTTAATAATATTCGTCATCGCAATCCTGAAATTCCAATATATCTATATGGTGAAACACGTACAGCTCGTCATATTCCTAACCAAATATTACGTGAATTGCATGGCTTTATTCACATGCATGAAGATACACCTGAATTTGTGGCCCGCCATATTATACGTGAAGCAAAGAGTTATTTAGATAGTTTAGCTCCCCCGTTTTTCAAAGCTTTAACACATTATGCTGAAGATGGCTCATACTCATGGCATTGCCCTGGCCACTCTGGCGGCGTCGCATTCTTAAAATCACCCGTTGGCAGAATGTTCCATCAATTTTTTGGTGAAAACATGTTAAGAGCTGATGTATGTAATGCCGTAGAAGAGCTAGGCCAATTACTTGACCACACAGGCGCTATTGCTGCATCAGAACGTAACGCAGCACGAATTTTTAATGCAGACCATCTCTTTTTTGTCACCAACGGGACCTCTACATCCAATAAAATAGTTTGGAATTCAACGGTAGCACGTAATGATATTGTCGTCGTTGACCGTAATTGTCATAAATCGATTTTACATGCGATTATGATGACTGGGGCGATTCCTGTTTTCTTGATGCCAACACGCAATCACTATGGAATTATCGGGCCAATTCCCCGTCAGGAGTTTGAACCTGCTAAAATCCGTGAAAAAATGGAAAACAATCCTTTTATTAAAAAATTATTAAGCGAAGATGCTAATTTAAAACCACGTATTTTGACTATCACTCAATCAACCTACGATGGTATTTTGTATAATGTCGAAGAGATTAAATCATTACTCGATGGTGAAGTTGATACGCTGCATTTCGATGAGGCTTGGCTGCCACATGCTGCATTTCATGATTTTTATGGTGATTACCATGCAATCGGAGAAGGACGCACCCCTTGTAACGAGTCTATGGTATTTTCCACCCAATCAACACATAAGTTGTTGGCTGGTCTTTCTCAAGCATCACAAATTTTGGTACAAAACGCCACAAACAATCATTTAGATACGGATCTATTTAACGAAGCCTATCTAATGCACATGTCGACAAGTCCACAGTATGCCATCATTGCATCTTGTGATGTCGCCGCGGCAATGATGGAAGCGCCCGCAGGCACGGCTTTAGTTGAAGAATCACTAGACGAAGCGTTAGAGTTTCGTCGTGCGATGCGCAAAGTAGATGATGAATATCAAGAAGATTGGTGGTTTAAGGTTTGGGGACCTGACGATTTAACCGATGAAGGTTTAGATGAACGCGACTCTTGGATGCTACGCGCCGATGAGAATTGGCATGGTTTTGGTGCGATTGAAGAAGGCTTTAATTTACTCGATCCGATCAAAGCGACCATTTTAACGCCCGGGCTTACCGTAGATGGTGGCTTTGAAGAGACGGGTATCCCCGCCGCGATCGTCGCCAAATATTTAGCTGAACATGGCGTAGTCATTGAAAAAACGGGTCTATATTCATTCTTTATTATGTTCACTATTGGTATCACCAAAGGTCGTTGGAATACCATGGTGACGACGTTACAACAATTTAAAGATGATTATGACAAAAATGCTCCTTTGTGGCGTATTTTGCCGGAATTTATTATTCAATATCCGCAATATGAGCGCGTTGGTCTACGCGATTTATGTCAGCAGATTCACCAGATATATACGCAACATGATGTCGCGAAACTAACCACATCAATGTATTTATCGGATTTGGTCCCTGCAATGATCCCCGCCGATGCCTTTGCAAAAATGGCACATAAAAAAATAGAGCGTGTGCCACTTGATGACTTGGTTGGTCGCATTACTGCGGTGATGTTAACCCCATATCCACCGGGCATCCCTTTATTAGTGCCAGGGGAAGTGTTTAATGAAACGATTGTTAAGTATTTAAAATTTGCCCGTGAATTTAATCAAAAATTACCTGGTTTTGAAACTTTTATACATGGCTTAGTTGCCCAGGAAATAGAAGGAAAAATGCATTATTTCGTCGATTGTGTGATTGAGTAAAGACCCCCTAACAGGTGTACTTATACGCGATAATCATTAAGGATGGATTAAGCTTTCTACCTTGATGATTATCGCAAGACGCGCATTAACAGCATCGACTTTTTATTAATTCTCAGTGACACGTTGAAATTAATTTAATTGTTAATTGCATACTTTTATTGGTTATATATGGTTAAATCTGTGCCTATATATTGACTCTTGTATCAATAAATTTTAAGTTAATCTATTCCTTACAAAATCAGATATTGCTAGCGCACGCTTATGATATCTCAGCTATTCTTAAAGTTGCTTATATGTTACTCCAACCAAAACAACCTCTCTACTTAGCCCTATTACTTGCTTTTTTTACCATTATATTAAGTATTTTTTACCGCCCACTTTTTCCTATTGATGAAACAAGATATATCTCAGTCGCTTGGGAGATGTGGCAGGGAGATAATTGGTTAGTGCCGATGAAAAATGGTCAGTTTTATACGCATAAACCCCCTGCTCTTTTTTGGCTTATCAATCTCACTTGGGCCACCTTCGGTGTCTCTGAATTTAGCGCTCGAATTATCGTACCTTTCATTGCTTGTTGTAATTATTTACTCATTGTTAAGTTAGCAAAACTAGTCTATCCAAACTCAGCGCAAGCAGCAAAATTTAGCCCTATCATTTTAATCAGCTTCTTAGGGTGGTTTATATATGTCCCGTCATCAATGTTTGATCTGTTAATTACCGTTTTTATCCTTATCACCTACATTAATTTATATCGTTTTGCATTAACGGCTAAATATAGTTACGCATTAATTGCAGGGATAGGCTTTGGCGTCTCGTTGTTAATTAAAGGGCCCGTTGCCTTTGTTTATACGCTGCCAATGATAATAACCTATCGGTACTGGCGCACTGCCACAATGAGTGAAAATAGAACTTGGTATATGGGGAGTTTAATTGCGCTTGTATGTGGTATCGCCATTGTTTTATCATGGGCAATTCCCGCTGTTTTGACGGGAGGAAAAGAGTATGCAAATGCCATTTTTTGGGAACAATCCGCCGGACGAATAAAGAATTCATTCGCCCATGCTAGGCCATTTTATTGGTACTTGGTTGCCTTGCCTCTTTTATTACTGCCTTGGTTAGCAATGAAACAATTTTGGAGCTCCAACTTTTTCAAACCCAGTAACGAAACACGAGCGGGAAATAGGTTCTGTTTACTAATATTCGTATCAGTATTGGTTCTGTTTAGCTGTTTTAGTGGTAAACAGGTACATTATCTTTACCCTGTTTTGCCGATAATAGCCCTCTTTTTAGCCTCTAATATGCCATCAACAATGCAATCTAGAGAGCCATTTTTAGCGCTATTGATGATTATCACGTCGATCGTTATCTTTTCTTCATATTATTGGCTCGGCAATATCTTTTATAATGCGAGTATGGATGGTTTAAACTATTCATGGGGGGTGATACCAATCATTTGTAGTCTCATACTCATGAATCTCCAAACTATTCATAATAAATTAAAAATAGACTCACTTTCTATCGCCTTAATCTCCTTTAATTTTGGTCTATTTATACTCATTCCATTTTTATCACCCATATTATTCCAGCTGTATGATGTCAACGCGACGGCTAAATATATACATCAACTTCAGGATATGGGGCGTGAAGTTACCTATCGAGGGGAATACCATAATCAATTTCAATTTTCAGGACGGCTAAAAACGCCAATCAAAGAGATAAAACATGATAACTACCTCATTGATGAAACGCCTAACTCACAACGTAATACGGTTATGGTGATGACTCAGCGCCATTTAACTTCAGAGGATAAGCAAAACAGCCTATTTTATAGCTCATATAGAGGCAAGTTTATCGTTATTAAGGGGATAACAGACTTAGACGAAAATATAGATTAACTTGCTGAGACGGCGATGGTGAATTGCAGCGCACATCGCCTTCTTTTTCACTAGCAAGAGGCAAATTTTAGTTAAACGGATTGGTACAAGTAGATCTATCATATAAAATTATAAATTGATCGACCCATTGCCGCTTATTAAAATGAACGCGAATTTGAACTAAGATTAGGCGCGAGATTTTTTTACAATTGGAACAATCAGTTACTGCTAGCCTCGCAATCACCCATTTATGCCTGCGCCTAAATAGAGTACATAATCAAAGTAATTAGTAACGTAATATACCCTTTTAAAATTGTTATTTTGATAATTGCACTACATGGTATCTATTATTATAAATCTTATCCCAGCCTTTTTTAAAATCAGACACCCCAAAAAATAATTTATCAAAACTACCATCTGCCAATGCTAAATTGATCCCTTTTTCTAAGCGCTCTGCTAGTAAGGTATTGCTCTTATTCAAATAGAAATAATATTCACCTGAATAACAGATTAGTAGTTTCTCAAAAATAGTGAATTTTTCTTCATTACTTGCCAATTCCGACCAGACTTCATAAGCACCGCGTAGCACATAATCAAACCGATTAGCGCCTAATAGTTTTAATATGTCATGATTAAGGGTAGTGACAACGGGCAAATCGTTTTCAAAAAGTACTTTTGTATCACTCCAATATGTACCAGATCCTGCAGTAAACGCGCGTAATTTTGTCAAATTATCAACTGCATCAAAACGTGCTTTGTCTGAAGAACGGATAACAATGAAACGAAATCTATTCAATCCCTTTAGTAAATTAACTTTTACGGGTAAATACTTTTCATCTCGTTCTTTACTACTAGAGCTCCATAAAACAGTAACATCTTGTCCAACCATTAAAGAGTGACGTAATCTTTCTGTTGATGCTTCTTTATCATAGGACTTTAACTCAAATTCACCATATTCAGCTTCTGTTTTTTGCAATGCCAATTCGAGTACTTTAGAATAAAACTCAGATCGTTGACTATGTTTTGGATAAATAACTTCAGTGATGGTGGCAGCAAGCGTTGTTGAGGGCTGTAATAATGTTATTGCAGCAAAAGCAGTTAAAACGATATTCAGCAAGTATTTCTTAATAAGTGAAACTGTTTCACGCTTATTTTTAATTTTGTACTGCAGATTCACTTATCACCCTCTCATACACCCCTATTTCATAGCGGCAAAATTGTTGTTAATTAGAACTTTAAAAAATATCACGTAGTTCAAATAATTTATTTGGCATAATAATACCTGAGCATATTTTAAAAATACCAATCAAACTCACAAAAAAGAATTAAGAAGTCAATAGAGTTGCTTCACCTTGTTCTTTACCATTTTTCATCAACAACCAGGACTACAATAATAGGCGGAATAGTATAATCGAATAGTTACTCTGCTTTGTTTGATGGGTCATCGTATTTCTCTTTTATACGAAGAATCTCAGGTAATATTTCTATAAATTTATCTACTAACATAGGATCAAAGTGTTGCCCGGATTCTGACTTTATTAATTCAATTGCTTTTTCAACACTCCATGCTTCTTTATATGGACGTGGCGTTGTTAATGCATCAAATACATCCGCTATAGCAACAATTCTGCCTACAAGTGGGATCTCTTCACCTTTTAAACCATCAGGATACCCTGTGCCATTAAATTTTTCATGGTGTGTTAAGGCAACCGTATAAGCCATATCTAGTAGCTCTCCTGGTAAATTTTTTGAGCCAAGTATCTCTGCACCGTAGGTCGTATGCTTACGCATTAAATCCCATTCATCGTTGTCTAGCTTGCCTTCTTTTAAGAGTACATTATCTGGTATGCCTATTTTTCCTATATCATGCATTGGGGCAGCATGAAGTAAAATATCAGCTTCTTCGATTGACATCGCAATAGCTTCTGCCAATGCATAACAGTAGTGACTCATCCTAACGATGTGCATGCCGTTTTCCCCATCTTTAAATTCAGCGGCTCGGCCTAATCGCTCAATGATCTCCCGTCTACTTGCGATTAGCTGCTGTGTTCTATCTTGTACTTTTCGTTCTAGCTCTTTATTTTGATTTGAAAGTGCTACGTGCGTCTGTACACGTGCTTTGACAATAACGGCATTAACAGGTTTGGTTATATAATCAACTGCACCTAACTCAAAGCCGAATGATTCGTGTTCAGTATCATCTTTAGCCGTGACAAAAATGACGGGAATATTTTTTGTACGAGGATCATCCTTTAAACGGCGACATACTTCATAGCCATCCATTTCAGGCATAATTACATCCAATAAAATAAGATCGGGTGGATTAGTAAAAGCCACTTTTAATGCCCTTTCGCCCGTCGTTGCCGCTTTAATTTTATACAACGGAGAGAGGATATTGGTTAATACATCAATATTAACTGCGGCGTCATCAACCAATAATATTGTTTGTTTGCTTTGAGAGTTATCCACTATCTATTCCTTAATATGGCTTATACAATTAACTAAACATTAATAATAAAACACAAAAACACCACCAGCGTAATTATCAATTATATACCGAACCTCTCAGTACGCTTTTCTTGATGGCTTTGTATTTTTACGTGTCAGAGATCTATACTTTCTTGTAACGTCGTTAGCGTGTTCAACGCACTATCAAAATCATATTCACTAAGCGCGTTAGTTAGCACTTGTAATGATAAATCATATTTTTCAATGCCAGGTAATTTATTGAGTTGTTCCAATGCTTTGTTCGCAGCGGTGTCATTATCTTCAATTAATAATTTTAGTTCAGCTAACAATGAAGAAAGTTTCTTCTTATCAAGAAGCTGTCCATCTTTAACTTGAGCAGGCGCATTTTCTAATTGTTTTATCCCTTCAATCACCAAGGATAATTCACAGCTGAGCTCATCTAACAACGGTGCAAATTCCTGCTTGTCTTGGCTATCTCGACAAGCTATTTCTAAAACAGAGGCTATGTTTTGTACACTTTGAGCACTGATATTACCTGCTACACCTTTTATTGTATGGGCATAACGGAAAGCTAACTCCATATCATCATCAGCGAGTGCAGCTCTAAATTTATCGGCGAAATCAGACTCACTTTGAGCAAATTTCAGGAGTAGTTTTTTGTAAAATTCACTGTTCCCCTGACAGGTCTCTAACCCTTGAGTAACGTTAATACCATATAGTGTTGGTAGCCCCATTTCAGATCCTTTTTTAGGTACTATTGCGTTAGCTGTACAATTGGGTACTGCAGGGGAGATCCATTTGGCCATTATATGAAACATCTCATTGACTCTAATCGGTTTAGATATATGGTCGTTCATACCAACTGCAAGCACTTTTTCTTTATCAGTAGACATAGCATTGGCTGTCATTGCAAGTATTGGCAAATCTGCAAAACGTAATTGGGCGCGTAATAATTTAGTTGCTGTATAACCGTCCATCACCGGCATTTGGCAATCCATTAACACACCATCAAAGTTTTCCTGATTTAATAACGCAATTGCTTCTTGTCCATTATTAGCGACCGAAACTTGCAAGCCATTGGTAGTCAACAAATCCAAAGCAAGCTCTTGATTTATTTCATTATCTTCAACCAATAATATTTTGGCACCACTGAGTTTGGCAATATTTTCATCAACTTCACCTTGTTTGTCCATAGCGCGGCTTTCAATTAATAGCTCTTTGCCTATTGCATGCATGATGGCATCGAACAATGTCGATGAGGTTACAGGTTTTGTTAGAAATGAATTTATACAAAGGCCCTGTCCTGCTTGTTGTGCTTCTTCACGTCCATGTGCGGTTAACATAATTACTGTCGGTACTTCATTTATATCTTTATTTAACTGCATAATTCGCGTGGTTTCAATACCATCCATATTTGGCATTTTCCAATCCATTATAACCAGGTTATAGGGCTCTTTAGCGCTGTTTTTAGTGATCATATCTAAGGCCTGTTGTCCTGAATACGCTTGCTCAACACGTAATCCAAAACTTACTAGCATGCCACTGAGTATCTCTTGAGAGGTCACATTATCATCAACAATCAATACCCGTAATGCCCCTAATTCTCTGCTATTGACATGACGCTGCGACTGTACACCTTGCTGTTTACCTAACCTCACCGTAAATTGAAATATGCTACCTACACCCGCTTCGCTTTCTAGCCAAATCTCCCCTCCCATTAATTCAGTTAGGGTTTTTGATATGACCAAACCAAGCCCGGTGCCGCCATATTTACGTGTTGTACTGCTATCTGCCTGTGAAAAAGATTGGAACATTTTTGCTTGCTGTTGCGCATTCATGCCGACCCCTGTATCACGCACAGAGAAGTGTAATTTAACTTGCTGTTCATCCTCTTCCATGACCCTCACTGAAATAACAATTTCACCTTGATCAGTAAATTTTACGGCGTTATTACCAAGATTAAGTAAAACCTGCCCTAAACGAAGTGGATCGCCGATTAATGCAGTCGGCAAACCAGCTTCAAGGTCGAACATCAATTCAATATTTTTCTCTTCTGCCTTTAAACCGAGCAGGTTAGCAATATTATCAAGGACATCTTCAAGGCGAAAATCAATGCTTTCAATATCTAATTTACCCGCTTCGATTTTTGAGAAATCTAAAATATCATTAATAATCCCGAGTAACGCATCCCCTGAACGGTATACTTTATCGATATAATTTCGTTGTTTACTATTGAGGTCTGTTTGTAAAGCAAGATAGCTCATGCCTATAATCGCATTCATAGGAGTACGTATTTCATGGCTCATATTTGCTAAAAAGTCAGATTTGGCTCGCGTTGCAGACTCCGCTTTTTCTTTTGCAACAATAAGCGCCTCTTCCATCATTTTTCGTTGGTTAATATCAGAAATAGAACCAGCATCACGATAAGCAACCCCCGCTTCATCATGTAATGCTTTGCCCCGTATTTGAAACCAGTTTATATCGCCTTGTTTCGTTAATAAGCGACACTCAACGTCATAATCGCTACCATTTTCGATATGTGATTTAAATGTAGCGAGTGCAAATTCTAATTTCCTCGTATAACGCGTTTTCCCATGATTCAAGGTTATTGGGAAAATCTTGTTCATTTTTATAACCTAACAGTGTACGAAAGCGTGGCGAAAACCATATTTTTCTCTCTTTAATATCATAATCCCATAATCCATCCCCGCTACCTGAGGTCGTTAAAGCAAAGCGTTCTTCACTGACTTTAAGCGCATTAAGCGCCAGTTTTTCACTGGTTATATCTTGGTATGCGCCATACATATAAAGTAATTTTCCATTGTCATCATGGACCAGCTTCCGGCGGCATGAACCCAAACAACTTTACCTGTGATTGGACTTTTATAGGCATAAGTAGCTTCATAAAAATCGTATTTGCCACTGACAGCACCATCATATTTCTCGGCCGTAATCGTTGCCGCTGCTTCGTCTCCTGCAACAACATTGGCAAACCATTCACTCTGTAGATGGTAACGTCCATCGGTTCTTAACGGGTCTCCCAAAATTTTTGCGGCACGATCAGATTGGTAGTAATAGTCAGGATCGCTGTAGTCAATATGCCAATAACCGCTTTGCGTCAATTCGAGTGCAATATCCGATAAAAAATTAACATGACGTATTTCTTGC
The DNA here is from genome assembly GCF_040566515.1 of Psychromonas sp. MME2. NCBI lineage: Bacteria > Pseudomonadati > Pseudomonadota > Gammaproteobacteria > Alteromonadales > Psychromonadaceae > Psychromonas > Psychromonas sp. MME2. The sequence goes on along the minus strand of NZ_JBEWXI010000012.1, from coordinate 806,500 downwards.
TCTGCCTTAATCCGCTCGGTTAAATCATGCAATACAGTGAAAAACACCGATTTACCATCTAATTGCATGTGCGTTAAAATCACTTCAACGGGAATAGTTGAACCATCTTTACACTTATGACGCCAATCGAAACTGTGACGCCCTTGTTTAAGCGCCAGAGCGGTTACCTCTTTGACTTGCGCTTCTGAACTCTCACCATTTGCTTGATATTCAGGTGAAATGTCACTTGGTTTTTTAGCTAATAATTCGCTTTTATTATCATAATGAAGGAGGTCAATAGCCGCTTGGTTGCAATCAACAAAACGTTCGCCATCAAAAATTAAAAATGGATCTGCAGCTTGATCAAACAAAACGCGAAAACGTTCAATGCTTGCTTGAATTTGAGTTTCACTGGCGATTCTTTCGGTTATATCTCGAAAAACAACGACAGCCCCACTAATTTGCCCTGCTTCATCAATTGGTGTAGAGGTATATTCAACAGGAAATGCGCTGCCATCTTTGCGCCACAATACTTCATTACTAATATTGTGGGTGACCCCTTCTCGGTACGAAGCGCACATGGGACAATCTTCTAAGTGGTAAACTGTCCCATCGGCATTTGCATAATGAATGTGACTATGCATCGACAAGCCAATTAATTCGCTTATTTCATAACCTAACATTTGTGCTGCCGCATGATTACAAAAAGTGACTAAACCATTAGTATCTAAACCAAAAACCCCTTCCCCTGCGGAATTCAATATCAGTTCAGTTCTTTGTTTATGTTCTTGCAACTCCTTAGTACGAATATCAATGAAGTGAGCAAGGCGACTACGTTCTTTATTGCCCATCCAAAAGATGAAGAAGGTTAAAGATAAGGAAATGATGATCACCGAAATTAATACCGTCATGATTAAATTACGCATGTTACGGTAGGATACCAACACCTCCGCCAGATCAATCTCTGTCACGATACCTATCTGTAACTCGTCTGACCAACTCCATGCTCCTGCAACTTCTACACCTCGAGCATCACGATATCCTTGTATATTGTAGCCACTTTCGCCCGCTCTTAATGCCATCGCTGCGGTTGTCAATGGCCATTCCTGAGATGTTAAAGTGGGCTTATAACCTGTGCGTAAATCACCGCCGGGGTCGCGCAATGTAATACCTATCACTTCTCTGTAATCAGGATAATTTTTGGCTAACGTTAGTAATTCCGATTGCAGGCGAGGCGCTGTTAATAATTGCGACTCCCTATCAATAAAATAGGTTTCTCCAGACTTTCCAACCCACCCAGATTTAATTATTGAATTAAGTGAGATAAGCGGATCAAAGGCCACGGCAAGCAGTGCAATAATTTCGTCGGCTTCATTTTTAATTGGTCTAAGAAAAAACATCACAAATTTCTGTTGTTGATATGAATTTTCTACAACAAAAAGGTCTGAATATATAGGCGGAATAAATACACTTCTCCCCTGTAACGCTTGTGTTAGCAACTCAGGATATTGCTTCCTTAATAGGTTAGTTTTACCAATATCATGCTTAATGGAGGAAGCAATGGTGATACCATCAGGCGAAAGAATATAAAAACCGACGGCATTGAAATAGCGTTTTTTGGAGATATATAACTGTTGTAGTTCAGCGAATGCGTCGCTGTTGATCAATTGATTTTCTTCTCGAGGTAAGGTAAGCAAACGTGACACATCACTAACGATTCGTTCATCACTAAAAATAAGGTTAGTTTTATCCCTGCGGCTACTTTTCCAAATAGATAGCGATTCATTAACAGAGTTATTAACCGTCACCAAGGTATCTCCAAATTCGTGACGAAAGCCCTTTTCCATCTGCTCAAGCGCGTACCATGAGACGACCAAAACAAAACAGAGAAAGAACGAAATGAGAGTTGTAAAGATAATAGATTTATTACGTTTATCAAAAATCAAACTTCGCATATGGGTTCTCTCTATATAAATGGGAATACACATTAATTACAAAAAATAGTTAAGAATAAAATCATATAATCAATAAGTTAATATGCACCCTAGCAAAAACCATTGTGATAGCAATATTTATATACCTATGTTACCTAAAGATGCTTTGGCAGGCGCTTGCCTTGCAAAAAGGTGGAAATTTATTTGCAAGGCGATAAGTTACTTATTACAGGAATAATAGTCAAAATTATATATGAAAACAGAATGAAATGTTAAATAAAAGTCTAATTTACATAAACCATTTTATTTACCTAAGTTATACAACTTTTTATTTAAACGTTGCAGAGAGATGCTGCTTGCTTGAACAGTTAGCCTTATACCTCCTTCATGGTAAATTTCTTCAATCACGCGCATTTTACTGTGTACATCGCCAATGATCGCACGACAGTTGTATGGAATATTAAAACAAGCGGAAATCATTTGATCGGCAAGTGCATCTTGAATTTTTTGATGCAAAAGTGCTATATCATCACCGTTATGGGCGCAAATTTGTAACGCACTTGGGTATGCATTCGATAAAACATTTCGTTGAGTATCTGGTAAACAATCAACTTTATTTAACACCAATAATCGGTTCTTTGAATCAATCTGTAGTTGCTGCAACACCTGTTCAACAAGTGAAAGCTGTGAACTAAAATTTTTATCGGCAGCATCGACGACATACAAAAGCAAGTCTGCTTCTTTCGCTTCTAGTAATGTTGAATGAAATGATGCGATTAAATCATGCGGCAGTTTTTTAATAAATCCCACCGTATCTGATAGTAAAATAGGCGGATACGTAGCTGGAGATAAAAGCCTTACTGTCGTATCTAAGGTTGCGAAAAGTTTATCTTCAACAAGCACATCGGCCTCTGTCAAAGCACGCATTAATGATGATTTACCTGCATTGGTATAGCCAACTAATGCAACCGTCAACTCTTCTGCTCGACTACTGCGTTGCTCTTGCATTTCATTTTCAATACTCTTTATTTCTCTCCTGATTTCTGCCTGTTTATCACGAATACGACGACGTTCGATAGCAAATGGCGTTTCCCCCGAGCCTCGTCCACTATGACGCTCATGATCGCCACTATATTCACTGCGCACTCGTGGTGCTAAATAGGTTAAACGTGCTAATTCAACCTGTAACCGGGCTGTACGTGTACGTGCATGGCGGCTAAAAATCTCAATGATAATTCCACTGCGATCAAAGACTTTAACGCCTAATGCATCTTCAACATTGCGTAACTGCCGAGGGCTTAGTTCGCAATCAAAGACCACGACATTAGCCTGCGGACCATTATTTGTTTGATTTAAAAATTCAGTTAACTCTTGCTCATCGATATTTGCCAGAGAATCATCTATATTAGTTTTTTCATGGTCTCCTGTTATACGTGCTAACTCCTGTAATTTCCCGGTTCCAAGTACAGTACGCCGTTTAGTGGATGTTTGCCGCTGTGTTTGTGTTGCCAACACTGTAAATCCGAGGGTAGTGACTAATCGTTGCAATTCAGCTAGCGACTCATCAATCTCATCGATAGTAATATGTGGAGTACGAATGGAAATTAATAGAGCACGAGGAGTCGTCTCTAAAGTAGTTATTGTCATCATAGCGCTCGCTAAAGGAATCATATTCGGTCATTGCTAACCGCGTCACTATTATATACCTGTTAATAGTTAAAGCATGTATTTATCGGCGCTTAACTGATAAATTATATTAATACCAATCGCAATAAATAGCTGAGCTATTTTACTGGTTAAAATAACTGACTTTTTTGTTGTAAGTTTCGTAAAGGGAACAACCTATGCATAAACTTACGCCTCAAATTAAGCCTTTTTTCCTGCGCAAAATTTCGATCACAGACTTAATCCGATTGGTATAACCGTAAGTGACACTAGATTAACCAAGAGGTGGTGATGCCCGACAATTTACCTATATGCCCTAAATGTCAGTATCAGCGTACTGAATACGACGCATTAGTTCATCAAGACGTCTGCCCTGCCTGCGGCATTGTCTATAGCAAATGGAGTGCTCAGGAAACCAGTACCAGTAACAATACCCCGTATATGGAAGATAATGTCGATGATACAACCATGAGTCGCTTGGAATTACTAAAGGATCTATTTTTATCGGTTCCCTATCAGGTTGACACAATCGCTTTATACGGGCGTACTTTAACTTTTTTACTTTTTTTTATATGGGGTTGGTCGTTCATTTTAGGTGGCATTGATTGGCAAAGTATTGGCAGCTCTTTTTTACATAACGCCAATTTACCCTTTCACGAGTTTGGCCACTTTCTTTTTATGCCTTTTGGACGGTTTTGGTCTATTTTAGGCGGCAGCTTATTTCAAATAATGTTACCCTTACTGATCCTATTACTTTTTACTATTCAGCAAAAAGACAATTTTGCCGCTTCAATCATGCTTTGGTGGTGCGGTCAGAATTTTATTGATATCAGCCCCTATATTGCAGATGCGCAACATCGCTTGCTCCCTTTAATATTGAATAAAGGCGAAGAAAGCCATGACTGGGGAAATTTGCTTAGCATGACGGGCAACCTTGCACACACCCAAACAATTGCAACCATTGCTTTTACTATAGGTAGCATACTGATTTTATTAAGTTACCTTTGGGGGGGGTATTTGCTCATACAACAGCATAAATTAGCTTTGCAATAATACCTATTAACATTGGTCTGCCGCGTTAATTGCTATACCATACTCATACAAATACCAAACCCACTTTTATAACGACAGTAGTAATAGAGAATAATACAGTGATAACAACGATAAGACCTTTGCTACTGCAACTATCTAGTAGTTTTTTACTCATGCTAGGTTATGGCCTTAGCAATCTTTTGTTACCCGTGAGAATGCAGGTAGATGGTGTTAGCCTCAGCCACATTGGTCTTGTTTTATCAATGTTATCCGTAGGCTTTTTATTCGGTGCTATTTACAGCCGTAAACTATTGCAACGGGTTGGTCATATTCGCATCTTTGCCATGTCTGGTAGCTTAACCTCGGTCGCCATCCTCTTATCTGGCCTCTACCCAGACCCCTATATACTTGGCTTAATGCGTATTGTAACTGGATTTTCTGTGGCCTGTGCATTTGCCACAATCGATAGCTGGTTAAGCCATAGTGCGACTGAAAAAAATAGAGGACGTATTCTATCCATTCATCAGATGGTCATCATGAGTGCGCTTTTCTTGGGGCAATTTTTATTAACATTCGCCCCTGTATCGGAAATAACACTGTTTGTTATTGTCGGTATTTTATTTAGTTTATCGATCACCCCCATTGTTATTAGTAAACAAAAAGGACCACAGATTGAAGACAGTCCATCCATGTCTTTAATTACACTTTTTAAGTTATCACCCTTAGGTGTGGTTAGTTGCTTTTATTGTGGTGTACTGTATGCCGGATTGCTTAATATGTTACCAATATTTGCAGGCAATAACGGCATAACAGGGTTAGATTTATCACTGTTCATGGGGGCAGCAATCTCTGGGGCAATCATCTTGCAATTTCCTATAGCCTACCTATCTGACCATTTTGACCGACGTAAAGTCATGCTGGCAATGCTCGCAACTATTATTATCTTGTCCCTATTAGTCCCTTTACTGGTCACGACAGCAATGTTTAAATTAAGCCTTACAACTATTGCTATTATTACAGGAATTGTGGCCTGCCTGTACCCTATGAGTATGTCAGAAACCTTTGATAAAGTGATTAAGGGACAAATTTTAGCGGCCATGTCTTCGCTATTATTCATCTATGCATTAGGTAGTATTTTAGGCCCCTATTTCGCATCCGTTGTGATGAGTGCTTTTGGCAGTAATGCTTTATTTGCTTTCATCTTATTTACCGCTATAACATTGCTCATTTTTATAATCGTACGTATGCAGCAGCGCGTTGCATTGCCTGCTCAAGAGCAGGAACATTTTATTATGCAAACCCCATCAGGTGCTGTATCAGCACTAAATCCTAGAACCGAATATACCCCTTCGTTTGAGTATAAAGAGGAAGTTGAAGCCGCAATTAATTTAGCGACAAATAACCCCGCTGCCGCAGTAAATATGGCCAAGGCTTTAGCTTTACGTGATCCTATTCATGCATCAAATTTAGCTGCAACATTAAGTACTATCGAAGAGATTGATATTGCAAAATTATATACAGCAATTACCGCTGCAGCGCCAGAAATGACGTTACCAATTGCAACAGCATTGACCAACGCTTCACCCGACCAAGCGGAACAGTTAGTTGATTGGATAACAACCGAATACCCTGAGCAATATACTAAAATCATTGTCGCGATTGCCAATGCGATGCCGGATAATGGTGTCACCATCATGGAATTAGCCGCGGAGAACATGCATCAAAATCATCCTAGTGAGCTCTTAGAAATAACGCAAAAATATATGGAAAATTTATCTGAATCACTCTCCGAAATGCGCCCGGTGGACCGATGTGCAGCGGCTTCTCAAGAGACGGCAACGGAGTTATATAACCGCTTATCTGAGGTCTCTCCCGAGCAGTCTGCCGAATTGGCATTAACCGTCTCAGAAGCATTGCCTGAATCTGCTAATATGGTCGCAGAAGCCTATGTACATAATCTAATTTTGCATGAAGGTAAACAAACATCAGCGCGAGAGGCCGCTGAAAACGTAGAGCATGCAGTCAATGACTATATTGTACAAGTTGTAGAGCATATCCCAGAGTATGCCATCGAGGTTGCCACAACTATCGTAGATTCAGTGCCTGATGTAGCTTCACAAATGGTCGAATTACTACAAGATACAGACGCAGTTTCTAATCAAGAGTTAACGCTTTCTATTGATGATAAACCTGAACAAGACCCGATAAAGGATCAGCTATTAGATGCGGTAAGTACTCAGCAGCAGGAGATAAACAGTGAGGCTATAGAAAATCATAAATAATAAACTAAGCTTTATTTACTTTTGGAATAGTAAATAAAAAACCCCTAATTAGCATTTTTTGATGGCGAAACCAAGCCGAGTGAGGCCATCACATAATTCCTGAAAGGCTTTTTCTAAAATGAAAGTTTTTTCACCGATACCCGATATGGACATAATAATATCCATCTCCGGTTTTTCACCAATCGTTGTCGCTAATGACTTGGTATATATTTCGGGATAGTTTTTCACAACGGGCAGCAAAACCGATTCGAGCAGCGATTCATCGTTGCAACTGACCGTTACGCGCTTCGATATAGCAGCACCACCGACAAAAACGCTATCTAAAAAGGGTTGCAATGATTGTTCAATAATTGCTTGTAATTCCGAAGGTACACCCGGGACACTTATTATGGTGGTCTGTTGTAACGGTAAAAAAACCGCTGGAGCAGTACCAATGGGATTAATAATTGGCTCACTGCCAACAGGCAAATAAGCCATTTTTTCCCGTGCAGGGTTTAACCCACCCTGTGACATAATGCCCGCTTCGAAAAAATGATCATACTGCTTACGCACCAATTCAAGTGCTTCGCTATGTAAGACAAGGTCGCGGTCACTCCCTTTTGCCACCGCTTGAAGTGTTAAGTCATCCGACGTTGGTCCTAAACCGCCAGAAGTAAAAAGGATATCGACCTGCCTTGATACAGCAGCACGAACCGCGTCGGCAATAACTTCGATAACATCCGGGACGACGGTTACACGGCTTACCGCCCCTCCTCGTTGATGAATAAATTTACACAACCAATTCGTATTACTATCAACAATATCACCACTTAATATTTCATTGCCAACAATCAGTATCTCTACATCAGCAGTTTTGTTCATCAATTAACATTCCTTGTACCGATAAAATATAGCTAAATCTATAAAACAAAAAGGTTAGCCACCCGGTTTAGCGCTGACGATTAATCGTTAGCGAGCCATCAATATGTACATCACGTTGTGGGAAGGCAATAACGATATTATTTTCACTAAATAGCTCATCGATTCTAAAACGGATATTACTACGGACAATACGCAGCCCCCCTTCTACATTGGAATTAATCCAAAAATTCACCTCAAAAATAAGGGCGTTATCACCAAAATCTTCAAAGGATACAATGGGTGGTGAATCTTTTAAAACTTCAGGTTGCTCCTTAGCGGCTTGTAGAATTAAATCTGCTACCTGACGTGCTGATGAGCCATAAGCCACTCCGATACGTACAGATGTTCGAACTAGTTGGTCGACCAGCGTCCAATTGATAACGGTGTTTTCCAATAATTTACTATTTGGAATAAGCATATGGACGCCATCAATACGACGAATTTTAGTCGAGCGCGTATTAATCTCCTCAACTGTCCCCTTTGCCCCATCAACTTCAAGGAAGTCTCTAATTCTAATCGGCTTTTCCCATATTAAAATCCAACCACTGATAAAATTGTTAATGATATTTTGTGCACCAAAACCAAAACCGATAGCAATCGCACCTGAGAGAAAAGCAAAGGCGGTAATCGGCACATTAATCATGTCTAATGTGGTGATAACTAAAATGACAATGGCTAAAACATAAAAAAGTCGTTGCAGCAAATGAATAACATTGGGATCGGTATTACGTGAAGCTAAACGCTTAGTAATAAACTTCACCATAAATTTGGTGAACCATAATCCAAAGACTATAAATGCGGGAATAATAAGTACATTACCCACGGTAATGGGCTGATTACCGATTGTTATCACATTTAGATTAAAAAAGGCAGCAACTTGTGAAAATGTTATCATGATTTACCTAACGATTAATGGGTTGACTTTTGTACTAGCAAAGAGCTATTTACAATCAAAAAACAGCTCGGCTAACAGGTGTCGACAATATTATGCTAAATCAGCAATTAATACACTATTTTCAAATTGTTATTTATTGCGCCCTATATCATACAACTGTTCAGCCATGACCTGTATATCTTGCGCTTGTGTGATTTTTTCCAGCCACTTAGTAGGGATCCCTTGCAAACCATAAAATGCGCCTATCTGCCCACATACGGCGGCGGTGGTATCTGCATCATCTCCTAAATTAGCAGCAAGCAGTACCGCGTCCGCGTAATTATCGCTCTTAGCAAAACACCATAGTGCCGCTTCTAAACAGTCGACGACATAACCACTGCCCTTAATATCCATCGCGCTTTTTTCTCGGTAAGCCTGTTGCTGAATGGCTTTTATTTTACGCGTCGTCGGTTGATATAACGAACAACTTAAAATACGCTCTTTATCTTCACCTGAAAATGCGCAATGAAGCAACGAGGCAAAATAGCAACACGCATCAATACACTCCTTGGCGGCATGTGTGGTACGAGAACTTTCACCAGCAAAATGGATAACTTGGTTTAAATTAGGACTATAAAACATCACCACTGGGGCAAGACGCATTAATGATCCGTTACCTGCTGAAAAGGGATTTGTGGAGCCTGCATAGGGGTTACCATCACTTAGATATTGACTCAACGCCTCTGAAACGGTAACGCCAATATCAAAACAACGGCCGTTGCTACTCATATACCCCTGTGTACGCCAGTTGTTGTAGCGCTGCATTTGATCGTCGGCGTCAAAGCCATTACAGCTTAGTAGTGATGTGGCAAGACATAACGCCATTGATGTATCGTCCGTCCATTGCCCAGCCTGTAAACGAAATGGTCCACCGCCGACAAGATCCATTAAGGGCTCAAAGCTACCTCGCTCTTTGAACTCCAATGTGGTGCCCAGCGCATCCCCCGTTGCCAACCCCAGTAGCGCACCTAGATAACGCTGTTTACGATTTTGCATTATTTATATCCCTATTTTCGACAACACTCTGACCGCGCATTTTTTGGTGAATTTGCATCTCTAACGGTGATGGGTATATATTATCACCATGACCGATTATCATATAACAGAACATCGCGACTCAAAAGTGTGTAAAGCCCCCTGCGCCTCTTTACCGATGTTTGCTTACACTTCGCTGAACCGTTGTAATGTCCCTGCCTATATACTAGGCAGTCATACATATCAACAGCACCCGATTGCACTCTCTATCGATTGTGTTACGGCGTTACATCACGATTTTTTCAACGCATTAGCGAACATAACAAGTAAAGAGGTACGCGCGCTACACTTTCATCAATATATGTGTTCAGCGTTCCTATTAGGCAAAAGTGATGAAGCAGGTTTTACACCACAAACCGGTTCTATAAAACGCGATAAAGCCGATTACCTTCGTCTCTTACGGGGTTGGATGTTTAATGCAGAAGGTGTCGAAGCGGCTGTGATGAAGCGCTGGGTTGAATCGCGTTTTGGACTGCTTACCCTTAACCACAATGGCCTACTCAACAATCCAAACTGTATCATTAACCGTGCCTATCAAAGCGACTATGTCCGCGGCCTATATAACAGTAATGCGTTAGAAGCGCAGTTGGATTTACTCTATACCTATTGCCAGTACGAACTTCAACGTATCCTACCTTTAAATACACACTACTTATTATATCGCGGAGTTAACCACCTTGAACAGCACCACAAAATAGGCAATATTAGCGACAATCAACCACTGTTATTACTAAATAATCTCAATTCATTTACTAGTGATCGTGATTTTTCTGGCACCTTCGGGGATGTCATTCTTGAGACTCAGGTTCCTTATAGCAAAATACTTTACTTCCCAGAACTGTTGAACGGCGTACTGAAAGGTGAAAATGAATATTTAGTGGTTGGAGGAATCTACCAAACGACAATAACTCGATAACCTTCCTCGATTTATATACCCATGTTAACTAACGACTAAATCTTTTTGCTGATAGACAAGAACATGCGATACTTCACATATTATAGCCAATCCTATAATTATCTATGCATTAATGGTTGTTAAAATAAATTCTAGTTTCGTCATATATTTTCAATTAAAACAACCAATTGTAGTAATCCATGCCTCGTTAATATGCATTTATTTCTACACATAAATAATTTATATAATTAAAGGGATTACTATTACATTTTGTATCGATAAAACATTCAAACGCCAGGAATAATATGGATAAACCATTACAAAAACAGCTTACCGCTTGGTTAAAAAAACAGAAAAAGATATGTGGTTTTTACCTAAATCTAACCGTTATTTTCGGCCTGTTGAGTGGTTTTGCATTAATATTGCAAGCCTATTTAATCTCTACAATTTTACATGGCATTATCATTTTAAACCTGCCTAAATCTGAATTTAATGACGCGTTTATAGGGTTGCTAGCCCTACTTCCAGTACGCGCACTACTGGCATTTGCTCGTGAAAGAAGCTGTTTTGAAGCAGGTAAACGACTCAGACAGCATATCCGCCACGCTGTACTTAATAAACTTAATGAATTAGGGCCCGCGTTTGTAAAAGGCAAACCTGCTGGCGCATGGGCGACCATTGTGCTTGAACAAGTGGAAGATCTACATGATTTTTATGCCCGATATTTACCACAAATGTTACTGGCTGTTTTTATCCCGTTTTGCATTTTAATTGTCGTTTTTCCTGTCAATTGGACAGCGGGATTGATTTTACTTTGTACCGCGCCACTGATCCCGATATTTATGGTGCTTGTTGGCATGGGCGCAGCTGACGCCAATCGAAAAAATTTCACCGCCCTCGCTAAATTAAGCGGACATTTTATGGATCGTTTGAAAGGTTTAAAAACCTTGAAATTATTCAACCGTGGTGAAGCAGAAGGAAAGGAAATAGAAGCAGCATCTGAGTCGTTTCGTCAAAAAACCATGGAGGTACTACGTATTGCCTTTTTAAGCTCCGCTGTTTTAGAATTTTTTGCAGCCATCTCTATTGCCTTATTAGCCATTTACTTTGGATTTAGTTTCCTAGGACATTTTAGTTTTGGTGATTATGGTGCAGGCTTTAGCCTATTTGCGGGAATGTTTATATTAATGCTCGCACCTGAGTTTTATCAACCACTACGTGATATGGGTAGCCATTATCATGCTAAAGCACAAGCGATTGGTGCTGCACAAGAGCTAATGAGTTTATTAGAATACAAAGTAGAAAATAATCCTCAAGCAACAACGAGCAATGAACAGATCCCAGCTGTAGACTGGCAAAAAAGCGTCGATATTATTGCTAACGATTTCTGCGTACAAAGTCATACCGGAGTCACCCTTGCTGGCCCACTCAATTTTCAACTTAAAAGCGGGCAACATATCGCCGTAGTCGGCCCAAGTGGAGCAGGTAAAAGCAGCCTAATAAATGGTTTATTAGGCTTTCTACCCTATCAAGGGTCACTAACCATTAATGGGATTGAATTAAAAGAAATCCCCATCTCACAGTGGCGTTCTCATTTAGCTTGGCTTGGCCAAGAGCCTCAGCTTTTTCATGGCACAGTACGTGATAATATCGCTATGGCTAATCCGAACATGAGCGATGATAAAATCTTCTCTCTATTAACAAAGGCGCAAATAGCCGATTTTATTGAGCAGCAACCGCTTGGATTAGACCATCCCATTGGTGAACAAATGAGTGGCGTTTCTGTGGGACAAGCGCAGCGCATTGCATTAGCCCGAGCACTTGGACAAGAGGCTGCACTTTTTTTACTCGATGAACCAACGGCTAGTTTAGATAGACATAGCGAACAAGCCGTACTTGCTGCATTACATTCGGCCACCAGCGGTGCCAGTAGTTTAATGGTCACCCACCGCATTGATCAATTACAAAGGGTAGATACTATTTGGGTGTTAGAAAAAGGCCGTATTGTACAACAGGGAAGCTTTACAGCATTGCAAAATAGCGCAGGGTTATTTAAACAAATGCAAGAAGATGAACAACAAGCAAATACGGAGCATCATTCATGAGAGCCTTACTGCCCTTTATAAAATTATTTAAACATCAGTGGCTAATGATGATATTAGGCTTATTTTTAAGCATTGTGGCTTTAATGGCTGCCATTGGCCTGTTGTCACTCTCCGGCTGGTTTTTATCCGCCTCTGCAGTGGCAGGGTTAACAGTTGTCAGCGCACAGGCTTTTAATTATCTAACCCCTGGAGGTGGTGTTCGCTTTCTATCAATCGTACGCACCGGCAGTCGCTACGGTGAACGTTTAACAACCCATGAGGCAACTTTCAAACTACTTACGCAACTACGCGTATGGGCTTGGCGTAAAGTATTGCCGCTAAGCGCGTCCAATATGCAAGGCGTTAGACAAGGTGATTTACTTAATCGGCTAGTTGCAGATATTGACACCTTAGATCACCTCTATCTACGTTTAATTACCCCCATGTTGGCAGCATTAATGATGCTTGCTGGCTTATATCTGTTTGTTGCTTGGATAGATGCGCAAATCGCGCTCATTTTTTGTGCCAGTCTCCTGCTCATGTGGCTTATTTTACCGTGGCTATTCTATTATCTAGGGCGAAAACCTGGCGTACAGGAACTAGAAAAAAGACGTATTTTACGCGTACAACTATTAGAGTTTGTACAGGGATTAGCAGAGATCTCCCTGTTTGCCGCACATGACCGTTTCCGTAAAAAAATAGCAGACTCTGAAGATCAACTTTTAGCAAGCCAAGCAGCCATCGCTAATATTGTCGCCTTTAGCCAAGCCGCCTTGATCCTATTACATGGCGGTATTGTCGTACTTGTACTTTATATTGCATCTTCTGGTATTGGCGACCAGCAACCGCCGGGACCTATGTTAGCAATGCTGACATTTATGGCACTCGCCTGTATTGAAATGCTGATGCCTATTGCCGGTGCTTTTCAACATTTATCATCTTGTATTAATGCCAGCAAACGCGTTAATGAATTAGTAGAGCAAACCCCTGACATTGTATTTAATCAAGGTAATCAATATGCCATAAAAAGCGGTAGCATTACCCTCAAGGATATCTGTTTTTCATATCCCGACAGTGAAGAAATAATTAAAGGGATCAATTTATCAATAAAAGCAGGGGAAAAAGTCGCATTGCTGGGCCAAACAGGTTGTGGTAAATCAACCCTTCTATCACTAATTACAAGAGAATGGGAAGCGAGTTCGGGTTGCCTACTAATAGATGAACAGCCTATTAATCAATATAGTCAGGCAGCGCTGAGCAAGGGACTCTCTATCGTGAGTCAGCGAATCTACCTATTTGCTGGCACATTACGTAGCAATTTAACGCTAGCACAACCCGATTTAGTTGAATATTCAACCTTTACGGAGCAACAACAGGCTCAAGCGGAAAATGACAAACGCCTTATTGAGGTATTGAGAAAAGTTGGCCTTTCTATACTAACAGAAGGAGAGAATCCACTTGATATCTGGATAGGCGAAGGAGGCAGACAGCTTTCCGGCGGTGAACAAAGGCGTATTGGTGTTGCACGTGTCTTGCTACGTAATGCACCTATTTTACTGTTGGATGAACCAACGGAGGGGTTAGATAAGCGTACTGAACGTGAAATTCTCTCTGTACTGCTCGCATTTGCCAAGGATAAAACCGTTTTAATGATCAGTCACCGATTAACCGCAATGAGTGCAATGGATAATATTCACTTGATGGAAAATGGCGTATTGCGTGTATCAGGAGAGCATGCTGAGTTATTAACAAAAGATGCCTATTACGCCAGTCTTTATCAACAATTAAATTAGCGCATATTAATAATGACCGTAATCTATTTGGTTACGGTATAGCCCTAGATGCACTTCACATACATCTACTTGCGCCTATCAATAAACAGTTCGGTGATATCACAAAGAAGTGTGATTCACCAGTTCATCTTACCACTGAGGCCCCCCTATATTCTACTCAAAAAAAAGACTACTGCTTTTGTTATGAAGCAAGGCCACACCTCAGTTATGAGGACTGTGAAAATTAAACAACTGATCAAAATATCGCTTTTTTGGATTGCATTAACCCGTTAATGAGAGCAGAAAACAATTCAAAAGTTTGAAATTAGACGTTAGATTAAATTAAAGTGATAAAGAAATGACATAAGTCAAGGGAAAGTAAAAAACAGACTGCTAAATATTAGATGTCTGACCATAATTACTCAAGCCTGTAGGCAGTGTACAAATAAAACATTACTACTCAGTTAAAACGGAGTTAATTATGACTACAATTATTCATATCAGCGACCTCCATATTCACGGCTCTAATAAACACCCCGACAACATAAATGCAAAGACACTTGTAAGCTACATTATGAAAAACTATGCAAGTCAACCTATTACAATTTTAATTACTGGTGATATCACAGATGATGGTAGTGAGGAACAATACGAAAATGCTCTCAATATATTAAAACCATTAGTAGAAGCTAAGTTTACTGTATTACCAACACCAGGTAATCATGATTATGGATACAAAGGAAATATCTACACTGAAAAATCACAGCAATTATTCCAAGAATACATGCTAGCAAAACTCATTAACCATAAAGAAGCAGAAAATCCATCAATAAAAATGGAAAATATCTACCCTATGATAACTGAGATAGATGACACCATTTTTATTGGAGTAGACTCGGTTGTAGGTAATGAAAATCAACTGCTTCACTTTGCGAGCGGAGAAGTAGGAGAGCCACAAAGAATAGCAATTGACAAACTATTAAAAAAATACCAAGGAAATAAATCTATTGTTGTCTATTTTCACCATCACCCTTTCGATCGAAAATTTGGGATGGAAATGGATGATGCTAAGAAATTATTGCGCATGCTAGCCTCAAGAGTGGATATCCTTTGCTTTGGACACGATCACAAATCAGAAGCTTATAACGGCCAATTTGATATTGATTGGATGCTGGCTTCTGGAAAATCGACTGAGCAAACCCCTCATGACAGATTACAGTTTCGTGAAATTATATTAAGGCATAACTTAACATCTGTCGCACTCACCTCCTTTTAATTGTGACATTCAGTAAGGGCGATGATCAATCGATACTCGCCCTAAGAGGGCAATAACATGACAAAATATATCTATAATTGCCACACTCATATATTTACCCATAAACACATACCCGACCGATATTTCTATTTAGGTTTTGTAAAAGCTGCACGGATTAAATGGCTAAGAAAAATCATTCAAACTGTGATGAAAACTATTATTCCATTTTCTGAAAATGATTTGGCACATCGATATGCAGGATTTGTAGAAACAGCTTATCGCGATACACAACAAGAAAATGCAGATGCACTAATAAGTTGTTACAAACAATACCCTAATATGAAATTTATAGTTTTGCCCATGGATATGGAGTTAATGGAGCGAGGAAAAGTAAAAGAAAATATTGATAAACAACATAAGGAGCTAGTCGAACTTTGTAACGACGAGAAATATCGAGATAAATTAATACCGTTTGCACACATAAATCCTAGGCAACCCAATGCACTATCAAAATTAAAAGAGCTTGTTGAACAAAATGGGATTAAAGGAGTGAAAATATACCCACCTTTGGGCTACCGCCCTGATCACCCTGTGCTCATCAATGATATTTATCCATACCTCATGCAAATGAACCTTCCATTAATGGCACATTGTGCAAAAGGGGATGTTTATCAGGGCTATCGACGCTTTGCCAAAAATAGAAAAGCTGCGCTCGAATATATGAACCCAATACATTACATAGAAATATTAAAAAAATTTAAAAAATTAAGAATATGCCTTGCACACTTTGGCAGTGATAGTGACTGGCAGAGCATCAGTACCTCAAGTATTAACCCCAAAAATCCAGACCATTGGCATAGCATCATAAAACAGATGATAAACAGCAATCAGTATCCAAACCTTTTCACTGACATTAGCTACAGTTGTAGTGCAAAATCTAACAACCTAAATGTGCTAGCTAATATGATGGAAGAAGAAGCCCCGATAAACTCGCGTATTTTATTCGGTACCGACTTTTATATCGCAACAAGCAATAAAATTAAAGAAAACGATATAACAACCAATATCCAAGATAAATTAAATCCAAAACACTTTGATTTAATAACACGTAAAAATCCAGAAACATACCTTTATGGCAAGTAAAAATTGTGTCTAGTGACAGGAGAAGAATATGAGTGATATTAATAGTGTATTTGAAGCAATTAGCCTATATCAAGCCCATTATTCACAAGTTGACAAACTGTGGGATTATTTCAGCGTAGTTTCAATTTCAGTTGCAGGCTTCGTTATAGGGAGTCAAAAAGCAACGAAAAGCTTCAAGGAAGCATTAATAATTGCTGTAGCCTATCTAGCATTTTGTATTGGCAATAATTTAGCATTAACAAATGGACAAAAGCAGTTACAGCAGCTAGCCCAAATTGCAATAGATTTAGGTAAGGAAACTGGGATAGATGTTTCAGCTTTAGCGCCATTATCGACCTGTCATGTAGCTACCTTTCAAATATTAATTGCTTTATCTGTTTCTATAGGCGTGTTATTCATTGCATTCTTACGAAGAGAAAAAAATAATTTAGAATAGACATGCAGTAGCACAGTAATTTTGCCCGGCTAAAGAAAGGTAAATAAATTGACCGAAGCATCCTGCATTAGCATATTTTGTAATCAGATCACACTTATTTACATTCAAAAAATAATAACTTGTAACTCTATTTTTTAGTGTTACTTTATCCACACATACAATTCACAGGCCATCAGCCTGATTAGTATTAATGAAATGCTTCCTATCAGGAAAGTTTCATGGCCGGCCGCCATTACTAATCGATATAAGCAATCTGCTATATAGTGATTTGAAATTGGGAGTAGTGCGTTATGCCTACTTGGTTCGTTTACAGGAAGCCATACCTGTCATACGGCATCAATTTTAAATTGGGATCACTATGCCTATAAAAAACCAAGCACCGAAACAATCTTCAAAAAAGCACTACGAAAACATCTCTTTTGAAACACTAGCAACAAGCTGGTTACTCAACGATGGGTGGGAAGTATACGAACCTAAAATTGACCACGGAATGAAAACTGATTTACTCATTGCAGACGGTCAAAAATATTATCGTATTCAAATTAAAACTCTAGAAAGTAACAACGAAGATGTGGTAGTACAAAATATGTGGGGGGATGCAAATATCGATTTTGTGATTTACTTTTCAAAACATGACAACTGGGGCTACCTAGCCAAGCCGTTTCCACAAAGAAGTAAACCACTAAAATCAGAAGACCATATTAGATTTCACAAACACCCTAAGCCCTTTGCAAAAGCGTTTGAAGCTATTTAGATTATTCAAGGCCGTCATCATTGACGGCCTTTCTGCATAAAGAAAAAATAGTCAATCAACTACTCAATGGCTATCAACACAAGCAATGCAATTACCTAAGTGATCAGAGTGTTATTCAAGCTGAATCACTATAAGCGCTTAAACAGACACTGTAACGGAATTGCTAAAACAAACAGAACCGCAAGCGATATTTTCGTTAAGGTGTTGGTAATACCAATTACAGTAAATAGCTGCTCTATAGCACATACTTAATGTAATTGGTATAACCAGATGCACATCATTGCACAATAGGTTATTAATGAGTTACGTTTGCTAACTGTTATTTTTATGGTCGAAACTACCCTATTCGCATCCCCTTTGGAGCAGATAATAAAGGTGATGAAGACGGAAAGTCTTAAAAAGGCGCAACGGGTGATAAAGCAATTGTCTAACGACGAGACTCAATTTATAGGTGACACATGGACGCAAAGCTATTTGCAAAATTAGTTAAAGAGATAAAAACAGGTAAACAATTACCCGATGCACTCTACCTGCATAAAGACGCGTTCTCCGAACTGCCTAACACGTTAAAGGGCTTTATTCCCGCC
Organism: Psychromonas sp. MME2; assembly: GCF_040566515.1. NCBI lineage: Bacteria > Pseudomonadati > Pseudomonadota > Gammaproteobacteria > Alteromonadales > Psychromonadaceae > Psychromonas > Psychromonas sp. MME2. The sequence continues at coordinate 787,813 of NZ_JBEWXI010000012.1, read as the reverse complement.
GTTGCTAAAGCCTTAAGCATCGATGAAAACGATTGGCATTTAGTAAAGTTATTTAAAAAAGACTTTCGCTTATCACTGCTCAGTTATCCCGGGTTTTACACTGATTCCTATCCTGCACTGCACAAAAGTATTAACGTTGATTTAGGTAAGTTGTCTCATCGCATTACCGACTATACAAAATCTGACAATCCACCCATTTTGCATCGTAAAGAAACCATGGTCTTAGAAGATAACCCTCATTACGAACATTTTATTCAATTAACCAACGAGGGGGAAAATGCGGGGTTATATGAAAACACGCGCATAATCGGTTTCAAACAATCATGGCTTAACTTAATTAACCGCCATGGTTATGAGCTCGTTGATGGCAGGTTATTTCGTTGTTCCGCAGTTGCACAAACAGAAAGTGAAAACAGTATTGATCGCCACAAAACCGCGATTGTTCGCCATGAACTCTCAGCCCCCATGAAAACGCTCGCTAAAAGTGGATTTTTAGCTGGTGATCACACCGTATTTGATTACGGTTGTGGCCGTGGTGACGACTTAAGAGAGCTAGAAGCACACGGTTTAGATGCAATGGGGTGGGACCCAAACTTTCAGCCAGATAACGACAAAGTCACTTCTGATATTGTAAATATTGGTTTTGTACTCAATGTGATCGAAGATCAAGATGAACGGTTGGCCGCTTTACTCGGCGCTTGGGAGCTAACCGAGCAGTTTTTAGTGGTTTCGGTGATGCTGGCGAACGAAACCTATATAAACCAATTTACCCCCTACAAAGATGGCGTGATCACCTCTCGTAACACCTTCCAAAAATATTACGCACAAAGTGAAATAAAAAGTTACATCGAGCGCCACTTAGATGAAATGGCTGTGACCGTAGCCCCCGGTATCTTTTATATATTCAAAGACAAAATTGCAGAGCAAAATTACTTACAGAGCCGATATAAACGCCATCACAGTTGGAAACAACTCACCGGACCAGCGCCCGTTGATACACGCCTATTACAAAAAGACAAAGCCAAACTACTAATCACCCAAAACCAAGCGCTTTATAATGACTTTTGGCAACGCTGTTTACAGCTTGGGCGCATTCCAGCGAATGAAGAGTTTATACAAGCAGAACAAGTAAAAGCATTAACAGGCTCATTCAAAAAGACCTTTTCACTGCTTGAAGAGCTTTACGACACTTCAGAATTTGAACAAGCTCAGCATAAACGCAAAGAAGATCTACTCGCCTACTTTGCTATCAGTTTGTTTGAAAAACGCAAACCCTACACCCAACAACCAGAAAACCTAAAGCGCGATATAAAAGCATTGTTTGGCGAATACAAAACGGCAATAAACCTTGCAACAGAGCTACTGTTTGCCATTTCCGATATTGAGTTGATTGAACAGCAATGTATTAAAGCGCACCAAAGCCTACCAGCAAGTGTGATGAACCAAGGCCACTCACTCATATTACACAAACAGTTTTTAAGCGAGTTACCTCTCTTATTACGTGTTTATGTTGATGCAGCATTACAAATGTACGGTGAATTAGATGACGATATCGACCTAGTTAAAATCCATATCACATCAGGTAAAGTCACTCTCACAGGTTATGACGACTTTCAAAACAAAGCAGTTCCCTTCCTAAAAGAGCGCATCAAAATCAAAATGGCTGATCAAGATATCGATTTTTTTGATTACATTAATGAAAATAGAAGACCACCACTGCTTAACAAAGGTGCTTATATTGATGAGAGCTTTGATAATTACAAAAAACAGCTGAGTTTTGATAAGCGGTTAGCCAAATTACTTGGCTTTGAACAAAACGTCGATATTTTAATTTCAAGAGGGACTTTTGAAAACCAATTAGCGATCATAAATAGAACAATTGCAGGATATACTATTAAACAGGGAGCTGTATAAAAACCCACCACGCAACCACATAACGTAACCAAACGGCAGATTTAACGTTTCACTTGACATTTTAATGTCAAATCTTGACGAAAACAGTGCTTTCATCCTTATTTTTTTATAGAATATCTAACTTTCCAGTTATACCAATAACATCTAAACAGCAATTAGTACGTTAAATATAACGCGCTATACTTATTATTACGTCAAACTTAACGTAGGAGGTATATTATGAATAACTCTCAAGATGGTTACTGTTTTTCTTTCCCTGCTGTAAGTGGTATGCAAGCTGGCAAGCCTTTCTACCTTGCGACCTGTCCGTTAAACACTATTCCCAAAATTTTTGTATTCGATGAAGAAGAAGTACCGCCTGAACTACGCGCTCAACGTACTCTGAATAAATCACGTATTCCCGAAATGGCACGTTATCTTGCAGAAAATCGAGATGATTATGTTTTTTCAGCGATTACCGCTTCTGTAGCGTCCTCTATTAAATTCACAGAGGTAGGTCTCTCTGGGTTAGGTACGTTAAGTATTCCAATGGATGCACAAATACTTATCAATGATGGGCAACACAGACGAGCAGCCATAGAAGCCGCTTTAAAAGAAAATCCAGATTTAGGTCACGACAACATTGCGGTTGTCTTTTTTGTTGATGAAGGCTTAAAACGTAGTCAGCAGATGTTTGCAGACTTGAACAAACATGCAGTGAAACCAAGCCCATCACTCGGTGCTTTATATGATCTACGTGATGAAAGTGCTGATTTAGCAAGGTACCAAGCGCAACATATAAAACCCTTCGTTGGTTTTACCGAGATGGAAAAATCTAGCGTTAGCTCTAAAAGTAGCAAGCTGTTTACGCTAAGTAGCTTAAAACAGGCCAACAGAGCGCTAATGGGTAAAGGTATGAAAGATGGTTTCAGTGAAGAAGAGAAAGAGCTATCTAATGAATACTGGCAAGCAGTATTTGATGCGACACCAGAATGGCAGATGGTATTAAACAAAGAGATTTCCCCATCTCAATTCCGTCAGGAGTATGTGCACGCGCATGGCGTAGGTTTGCATGCTTTAGGCTCTCTTGGTTGCGCATTATTAACGGCTAAACCGAATGACTGGCAACAAACAATTAAAAAACTTAAAGACGTTGATTGGCGTAAGTCTAACCCGCAGTGGGCACAACGTAGCATGTTGCATGGCAGACTTAGCAAAGCCTCAACCAATATAATACTCACCACCAATGCGCTAAAAACGGCATTAGGTTTGGCGTTAACGCCCGATGAGCGCACCTTAGAAAACAAACATATAACAAAAACAGAGGCATAACATGGCTGATCTATTTAGAGCCGATGGCCTAGACGAAGAGCAAGTTGACTATATTGAAAACGAATTCTTTGCTGGTTTTAAACGCTATAACAATCACAACTCATTACCAGAGCAGTTAAATCAATATAATGCGCTTGAAGATAATTTAAAAAATACAGTAAGCGCCAACCTATGTAGAGAGTTATTACGTGAAGAGAAAAACCATGATGGCTTTACCTTAAAACACTTTATCAAAGATGTGCAAAACGTCTATTGTGCAGACAACCGCCCGTGGGTGATTGGTTACAGTGGCGGTAAAGACTCATCAGCCGTGGTGACATTAATCTATTTAGCATTATTGGCGCTGGATGAAGATAAACGTACAAAAGAGATTTACGTCGTTGCCTCTGACACATTAGTTGAAACACCACTAGTTATCGACCATGTAAACAAATCATTAGAGAGCATTGCTAATCAAGCTCGACGTGATAACTTACCGATCACTACCCATAAAGTATTACCAAAACCAGATAAAACCTTTTGGGCGTGTTTATTGGGTAAAGGTTACCCAGCGCCAACGCAGAGTTTCCGTTGGTGTACAGAGCGAATGAAGATTGATCCAGTGAGTGACTTTATCACTGATAAAGTCGCAAAATACGATGAAGTGATAGTGGTATTAGGATCTCGTAGTCAAGAAAGTGCCTCACGTGCTCAGGTGATTGCAAAACATAAAATTGAAAATACACGGTTAGCTCGTCATACCACCTTAGCGAATGCATTTATCTATACACCAATCGATACTTGGAGCATGGATGATGTTTGGAAAATCTTACGTGCCTGTAGTTTAGAGGTAACGATCTCCCCTATGGGCATTGGTAAAAAGTGGTTAAATAAATACGATCTAGAGTGGGAAAATCCGTGGGGCTCAAAAAACATGACCCTATGGAATCTATACAAAGATTCATCAGACCAAGGTGAGTGCCCAATGGTCATTGATGATAGCACCCCCTCTTGCGGTAACTCTCGTTTTGGTTGTTGGACATGTACGGTAGTGAACAAAGACCGAGCAATGGAAAGCTTGATTCAAAATGGCGAAGAGTGGATGCGTCCATTACTTGATTTTAGAAACATGCTTTCTGAAACAGGTATTCCTGAGAACAAATCTAAATACCGTAACTTCAAAAGACGTACGGGTAAAGTAAGCTATCAACGTGCTAAGAGTGACGAAGAGTTAACGATTGACCGTGCTCATATTCCTGGCCCATATATGATGAAGTTCCGTAAAGAATGGTTAGCACATCTATTAACCCAAGAGAAACAATTCAACGAAGATGGTTACAAAGTTACCTTAATCACCCAACCTGAACTACATGCAATTCGCCAAGAGTGGTTAAACGACCCCAATGAACCAGATTGGGCTGATTCACTGCCTAAAATCTACCGTAGTATTTATGGTAAAGACTTAGATTGGATAATCAACGACAATAACAACTTTGGTGAAATTGAAGCGCAGATTCTGCATGAATTAGGTGCTGAACATGATGTTTCTGCAGAGATGATTCAAAAGCTACTCGACCTTGAAATCTCATTAGAAGGATTAAGTCGCCGTACTGGTGTGTTTGATAAAATCGGCACCCTACTAAAACAAGACTGGGGCACGCTGGAAGAGATTAAAGAGAAGCATCATAACCTGCAAAGTAAATCAGACTTTGATGTACATAAAGATCAAATCAGCCAATACGAAGCAGAGCTTGCTAAATTAGAACAACAAAGCAAGGTGGATATTTAATATGATCATCAAGAGCCTTATTGTAAATAACTTTCGCGTATTTCGTGGCGTTCACGAAATCGACCTTGCACCACGTACAGAAAAAAAAATAGAATCAGCAAAGCCAATCATTCTGTTTGGTGGTTTAAACGGTGCAGGTAAAACCTCCATATTAAGTGCTGTACGTGTTGCATTGTATGGTCGTATCGCCTTTGGCCGTGGTTTATCGACACCTGAATACCAAAAAGAGCTAGATGCTCTCATTCATCGCGGTGTGGGCGTTTCTGATAACAAATCATCTATCGAGTTAGTATTCAACCATAGCCATAATGGTATTGAAAGCGAATACAAAGTAACCCGCGCTTGGGAGCGCGGTAAAAGAGATAAACTGACGCTTGAACAGAACAGCAAAGAGCTTACCCAATTAAATTACGACCAATGCCAAAGCTTTTTAACCGAGCTTATTCCAACGGGCATTGCAGACCTGTTCTTCTTTGATGGCGAGAAAATTGCAGAGTTAGCAGAAGATGAATCGGGTCAAGTATTACAAACAGCAGTAAGACGTTTACTCGGTATTGATGTGGTTGAGCGTTTACGTAGTGACTTAGCCATTTACCTAAAACGTCATCATGCTGCAGCGATGCCAGCAAATATTCAAACACAAATTGCCAAGCTAGATAAAGCACGATTAAATGCTGAACATGAAGCAGTGGAACTCACTAATCAAGCCTCATTAAGCCGTGCAAAAATAGATTTAGTCGCTAAAGAGATTGATAACGCAGAATCTGAACTGTCATCTCGTGGTGGTGCTTGGGCAAGTAGCCGAGAGCAAGAGAAAGCTAAACAACTAACGCTAGATGCTGAACGCAAACAGCTTGAGAAAACAGTGCGCAGTGAAATAGAGGGTGACCTGCCCTTCTCCTTTGCACCTAAAACACTACAAAAGCTGTTAACGCAACTTAATGAAGAGAAAGCAACTAAACAAGCAAATAGCTTTAACAAAGAGCTAACAGCGTTTATGACCGAGTTAACTTGGAAGCTGAACGCTGAAATGAGTGATGCAACAACTGCTATCGAAACGATTGGAAAATGTTTGCATGATCGGGAATCAAATCAGCATAATACCGAGATAAAACTCGACATCTCAGACCGTGAATTGAGCCAAATAGAAGCGCAAATCAATGTGCAATCTCCCGTTTCGTTTAATCGCTTTGATAAAGCACGCCAACGTTTAGCAGAAGTTGAAGAGGATATTGCAGCCCTGTCAGTCAACATTGCTCGAGCACCAGAGCAAGAGCAACTTGAGATACAGTTGAATAACGTTAAAGCGTTAACTAGCAAACGTACTAAAGCGATTTTAGAGCATAAAGAGAAAACAGAAGCAGCAAAACGTAAATACCGTGAAGCAATTGAACTCGCACGTAAAATTCAGAAACTACACGATAAACACAAAGTTGCCTTTAATGCTGAAGCCTCGTTAAGCAATGCACAAAATGCGCACATCATGTTGGCTGACTTTAGTGAAAAACTTACTGCAGTCCGTGTTAAACAGCTAGAAGCTGAGTTTATCAAAAGCTATCAGAAACTAGCCCGCAAAGACGATTTAAAGCTTTCTGCACGTATTAACACAACAACCTTTGATGTTGAACTGATTGATGACAAAAAGCATGCCATTAGCCGTAAAGCGCTATCAGCGGGTGAAAAGCAGATTTATGCGATTTCTATTCTTGAGGCGCTAGGTAAAACATCGGGTAAAAAACTACCGATTATTATCGATACACCATTAGGTCGTTTAGACTCAAAACACCGAGATAAACTGATTGAGCATTACTTCCCAGAGGCAAGTCATCAGGTGATTATTCTATCAACTGATACCGAGATTGATGAAAGCTACTTTAATAACACCCTCTTTAAAAATGAAATTTCTCACGCCTTTGAAATTCAGTTTGATGGTGCAACCAAATCATCAAGCCTGAAAGAGGGGTATTTCTGGGAACAGAAATCAAAAGCTGCATTGGAGGTAAATTAAGATGCTACCCAATAGAATGAACCTAAATAGAACCACTGAAGAGCAGCTAAAGAAACTGAAGCAGTTTACGGGTATTTCACCGAATGTCTCTTCACGTATCGCCTTTTACCGCTCTATCGAGTCTGACTTTAGATACTCAGTGGAATCTGCGAAAAAGCTAGACGGTAGCTTGGTATTAGATAAAGTGACGTGGTTGGGTGATACCCAATTAGTAACTGAGCTGACGTTAAAACTCACCTACCCTGAGTTAGATGAAAAAGAGAAGATGGCCGCCTGGGCGGCACATGTTGAAGATGGGATTGCTTCGTTGAGAAATCATAAAAATTTTGTTCATTTAGCATTAGCTATTTAAAAAATCATAATGTTGAATCTTTTGTTACAGTTAACAAAAGGTTCTCCGTAAATACATTTTTCAATTCCTCACTTACGTTAAAACTACAAAACTCTATCAACTTATCAATAATAACATTCCAATTGTTGTGAACTTGATTACATTCAACTTCAATAGCAGTAATAAACTGCAAAATATTCAATTCTATATCTTCTATTATTTCTAAATTAAAACGTACATCACCATGTGTCAAAATAAAATTATTTCGTAAATTAATTAACCCCTCCAGATACATAGTTAAATTTGATGGTATATTTGAAAATTCTGATGTGTTAATTATTTTTGCCCATTTCCCTCCAACCCAGGTATGAAGCTACCATTTACTAATAAGGCATCAGGTCTTTTTAATTCCCCTTTTTTATTATAATAGTCATTAATTTCGCCTAAACCAGCATAAATTAGAAAACCATCACAATAAGTTTCTAGAGATTTAAAGAAATACATAAATGAGCTAGATATAAAGCCTAAATTTTTCTTTATTTTGGCACATTCAAACAAATAGGATGAGTACAATTTATATACAACTGGATACCCATTTATAAGCTGAATTGAATTTGAATTACTTGGTCTTACAGCATTTACCAAATTAAAGAAATCTAGTTTTTTAATCTTAAAGGTTTCTGAAATAACTATCTGAGATTCAAACATTTCTCTGTATTTTTTCTCCCCTTCGACGAACTCTTTCAAACAAATATTATCAAAACACGTATCATTTTCTCTGTTATGTATTTCTGCTTTATTAAGAAAACTCCCCTTATACATTAACTGCATATTCAGGTTTGCAATATTTTCTAGAGAGTTTAAACATCTAATAATTACTTCCCCAATTTCTATAGGGGCATTCAACCTCCTTATCATCTCCTTGAAATCAGTAAAACAAGATAAAAACTCCATGAAATGTAACTCTTCACCTTCAAGACATCTATTCGAAATTGATGAAAATTCACTCAAAACAGGCATACTGTTTTCATTAATGATATAAACATCCCTAGATATTTCAAACAAACAATATAATATCTCCAGTGAACTCAGTTCTAAATCAGAAGTAATAAATGCAAAGGCATTGCAACCTTCAAGTTTCAAAGTTGAGCGAATGTGCTCAATCTCACTGAAATTTTTAACAATTACATGAAGGTCTTTATAAATAGTGGAAACAATATAAAGTTCAGCAATTGATGATTCCCTTGCATCAAAAAGATATACACAGCTCAATTACTCTTCCTCTGAGCCATTCACAATATAAATTATTTCACTTTCTTTTTGATTTAGGCTGTTTGCAAGCGATTTATCGGCGAATTCCAATTCTTCAGACAGTATTTCAAGCACCAATGCATCAAACTCTTTAGATGCGTCAATCTTGCTTGCACTATCTTTTGCATTCTTCAAATTATTATCTCGTTTTTCTTCTGCAATTAATAGACGCTCCCTTTCAAAACTAGGTATTGAAAAATTAGATTTATATGACTTAACAAAACTATTCTTTTTCTCAATAATCATTTTTTGATAATAAGTACTTAACTCTTTAATACCTAATTTATGTAATACATCTACTATTTCTTCAGAATTTCCCTCAACATTAAAAACTTCACAACAAACTTCATGAGCAGATAAAAATGAAAGCATTAAACGTGACAGTTGCTTTTTACATTCCCTAGTGACTTTTATCCGATTCCCATCAAAAATAGTTCCCTGTACATGAGATTTATTTAAATCAAATAATTTAGCGTTATCTTCTAACGTTTTCTCTAACAACAGAATTAATATGTCAGTTACTTTATTTACTTGCACCCCCCTAGGAATCAATACCTCAAGTAATTTGTACCACGACTCAATAATCGACTTTTGGAAAATTGTTTTTCTTGCAATGCTTGGTAAAACTTTGTTTCTTTTCTCAGAATACGTTTCTTTATATCTAGCTAATAATGCTTTAGCTGATTTTTCTTCACTACTAATTGGATCATTAAATAACAAATGATTTTTTACTAATTCAGCCGATTCCGATAGAGGATCTCTACTTGCAATAACCTTCTCGATCACTGTATCTAAAGTTGACTTAAATAACTCAAAAGATTCCTTATACTGCTTAGTTTCAAAAAATATTTTTATCAATGAATTGGTAATTGTTTCATTCACCAAGCCAGTCAATTTTTTCTTATGCTGAAGCGAAAAATCTCTCCATGGAAAATCTTTAGGCATAGGGTTAATTTGTTCATACTCATCCACCCCAAAATCAAAATTATTGATAGTAGACTTGAGACCAATAACTTCGGCAATTAGGCGAATTCCAGATTGAGATTTAAAAGACTCTTCGAAAGCAGAATTAATAACACCAATACTAGTGATTGTGTGGTCTCTAGTGATTGTTAACGATTCTTTATGGTTTTTTGTATTCCACTCAATGAGAGCAAGCGCATCTTTACCAAGGGTTGTGGACGTTAAAACTTCATTGCAAAAGTCTCTACAAATTATTGAACCTAGAGTATTATCTTGTAATAGTGTTAAAAAATGTCCACTCACTCTTTCAACAGTTGAATTTACATCAACAAATAAACTTCTCATAAAAGTTGATATAGTTGGAGGCGTTGCATCTGAAATAGTTAAAGACTTACATGAATGAGAAGAAAATATTAAGCAAACTGGCAATACAATATTTTTTACTTTGCTGTATTCATGGATTCTTAAATGTTCTAAAGCAAACAATCTATGCTGACCATCTATAACGACTAATTTACCACCTTTAATTTTCTTTTTGGTTAAATTAATCTCAACTTTCGCTTGCCCAAAATCTATATTAGCCTTACTTTTACCCGTTACAACAGTATTAAATTCAATTTCATTTCCTGTATTTGCACCAAAATTAGTGACCTTAAATAAGCCAGGCCACTCTCGAGTTATAACATCTCCAAATTCATCTTTATGCGTAGTTAATTTACTATCTGGGTAATAAGGTAGTAAATCGTTGCTACTATCAGTTTCAACTACTGATACCAATAATGGAGGAAGAAATACAATTTCTTTTTGCGGCGCCCCATCCACAGAAGTTATATACCTACTAATTTCACTTAAAGCTCGTTCCTGATCAATATCTCTTTGTATTAAGTAATCGAAATTTAGACTAGAGCTAACATCTCTAGCTAAAGATATATGTGGAATTTCATCAATCGAAAAAGTTGTCATTAAGTACTCAACAGGTACAGAACCATTACTCTCAAAAACGCCAAAAGCTCCAGACCTTTTAAAATCATAACTATATTCATCTTTATTTATTCTTCTCATGTATATCTCTTTATTTAGTTTTCGTGCATGAAATTAATATTTAGTAGTATTAACACTATAATTTTTTCAATATTGGTCAATAAACACAACCGTAATAAATTACGTATTCTTATTTCTCATTTTATACATACCACTGTCTAGCTTCTCAAAATAGTCATTCTTACCAAGATATGCCACAACATCAGAGCAATGATTGTAAATTGTTCGACGAATTATTACTTCCCAACTAGGAGGGAAATTTCTATCAGAGTTTTCATATATGTATTCATATATTTCTTTAAGAGTTAACGCTCGCTCAAAATGGGAAAATGCGTCAAAGATATCACCTAACCAACTTTTATTATCATTTTTTGTTAACTCTTTAATCTGTATTGTAGTTTGCTTAGAGAGCTGAAGTGTTAACTTATCTTTAAAATGACGCTGAAAATCTTCAAGCTTTAATACGTAAAAATCTTGTCCTGTTTTTAATCTAAATTCAGTTATCAGCTCAGGCCTAACTCTAGAAAACTCTTTAGATACCCAGTCTGGTTTTGCATCTCCTGTTACTAGAATAACGGTTAATTCATCTCGAATGGCTTGATCTATTAACTGATTCCAAAGTATCAAATCACCATATTTACTAGATATTTTGATGCCCGAATAACTACTTACTTGCTCTTTTTGTTCATCTTCAAAACCAGGTGGAATGCCGTATTTATATCTATACAAACCTTCTTCTTCAATACCTTCCATTTCACTCTTTGAGTAAGGGGCACCAACAATTCCATCAAATAACTCATATACATCTTTTATTACACTGTCTGTTTTAAAATTATTTTTTTTGACAGGTAGATGCGCAGTGATAATATTATTAATTTCATCAAACTTCTCACCTAACTCCTCCCTAAGAGGCTGTATTTCACTATTCTGCCCACCAATTTTTGCCAACCCATCGATTTCTTTCTTAAACGATTTAAACTTACTCACCACTTGAGAGTGTATTTTACTAGAGTTTTGAATCGTTACTTTCCTATTCGAATTAAACTCTAAAGCGACTTGATGTGGTAACCAAAGTTTAAAGTAATCGTTCTGTTTAAGGGATTTGAATTGAGATAAAACTTCCTTTACAACTGTAGCTTCGTATCTGTATAAGTTTAAAAGTATATTCGTATCAAAAGCTACTAGCACTTTTTTACTTGTTAATACATTGTTTTCGAGATAATCATCAATGTAGCCAGGGAAGTTATTTTTCATTTAACTAACTCCCAAAACGCTTTGTCTTTAATTTTTGTTATCTTCTTATCACCATCCACGTACAAGCTGTAATGCTTTTCTAATTCGCGGATAGACTTCATTAGGTTTTCTTGTTCTTGCTTATCATCTTTATTAAAAATCGATTTAATATCCTGATTTTTAATCTGTGAAACACGATGTACAATCCAGCTTAAAACATAAGTTGAATAATCATTCTCACTGGTCTTAAAATGGGTGATATCTTGTGTTGATAAAATCACTCCCACCCCATATTCACGCCCCTCTTTTAGAATCTTGCGTAAACTTGGGAAGTTCTGCGACATAAAGTTATCGGCTTCATCCACCAGCACGAGTTTAGTCACTTGGCGGAAGTCCCCCTGCACTTCAGGTTTACCCTTCTTCTGCATTTGCGAATAGAAAAGATCTAGCGTTAACGCCACCACTAGGTTTTGTACCTCTGAAGGATACCCCGCTAATTCAACGATGGTTACACCATCAACGAGTTCATACAAACTTGTGCATTTACTGACATCATCTTCAAATATTTCTAGCTCATTTAAGCTTTCTAACGCTGCATAAAGTGAGTCTTCAGTCGGTTCACTCTCTTCAAACAATGCCCACACATCGGCAATGGTTGGTGCTGATTGTTTCCACGTTGAAGGGTCTGCTTTGTGGATACCAGCAAGTTCATAAGCTTCGCTGATTAACTTACGTAATTTAAGCTGTTGTTTTTGCCCTAAACCAAAGGCTTTTCCCATGGTTTCAGCAAAACCTCGTGCGGTGTGCACAGGCAACATGGGCGTATCACCAAACAAACTTAACGGGTTATAAGGTAATTTATGTAGATTGAATTTTTTACCCTGAGTGGCATCAATAAACTTGTCATCTACATAGTCTGATTTGTAATCAAAAATAAGAATGCCAATCGGTTTGCCATCTACATTTTTATGCTGGTCACGATATAGCTGGGTTACCACCGCTTTGGTACACTGTGTTTTACCCGTGCCCATGGTGCCAATAATACCCGAGTTGGTATTCATGAATTTGGCAGTATTTGTAGGCTCCCAAAAAACAGATTGATCATCACGTACGTTATGGCCAACCAACACCTTCAAGTTACCATTTGGATCATATGTGCCCTTAACCTCTGCGACTTTATCTAACTCATTTTCTAATACAGGCTCAGGTTTTTTGGTGTTGTCATTGGTTATTGAGTCATCTACAAATTCTGTTTTAGTATTCTCATTTTCTTCAGAGTTGCTTGTTTTGGCTTTCACACTGGTAGATTCAGCTAACAGATATTGCTCAGGTATTTTACTTAAGGTATCTGAGCAAGCTTCCGCCATTAATGTAGTTAATGGCGTACTAACTAGGTGATTTAAATTAGCAGTTGGTAGCTGAATTTTAAGAATGTTTTGTACCTCTTCAAAGCTTGCTTCAAAGAAGGTGTCATTCTCTACCATCGCCACTAAAAACCCTTCGGGGTAGTCTTGCAGTTCAGCTAATTGATAATCGCCCTGTAACCACCACTCACGCAGTTCTAATATCGGCTCAAAGTAATCGGCTTGGTACAGGTTATAAAGTTTGTATTTATCTATCTGCATTAATATCTGACGTATAAACAAACCGCGATATAAGTGGCCCGCTAAATCATCTCGCCCTAGAATATCCTGCGTTAAATAGCGTTTTAACTCTTTAGCTTGCTCTACCCCTTTTTTATGGGTTTGTTTAAGCCCAGCTTTTACTTCGAGCGGCAATAGGTAGAGTTGATTCTCTTTAAAACCGACAAACAACACATCATCTGAAATCGCGCCCGATTTATAACCGTGTACATTACGCGAGAAATCACTGTCGTTCATTTTTAAACCGATATTACCTGCAACACGCACCATCTCTGCGACTGACAACGGCACCCAGGTAATATCTGATTTTGCTAATAAGCAGTTAACATATTTATAAGCACCAATTATGCCTTTTTTCTCTTTCCGCTCATTAGTACCAGCGGTGATCATTTTTAGCAACCACTCTCCGTTAAAGGCATTAAACTCTTCAATAATGCCCCCTTGATCTTGCTCTAATACTTTTTTGTACAGGTCAGTCTGTTTGGTTACGGTGATAGCATCGTAGTTGGTTGAGTTAGTGTAGTTATCGGAGTAATGGATCAACACCATATCTTTTGCACTTTCAAAAAAGTCTAAGGTGACCTTGGGGTCAATAATGGTGGTCCAAATAGAGTTATCGTAAGAGCGCTCAAGCAATGTTTTAAAATCATCGCTCACTGCTAGCGCTAACGAGTTTGCCCGCCCATGTTGCACATTGGCTTTACGTGCTGGTTTAATCAAACCATTAAGGCGTTGCGCCATGCTAAGATGTGCATTATGTTCTGTTTCAACATTCTTTAAACCAAAGGCAGTGAAATAACTTTCCTCTTTACTATCAGCAGCTTCACCCGCTAATAAACCATGACAAACCACGCCACTGAGCTCTTCTAATACGTTCACATCTGTTGGCTCTACTTTATGATGATTTCTGAAAAAACTTAGGTGTGCATAGGCTTGAGGGTTGGTTTCACACTCATCGTTACGGAACTTGCTATAGGTTAAACGCGTGCGTAACAGATCGATAATCGTATCGACTTGTTCTTTCAGCGCACCTTTATCTAAACCATAGTGTGATTTTAACTCGTCATAACTGGCTGTTTCTGCAAAGCGGTCAAATTCACAACGTGTTTCTTTATCATCATATAAATTCACATGAATGTGGCAGACTTTGTCTTTTTGCGTTTTAACGTAATCCACCAGCCCCATAAACAGTTCTACATTTTTATGGTTATTGACTGAGTTGATAATCAATGTCGCTTTGCTACCCGCTGTAAACAGAGAGCTAAAAGCATCTTTAAACTCTGTGACTTTATCTTTCACCAGTTTGCGCACGTAGCTATAACTTGTTTCTTGATGAGGGACTAACGCTAACCACATGCAGTTGTCTTTTTCTAACTTGGTAAAAGCAAACTCATGTTTAGGATGGTATACAAATGGTAATAAACCACGTGCATTTAAACGGTCTAACGTTACTTTAGGTAATGTTTTAAAACTGCTGTTATCGTTACAGTTATCGTCAACTATGGCCGTTGCTAGACCCAAATGATAAGCCAATATTAGCGGATGAAATGGCGTTATATATTCATGGCACTCTTCGTTTTCTTGGTATTGCGCGTAACCAATATTAACGAGTAGTTTTTCCGCTTTTGTTAGCATCACATCATAACCAATGGCCGCTATCGCTTGGTTATAATTGGTAACTAATTCAGAGACGATTTCTCTAAACTCATCCCCCCAGCTAGATAGACTTGGCAGTGTTTTATTGCTTGTGCAGTATTCAAATAACTGCAGGTATGCGAGATAAACCTCTGGGTAATCTGCTTCAATCGCTTTTAGATCTACACTCCGTTGAGGTTCAACGTGTTGGTTTAATAATTGTTTATCTAAAAAGTCTGCTTCGCGTTGCAACAGTGTTAAACGTCGCCCTTTCGGCGCGACCTCTTTATTGTCTAACAACACTTTATTTTTATTGCGGTTAAAACACGCGAAGTAATCATCTTTAAATAGCTGAACAAAACGGCCTGTATCTAACATAAGTGGTAAAGAGAGTGAATCTGATGCAACAGCCCCTTCGACATTAAAGGTTAAGCTTCCCGTTGGGCTCGTCACCTCAAAAATTACATCGTTTGATTCATTTGCTAGCGTTTCAAAATCGATCTCTTGGATATCTTCGTTATTAAAGACTTCCCCCGTTTGCGTTAACTTGGCTTTATTGCCCTGCTCAGCAATCACAAAGCTGTTATCTTCAATTTGTAGGGTGATACGTTGTTTATTAGGCTCAACTAAAAAGATATTCTCAAACGCTGGTAGGTAGAAGCTCTCTGCTGTTAATACCAATACACGGAACTTATAACACTCAGTCGTTTTATCTCGTTTTAATACCAAACTGAAGTAGGTTGGCTCGCCAGCAAAAGCACCAGTGACCGTTACTTTACTACGCTTACCACCACTATTATTAGGTTGCTGAATTTCAATACTTGGATCTTTGGTGTGTTGCAGTTTAAGTTGGTTTTTCTCTATTTTTCCACCTATGAAGGTTAATGACAAATCAAAGCTCTGCTGCCCTGGTTGTAGGGGTAAAATAATATGCTGTTCGCGTTTACCCGCATTGTTTTCTGATTTACTTTTCTTAGCAAGTTTATCAACTTGCTGCGAGTCAATTGACTCTAGCTCTAACACATTGCTGACATTACGCTTTTTCTCTTCTAAACAATCGGCAAATGTTAGCTCTGTTTTCCAGTTATCTAATTTTTCATCGGCGAAATGTTTTGCGACAAATTTGTCACTGAAATCATTCTCGGCAAACTTCTCTTCAAGCTCAGTTGAGAAACGTTCAGTTACCGTATTAATGCGATCAAAAAGCTTTTTGTTTTCTTCTAACCGTTTGTTGATTTGCTCTGGTTTTCCGCTCCAATTTAATATTTCAGGATCATCTAATAACCCCAATTCATGGAACTGTAAATCACCATCTAAAATTGCTTTGTAAAGCTCTTCAAAACCAAACATAGTTGCACCATCTTCCACTATCTGTGCAAAACGGTGGTCCAACAAACATTCAGAAACTTTACGATCTTTGGCGTGAGGATCAATCAAGTCTTTCAACGCATCTTTAATTTTTTCAGGGTGCCAAACACTGCCATCTTGAGCGATATCTTCAGCAGAATTAATTAACGTGTCCAACATACTGTTATGAATAACTAATAATGCACAGCCTTTAAAGTCACTTTGCTGACCAGCAACTTTATCACGCAGGTGTGAAATAAAATTCTCTGAATAACCATTGCCATTTTCACTATGCAAAACGGGTAATAGTTTTGTATTGCCACAGGTTAATACATTAATGGTGGTGCCTTTAATGATTATTTGATCATCACTTTTTGCAGTGAATGCATCGTATAAACGTTGGCTATTTTTGTTATCTGGCGATTGGAACTGATAACGGTAACCATGCTGTAGCTTTGTCTCGTTTAACTTTAAAAATTGCTCAGTTAAAAAGAACTCAAATTGTTTTTCTGACATAGACTGCATCTCCACTATCACTCATACGTTCAACATTACCAATACGCTCAAAAAAACAGATTAAGGCTTGTTGGCTCTGTTTATCAAAAAATACGCCTCTTGATTGAAAGGATTTAATTAACTCGTGGAAACGAACTTTTTCTTGCTCACCAATGGCTAAGTTGGTTAATAACAATAGGTAGTCTTGGTTAAAGACCAACACACGACCAGCTCGTCCGCGAGACTGCGCAAAGTGACTGCAGAATTCAGACTCAGTGGCTTTAACGTAGAGTTTGTTTATCTCATGACGTGATTCTTTTGCACCAAACTGCATTCGGCTGAGTTTAAGTAGATCTGCTAACACATCTTGTGGATTTTCACTTCCACTCAAGGTTAGATTTAACTCTCGGCTCTCTTTAAATGCCTGCGCATAGTTTTTGAGTAGAATTGCTGAGCTAGGGGTTTGCTGCAGGTTTTCTGCTAATACCCATAAAGGTTGAATGGTATTCACTGCATTATCAATTTTTTTCGATTGCAAACTTTCATTCATTGATAGGTAAGGAAAGATATTCCATAACGCCTGATACATCTGATTATAGCCATAGTCTTTTACTAAATAACGCTCATCACTGGCTTTCTCACTGTCTAAAATGTAATAACTTAATTGTGCTTCCGGTTCCCCTTTTTGCCAGCCTTTCAAATTTAAGGCTAACTGTGCCGTGTAGAGATGTGCGTATAAGCGTAAAAACTCTTTGAAAATTGAAAGCAAATATTTAGGCCTTTTGCCTAAGAAACGCAGATCTTGCTGTAGGTGTTTTGCCATAAATGGCAGGTATGGCTCTTCGCTCGCTTCAGAAATAGTAAGCTTACCTTCTATTACCTCTTTGCTTAGCTTCATTAATTTTAATAATTCAGAATAAAGTTCATTCTCTAAGAAGTTGAATTTGTTATTTGGTTTTTTATCGAAGTAGAAGTTCTGCAGTTGGTTAGCAAACATGCCACCTAAACTTGCATCTCTCGCACTGCCTTTTTCTTTAATGGTTTTGAACAGTAGAAACTCTGGCGATATTTTATAAAGTTGATCATTTTCAAAATACATTTTTTCTAAAACTGGCCAAAATTCACTTTCATCTAACTTAGTTTTGAAGCTCTTTTCACAGCTTGTTTTAAACTTTTCCAGTGCAATTTTAGATTCACTTGTTTCGTCATCTTTTACTGCTTGTTTTTCTTCATCGCTTAGCTTTTCAAGGTGTAGCTCTTTTCGAAATGATGTTTTAACTACATAACCTAGTACACTGTCCCAGTTAAAAATGTCTTTTCTATCTTTGGTATTGATTGGGAAATAGGTTGTTAAGGTATTATTTTTTACCTGCTCTTTAGTCTGAGGTAAATCAGCTCTTAGCATTAAACTCATAATCCACTTACCTCAAAATCTTCATTATCTACATTGGTTATTTTGTATTGTTTGTTACCTTTGCCAACTATGTACAGGGTATCAGAGCTGTTTGCGATCTCTGCAATTTTATCAACCAATTCATCAAGCAACACAACGGTGTTTTTGTCGTGTTTATTAGGACGATATCCCGCAACAATCCGCTGCATTAAATTCAGCAAGTTTATATTTACCTTCAACGCTAAGGTGTTATCACCAGCACGGAAATTAGCAGTAAAGAAAGAGCTGTCTTTTTCGTAGGTGTTATTTATCGCTTTTACATCGACCTTTAGTTCAAGTGATGACGCTAAGAAATAACCATTATGCTCCGAGATAAAGAACTCCCCTTTGGCTAATTTAGGGGCATTACGGTTGTTATATTTATGAATGGCAGTGATTGCCGTTCGACGATAAAACTGACGCAACTTATCCTTTTGCTCTGATGAGTTATCGAAACTAGTATGCAAGTGCCAAACTTGTGAATAATTGTCTATCAGGTGCTCATCAAAATCACCAGCAAACTGTTTATGGTATTCATTGCCGTAGTCAGATTTTCTTAGCATATAAAACAAACGCAAATAGGAGTCTGCATTTGGCACCCTTCGTATACCAAGATCAGTTAATGCTATTTTGTAATCATCAAAATCAGCATCAGGTAGTTGCAAAGAATGAGACAAAATGAATTTATCGATTTTTTGAGTACGTTTAATCGCTGGGTCAAAGTCCGAAATAATATGACTTAGCTCGTTGTCCCCTTTTTTAAATAAGTTATCAAACAGGTAATCAGGGCCAGCGAGCAAATGAAAAATGAAATCTAATAAGGCACGTGCTGTTAAAAATTGGTCTTTCATTAAACGCGCTTTAAATAGAAGGTCAATAATAACGTCTTGCACTTCTTCACGCGCTAGCAATTGATAGTTCGCACAAAGCTTTTTATCTGGGTTTTGTTTTTGTCTCTCGACATCAAAGTATTGACGAATTAAGTTAGCTTCTTGGGCTGTTATTTTCTTTAATAAGTCTTTTGCAAACTTGGAGGTATGACCATCAATCTCTAAAGTAAATTTGGGGTAGTTTTCAAAGTCTAAATAACAATGATTTTCTGGTATATCATCTTTATCATTAGCTAAAAAAGCTTTGATCGACTCAGTAATCTCTGAAATAGCCCCTTCTTCTGCATAATTACCTAACATACCTGTGTTAATGCCGATCACTAGTGGTTTGTTGGTATTTTCAAAATCAGTAAAGAGTTTATTTAGTGTTTCAATAGCTGAATCTTTAGGATGAAAGCTGTGGGTAGCATCTAAGTGGAATTTCACACGTCTAGCGTAGTCTTTGCTGTATTTTGTCAGAATCTCTGATTTACCATCGCCACTACTACCACATAAGAAAATTATCTTCTTATCGGTTGAGGATAAGCCAGTTAATTGCTTTACAAAATCCGTTTCAATATCCGTTTTAATATAAAGGTATTTTTTTACTTCATCCAAGTCAGTTGATAACGCAGCCTCTCGTTCTGTTGAGACAGCGTATGGTGATGATTTAGACATCACACTAAGGGCAGTTCGAAAATTAATCAAATGATTTAGTTCCTGTAAGGCGTTATTGTTAGGGATTATATGTTTAGATGATTTTTATGATGGTAACAGATTGATAAATGGCATGATAACGGTAAGTTCAAATTAATGGAATATTAATACCAATTCTATAATTATCTGTTCATTAATCCCTGTTAAAATGAATGCTAGCTTTGTTATTGATTTTGTAATTATACCAATCGGAGTAAATAGCTGATCTATTTTGCTGGTTAAAATAACTTACTTTTATATTATAAGTTTCGTAAAGGGAGCAACTAGTTACTTAAATCAATCCTCGCTAAATAGATCACATCATTAAAGGAATCGTGAAGAAGCTCTTGATAGCTATAAGATAGCGCTTTTCATGGCCTACTGGCGACAGTAGATAAATGACTTCGTGATTTTAAAATGAGCTGTGACCGACTATATTGGCGGGGGTGAAAACATTTACGGTAAAATTGGTTGCGAGAGCAGGATTTGAACCTACGACCTTCGCTTGTTTATAAAGAGCGGGCCAGACGATTTATCAATCTACCAATCTACAAATGGCAATAAGCCAAAAGTATATCTATGTCTATTGGTAGTTTTTCTTGGAGGCGTTTTTTGAGGTTTTTCTTGGAAGTGTTTTTAATCATAATTAAGTTGGTTGCGAGAGCAGGATTTGAACCTACGACCTTCGGGTTATGAGCCCGACGAGCTACCAAGCTGCTCCATCTCGCGTCCGTAATTTTTATTGCAACACACTTTTATTGTGTGTAAAAGTGTTGGTTGCGAGAGCAGGATTTGAACCTACGACCTTCGGGTTATGAGCCCGACGAGCTACCAAGCTGCTCCATCTCGCGTCCGTAATTTTTATTGCAACACACTTTTATTGTGTGTAAAAGTGTTGGTTGCGAGAGCAGGATTTGAACCTACGACCTTCGGGTTATGAGCCCGACGAGCTACCAAGCTGCTCCATCTCGCGTCCGTGATTTTTGTTGCAATACACTTTTATTGTGTATAAAAGTGTTGGTTGCGAGAGCAGGATTTGAACCTACGACCTTCGGGTTATGAGCCCGACGAGCTACCAAGCTGCTCCATCTCGCGTCCGTTAATCTTAGCTAGTGACGGGTGCCCCTGTCTAAGTGCGGCAAATGATATAGTGATCACATTATCTTAGCAAGTACTATTTTTAATAATAGATCCATCAGCTTAAATAACAAACAGCATCAGCTTATATTGTTTTAAAATAGAACAAACTGTGTGATTTATCTGCTCATTACTTCATACATAATAAGCTATAATCAATCGCTTATTTTAATAATGAATGATCTTCAGGAAGATGTTTACTAATCCAAAGTACTAATTTGTGTCGGATGTTAGCAGCATCTTCTTGATCTTTTGCCAAGGGCGTTATGAGCTTATCTTGCACTAACAACCTGTATATACACTCATTTTTATCTTTGGCAGAGGTTGTTGCGTCAAAACCAACATATTTACGTTGCAGTGCATAGGCGCTGCCTAATTTGATAGCATGCTGTAGTAGTTGCGATTCATTTTTTATTTTTTTCATACTTACCTCGCGAAATATTTTAGTAATTAGCCACTCTGCATAATGACGCTAATGGCCAATATTATTGGTTAAGTAAAGAAAGCAATGCTGCTTCATCCATAATATGAATGCCTAACTCTTCTGCTTTGGTTAATTTAGAACCCGCAGCCTCTCCGGCAATCACTGTTGTTGTTTTTTTAGAAACACTTCCTGCCACTTTTGCTCCTAATGTTTGTAGTGCACTTTTAATGTCAGCGCGAGATAATTTATTAAACGATCCGGTAATGACAAATGTTTGCCCTAATAATGAAAGTTCACTTTCTTCAACGGTGGCAATCTCAGGCCAATGAATCCCCTGCGTAAGTAGCTGCTCGATCACTTCAATATTATGTTCTTGTCGGAAAAAATAATAAATATGTTTGGCGACTATGTCACCGACATCGGAAACGCGCTGTAAATCTTCAATACTAGCCTCTTGTATTGCTGTGATCGTTTTATAATGGTTGGCTAAATTATTGGCTGTTGCCTCCCCTACTTCTCGTATTCCTAAGGAGTATAAGAATCTGGATAAGGTTGTTTTTTTACTGACTTGTAGGCTGTTGATTAATTTTTTAGCTGAAATATCGCCCATTCTCGGTAATGAAGCTATTTGCTGTTCGCTAAGGGAGAATAGTTGAGCTGGATTTTTCACCATGTTGTGATCAACGAGTAAATCGACGACTTTACTGCCAAGTCCATCAACATTTAATGCTTTACGCGATGCAAAATGTTTAATAGCTTGTTTGCGTTGCGCAGCACAATATAAACCACCAGTGCAGCGGATGGTTGCTTCTCCCTCAATACGCTCTAAGGCGCTTTCACAAACAGGGCAATGTGATGGAAATTTAATGGGTTTACAATTTTCAACCTGGCGTTTTTCAAGTATAACTCGTGCAACTTGTGGAATAACATCTCCCGCACGCCGCACAACAACATGATCACCAATATGTATATCTAAACGGGCAATTTCATCTTTATTGTGCAGCGTCGCATTTGAGATAGTGACGCCACCGACAAATACAGGGGCGAGTTTAGCAACAGGCGTAATTGCACCAGTACGGCCAACTTGAAACTCTACATTTTCAATAACGGTTAACGCCTCTTCCGCGGGAAATTTATAAGCCGTTGCCCAACGTGGCGCTCTTGCCACAAAACCTAATTTGTCCTGTATTGCGATATCATCAACCTTGTAGACAACACCATCAATTTCATAGGGAAGTTGAGTGCGCTTTTGCAAAATGTCATCATAATATTTTTGACATGCAGAAACACCGATGACACGTTGCACTTCACTGGAAACGGGCAAGCCCCACTCCTTTAGCTGTTGCATCCGTTGATATTGGCTATTGGCTAAATCGCCAGAAAACACCCCAACCGAATAACAATAAAAGGATAATGGACGACTTGCAGCTATTTTAGAATCTAGCTGACGTAAACTACCTGCGGCAGCATTACGCGGATTGACGAAGCTTTTTTCTTGTGCCGCTTGCAAACGTGCATTGAGTTTTTCAAACCGGCCTTAGGCATAAATACCTCACCGCGAACCTCTAAATAAGCAGGAATATTATTACCACGCAATTTCAGTGGTATATTAGCAATCGTACGCACATTTTCCGTTACATTTTCGCCGGTTTGACCATCGCCGCGTGTTGCCGCTTGTATAAATATGCCATCTTCATAAATAATACTCACCGCGAGACCATCGAGTTTAGGCTCAATACAAAAGGCAATATCATTTGTCGCTGACTTTTCTATTGCACATCAATAAAATCCGAGAGTCCCTGTTCAGTAAAAGTATTATCTAAACTCAGCATGGGCTGTTGATGTGTTACTTGGTCAAACTTGCTAAGTGCAACACCACCGACCTTTTGTGTTGGGGAATTACTTGATATGTATTGTGGGTGTTCATTCTCGAGTTTTTGCAGCTGTTGAAATACACGGTCATATTCACTGTCTGGAACCGTAGGGTTATCAAGTACATAATATTGATAGTTATAATCTTCTAATAATGTGCTTAATGTTGTGATTTCTGTTTTTATAGTCATGCTCATACCAGTTACGACTACCTGTTACTATTTTCATGCGCTAGATGCAATGCCGAATGATACCAATGGGAATAAATAGCTGATCTATTTTACTGGTTAAAATAACTTACTTTTATGTTGTAAGTTTCGCAAAAGGAACAACCATTTGCGTCAACTTACGCCTCAAATTAAGCCATTTTTCCTGCGCAAAATTTAGATCACATGCTTAATCCGATTGGTATAAGTCGTTAAAATAATAACGGGGATCTCTATTTTTTCATAAAAAAACCTCGTTAAACGAGGTTATCAGGGCTTAACGTTTGTTACATATAACGCATTAATCGTTTATGGTAATCTCGAAATTGCTGTTCCGTCATTAATTCTCTATCCGCATTTAACACGATACAATCAAACTCATCGGTCATTTGCTGTACAGCGACTAACATCATGTCGAATGCTTCTTTAATATTGATTTCATCGTTGGGAGCAGTTAAAAAGAAAGAGACTCCCTCTGAATGTAATTGCTTCATTTTGACCGGATCAAAAACACCAGGGGCAACCATATTAGCAATACTAAATAAGATAGGTCCTTTGCCATCAGATTGTAGGTGACGATGAAATATGTTCATTTTACCAAAACGGAAACCAGAGGTTAAGAAAAACTGTAATAGCGTGTGGCCCCGTAAATAGGCATCTTCTTTAGGCACAACATTGAAAATAAAAATATCTTGTATCGCCTCATCGGCATGAACCGCCCCCGGCTGTAGAGAGGGGATTGGTAAGGTATCATCTTCATTAAATACTGGCTGTTGCTCTTCAAGCTTCACATCCGTTGGCTCTTCGCTATCCACTTGCAGCGAATAATGGTCTTTATCAGCGTCTAAATCATTAATAATAAAATCATCCGTGCTGAAGTCGTCATCACCTATATTAACTTTAATTTCTTTCTCGTCTATATCGGGATCATTATCTAAATCAAGTGACACCATCACGTCACCCTCTTCATTAATGGTCTCCCGATTATTTTTTGATAACTGCGCTGCATCCTCACGTCCCTGTTGCAGTAAAGCTTTATCTTTACGATTAAGAAGATAGCCATGAATGAGTACTGCTGCTATTGCAAGCACGCCAATGACTATTAATATAGGTTGAAAATATTGCATTGTTGTTTCTCTTTATTATGGTGTAATTTATATCCATGCTACTTCAACCAGCAAAGTCAGCTAGGACAAAAGTGCCGATATGTTAGGCATAAAATAGCAGTATCGTTATTCAACATAGCGATTATAGAGCAAAGCAGATGGGTGCTATTTTCCTTGCCCGACTGGGCGCTAGCTCAACAAACCGCCCTGCGTTGTCACACTCAAAAAGTGAATAACAATTACTTCATGTTACATCTTACTTTGCTATCAGAGCTCGCGCCTGACAAAGGTTCTGGAAGTAACATGGGTATATAAAGTACCTTGAAACGATCAAAGCGTCTATATTTACAAGTTTATTTTCTTTAAAATGTTAGCTATTTACGCAAAGATCGCTTTTTATACGATAAATTTATTATAACAGAGCTCCATAACTCAATTGCAAAAGGGATATTATATTGAATAAACAAATAATTACGCAGCCACTCTCCGGTATAGAGTACTTGTTAAAAGGCGCTAAATTACTAAGTCATCGCAAATTACGTTTGTTTGTCTTGTTGCCATTAACCATTAATATCTTTATTTTTGCTAGTGCCTTTTGGTTTTTATTTAGCAGTATTACACAATGGGTTGATAGTTACATATCCGGACTCCCTGATTTTTTAAGTTGGTTATCCTATCTATTTTGGCCATTTTTAATTTTTTCAATTTTGTTCGCCTTCTCATTTATTTTTGCCACCATTGCAAATTTAATTGCAGCCCCTTTTAATGGCTTACTGGCTGAAAAAACTGAAATGCTATTGACCAATTCAACGGTAAACGATGATGGTTTAGTAGATGTTATTAAAGATTTACCAAGAATATTTAAACGTGAACTACAGAAACTCGCCTACTTCCTACCGCGAATGCTATTGTGCGCGTTGTTATTCTTTATTCCCGTTGCAGGACAGCTGGTTGCTCCCTTTGTTTGGTTTTTATTTATGGGTTGGATGATGGCTATTCAATATGCTGACTTTCCCTTCGATAATCATAAAATTCCATTTAAAACAATGAAATTAACATTACGAAAACGACTTGCGAAGAATTTAACTTTTGGTATGTTGATTAGTTTTTTTACAACGATTCCGATACTTAATTTTATTATTATGCCTATTGCTGTTTGTGGTGCTACTGCATTTTGGGTCGATGTCTATAAAAAAGAGCTGACTAATATAGATAAATAACTTCCCCCCCTTATGTAACTTCGCTTATTCCTCATTAAGCCTAAGTCTAACGATGGAATGCCACGCCAATAAAGTGGCATTCCATCGTAATAACCTGCTATCACTGCTATAAAAAAGCAAACCATTTCATGATGAATAACATGGCGAACGTAACTAATAACCCAATGCCACCAATAGTTACCCCCACTTTAAGCATTTGCTTATTATCGATTTGACCAGAGGCATACGCCAAAGCATTGGGAGGGGTACTAATAGGTAATGACATCCCTAATGATGCTGCAAATGTCACTGCAATAATCAGCGCCACTTCACCACCAAAAGGTAATAATGAATGCATTGAAGCGCCTAACGCAGCTACCAAGGGTAGTAATAAGTTGGCAGCGGCAGTATGCGACATAAAATTAGCCATCAGTAAACAGGTGCCAGCAGCTCCAACAATAAGTGCTAACGGATGAAATTTCACAAACGGTATCACCGCAATTGCATTCGCAGCCAAGCCCGTTTTATCAATAGCAACACCCAATGCAATACCACCAGAAACAAGCCATAATACATCCCAAGAAATATTTTTTAGATCCTCCTTGGTAATAATCTTAAACATCGAGAAAATAGCAACAGGTAGCATTGCAACGACATAGGAGCTCATACCATGTAAGCTACCGAGCAACCATAATAATATGGTACTTGCAAAAGTAACATAGACCAAAATCGCCTTAGGTGTTTTTAGAAATCGTCCCGAAATATCCAATTTTATGGTTTGCCGTGAAGCTGGGAAAAGAACAATTAATACAAACCAAGCAATGATTAACATAACGACTACAAATGGTACGCCAAAGGACATCCACTTAGCGAAACTAATACTGTTATCTCCGACTAAATACTTGAGTGCAACCGCATTGGGTGGCGTACCAATTGGGGTGCCAATTCCCCCTATATTTGCAGCAACAGGAACAGATAAAGCGAAGGCAACTCGTGCTAAATCCTTTCTTTCAAACAAAGCTAAGACGGGAGTCAGGATAGATAGCATCATTGCAGTAGTCGCAGTATTGCTCATAAACATCGAAAAAATAGCAGTGATCATCATTATGCCAAACATCACATATTTAGGTCGTTCACCGAATGGACGTAATAAAACGCGGGCAAGGTTAATATCTAATCGATATTTGGTCGCTGCCATTGCCAAAAAGAATCCCCCCAAAAATAACATAATAATGGGTGAAGCAAAGGTGGCCATTATTGTATTTTGACTAATAAGTTTTCCCAATACAGCTGGGTCGCCTGAAGTGGCAAACCATAAACCATGATCAGAGACGAGTAGTAATTCTAATACAATGATCAAAACAGATGTCGCGTAAATAGGAATAGGCTCTAAAATCCAACAAAGTGCAGCCATAACAAAAATGGCAAGCACACGTTGTTCTACGAGTGTAAATCCCTCTATAGCAAAGCTATCAGAGGGTAAAAGTAATATTATGAGGGGTAGTATGATAGGTAAAATATACTTTAAATTTTGTTGTATCATGGATAAGCTCCTATACCTAGATAGGAGTTTATTTTCCAATATCAAATAATTATTTTAGTGTTGTAGAATCATATGCTTTAACATTACTTCTGATAAATATTCAGAAAGAGTTGATAGATCACGAAATAATTGAAAACAAATCTAATTATTTATTAAACGATATAAGGTAGGCGCATCTAAATTATCACTATAAGGTTCATAATCAATCCCTTTTTCAATTATATACTCGGTTAACAACTCCTTAATTGTTTGGATTAACTCTTCCGGTTGCCAAACTTTCTCTAAAAAATTATCAATTTTGGCATTATTGATCGCTTTTATTGTATCATCCTGTGTTGCTAAACCTGTCAACAGTAACTTTTTCGTCCCCAAAAAGCGCCTATCAGCAGCGACTTTGGTTAACAGCTCGACTCCAGACATCTCAGGCATAACCTGATCTGAGATAATTACCCCTACATATTCCTGTTGAGCATCAAATTCTTCTAACAGTTCCAGACATTCATAGGCAGACTCACACTCTTCAATATTAAAAAGAGATTCGAAAACCTCAAGGTCTCGTCTAACGGCATCTAATACTTCGCGCTCATCATCGACACATATTATGTTAATTTTATCCATATCCACCTTCTGAAATCATTTACAAAATTCTTAAAATTATTTTAGACAATATGGGCTATTTAAGCATTTAAATAATTACCTATCTAAGTGATCAGCACGACAAAAAAGTGTATGCATAGGGCTAAAATCAGAATAAACATCAACACAAAGGCAAGCAAATATAAACTCAAAATGACAATCGTTATTTATGGCCATTTCTATGAGTTCATTACATAGGTGGTCTTATTGGCAACAAAAACAACAAGTAAGCGCTTGCATAAAATACAAAAACCAACACAGAGCAATAGATAAAAAACATTTAGATCAAAAGGATAAAAGATTCGACTAAATATACTCCAATAATCAAGAAAGCGATTACTAACCGTTAATAGTTCACGAAAACATGCACAAAATACAACCTTATTAATCGATACGCTAACAAAGTAAATAAACAGTTCTATGAGAGTGTTAAATAAGAGAAAATTATCTATAGTTGAACATACATCTATATCATTAACTTACTCTCTATCAATATCTTAATTCTATAATTTATATAAACCTTCACAAGGAAGGACAACAAATGAAACATTGCTTAGTCACTCTGCTAACACTATTTTTAGGCTTTCCTGTATTAGCACAAGAGATAAAAATTTACACGTGGGACGCTTTTTTATCTGAAAATGTTGTTAATCAATTTACCAAAAAAACGGGGCATACCGTTACACAGTATTTTTTCGATAATGAGATTGAGCGGAATGCGATATTAATGAGTGGTCAGGGCGATAAGTTTGATCTTATATTAATGGATCATTTACGAGCACAAGAATACGGTAAATTAAATAAGCTCAGATCACTATCCAACTTAAATATTGCTAATCAACAATACAACAGTATTCAGTCACGTAACTCCTGTGGTCAGTATGGTATCCCCTACGCACAGGGCGTAATGGGGATAGTCCATCGTAAGTCGGTCTCGCTTAAACAAATTGACTCTTGGAATGATTTATTAAACCCAGCTCCCGAGCATGTTGGTGGTACAATCATGCATAAAGATGACATTGATACAACCGCCATAGCCCTCATTGCATTAGGGTTAGATCCCTTTACCGAGGATAAAGCTGATTTAAAAAAAGCTTATGATTTACTAACTAAACAATCCGATAAAATCGAACAGTATGCCTACCCCATTAGTTATCTAACTAATGCGACTTCTACAGCGAAGCTTTCTCTTTCATTTGCCTACTCTGGTGACCTTTTTAATATTAAAAAATTGAGTGGCTATGATGACTGGGAATTTGTCATTCCAAAAGAAGGAACAGTACTATTTGTCGACTGTTTTTCATTACCCAAGCTAATGGCAGTCAAAGATGCAACTTTGGCATTTATCTCGTATATCAACAGCCCAGAAATCGCCGCAAAAAATGCCCAAGAAATGTGGTTTGCAACCACGAATGAAGGAGCCCTGCCACTGCTCAGTGATGAGTATAAAAATGATAAAGAACTGATCCAAAATCCTAATCAAATGAGTAAAACATATCAATATAAATCAACATCTAACCCTGCATATATATTACGTAACAAAATGATTTCGATGTTACATACCAAGGAGTAAGGTGCGCATGAAATTAAATAAAAAAATTAAGTATATTATCTTACCAGTGCTAACCTTGCTTTCTATTTTTCTATCGACAATATTTTATATCGCTAATAAACAGTATATTATCGATAATGAAATCGCTTCATTAAACGCACATATTGATCAGTTACTATTGCGTTCGGAATACAAATTTAAATATACAAAGGATTACTTAAGACAAAAAATCGAAAGCAAAGAAGCAACACTTATTTTAAACAGCGTCGAAAACAAACAAGAAATACCGCATACTTATATCGCACAATTTCTAGAACTGTTTCTCAATAACGACTTATCATCGACTCATAGCCTTAACATCATCAATGACTTTTCAATTTATAAAAAAAATAATGAACTTGTTGTACACATCAATACTGAGGACCCGTTTGCTGAGCCCGTATTAAAAACACAGACAAAGCAAATTCTATATAGTGCGAGATCCGATAAGCAACTTTCGCAATATTATTATTTTACTGAAATGTCTCATAATGACGCTGACATTAAATTTTATATGGTACAAATTTTCTCGCCCTATCAACTTATTAGCACCACGCGCTATAATGTTGATGACTCTCTCTATCTGATGCAAACTGTACTCAATACTGATTATCTTACCGATGAACTTAATACAATTGAAAATGATTACCAAGGATTTTTTAGCTATAAGCTAACAACTGAAAAAGCAATTATCGATACATTGTCATTTTCAACAAAAAACTTTACACAGCATAATAAAGGTTCATACCAAGGATCATTCGCTACCCCCCTATTCAATTTCACCTTAACCTTAGATAAAAATTATTTTTCGCAAACGTTAAACGTACTCATATTAACCATCGTTATAGTCAATATCTTCATTCTGATTATTATCTACCTGTTGTTAATGCTGCTTATCAATAAACAGATAATCAAACCAATTACTTCCCTAGCAGAGGCAATAAAAGGGATAGAGAACGTGCACGAGATAGATCTTAAGCCTCTGCACAGTAAGGATGAAGTTGCCGATCTTAATGCAAGTTACATATCGTTAATGCATAAAATTAATACCCTAGCGAACTATGATTCACTAACAGGCCTTCTAAATAGAAGCTCTTTTAACAAAGAGTTGAACACATTATTGGCCAATCAACCAAATCAAGACTGCCTTACTGCACTTTTTTATATCGACTTAGATAATTTTAAGTATGTAAATGATAATTTTGGCCATGAAGTCGGCGATAAATTACTCAATGTATTCAGTTTACGGTTATCGAAAACGCTCAGAATTGCCACTCGTGACCACAGCGTAAGTAAGACCATTATTGCACGATTCGGCGGGGATGAATTTGTTGTTGTGATAACAGAACTTCCCTCTATCGCTGTGATCAAATCAATAGGTAAACGTATTTGTGGTCTTTTTATCGATGGATTTACGATAGGTGAAGACAACTTTGATGTGCATGCGAGTATTGGTATTTCTTATAGCTCAACACATAATCAATCACCCAAAGTGCTTTTAAACCAAGCAGATGTAGCCATGTATATTGCGAAAAAGGAGGGTAAAAATAAATTCACACTGTATTCTCAAGCGATACAAGAGAGGATACAGTTTGAGAAAAACATTGAAGCCTCACTCGTTGAAAGTCTAATTGAAAAAAACTTTTTATTATTATTTATGCCCGCATTTAGTACAGGTAGTTTAAAACTCGAAGGCTATGAGCTACTGATCCGTTGTCCCATGCTAGAAAAATTAAAAATAGGTCCGGATACCTTCATTACGATTGCGGAGAAATCGGATCTGATATTAAAAATTGATTTATGGGTGGTAGAACAAGCATTAAAAATGCTCAGTGAGATTATTCGCGATTATGCTTTTAAAGGCTTTTTTTCTATTAATGTTTCATCAAAATCATTGCGTGATGATTATTTTTATAATTACTTAAAAAAGTTGATTAAAACTTACGATGTGAATGTAAAACAATTGGAAATAGAACTCACGGAAACGTGTCTATTACCCAATGACAAAAAGGCGATTGCAAGTTTAACACAGCTAAAATCGCTCGGTATACGCATCGCATTGGATGATTTCGGTACAGGCTACACTTCATTTAGCCAGCTAGTAAATTACCCTCTAGATACTTTGAAAATAGACCGGTCATTTGTGCAAGCCTTAAATCATGATAATCGCGACGGTAAAAAACCGACTCTCAATATCATCTTTGAGCTTGCAAAGGCCTATGAATTAGATGTCATTGTTGAGGGTATTGAAACCGAAGCTGACTTTAATTACGTACAAAAATTAGGCTGTGATAGTGCGCAGGGGTACTATTTCACTAAACCGATGAGCTGGGATGCAATGCTTGCAAAGCACCATAAATTACAAGATGTTTAAGGTGCCTAATCCCAATCAAATTCATAGTATGCATCGATTGCCTGATACAGCCCACTCGATGCCTCCACAAAAAAACGTTCAAACATTTCATAACGTAGGGCGACCACACTAAAGCTATCAAATACGCCAACACCATAACTGAGTTGAATGTCATCTGTGATATAGCCACTTACATCAACGGATTGTTCATCCCCAGTGCCGCTGCTGGAAAGCGCTAAATCTTGAATACCTAAGTTATTACCAAATCCAGAAAGAATCTCTGAGGAACTTCCTGTGCCAAGGTTTATCAACATGCTGGTCATCTGATTATCCCGAACTATCATTACTATTTTGTAAAGATTTACCTCGCGTGACATATGA
The DNA here is from genome assembly GCF_040566515.1 of Psychromonas sp. MME2. Taxonomy (NCBI): domain Bacteria; kingdom Pseudomonadati; phylum Pseudomonadota; class Gammaproteobacteria; order Alteromonadales; family Psychromonadaceae; genus Psychromonas; species Psychromonas sp. MME2. The sequence goes on along the minus strand of NZ_JBEWXI010000012.1, from coordinate 755,368 downwards.
AAGCGCATCTTGTTGCGACATAACCGGGTCGGAAAAAACAACTAAATCAAAATCGCCGGGCGTACCTGTTACGCGCACCCCTGCCGTTATATTTTTCTGAATTCTATTAGGATCGCGAATAGCTTCTATGGATATATAAGGTGTCTCTGGTGCTCCTTGGAAGGTCACAGTACTATTTTGCAAAACCAGTTGCTGTCCGAGTGAGCGGTAGCTTCCGTCCACCAAATTCAACACTCCATGCATGGTGACATTATTTTGTAATGCTTTGCGTATTAACAAATTACCGGTTACTTTAGTGTTTAAACCAAAGGCATCGATAGTCAGTTTTTCACCGAGGGATAACCCCATGTCTATTTCTATAGGTAGTGATGCAGACTGCTTATCAACTTCCATATCGACAACAATAATATCTTTTGAGGGTGCGATTGCATCGTCTGCTAACTCTTCTATTTTTATACTGCCATGGTCAACATTGATTTGACCTGTTAACTTTAAATAATCAATATAGGAAAGCTTAATATCGGGACTGACGACTAACGAAATATTATCAAAGTCTTCGATAGCCATTTGTTGTGCGTAAAGGTGAACATCACCGACAAGACTTTTTTCCCAATCGAGGTTCCCACTTATATTGACCTGGCCTAAAATCGGGCTATTTTCTTGCTTTTGTTTAAGCTGGTTTTTGGATAACTCACCGGAAAAAAACTCCCCTTGAATAGTGGCTTTCTTCTTATTTAGCTGTATATTACTATTAAATTGATGAATTCTAACGGGTATATCAACGCTGCTGATATCGACATTGCTGATCGTTATTTTACCGTTACTATCTGGTGAATGGAGTGGCCCGGCCAGACATCCGCATCGATTTTTCCATTAAATTAATCCAAAGCAGGAATAATCGCAGCAAATGGGGCTAAATCAGGTAAAACCAATTTAATTTGTGCTGTAACTTCGGGTGATTTTTGATAGGGAAATAACTTCCCTTTTATTTGCGCATCAATCAGATTATTAGCGAAGATTGAGACATCAACATTACTTGCTTTTTTATCACTCAGTAACTTTATATCGAACTTTTCAACCTGATAGGTCACGGGTGGCTCAAATTCATTATCTAATTTAACACTGACTTGCATATCATTAGATAAAAGATGAATTTCATATAATGGTTTTTTATTTTCAAACCATTTTATTTTAGCCGTTGCTGTAACTGCGCCTGCCATTTTAAAATCATTAGGTAAAAATGGTGCGATATTTTCTAATAAATAGGAGTCTAACTTAAACTCAGTTTCACCATTAGCCCCCACATTTAATTTTTTGAAGCATAGTTTTCCGCTATTATTTTGCAGATCACCGTCAACACTCCAACAGTGAGGGCTAAATATAGCGATATCTTCTTCGATAATAACATTGAGTGGATTGTCTAACCTTAGATTATGATCATAAGTAGTAATGTATGCACTATTTAACGAACTTAGCCATTCACTGTTATTTTGTATTACTGCTATTTGTAAATCGGTAGTGGCAATATCACTGTGCAAGGCGATATTAATCAAATGCTTTTCACTTGTTTTTTGACTCACCGTATTTTCAACGCTGATGGTAATGTTATCAATATTCTCCCCTGCGCTACTCAGTCCACTGAGATTTAATGTCGCATTCATTTTAATCTTATCGGCTAAGGTTGATTTACCGGCCAAATTAAAATGTTTTAAAGCGGTATCTTGATATTTGACCTCATTGCCCTGTAATTTAGCGTCAATATGGAGCAATTGTTGTGAACCACTTAATGTCACACTCCCTTTCATATTGCCCGTACTTTCTGCTAGTAGTTGGCTCAAATCAACAATATCAATATTAACCTGTAAATCACTTTGCTGAGCGTAACGTCCATGCATATTAAAACGGTTACTGCCATTTTTAATCACGACATGTTCAAAAACGACCCCCTGTTTACTGTCACCATTAATAGCCCCCTGTATTGACAAGGGGCGCTCAAATAACTCACCCTTCACATCTAAGGTGGGCATCGAAAATTGCCAGTCTTGACTATTTTCAGTTAATCCAACACGACCGGTTTGGCTTAATTTCCAGATACAACGCCCTTATATTGGCTATCTAATAGCGATAAATCTAATTTATCGACGCTGAGATCGGCAGCCCATTGCAACTCTTTTTGCCAATTTATATGGCCGTTTAGATCAAGCTCTCCATTTAATGTTTTAACAAGTAAACGGGATATTTGTAATTCGGTTAAATTTCCTGAGCTAGATAAATTAAGCACACCTTTTGGCACACTGTTGATTTCATAATCACCCGTTATGTCTAGCTGATAATGACTAACGTCCCCGCTACTTTTTAGCGTTCCCTGTGTTGAAAGGTAGTCTGCTTTCCCGGTTAATGGCCATTGCAAATTGTGCCAATCCATAGCGAGGGTGTAGGGTAAATTTTCAGCTAATAAACTTGTTTGAGCATTAATATTTGCCCACATCTTGTCACGCAAAGTTAACTTGGCTGACAAATCGGCTAAATCACCATCTAATGCTAAAGTGAATTTTTGACCCGCTAGTAATTGTGTAGGTTGAAGTGATGTTATATTTTTTATGCTACCCGTTGTATGAATAGTAAGCGGATAATGGTCGTTAAAATCAATCTCTCCATTAAGCATTAGATCACTTTCAGGAATATCAAGTTGTAAAGTGGTAATTGATAATTTTGTATCAATAAAAGAGAGGTTGGTTTTCAGTGAATTAACTTTAAATAGCGTCTCGTTGTTTTGTCTAAGTGCAAAATCATCTACCTGTAGTGATGTTACATTCAACGCGATAGGCATGTTGATTTGAATTAAATCACTTTCTGCTAGAAGCGCTGGTAAGGTTGCAGCCTGTGCAACAGGTTCATTGGCACCGGGCTCTGTTGTGCTCATCGGTAAGGTAACGGTTATTCCGTCTAAAACTGCACTTAACGTTAACACATTTTTCTGTGCAGCCGCTTGTAAACTTAAACTATTTAGTTGTATAGATTGGTCATCTATTAACAGATTAATATTCTTTAAATTGACGGCATCAACAATAATATCAAGTGGAAATTGGAATGGGCTGTCAGGCTCAGGAACTTCTTTAGCATCAAGTTCAGAAGGGGGTGATTGCTGAATAATAATTTTTGCATCACTAACCGTTAGCGCTTCGATACAAAGCTTTTTAATTAAGCATGGCCAGCCTAAGCGATAGCTTAAGTTATCAATTTGTATCTGATTTAATGGATCTTCCCAGCGGATATCTGCAAATTTAGGTGCGTTTAAAATACTCCCCTCAAGCAATTGCAGAGAAAGTCTCGGTTCAAATCTTTCGACACCATTAAGCAGTAACACATTGCCGCGATGTGTTAACAGTAACAACATTACCGTGACGAAAAGTACCATGATAAATGCAACGACTAAGCGTAATAAAACTCTACATGAATGATATAAATAAGAGAGTAAACTCATAGCTCAGGCCCAATCATAATGTGCAATGTTATTTTATTTTTTTCTGTATCAAAGGGTTTAGCGAGATAGAGGCGAATGGGACCCACTGGCGAAGCCCATACCACACCAACACCCGCGCTGGTTAATAAATCGGCGGAGAGATCATCCGTTGCATTACCAGCATCACCAAAAAGTGCCGCTTTCCAATTTTCCACAATCGGATAGCGATACTCCAAGCTGCCAACAATTAAGTATTTCCCTCCAACTAAGTAGCCATCGCTATCTTTAGGGGCAATACTTTCGTAATCATAACCACGAATAGTTTGATCCCCCCTGTAAAGAAACGCATAGAAGAAGGAACATCTTCAATGGACTGTGTATAAATAGCACCAAACTCCGTATTAATAAAAAACTCATGTGTACGGTTTATGCTACGTAATAATTTATATTGCCCATAAACTTTAATTAAATCTTCATCCGATAACCACCATTGATTAGAAAACTCAATAGAGACTAATTTTTTATCCCCCCAATATGGATTCATGCCCCCTCGTTGACGACTTCTACTAAATGTCACCCCCGGTATAATAGAGCGTTTTGAGTATTCTTGCTGCCCTTGCCTACCATATTCATGGTCATATTTAATGAAAGTAGTGAGTTGCCATTGGTTTTGTAATAGCGAATTACGATTAAGACCAAGAAGATATTGCTGAGTATCGGTATCGTTTTGATTTAATTTTTTGTAACCTGCCTGCACGGTATCATAGTTATAAATAGCATCTATCTCAGGAATTTTATAAGTAAAGTTAATTTCTTGCTGTTCTGCAGAAACAATTAAATTACCTTCAATAGAGTGCCCGTAGTCGTTAACCCAAGGTCTGTTCCAACGTAATTTACTACGTATTTCTTGGTCTGTACTGTAACCAAGGCCGACATTAAAGGAGTCCTCTGGTCGCATGGTTGCCTCGACAGTTAACGGAATCAACAACCCTTGCTTGTTTTTTATTTCAGGTACGATAGTTATATTTTTGAAATAACCTGTTTTACTGAGATCTGCATTATATTTACGCAGCTTTTGGTATTCAAATGGCTGACCAACTTTAAATTTTCTTAACGCAATAACTTGCTGTTCAGCAGGTAGAATGGCGCTAAATTTCAACTCACCAAATTGATATCGAGGCCCAGTATTAAACCAAAAATAGACAATAGCACTATTTGTTTTAGCGCTAACTTCAACTGAGGATTTTTCATATTTTGCATCAAAGTAACCTCGTTGACGGGATAAATTGAGTAAACTGCTTTTCGCTGACTCATATTTACCATGATTCAAAAAAGCATTTTCTTTTACATCAAATTCTGTGAGTAACTTTTGAAATGCCTGATCATTTACACCTTCCCCAGTTAATTTCAGGTCGAGTTTTGTAATGCGAGTGCGCTCCCCGGGAATAATGGTGACTTTTACTAGCTGTGATTGTTGTTCTGTTTCAATCTGTATACTGGCATTGTAATAGCCTAATGCGACTAACGCTTCAGTAGTTGATTCTTTCACTTGCTTTATAAAACTAAAATGCTGCAAATTATCAGGTTCATTTAACCCTTTTAAGAAAATTAATACATTTTCAGTTGCATTTTTATTTACGCCATTAATCTCAAAGGAGACTTTGGCAACGGCTATAATATGAAATAACGCAAGGGAAAATAAAATGAGTAATTTTAAAGCTCTCATTAATGTCGAAGACTCTCATTTTTGAAAATGTATCGCCATGATACTTGAAGATGAAAAGTCAGCAAGAAATCGCATCTTCAAGTATCATGGCTATATAACTATTAGAATGGGATATTGTTACCTAAAAATAAACATTTAGCTATCACAACAACGTAATTATCATCCAAGCTAACGGTAAATTAGATTTGCTACACGACCATTTTTAATTTATCGTCTTAATAATCACATATACATTTTTAAAAAACAGTAAATAAAAGGAAATATCATGGCATTAGCAAGCGCAAGACACATACTGGTAAAATCTGAAGAAGATTGTCTTGAATTAAAAAAAGAGATTGAAGCTGGCGCTGATTTCGCAGAACTCGCTAAAAAACATTCCTCTTGCCCTTCTGGCGCACAAGGCGGTGAACTTGGTGAGTTTGGCCCGGGAATGATGGTGCCTGCGTTTGATAAAGTGGTATTTAGTGCACCTGTTGGCGTTGTTCAAGGTCCAGTAAAAACGCAATTTGGCTTTCATCTATTAGAAGTAACAAGCCGAAACGATTAATCATTAGTAATGATCAGCGAGTTGTGATTCATCGCGATGAATCACAACTTTTTATTCACTACGCGCTTATAACATTGCTGCATCAAGCGCCGATACTGGCATTTTAGTCGCACGAGCAACAAACTCTTGAGTACGTTTATGCTGAGGATGTTCAAATATTTGCTCCGGTGAACCTTGCTCTACAATATGCCCTCCTTCCATAAATATCACTCTATCTGCAACTTCTCTAGCAAATTGCATTTCATGGGTAACAACTATCATTGTCTGTTTTTGTTGCGCTAACGATTTCATTACAGCTAACACTTCGTCAACCCATTCAGGATCCAGTGCAGAGGTTGGCTCATCAAATAAAATAACCTCCCCTTTTGCGGCCATTGCACGTGCAATACCAACCCGTTGCTGTTGCCCGCCTGACAATTGCGAGGGATATTGGCCCATCTTTTCTGCTAATCCAACCTGCGTGAGTATTCTTTGCGCTTCTTTAAAGGCGCTCTCCTTAGGCTCTTTCCAGACAGTAATTAAGCTTTCTGCGACATTTTCTAATGCAGTTTTGTTGGCAAATAGAGAATAATTTTGAAAAACAAAACTACTCTGTTTACGCAGTTCAGTTATTTTTTTAGACGTGGCCTGAAGTGCATCAACTTTAACATTGGCAATTTCTATACTGCCAGTTGTCGGTGTTTCTAAATAATTTAAACAGCGTAATAGTGTTGATTTACCAGTTCCGGATGGACCAATAATGACGACTATCTCACCGAGCTTAATGGTAAAATCAATCGAGTCTAAAACAATATTATCACCGAAGTGTTTGCTGAGATTGGTTACATTTATCATTAATATGCCTTACTAAGACGTGTTTCAAGTAAATACTGGATACGTGTAAAAAACATGACAACAGCCCAGTACACCAAGGCAACCGCTAAAAAGCTTTCGAAAAATTTAAAACTAGAAGCCGCCTCCATTTGTGCCTTTGCCATTATTTCTGTCACGCCGAGTGTAAAAGCGAGGGAGGTGCTTTTTATCATATCAATAAAATAGTTCATCAATGAGGGGGTCGCAACGCGAGAGGCCTGTGGCAATATAATTCTTCGCATCGCTTGTAAACGCGTCATGCCTAAGCTTAAACACGCCTCCATTTGGCTTTTATCTATGCCCAGGATTGCTGCACGAATACTTTCCGCCATATAAGCTGAAAAATGTAACGATAGCCCTATTATTGCAGCGCTAAATGCATCCATACCAGAGAAAATAGGCATAAAATAAGGTAGACCGTAATACAGTAGAAAAAGTTGTACTAAGAGCGGTGTACCACGAAAAAAAGAGATATAAAGCGCACAGAGCTGATCTAACAATATTATCTTAAATACGCGGACGATAGCAATCGCGACGGATATGATAAGTGCAAATAAAAATCCCCAAAGTGCCATTTCCATGGTGACACCAAGGTATTTAAGTAAGGTTGGAAGTAATTCCAGCATGTATTCAAAATCTAATAAAATTTGCATTGAAAAGCTCATATTTCGCAACGACAACCTACTGATGAATTGATTGTGATGCGTTAATGTAAATTAGAAAAATAGCCCCTTAATCTCATATTAAGGGGCTATAGAACAAGGTTTATCGTTACTTAATAACTTATTGGGTAATGTCAGCGCCAAACCACTGTATAGATATCTTGGACAAACTACCATCTGCTTGCATACTTGCTAATGCGGCATTAACTTTCTCTTTAATAATAGTTTGCGTTGCAGACTTGACAAATGGCATCGCATTTTCAAAGGTATCGAAAGGTTGGCCAGCCAATTGTAAAGGCAAACCCGATTTTTTGATAAGTTGAACCGATGATAAACGATCCATCACAAAGGCATCCGTTCGACCTAACACCACATCCTGCTCAAAACCTGAATCATAGGTGATTATATTGATTTGCTCAGCGATATCTAATCCACGTAATAACTCTTCAAAATTACTGCCTAGATTAACAGCGACTTTTTTTCCTTTAAGATCATTGACAGATTGAATATCGCTACGCCCTTTTTTAACGACGACTTGAGCACCATCGACGACATAAGGTGTAGAAAATTGGTATTTTTCAAGTCTTGCAGGGGTAATGGTCACTTGATTAGAAATCGTGTCGATATGTCCAGCTTCTAGCATACCAAAAAGACCGGAAAAACTGGCGGTGACAAATTCAACGTTATAGTCGGCACGCTTAGCAATTTCATTCCAGACATCGACTTCAAAACCTTGTAATTTGTCATTTTTTGAAAATGTAAATGGGAAATAACGGCCAGACATACCCACCTTAACGGTTTCCTTGGCAAATGCAGGTGCGGTTACCATTGTTGATATTGCCACAATTGTAGCTGCTAATATTTTAACGTATTTTTTCATTATTTTTCCACTGAGGTTAATATTTTGCGTTATACAAATTCTCAAATTATCTATTCATTATTCCATGGTTGCTAGGGGCTATAGTCCATTTAAGATACAAGCTGAATAGGTCTATTTAACTAAAATAATAAATCAACATCAGGACAATATTCGCGCTATGAATAAAGATTTATTATGCACGAATAGTAATAGATACAAGCAGATGGTTGCAATTAGAATTAGCACTAAAATGCAGATAAATTAGCATTGCTTATAACAAAAAGTAATAACAGTGCTAACTATCTATGAATAATATGTAAGAAAATTTACGCGAGACCATGCGCCAATGCTACCTTTGGATCAATTAATCCCTGCTGAACAAAAGTAGATAAATGAATTAATGCCTTTTTAGCAAGCGGAGGTAGATTATCAAAATCGATATTATCCAGTAAATTTTTTACTTCCAGACCAAGTTCAGTATCCCCTTGAATAGACAAATGTCGCTGGAAAAACAACGTGTCTGGATCTTCTTTACGTCCGGCAATTAATATCAATTGGTTGATATCCGCACTGAAACTCACGTCTTCACTGACTTGCTTTTCTGCAATTATTAATCTGTTTTGTGCAAAACTTAAATACCAGGAAAGTTGTAAATCAGTCACTTCTACTTTCAGCCATTTATCTTCTAAAAAGTCTAGATCACCATCTTCTATTGCTTCAGCAAAAATCGAATCTAATAAAGAGGAAAGTAATTTCTTCTGAATAACAAAGGGGACAAAAGATGCTGGCAATGCGAGAGCCTTGGGCGTATTCATGACCAACTGATGTTGCAAATTTGTGATAATTGATTTAAGCATAAATATCTCTTTATTAAATGATTACTTATTTTAATGAAAGACTCACTTATTATATTGGTTCAAATCAAATTTTACATATATTCATATAATATCTTATCAACCCTGCCCTATATCAATAAAAATAAATGTCAGTTTCTTACAATTCATCTACTTTATTTAGTTAGGAAATGTAATGGAACTCCTTTGCCCTGCAGGTAGTTTACCTGCCTTAAAAACAGCCATTGATTGTGGTGCAGATGCTGTTTATATAGGTTTAAAAGATGATACAAACGCGAGACATTTTGCCGGTTTAAATTTTAATGATAAAAAACTCATTAAAGGGGCACAATACGTTGCAGACCATAATAAACACCTGCATGTTGCCATTAATACCTTTGCTCATCCCGGTGGGGAAAAACGCTGGCAACACGCGGTAGACAAATGCGTTGATTTAGGTGCAAATGCAGCAATCATTGCTGATATTGCAACGCTAGATTATGCCGCCAATAAATATCCACAACTTGACCTACATTTGTCAGTGCAAGCATCGGCAACCAATAGTGCTGCAATCGCGTTCTATAAAGATAATTTTAATATAAAACGAGTTGTTCTTCCTCGCGTGCTCTCCATTGGACAAGTTAAACAGTTATCACGAAATACGGATGTACCGCTGGAAGTCTTTGCCTTTGGCAGTTTATGTATTATGGCAGAAGGACGTTGCTATTTATCTTCATATTTTACAGGGGAGTCCCCCAATACCGTCGGCGCCTGTTCACCAGCAAAATATGTTCGTTGGACAGAAACAGAGCAAGGTCTGGAATCAAGGCTCAATAATATTTTAATTGATCGCTATCAAGCTGGAGAAAAAGCGGGTTACCCGACCTTATGTAAAGGTCGATTTACTGTTTCTGATAATAATTATCACACGCTTGAAGAGCCTACAAGCTTAAATACGTTAGCTATGTTACCTGAGTTAATGCAGGCAAATATCTGCTCAGTAAAAATAGAAGGACGACAACGCAGCCCTGCCTATGTTGAGCAAATTACCCGAGTATGGCGCCAAGCAATAGACACCTATAAAGCAGCCCCAGACAGTTACCAAGTCAAAGATAGTTGGAATTCAATACTTGCCAATGTTTCTGAAGGCAGCCAAACCACGCTTGGTGCATATCATCGTAACTGGCAATAACATTTAAGGAAATAGCGTGAAATTAGCTTTAGGTCCAGTACTCTATTACTGGGAAAAAAAAACATTGGAAGATTACTATCAGCAAATCATTAAAAGTGAAGCTGATATTATTTATTTAGGTGAAACGGTTTGCAGTAAAAGAAGAGAATTAAAAACACGTGAATGGATAGAGCTTGCTAAAGAGTTAGCAAATTCAGGTAAAGAGATCGTTTTATCCACAATGGCTTTATTAGAAGCCCCGTCTGAAATTAAAATCCTGCGCCAATTATGTGAAAATGGTCTGTTTAAAGTGGAAGCAAATGATTTGGGAGCCATTAATATTCTTAGCGAACAGAAAGTTCCTTTCGTGTGCGGCCCTGCAATAAATTGTTATAACGCTGGTACCATTAAACTCTTTGTTAATAAAGGAATGCAACGTTGGGTTATGCCAGTAGAACTATCACGGGACTGGTTAATGAATATTACTAACGATTGCCATGCACTAGGTATTCGTGATCAGTTTGAAGTCGAAGTGTTTTCCCATGGTCACCTTCCTTTGGCCTATTCTGCGCGCTGTTTCACGGCTCGTTCTGAAAACAAAGGCAAAGACGAATGTGAATTGTGTTGCATAAAATATCCCCAAGGGCGCATAGTTACCACGCAAGAAGAACAGCAAATATTCGTATTAAATGGCATTCAAACACAATCAGGCTACTGCTATAACTTAATCAACGATTTACCTTCAATGGAAGGTTTAGTAGATATTGTACGCATAAGTCCATCCAGTGACGATAGCTTACCCGTTTTACAAAACTACAGTGCAATGCTTAATGGTAATGGGAAAAACGTTAAATTAAAGGCGACTGAGTGTAATGGGTTTTGGCATAATATCGCTGGATTAGAGAACGTTATCTAACAAAGTATCCCATGTGACTTCAAGATGCTTTATCTGCTACCAGCTCAGATAGATGCACAAGGGGTAGCATGGGTATAGAAAGGGTCAACACGGAAGGATATTCTCAGCTAATGCGTAATAAGTGAAAATTCACGCTATTTTATTGCCTATTTAGAAAGAAGTTATTGATTAATCGCGTCCCTCATAATATCTTACTAAAACAAGATATTAATCACACTCAGGGTAAAAAAGGATCAGTACATGAAAAAAATATGTTTAATTATGGCATTAGTCTCAACGCCTTTCCTACATGCTGGAGAGTTGGTGAGCACAAATGGCGTTGAAATCCTTGCTGTAGATGGTAAAAAAGTTAAACAACACCTATTCAGTTCAGATAAATTAGAGGTTGATGATGGACCACATCAAGTCGCCGTCATGTACAAAGGGCAATTTAAAAACTCGGATATAATCAGTAGTAAAATTCATATCTTTGATATCGACACACAGGGAGATACTGAAATTAGTATTAAACGTTTTGGCAATTCAATGCAGGCAAAAAATGCAATTAATAAAGGCATTGAGTGGATTGTAAAAAACGATGAGAAAACTACCATGGTTACTAATAGTGACATTATTTCCGGAGAAGGATTATTCCCAAATAGTAATGTTGAGAAATTAATCAGCGACTATAATCAACAGCACAACATTACAGTACAAACAGAGGCAGCTCCAGCAACTCTAGCAATGCCAGCAGCAACTGTACCAGCATTAACAACAACGACCGCAACGACAACTATCAATACTTCTAATACGGCACTATTAATAGAAACATATCAGAAAGCGAGCAAACAAGAGCAAAAAGCATTCAGAATGTGGTTGTTAGAACAAGACATGAAATAAAATTCAACTTGGTGTAGTAATTAATAATTACTACACCAAGCCCCCGTTGCTTCAAATCCTACAAATATTTTCAGGCTATTCCCACAACAAAGACAATTAATACGTGACAAACTGAATAAAACAAGTTAATTTACACTAAAAATTAAGTTGAATGTATTTGTTTGTAATAACAGTATTACCTTTTGTTACGTAACTTTGACGTATTTATTTGACTTAACCAAACGAATTATAGATTATAAATCAGTATTTTAAATACCCCTGTATTTATTGGGCTTGTCCTGATTTTTTGTACGGAAGTGATAATTTGTATAAGTTGATCTATATTAAACTATTGATTAAATTTATACGGTATTTTATCGCTACGAAATATGTTTTTAAAATCCTTGTTACATCTGTTTGATTTATTAAACAGTGTAATTCCATAACCTAAACTTATCGTAAATTAAGGTGTTATTATGTACCAAAAAACAGTAACTATTACGGCTCCAAACGGCCTTCATACTCGTCCTGCTGCTCAATTTGTTAAAGAAGCAAAATCTTTTGCCTCTGATATTACTGTTGAAGTAGGTGATAAGTCTGCAAGCGCTAAAAGTCTCTTTAAATTACAAACATTAGGCCTAACTCAAGGTACATCCGTAAACATCAAAGCTGAAGGCGCTGATGAACAAAAAGCAGTAGATACGTTAGTTGAATTAATGGCTACACTTGTATAGTTATCAATATAGCTACTTCGATCTCCGTTAGTATTTATTAGTATTTTATAGGATTAATTATGATATCAGGTATTCTTGCATCTCCAGGCATAACCTTTGCCAAAGCTTTGTTATTACAGGAAGATGAAATTTCAATCAACAACAGTAAAGTTCAAGATGTTGATAAAGAAATTGCTCGCTTCTTAGCTGGACGTGAAAAAGCGTCAGCTCAGCTCACTATCATCAAACAAAAAGCGTTGGAAACCTTTGGTGAAGAGAAAGAAGCTATCTTCGAAGGGCATATTATGCTTTTAGAAGATGAAGAGTTAGAAGATGATATTGTTGATTTTATAAAATCTAAAAAATGTACAGCTGACTTTGCTATTCATAAGATAGTTGAAGAAAATGCAACGATGCTACAAGAGCTAGAAGATCCGTACCTGCGTGAACGTGCTTCCGATTTTCGTGATATTGGAAGCCGTTTACTTAAAAACGTATTAGGTATTGAAATTGTTAACTTAAGCAACATTGCTGATGAAGTTGTTCTTATTGCTAACGATTTGACCCCTTCTGAGACGGCCCAAATTAACCTTGATAAAGTGCTTGGTTTTATTACTGATATTGGTGGTAGAACGTCGCATACTTCGATCATGGCTCGCTCTCTCGAAATACCTGCAATCGTCGGTACAAATGATATCACTAAACGTGTTAACAACGGTGATATGATTGTGCTAGATGCGATTAATAATAAAATTATTATTAATCCAACTGAAGCCGAGCTTAAAGAAGCTGAAAAAATCAAAGCTGTCTTTTTGGCAGAAAAAGCGGAATTAGCTAAATTAAAAGATTTACCTGCTACAACACTTGATGGGCATCAAGTAGAAGTTTGTGCAAATATAGGCACAGTAAAAGATACTGATGGCGCTAAACGCAATGGCGCTGAAGGTGTTGGACTTTATCGTACTGAATTTCTATTTATGGATAGAGACCAATTACCGACCGAAGACGAGCAATTTGTTGCCTATAAAGATGTGGTAGAGTCGTTAGAAGGTAAAGCTTGTATTATCCGTACTATGGATATCGGTGGCGATAAAGATCTGCCTTACCTAGACTTACCAACGGAAATGAATCCTTTCTTAGGCTGGCGTGCAATTCGTATCTGTTTCGACCGTCCTGAAATAATGAACCCGCAACTACGTGCATTATTAAGAGCATCTGCATTTGGTAAAATCCGAATCATGTTCCCAATGATTATCGCAGTAGAAGAGATCCGCAAGCTCAAAGATATTCTTAACGTACTTAAAGCGGAACTAACAGCAGAAAATAAAGCATTCGATGAAAATATTGAAATTGGTGTGATGATTGAAACACCTGCTGCAGCAGCTATCGCTCACCATTTAATTAAAGAAGTTGAGTTTTTCAGTATCGGAACAAATGACTTAACCCAATATACCCTAGCGGTTGACCGTGGTAATGAGCTTATCTCTGACTTATATAATCCACTTAGCCCTTCTGTGCTAACTATCATTAAAACCGTTATCGATGCTTCTCATGGCGCAGGTAAATGGACGGGCATGTGTGGTGAGTTAGCTGGTGATGAGCGTGCGACCTTACTACTACTGGGTATGGGACTTGATGAATTCTCGATGAGCGCGATTTCTATACCAACGGTTAAAAAAATCATTCGCAATACCAATTTCGCTGACGTAAAAGCGCTGGCAGATAAAGCATTGTCATTGGCTACAGCGGCTGAAATTGAAGCCTTAGTTAATGATTTCAATCAAACTAATGGTATTATTTAATTTTATAAGCAAAGGTTAATTGTCTGATTTAGTTACCTTTGCTATTATCTATTTATTATTAATCATTTGGAGTTAAATCATGGGTTTTTTCAATTCACTAAAAAAAGCCGTATCAGGTAGCGCACCTGTAGAAAATACTATTGATATCATTGCACCACTATCTGGTGAAATTGTTGCAATAGAAGATGTGCCAGATGTTGTTTTTGCAGAAAAAATTGTTGGTGATGGTATAGCAATTCGCCCAACAGGCAATAAAATGGTCGCACCTTGTGATGGTGAGATTGGTAAAATATTCGAAACTAACCATGCATTCTCTTTAGAGTCTGATACGGGCATCGAATTATTTGTTCACTTTGGTATCGATACCGTTGAACTTAAAGGTCAAGGCTTCACTCGTGTAGCGCAAGAAGGCCAAAAAGTTAAAATGGGTGACACTATCATCGAGTTTGATTTAGAGTTTTTACAAGAAAAAGCAAAATCGATATTAACGCCTGTGGTTATTTCAAACATGGACGAAATTAAAGAATTGAAAAAAATGTCAGGTACAGTTGTTGTTGCATCTGATCCGGTTCTTAAAATTATTAAATAATATTTACACCAATAATTATATTATAGAGTCGCTTAGGCGACTCTTATTTTTTCCCCTACTCTCATTAATTTTTGCTTTTTCATTCATCACCTTTTTACTGTAATTACTTTACTTGCTGCTGCTATTCTTTTTATTACTTGTTACAATCATTTCATTTTACAGAAGAATCAGTTATGGCTACCACACTTTTTGGCATCGTTAATTGCGATTCAATAAAAAAAACACAAAAATGGCTTTTACAGAATAATGTTTCATATCAATTTCATGACTACCGTAAAAATGGATTAAGTAAAACGTTACTTGAGAATATACTACAGCACATTAATTGGTCTGAATTATTAAACAAACGCAGTACCAGCTATAGAAATCTAAGTGAGCAACAAAAAGAATCGATTAATGAAGATACAATCATCGATTTGTTTATTGAATTCCCAACATTAATTAAACGCCCATTACTTGTTCATAAAAATAAATACCTTGTAGGTTTCAATATTAATGCCTATGAAAATCTCTTTTCAAAATAAGGAAATATCATGTCAGACAGCCCTGCTTTGGCGCTTTTAAAAGATTTAGTTAATAGACGCTCTATCACACCTAATGATGCAGGTTGCCAACAATTACTGATTTCTCGTTTAGAGAAGTTAGGCTTTATTTGTGAAGTAATGGTGTTTGAAGATACAACAAATCTATGGGCAAGAAGAGGAACAGAAAAACCTCTTTTTTGTTTTGCCGGTCATACAGATGTTGTCCCCCCAGGACCAGAAAGCAATTGGAAGTTTCCTCCTTTTTGCGCGACAGAACACGACGGCTACTTATATGGACGTGGTACAGCTGATATGAAAAGTGGCATTGCCGCTTTTATGATTGCACTTGAACAATTTATTGCCGCACATCAAGATCATAACGGCTCAATCGCATTACTTATAACAAGCGATGAAGAGGGACCATTTATCAATGGCACTACACGTGTCATTGATACTCTCGTTGCTCGCAATGAGCTCATCGATTTTTGTATCGTAGGTGAACCCTCAAGTTCAGTAAATGTTGGTGATACGATTAAAAATGGACGCAGAGGATCGTTAACAGCTGATTTGACTATACATGGTATTCAAGGACATGTTGCCTACCCTCACCTCGTTAATAACCCTATTCATAGCAGTGCGTTGGTATTATCAGACTTGGTAAATATTGAATGGGATAAAGGTAATGAATATTTTCCACCGACAAGCTTTCAAATTACTAACATTAACTCAGGAACAGGTGCAAGCAATGTCGTGCCGGGTGAAACTGTTGTACAGTGTAATTTCAGATATTCAACTGAACTGACTGCCGAGCAAATAATTGAAAAATTTGAAACAACACTTAAAAAACATAAAGCGAAGTATTCATTAAAATGGACCTTTAATGGCTCCCCATTTATTACAGAGCCTGGCTCTTTGACTGAAGCGGTCAGCCTAGCAATTAAAAATACAACGGGACTTGATAGCGAATTATCAACAAGCGGTGGCACATCTGACGCTCGATTTATTGCACCTACTGGTGCTCAAGTTATTGAACTCGGTCCATGTAATGCAACTATTCATAAGGTCGATGAATGTGTCAAAGTCAGTGACCTTGAAAAGCTGGTTACGATATATCATTTATCATTGATAAATTTATTAGCATGATAATCGAGCAATTAACGGGTCAAGTGACTTCTCATTTGAGTGAATTAAAAAATGGTATCTTAATTCATTCGAGTGTTATCCGTGATTTTTCTGCATTACAAAAAGCGGCTAAGCAAGCTAATTTCAATTTGCAAATTGCCAGTGGTTTTCGCAGCTTTGCTAGACAATCGCTCATCTGGAATAATAAATATTCAGGTAAAAGTGAACTACTTGATAAATTAGAGCACCCCATCGACATCAGTACAATCTCTGAATTAGAGAAATTACTCGCGATATTGCATTGGTCAGCTTTACCTGGCACGAGTAGGCATCATTGGGGAACTGACTTTGATCTCTATGACCCAGACCTATTACCAGAAAATGGCAAATTACAGTTAAAAGTAAGTGAATATACTAAAGATTACTTTTTGGAATTTAACGATTGGCTAACGGCTAACATCAACAATTATGGCTTTTATAGGCCATATCAAACATATAATAATGGTGTTGCTAGCGAACCTTGGCATATCAGTTACTTTCCTATTGCTAATAAAGCACTTAAGCAATTAGATTATACCACGTTCACCACTTAATAGACAAAAATAACATACTAGGTAAGTCGCTTATTTGCGAGCAATTACCTATGATATATGAGAGATTCATCAGCAATATTAATATTTATAATGGAGTATAACCATGTCTGAAAAGCGTAAATTTTCTCGCGTACATTTCACTGGCCAATGTTTTTTATCAGAGATAATTAATAATGAAGTCGTACAATGGCAGAGTGAACTTTTAGATATATCTTTAAAAGGTGCATTAGTGAAAGCGATCGATGATTTTACCTATAACGTCGACAAAGCCATCAAGTTAAATCTTAACCTAGAAGGCTCTGATGTAACTTTAGAAATATCAGGCGTACTATGCCATCAAGAAAATGGATTTATCGGGATTAAATTCGTCACCTTGGATATAGAAAGTATTACTCATCTAAAACGTTTAATTCAGTTAAATGTTGCAGATTCAGCGATCATGGATAGAGAAATATCTCAGCTCATCAATCCATAAATTAGAGAATATCAAACAGCAAATAATCAAATATGGATTTAACTAAATATAACTCCCAAATAAAAGAACTTATCTCGTTGCGTCATGAACCTGATTTCAACACGTTACTAGATAAAATTTTATTTGGGGAAAGTAACAGTCATAAATTTTTAATTAAGATGGAGCTTAATCGTTTAACGACACCTTGTAAACGAGTCATTGACCTTCGTGATAAAGTGCTAACGGAATGTTCTCCATACGATATAGAAAATATTAAGCATTATTTAACAATTGAAGCGCTTGCTATTTTTAAAAGCAATTTAGAACGTTACGGAGAATATACTATTGGCGTCTTTGAAGCAGTACATCAATATATTTCTGAGAAGAAACAGTTTGAATTGAATGCAAGCACACAAGTTATAAATAGCGATACAAAGAGTAGCATCGAATTATTAACTTTAATAAATAACCGTAAACGTGCGACACCACGGATGTATTTAGTTTCAATGGTAAACATTACATTAAGCGATGGAAAAAGTTTGCAGGCGCAAACCGCTAATATATCCACAACCGGTTTAAAAATAAAATTAACACATTATGTCCCGCTACGTAACGAAGAATTAGTTGAAGTTATGTTCACGGATCTGCGTCACTCTTTTCATGAGCCAGTCTTAAATAGTGCGATTAAATACAAAATCATTAAACAAAAAGAAAAAGAGAGTAAATTCTATCTTTACTTAACATTGTCCGATAACAATGATGACTTTAACCAATTTTTAAAACATTTTATACGTACCCATCATTACAAGTATAAGTTCGATGTTCACTACTATTATCAATTAGTCAAAATTGATGCATTGAAAATAAGTTATTTTAAGCAGTTAAATGCCTTACCGATTTACCTCAACTGTAATGAATATTCACCCATTTTATTTGCATTAAAAAACCATGTTAACAATAACATCCTTCAAGATTGGTTTTGTGATGGTGTAAACCAATTAGAGTTTTTATTTAACGAGCTGCGCTTTACCCAATTATGTGTCTATGCACAAACACGCCCAGCAACCACCTTGTATTCCTTTACTCATCAAGTACAAGGTAAAATATTTTTTATTTCAGCAACTGAAGAAGAGCTCCAACACTCAGGCTTAAAAACTCAGTTTTTACATTATGGCAGCCGCAAAGAAAGTTGGCGCACTTACCATTTTACGCTACAACCTTATCAATATCTTGAAAATAATCATTACCCACAAACAGATCTATTTCCACAACAATTTAAAAACATAACACATCTTGCAACTCTGCTCCCTTTAAATGATTCAACTATTACCTATAATCAACAAATCGACACTAAAGATATTAATAAAATAAATTGTTTTGTTCATAGAATAAATAAAATAAAAGGCTTCGATATTGTTGAGATGTTTACTGAAGAACGACGTATCGAGCCTCGCTATCTATTTAGTTGTAAAGTATTTGCAGTGCTTGAAGGTAAAAAACACAGCGGAACTTTAATTGATTTTTCATTAACAGGATTAAGAATAAAATTAGATAACAACATTGATATTAATGTTAATCACAAACTCACTGTAAATTTATTTGAACTACAGAAAATCGCAACAAATTATTCCTTAGAAAATTTAAAATATAAAGTTGTCCACCTATCTCCTGAAAATACCCTACATTTACAGGTAAACGACAAAGCATCTTCACTTACTACAAAAAATTTCTTTTCATTATTAGTTGAAAATAATAAAGATAAATTAAAGTGCTTACCATTAAATGAGAAACGTACTCCTTCGCAAAAAAGACTACTTGAGCTGAGCGAGTCATTTCTTAATAACGCTATTTTATTCATTCACAATGAAAAGAATTTACCAATAATTAAGTATGCTGCTATTAACCATGTAAAAAGCCCAATAAGTAAATTATTGAACAGACGCAATGGCAAACAATCCCTTTTGCAGGAGCTATTACTCGATAACGATTATTTATATGAGCGACTTATTACCAAGCCTGTAAAAGAAAATGATAGCAGTAACGATTGTATGGTTTACATCAAGGCGTATGAAGAGAACGGCATCTGGAAAAGTCAGTGTATGCTCGAGTCTGATTTTAATTCTCCACAGGAAAGGTTACAGTTTATCAAATCAGCAAGCGATAAATACCACTTTTATGCCCTCTACTATCACTTAATAAATATTGATCCTATTAAGCTTGAAGTAAATAGTAATAGTCCAGAATTAAAACTCATTACACAATCATCAAAACATTTGCTTAAGAACTTGAAGGACGAGTTTTCTGAAATTGATACTTTAATTGAGTTAATTGACCGAACAGATCAAGTTTTGCAAAATTTAATAGTTCAGTGAGTGAAATAAAAAACTCCATTAAGTTTTTGATGGTAAGTTCATCAACTTAATGGAGAATTAGTAATAGCGCTATTCTTTTTTACTTTTGGATATGACGTACAGACTTTAAAAGCGTCAAAGAACGCGCATTTAGTTGTATGTTATCCTTTATATATTTTTGTTTATCCGCCGGTTCAGGTGAAGTGCAAGCGGTATTAATCTTTACTTTCCACGCATGTCCAACTGCTAAACTTGGCAAATTGCAGCCTATTTGATACGTTGAGGCATTGAAAACTAAAAACCATCGCTCTCCTGTTTGTTCTGCTTCATGTAATTCTAAAGCCAGTGCTTGTGAATTAGAAGCATGCCAATCAGATTCACTCATTACATAACCATCGGGATGATACCATCTAACCAGATCTGAGTTTTCACAACGGCCAATACAATCATCACTTAAAGCTAGGTGCCCAAATAAACGTGATTCACTCCGTATCTTTATGATCTTACTCGTAAATTCAAGTAACGCTTGATCCGCTTTCGACAAATCCCAATTTAGCCAACTAATTTTATTATCTTGGCAATAGGCATTATTATTACCCGATTGCGTATTCCCCATCTCATCACCCGCTAAAAAATGTGGTGTGCCTTGAGATAATATTAAACTAGTGATCAAATTCCGTTTTTGCTGCTCGCGTAGTTGATTAATTCGCTCATTGTCAGTTTTACCTTCCGCCCCATAATTATAAGATAAATTATGTCCATGCCCATCGCGATTATTTTCACAATTATCAAGGTTATGACGAGAATTATATGAAACTAAATCATGCAAAGTAAATCCATCGTGGTAACTGATGAAATTAACACTCGTTGAGTTTGAACGAAAACGTTTCGCGAAAACATCACGTGATCCTAATAAACGCGTAGCTAATTCAGCGACATGCCCAGTATCACCACGCCAGAATGAACGCAGTGTATCTCTATAACGATCATTACACTCTAACCAGTTATTTGGAAATCCACCTAAGCAATAACCACCAGGACCAATATCCCAAGGCTCTGCAATTAGTTTAACATTACTTAAAACAGGATCTTGTAGGATCGCTTTAAAAAATGCACTTTGACTATTAAAGGCTCCATTTTCACGGGCAAGTGTTGTTGCCAAATCAAAACGGAAACCATCAACTTGCATTTCTGTAACCCAATAACGTAACGAGTCAAGTACCAGTTTCAATGTCCACGAATAATCCATATTAACGGTATTACCACAACCAGAATGGTTACTATATTGCGTGTAATTTTTATCATCAATGTAGTTATCATTCTCAAAACTATAGTAATTGCGATTATCAAAACCTTTCAAGCTGAGAATGAGTCCATCATTACCTGATTCAGCAGTATGGTTATAGACAACGTCTAAAATGACTTCAATACCTGCCTCATGCAGCTCTCGTACCATGGTCTTAAATTCGTTAACTGCATCATATTGTGCATAACGGCAATCAGGCGCAAAAAAACAAATTGGGTTATATCCCCAATAATTGGTCAGTTGCAAATCTTTCAAACGCGTTTCACTAGTAAAGCTAAAAATTGGCATTATTTGTAAACTAGTGATCCCGAGTTTTTTGTAATGTGCAATGCTAGCAGGATCTGATAGCCCTAAATACTTACCTCGCTTTTCAAGCGGCACGTTGTTATTAAGTTGACTAAATCCTTTTACATGAACTTCATAAAGAATACGGTCATACTCTTCAATGGCAGGTTTGCTTACCCCCTGCCAATCAAAGGCATCGTCCACGACGACAGATTTAACAACTTGTGAATCATCATCGTCGCTTTGAGCTTGTTGAAAACTATGCTGCACACCGCTTAGCGCTTTAGCATAGGGATCAATTAACAAATTATTGCTGTTAAATAATAAACCAATTTCCGGTTGAAAATCTCCGTATACACGGTATCCGTAACGTTGCCCTGCTTTGACATCATTAACAAAAATGCTCCAAAGATGTCCCTGCTTTACATCTAAAGGGTATCTAGCGATCTCTTTTTCATAGGCATTGAAAAGACATAATTCAACACGATATGCACCTAGACTATAGACTGAAAAATTACACCCATCCGCGGTCAACTTGGTGCCAAGCGGATGGAATTGCGGCTTCCCTATAGAAAATGGATGATCATGTCTATCAAGTATAAGCAATTTATCGATCAATTATTTATCCTTTTTTGGTTAAATATACCGTTGATAACGGAGGTAAATTTAATATAAATGAGTATGGTTTTCCTTGCCATTCCTGTTCTTCAGCAACAAAAACGCCTAATTTGTCACCCATAATAAAATTACTACCCCAATAATAGTGGCTATCGGTATTTAAAATAACTTCATAATCCCCTAGTTCATCAACAGGAACCGATATGCTTCTCGAGGTACTGGTGTGAAATTGGATAAACAGATAATAGTTTTATCTTGTTTTAAATTATGGCGTACAAAAGAAAAAACACTATTCTCACCATCACTATGATCCAACCAAGCAAAACCTTCTGCCTGATAATCGCCTTCATAGAAAGCGGCATTGTTTTTGTAAAGGTGATTTAAATCAGCAACCAACTTCTGTTGCCCTTTGTGTTTTTCATATTGTAACAGATCCCAATCGAGACCTGTGTTATGGTTCCATTCACGTACTTGCGCAAATTCAGTCCCCATAAAATTAAGCTTTTTACCCGGATGCGCATACATAAAGCCCATATATGCACGTAAATTAGCGGCTGTTTGCCACTCATCACCCGGCATTTTATCAAGCATACTCTTCTTACCATGTACAACTTCATCGTGTGAAATCGGTAATACGAAGTGCTCATTATAATGGTAAACCATTGAGAATGTCATTTCATGATGATGATATTTTCTATACATAGGATCTTCTTGCATATAACTTAAAGTATCATGCATCCAGCCCATATTCCATTTAAAGCCAAAACCTAGACCACCATCGAAGGTTGGTTTAGAGACTCCAGCAAAGGCGGTAGACTCTTCAGCGATAGTCATCGCATTAGGATATTGGCGATAAACTTCTTCATTAAACCATTTTAGCAAACTGATCGCTTCATAGTTATGATTACCGCCATCAACGTTTGGCACCCACTCCCCTTCGTTGCGCGAATAATCCCAATAAAGCATAGAGGCGACGGCATCTACACGCAGTCCATCTACATGGAACTTATCAAGCCAAATAAGTGCACTTGCGACAAGAAATTGACGTACATTATCGCGACCGAAATCGTAGATGTAAGAATTCCAATCGGGATGCCAACCACGGCGAGGATCTTCATACTCATATAAAGGAGTGCCATCGAAACGAGCAAGACCATGAGGGTCTGATGGGAAATGTGCAGGCACCCAATCGACAATAATACCAATACCCGCTTGGTGACATTTATCAATAAAGAATTTTAAATCATCAGCATTGCCAAAACGACTCGTTGCGGCAAATAAACCTACTGGTTGGTAGCCCCAAGAGCCATCAAATGGAAACTCAGAAATAGGCATAACTTCAAGATGTGTATAACCCATTTCAATAATATAGGGGATTAGTTCGTCAGCAAGCTCCCGGTAAGTAAGCATCCGTTCAACGCCATCTTCCTGTTTACGCTTCCAAGACCCTAAGTGGACTTCATAAATACTCATTGCAGAAAAGCGTTTATCACCGCTTTGTGATGCTTGCCACGCTTGGTCATTCCACTGATAAGCATCGTGATCAACAACGATTGATGCATGAGATGGATATTGTTCCGCTTGGAATCCGACAGGATCCGCTTTATGCGGCAAACGATTGCCAAGGCCATCTTTTAATTCATACTTATACGCACAACCAACATGTAAATCTGGTACAAATAATACCCAATGACCACACCAGCTACGTTGCATCGGCTGGCGCTGACCATCCCAATGGTTAATTTGCGTTATTAAACTGACACTCATCGCATTAGGAGCATAAACGATAAAGCGCACCCCTTTCACCTGTTGGTCACCACAATTAACCGTTTTTAATTGTGCTCCTAAGGTTTGATAAACATTTTGTGGGGCTTCATGCAATGTAGACAACCCATCAAAAGCAATATCATGAAATTGGTACGGATCAATAAAACGGTAAGAGGCATCTTTATAGATTGCATTTAATTCATAATTAAATTTTTCTACAAGCTCAGGAAATTCTAATTCAAATAAGCCTGTATCATCGATGCGCTTTAGTGTTGATTTAACAGTATCGGAACCTAAGTCATATAACTCAACGTCTAGTGCATCTGGTAACCAAACACGTAAAAGAAAACCTTTCTTATTCGGATTAGCGATTAAACCTAATTGTTCAAATGGATTTGATAACTTGGCTTCTTTGAGTAGGGAAATTAACGCTGTTTTATCTATATGACCGATAGGCTTTTCAACGGTAGTTTTTTTGACTGCTGTTTTTTTTACTGCGGATTTTTTAACTACGGGTTTCTTAGTCGCTACTTTAGTTGGCTTTACTACTTTAGACGGTTTTTTTTTCGTTGGTTTAGCTACTTTTTCATTCATACAATCTAGGATCCCATAAGTTATTTAATATCACTAAAGCAAATGCTACCTAAAAATTAGGTAGCATACTCTCTCTTTTATCTATGTCTCGCATTGGTTAAGTTTTCACACAATACTTTTATACCATCATTATTAAATAATTGTTCTAAAGTTTGTGATAACTTACGTTGCCAATTACGATACTCATCGCTCGTACCTGGTACGTTAACAGGTTGGTCCATCTGCAAAAAGTCTTCTAATTGTAGACTTAATAACGCTGAACTACCTGTTGCAAGATGTGTTTGCAATGCAAAATTGAGTGTTTGATCCATTCCAACATATAGTGCATCGCGCGGGTAATCCGCAGGCAAACTACCATGACCATGTAAACTATCTAATATTTTTTGTTTACAGATCAAACGGTCATTCAGTAATGTTTCATAAATAGCTTGATCAGGGTAAAGACCTAATTGACGTCCTAAATGCAAATCTTCACAATGCCAAAAGCCTTTGATTGTCGGCATATCATGCGTTGATAGGGTTGCCATCGCCTGTCCTGCATAATGTTCAGGAGAAATATAGCCACCATCTTCAGCTTGCTCAAAAAAGAACACTTTATATGAGTAAACACCCGCTTCTTTTAGTAGAACATCAATACCATCAGGTACTGTCCCTAAATCTTCACCGATAACAAGACATTCATTACGTACACTTTCTAATGCAAGCAGGTTGAGCATATCTTCAACTTGATAATAGATATATGCACCTTTATCTGCACTTGCCCCCTCTGGTACCCACCATAATCGCAATAATGCCATAACATGGTCAATACGCAATGCACCACAATGACTCATATTTGACTTTAATAAATCAATAAATGGTTGATATGCAGTTTCCTGTAATTGGTCGGGTGCGATTGGCGGCAAACCCCAGCTTTGACCTAGAGGACCAAGAATATCGGGTGGAGCACCAACACTAATGTGTTCACAATATAGTGAATGATTAGCCCAAATTTCAGAACTACTCACACCAACACCGACAGCTAAGTCACGATAGATGCCTAAGGTCATTCCTAAAGACTTAGCGACTTTATCAGCCTCTTCTAATTGTAATTCAGCAACCCACTGTGTATAGCACCAAAATAATACTTCAGCTTCATTTTCTTTGATCCAGGTTTGCGCTGCTTCATTCTGGAAAGCTTGGAATGCTTCAGGCCACACAGGCCAGCCCCAAGAATTAGCATCTTTTTCTAAGAAATAGAATTGCAATGCGTCATAACTTGCTTGCTGAATCAGTGATTCACCTTTTTCGTCGACATATTGTGTAAATGCATTCAAACGGACAGCACTTTCAGCGCTTTGATCGTTAAGGGTTGCAAAAAGGTCACGCAGAGCAGACAGTTTTAATGCTGTTACTTCTTCGTAATTTACCCAATCGGTGTTACGTAATGCGGTAAGTTTTTGTTTAAAATCGTCACTTGATACTTTTGTTTTTAATGCAGAATTACGCGTGAACTCATCAACAGCCGTTATATCCGTGTATAAGATATTTAACCATTTTCTTGATGATGGACTATATGGGCTGACATTACTTGGTTGTGATGGAGACAATGCATGAATTGGATTTAGACCAATAAATTCTCCCCCATTTTCTTTTGTTTTAGCAAGTAATAATTTCAAATCAGAGAAATCACCGATACCCCAGTTTGCTTCACTTTTTAAGCAATATAGCTGGACACTAGTACCCCATAATTTTTCACCTTGCTCAATCGCTTTTGGTGTATAGCAGCTTTTTGGTGTAACAATGAATGACATCGTCGCCATTGCTTCATCAATATTCGCTTCAAACAGCGATAATGAGTGGTAACCAAATGGAAGGTCAACCGCTAAAGTTACTGAGTAACATTGGTACTCTATATCTGATATAATTTTAGTTGCTACAAGCGGAAAATTAGTCGCACAAATTTGATGAACAGATTCGCTTTTATCTTCAAGTATAAACTTGCAGGTTATTTCTTGAGCCGCTAGGTCAATCGGCAAACGAACTTCAATGACATATTCACTATTTTTCTGACAAACAATCACGGGCGATAATGGCGATAACCAATGTCTTTTCTCATGTTCGTTGTAGTGGGACATTAATTGAGCATCATCTGAGGAATCAAATCCCATTTTATCAATAATGCTACGTATATTTTCCTCTGTCACCTGTGCTGGATTTCCCCATGCATCAACAAAGTTAGGATTAATACTTTTTAATCCCATAAACATATCTAAAGTAGAAGTGGTCATAAAACACCTTATTTTAATTTTTTAAAATATTACAAAGCTTTAATATGGACCATTAAATAAATCACTTAGTTAAACAGTAATTTATAAATAATGAATCTATATATCAGATATTAACATCCTGTAAATTCAACCTATAGAACAGAATATATAAATATAATTATCTCTAAAATAGATTTCGAGATAAAACTAATCATTAGCCTTAAACTAAATCAATATATTAATGTTATTGATATAGCAATCTATAGTCACGTTCTTTTTTTTATGTATACGTTACCAATCAAATTCATTATTATGTTTTTACTTTATATCAAAGTTAATACAACATAATTTGTGAGCTTGCGGTTTAAGATAATATAAAAAAGATTGTTTTTTACACTGTAAGAAAATTGGATAAGTACTTTTAGTTTTCCTCAATATATAAAAATTATCACGAGTATAGTATTGATGTTTTGATTTAACCCGTTAATTCTAACTAAATATGGTTATACTAAAATAAGAGTATGTTTTAGTTTCCAGCTGATTTTATTAAAAAAGATTTTAGGAGCAATATATGATTTCTCAGCTCAGTTTAAATAAATCTAAACAACTATCGACTTCTGTAAGTTTGCAGACTGATGAACAAGGTGCTGAATACTTAGTGGTTGAGCATGCCAAGTTAGAGGCTAGTTTCTCATTATTTGGTGCGCATCTATTGCATTTTAAGTTAATGGGGCAAGAACCCATTATATGGTTAAGTGATAACGCCGTTTTTAATACCCAAAATGCCATTCGCGGCGGTGTACCTATATGTTGGCCTTGGTTTGGCCCAGCAAATAAATCATTAGGTGATAACTTACCATCCCATGGTTTTGCTCGTAATAGTTTTTGGTCTATTGGAAATGTTACCGAATTACCTCATAACGCAGGTGTCGAGATAACATTTTTATTAAAAGAAAATGAACAAACATTAAAACTTTGGCCTTTCCATTTTGAACTCTGCTTGACAGCCACGTTAACCGATACCTTAAAACTTGATTTGCAATGTACTAATACTGGCAAACACCCCTTTGCAATGACCGCTGCTCTTCATACCTATTTTAATATTAGTAGCCCTAACCAATGCTCTATTGTTGGACTTGGTGAGGCCTACGTGGATAAATTGAATAAAAACGACTTACAGGTATTTACTGGCGATTTAAAGATCAGTGGCGCAATAGACCGAATTTATAGTAAAGCAAAGGATGTAATCTTTATTGAAGACCACGCATTTAATCGTAGGATTGCGATTACTAATACGGGTAATGATTCTGACGTTGTATGGACACCATGGATCGCTGGCGCTAAATCATTCTCAGATATGTCAGATGATGGGTACCTGACAATGGTTTGTGTTGAATCGACTATTACGAATACCAATAGTGTTAAATTAGCACCAAGTGAATCACATCATTTAATTACTGACATTACCTCTATTCCACAATAATTAATTGTTCAATATTAGGAAGCCTATCACTAATGTTAGGCATCCTATTTAAATAGAAAAAAAATTTACAACTCAGATAAGGTTTGCTTTATCTGATCCGTACTAGCATGGCGTATATCCTTACCTTTTACTAAAAAGATAACATGCTCGCTAACATTTTTAGAGTGATCGCCAATACGCTCTAATGCTCGGGCACACCATGTAATACGTAATGAGTTTTTCACCTCGCGTGGATCTTCCATCATTTTGGTGATTAACAATCTTGATATATTGTCAAACTCCTCATCGATATTTTTATCCTGCTCTAAGGCGCGTAATGCAGCATCAACATTTAACGTGGCGTAAGCTAAAAGTGATAAACGTAGATTAGTAATAACATGTTCACCAAGATGCTTTAATTCGTTAAATTGACGAATATTTTTGTCTGAGTTAATTATTTTTAGTGCATTTTTGCCTAATTTTATTGCCTCATCGCCAATTCTTTCGATATCGGTGATGGTTTTGATCACACATAAAATCAGGCGTAAATCACTCGCTGTTGGCTGCCGCGTTGCTAATATATGGGTACAGGCAACATCAATTTTAATTTCTAATTGATTTACTTTTTTATCATTTGCGATAACTTGCTCAGCAAGTTCGGCATTGAGGTTTAAGAGGCATTCTAAACCATCTTCTACCTGCTTAAAAACCAATTCACCCATTTCAGTTAGCATAGAGCGTATCTGTTCAAGTTCTTGGTTATAGCGCTTTGATATATGGCTTGTGATATTTAAATCTGTTTTCATTTTTTACTCCTGTTAGTCAGCCTAATTAACCAAAACGGCCAGTGATATAATTCTCTGTTAGTTTGTGTACGGGGTTAGTAAAGATTTGATCCGTAGAGCCAACTTCAATTAAATGTCCCATGTGAAAATAGGCGGTCGTTTGCGAAATACGAGCGGCTTGTTGCATTGAATGGGTAACAATTGCAATGGTATAACGCTCCTTTAATTCATCAATCAACTCTTCGATAATCGCAGTTGCAATCGGATCTAATGCCGAAGCAGGTTCATCCATAAGAATAACTTCAGGGCTAACTGCTATCGTTCTTGCGATACATAAACGTTGTTGCTGCCCGCCCGAAAGCCCCGTTCCCGATGAGTTTAAACAATCTTTGACTTCGTTAAATAAGCCTGCTTTTTGCAAACTTGTAATTACAATTTCATCAAGGTCGGCTTTATTCGCAGCTAAGCCATGGATTCGGGGGCCATAGGCGACATTGTCATAAATAGATTTTGGAAAGGGGTTAGGTTTTTGAAATACCATACCCACACGTGCGCGTAATAACACAGGATCCATATCCTTATGGTAGATATCATCGCCATCTAATAATAAACTTCCTGTCACTTTACAGATATCGATGGTGTCATTCATCCGGTTTAAACAACGTAAAAAGGTAGATTTTCCGCAGCCCGATGGGCCAATCAAAGCCGTTACCTGATTACGTGCTAAATCTAAATTTACATTGCGAATCGCTTGTTTATCACTGTAATAAACATCAACATTGCGCATCGACATCTTTGCATCATCAGCAAATACGTTGCCAACTGTTTGCGTTATCTCTATACCATTGATCGTTGTTTTATTTGCTGTTGTCATTTTGTTCTCACTTACTATAAATAGGGTCTTGCTTAAAATTATTTGCCAATTTTTTCAAATTTCTTACGCAGTAGCGAGGCACTTAAATTCATTACCAATAAGAAAGCTAACAGTACTAAAATTGCGGCTGATGTTTTTGCTAAAAAAGCATGTTCAGGACTATCGGCCCAGAGGTATATTTGTACCGGCATAACCGTCGCTGCATCAGTGAAGCTCCCGGGCACATCAACAATAAAAGCAACCATACCAATCATCAGCAAAGGCGCCGTTTCACCAAGAGCTTGGGCTAAGCCGATGATGGTGCCGGTCAAAATACCGGGCATAGCGATTGGTAAAACATGCCCTAGCGTCACTTGCATTTGTGAAGCGCCTATGCCAATTGCTGCTTCACGTATTGAGTTTGGCACGGCTTTAATTGAAGCTCGACTGGCAATTATGATTGTCGGTAATGTCATTAAACTAAGGACGATACCGCCAATTAAGGGCGCCGATCTCGGTAATCCAAAGATATTAATCAACACAGCCAACCCCAGTAAACCAAAGACTATCGATGGTACTGCCGCAAGATTGTTGATATTAACCTCAATAAGATCCGTCCAACGATTTTTAGGTGCAAACTCTTCCAGATACAGAGCGGCGGCAACACCAATGGGAAAGGAAATAACTAACGTCACTAACATGGTTAAAAATGTACCGCTTAACGCGCCTCTTATACCAGCAAGCTCAGGTTCACGAGAATCACCATTAGTAAAAAATAACGTATTAAAGCGTGTTTCAATATCGCCTTTTTTATGAAGTGTATCTAGCCACATCGCTTGCTGTTCAGAGACCCGTCCAGCGCCTTCATTATCAATGTAATCACTTTTTAAGTAGGTATCGATGTCATCGTCGGCAAGAAACCATATTGGTAGAGTTTTGCCCACCAGAGAGGGATCTGCCAATACTTTATCTCGTAAATCAAACTCAGCGTTTGAACTCAATAATTGCGCCAATTGTCGTCTATCTCTGCGCGAGCTAACTTCAGGAAATTGCTTATACAATGCCTTTCGCACCACGCTGATATAATTCGCTTTTGCTAAGTCATCGCTGCTGATAGGCTCATTAGCACTATTGCTAAGCTCCAGTAATTCAGGGCTCAACTCTACCTCTATTTTGATCCAATTTTGATAAAATGCTGGATAGGCTTTTGCGGTGATATCGACGAATAAAATAACCACCATTAAAAATCCAAATGCGATTGCACAACGCCCCATCCAACGAAAACGAATTTCTTTCGCATTACGTTTACGAAGACTATTTCTAATTCGATCCGTATTACTTAGTTGCGTATTCTCTGACATAGAATTTATCTCTTGTTGTTTATTGATGTGCTTAGTCATATTGTTCTCTATATTTTCTGACCACTTTCAAAGCAATAATATTAAGTAATAAAGTAGTGACAAACAGCATCAAACCTAATGCAAATGCAGCGAGTGTTTTCGGGCTATCAAACTCTTGATCCCCTGTTAATAGCGTAACAATTTGTACCGTGACTGTGGTGACTGAAGCCAGTGGATTGGCCGTTAAATTTGCAGCCATCCCAGCTGCCATTACCACGATCATGGTTTCACCAATGGCACGAGAAATCGCTAATAACATCGCCCCAATAATGCCTGGCAAAGCGGCAGGTAATAACACTTTTTTAATGGTTTCAGATTTAGTCGCGCCCATTCCTAACGACCCCTCTTTAAGTGAAGTAGGAACGGCATTAATTGCATCATCGGAAAGTGAAGAGACAAAAGGTATAATCATCACCCCCATTACCACGCCTGCTGCCAAAGCACTTTCTGAGGCGACATTTAAACCGATAGATTCACCCATCCCACGAATAAAGGGGGCAACCGTTAATGCGGCGAAAAAACCATAAACCACGGTAGGAATCCCCGCTAACACCTCTAACATCGGCTTAGCAATGGTACGCAGTCTTTTACTCGCGTATTGTGAAAGATAGATAGCGGTTAATAGACCAATTGGCGCAGCAATGGTCATTGCAATCACGGTAATTAACATCGTGCCTGCAAATAACGGCACTGCTCCAAAGGCTCCCGAGGACCCGACTTGATCACTTCGCATTGCCATTTGTGGGCTCCACGTTGTACCAAATAAAAAGTCGAGACTAGAAACTGATTTAAAGAATTGCATGGACTCAAATAAGACCGACATAACGATGCCAAGTGTCGTAAAAATAGCGACGATAGAGCAACATAAAAATAACAGCTTAATAATGCGTTCTGAAAAGGCACGTGCAGTGAAGGTTTTACTGAAACGAGACATGACCAACATCGTACTTGCCACTGCTGTGACTAATATTAAGGCATACTTTAAGATATTGGCTTTGTCGTGTAGTTGCTGAAGGTAGATAGCAGTTTCTTGCTTTGCCGATAGGCTATCTAAATTAACAATCTGGGATGATGCCATAATACGAATATCATTAAGGTACAGACCTAACTCATCCGGTTTTAATGCTTGCACTGACTTGGGTAATGATTCAACCAATAAGCTCTGAATAACATTAGGCTCAATAATTCCCCATAAAAATAGTAAAAACAGTGCTGGTAGCCCACAACAAAATGCAGTTAACAAACCAAATTGCTGTGGAAGAGAATGCATATTCTTTATCTGACTTACACCACCAGCTACCTTAATGGAACGTTGCATGCCATACCAATAACTCCCGAGTGCGAGTATTGCTATTATAAAAATTAATGTTGTTGAGGTCATAAAAGGCCCTATTAAATTAAAACGATAAAAGGTAGCCCAAAATGGGCTACCTCATTTTTACTAATATTTATCTCTTATAGCATTAGTTTTTTCAGTGATTGTACATCGCTACGTAAAGCGTTTAGTTTATCTGTAGACAAAGGAATTAATCCTTTATCCGTTAAATATCCTTCCGAACCCATCGATGCTTTACTTGTAAATTCATCCAAGTACTCTTTGATACCAGGGATTTTACCGATATGTGAATTTTTAACATAGAAGTAGAGTGGGCGTGATACTGAATAGCTTCCATCAGCAATATGTTCAAATGTCGGCACATTACCTTCAATATATGAACCTTGAATTTTATCTGCATTTTGGTCAAGGAAACTAAACCCAAAGATACCTAACGCTTTTGGATTAGCTACCAACTTTTGAATTATGAGGTTATCATTCTCACCCGCTTCAATGTAGGCATGGTCTTCACGTACTGAATGACAGATTTGTTTAAAACGAGACTTATCCGATTTCTTAAGTGCTTTAATCCATGAGTATTGTTTACACCCTTCTTCCATCACCAACTCAACAAACGCATCTCGGGTGCCCGATGTTGGCGGTGGTCCTAACACTTCGATTTTAAAGTCTGGTAATGAGGCATTAACATCCTTCCAAGTTTTATAGGGATTAGGAATAAGTTTTTCACTGCCATCTGTCGCAGGGACTTCACTTGCTAGCGCTAGGAATAACTCTTGGCGAGTTAATTTCATCTGCTCTGCAGATTTACTATTAGCAACAACGATACCATCAAAACCAATCAACACTTCGGTGATATCACTAACACCATTTTTAACACACATGTCAAATTCGCTTTTTTTCATTCGACGTGACGCATTTGCCATATCAGGTGTATCAATACCATTGCCAGCACAAAATAATTTCATGCCGCCGCCAGTACCTGTAGATTCAATTTTTGGGGTTTTTAAGCCAGTTTTTTTACCAAAACGTTCAGCAACAACCGTTGAAAATGGATATACAGTTGATGATCCAACAACACTAATTACATCACGGGTTGATGCGTATGCTACTGATGATAAAGATGAAACAGTAAAAGTTAATGCTAATGTATTGAGTAATAATTTATTCATTTTCCTGACACTCCTTAGTTGGGTTGCAAGGATTATCAGGCAGTAATGTTAAGATTAGATTAAGATAAAATTAAAATTACTTATATTCAGCAGGTTAATAAAGAAATTATAACTGTAAAGAAAGTATCATTAAGGTGAGAAGTGCAATTATACCAATTCCTGTAAGTATGCGATCTAAATTTTGCGCAGGAAAAACAGCTTAATTCAAAGCGTAATTTGACGTAAATAGATCAGCTATTTATCGGAATTGGTATTATTAGTCGTTTCTACTTATAGCCGAGTTAACGACTAACAAAGTAGATTAAGGTCAAATGGCTATATCAGCTTCATTAACAGGATTAGCGCAGAGGGAATGTGACGGTAAATGTTGACCCATGTACTGGTTGACTATCCACATTAATGGTTCCGTGATGTTTCTCGACAATATTTTTAACTATCGACAAGCCAAGACCAGTACCGCCTAAATCCCGTGAACGCGCCTTATCAATACGATAAAAGCGTTCAAAAATGCGCAATTGATCTGCTTTACTAATACCGATACCCGTATCTCTGACAATTAACTGTGCTTCTCCGTTACACGCTTTTAACTTGACTTGTACCAGACCACCTTCAGGTGTGTATTTAATTGCATTATCAATTAAATTATCAATAAGCTGTTGTATCTCTTGCTGATCCCCATTGATACTCACACTTTTATCGCCTAACTGATGTGAAAGTAATATATTTTTATCTTGGCTGATAACCATTGCATTTTTTATCGCTTGTTTAACACTTATCCGTAAATCAATCACTTCAAATGGTGATCCATATTGATAGTCATCTAAACGCGATAAACTCATTAAATCTGTCACCAAAGCAGTTAAGCGAATCGTTTGCGCTTTAATTTTATCCATAAATCGAATACGTGTATTTTCAGGCATCTCTTGATCATCAATAATAGTTTCAATCAAACCTCGAATGGCCGTGATCGGTGTTTTTAACTCATGGGATGCATTGGCAACGAAATCTCGGCGTACTCGTTCTAAATAAGCAAGTTCAGAAATATCATGGAACACCACAACAGCCCCTGCCGATTCCCCTAAATCATCATTTAATGCAGCAACATAAACATCAACGACAGCGGCATTAACACTTTTATTCTCATTTTTAATTTGAATTTTAACCACATCTTGTAATGAGATTGCTGACTTAACTGCATTTATTATATCGGGAACATTAATCTGCTGAGCTAGTGGCTGCTTTATGGATGTTGTCATAGATAGTTTAAACATATTTGCAGCTGCTTGATTGATGTGGATGATATTCATGTGTTCATTGACATAAATAACCCCTTCCACCAGCCCTGCGAAAATCATCGCAAGGCGATTTCTTTCCGTAACAATCTGCTTGATGCGTAACTCGGAACTGCGCGCCATACGATTAAAAGCGCGTGCTAAAGTGCCTATTTCATCCTTTTGATTAGTCACGATGCGCTTACTGTAATCACCTTTTGAAATAGCTTGTGCCACCGCGGTAATTTTCACTAATGGGCCAGAAAATCGCTTAACGAAATAGTAACCTAATATCAAAGCGACAATTGCAGAAAATAAAGCACTTAACGCCACCGCAATACGAAGTTGTGACAATTTGGTATCAATAATCGTTAACGGTAAAGAGACGCGAACATAGCCATTTATCTTATCTTTATCTATCACAGGTAACGCCAGATAAAACATATTTTGACGCAATGTTTTACTAAAACGTGTTTTTGCTTCAATGTGATTTTTCCGAGCCGCGATAATTTCACTTCGGTTGAGATGGTTGTCCATAGTATCGGGGGACTGTTGTGAATCAGCAATCACCCTTCCCTGCGCATTAATCAGTGTCAGTCTACTTTGTGTTTTTTCTCCCAAGTCGAGGTACATTCGATTAATACTAGTTTCGCTCACTACATTAGTTGGCAGTAAAAATGATTTTGACAACTCCGTTAAAAATTGCGCACGAATGTATAGCGAATGCTGAATCTCTTGCAAGGTACTTTCAGTTGTTTGACGACTAATTAGCAGACTCACAATTAACGTTAATGTCAGAATAATCACCACATAACCGGCAAATAAACGGCGTAACAGACTTGGCTTAAACAGTGCAGTTTTGAACATTTATTTACTCGCTATCCTTAAAGCTATAACCAACGCCGCGTATGGTTTCAATGAATTGATGTTGTTCACCAATTTTTTTACGAATAGAGCGCACATGAACATCGATATTACGGTCAACAACAATGACGTCAGTCGAATATGCATTATTCATTAATTGCTCTCGGGAAAACACTCGTCCAGGATGCGAGGCTAAAAAATGCAACAGGCGAAATTCCGTGGCCGTTAATTTTACTTTTTCACCGAGATAGGTGACCTTATGTTTATCACTATCAATGACTAATCCTGCTACAGCGATACAATCTTGCGTGTTACTACTTGATTTTTCGACACGATGCTGGCCTCGACGTAGGGTTGACTTTATACGTGCAATCAACTCCTTCGGGCTAAAGGGCTTACTGACATAATCGTCTGCGCCTAAGCCAAGCCCAAGGACAATATCGCTCTCTTCACTCTTTGCGGTTACCATGATGATGGGAATATTAGCAGTTTCAGTTTGCGAACGTAGCTGTTTGCAAATATCTAACCCATCCATGCCGGGTAACATCAAATCAAGTAATGCGATATCGGGCAAATGGTCTCTAATTAATTGCAATCCTTGGATCCCATTACTTGCACTAACAACATCAAATCCCTCGCGTTGTAAATTGTAGGTAAGAATTTCCAATATATCGGCTTCATCCTCTACCACCACTATTTTTTGGTCAGCCATAATTATCCTATATAAATATATTTACCTAGGATAATACAGTTATATAAAGAAAATATTAAGAAATATGAATTAACAAAAATACCATTTACAATAATAACTTATCCACAAACAAGGGAAATTATGCACGAACAGCCTATCAGTCACATTTTGGCGACCTCACCAATGCAGTTGGTTAGCTTGGAAGGTTTTGATTTTTATATCAAACGCGATGATCTACTTAATCAACATTTTTCGGGTAACAAAGCGCGCAAATTCAGCTATTTCTTAGAAAATAATTTTTCAGCTATTAAGCGCATTATTGGCCACGGCTCTGCACAGGCAAACTCCCTCTACTCCTTAGCGGCACTGGCAAAAATAAAAGGCTGGCAATTAGACTTTTATGTCAGCCATATTGCACCATGGCTAAAAGAAAATCCGAATGGAAATTATCGTGCGGCACTTGCACTGGGCGCGAA
The DNA here is from genome assembly GCF_040566515.1 of Psychromonas sp. MME2. Taxonomy (NCBI): domain Bacteria; kingdom Pseudomonadati; phylum Pseudomonadota; class Gammaproteobacteria; order Alteromonadales; family Psychromonadaceae; genus Psychromonas; species Psychromonas sp. MME2. Next base: position 718,207 of record NZ_JBEWXI010000012.1, on the reverse strand, counting down.
TGTCATCGAAGTCGATAAGCGTGAACTGCAACAATATGCCAACCTTGACTGTATGATGCGAGCACAATACGCTCACTTAAATGAAGAGACGCTATTTGTTCCCGAGGGGGGACGTTGCCAGCAAGCAAAACAAGGTGTCGGCAAACTTGCACAGGAGATAAACACTTTTTGTCGCGAACACAAACTCAACGATCCTTTGGTCATGTTACCCTCTGGTACTGGTACTACCTCTCTCTTTTTGCAAGCCGCATTACCTTATCAAGTCGTCACTTGTGCCTGCGTCGGCGATACAGACTATTTACGCAGTCAATTTGCAGAGCTAGAAGTCAATTGCGAATACTGGCCAACTATTTTACAAACCGAGAAAAAATATCACTTTGGCAAACTGTACCCCGAATTTTATACTATGTGGCAAAAAGCTAAACAACAAACTGGCATTGAATTTGATTTATTATATGACCCACTAGGGTGGTTAACACTGTTGGATTATTTACATGAGCATGGGCAAAACCGACCGGTTATTTATATACACCAAGGTGGACTCGTTGGTAATGAAAGCATGCTACCACGCTATACAAGAAAATACCCTGCAGGTAGATAACCGTAAAATATTTTACCAATATTAGGCATTCATTTAATATGCTGATATTGTGCACCGAAAAACAACAATCATAGGAGATAATAAGTGCCATACTTTGATTTAAAAGAGAAACGAATTGCGTTTCACGTGATAGATTTAGCCATTAAGCTGGTTGTATTATACGCCATCGCGGCATGGTGCTTTGGGATCATATCCCCTTTTATTTCGCCAATACTGTGGGCGATGATAATCGCTGTGGCGATATACCCCTTGCACCAAAAATTAACGAAACTCTTCAATGGTAAGGAAGGACGCGCTGCAACTTGTTTTGCCTTAATCACGATTACGCTTATCATGATCCCAACTGTTTTAGCCACGGGCTCTATATTTGATTCGATTAAATCGATATCTACCCTATTAATTAATGGTAATTTACAAGTACCAGCCCCGAGTCAATCAATAGCCGAATGGCCACTTGTTGGCGATAAAGTCTATGATTTTTGGCTACTTGCTTCGCAAAATTTAGAATCGGCTTTAATTAAAATCGAGCCGCAACTCGGTCAGCTAGGCAAACAATTGATTGGCTTAACAGTCAGTGGTGGTCTGGTTATTTTACAATTTATATTTGCAGTGATTGTAGCAGCGATGCTACTCGCTCATTCTAAATCGGCTCAGTCTGCCGCTAAACAAATTGCCAACCGCCTTGCTGGCGAACAGGGCCATAATTACGTAGCACTGGCAGCGGCGACCATCAAAAGTGTTGCCCAAGGGGTACTTGGCATTGCCTGTATTCAAGCGATCTTTGCGGCATTAGGCTTAGTTATCATGGGCGTCCCCTTTGCAGGAGTTTGGACCCTTATCGTTTTATTCCTTGCTATAGTGCAGTTACCGCCAATCCTTATATTAGGCCCAATCATCGCCTATGTGTTTTCCGTTTCACCGGGAACAGAAGCGGTTATTTTTGCAGTTTGGTGTGTGATCGTCAGTGGCAGTGATACTTTCTTAAAACCCTTATTGCTTGGACGGGGTGTCGATGTACCAATGATTGTTATCTTAATGGGCGCTATCGGCGGCATGTTAATGTCTGGGATTATTGGTTTATTTGTCGGCGCAGTGGTCTTGAGTGTTGGCTATAAGCTACTACTTGAATGGTTATCGCATTACAAATCTGAGAGTGAAAAAATTGCATCGCTAAGTGAAATCGAAAAATAACGGTTAATCTCTACGTCTATTATAGACACTTAATCTATTCTTGATAAGTGTCTATATCTTTACCAATAATTATTGGAAAGTCTCCGCAAGTTGACGAATCAACTCCTCTTGTTGTGCCGTTAATGTCTCGGGCGTCTCGACCACCACTTCATATATTAAGTCCCCGACTAGATGACTTTTCATCGGTTTAACCCCTTTACCTTTAATACGGAACTTTTTCCCTGTCTGTGTCCCCTTGGGTATTTTAAGGTTAATATACCCATCAAGAGTTGGCGCTTTTAATGTCCCCCCTAGTGCGGCCGTAGGGAAGCTCATCTTAACGAAACAGTGCAGATCGGCACCATTGCGTTGAAAATCAGGATCTTGATTAATTGATATCTGAATTAACAGATCCCCCTTGGGCCCACCAAAGACCCCCTCTTCGCCTTTACCTGTTATTCTAACACTTTGCCCTTCATCAATGCCCTGTGGAATAGTGACTTTTAATGCCTTATCGGTATTAGGGAATTTAACTTCTTTTTGACAACCATTAATAGCCTCACGCAGCGATAGATTAATCCGATAGCGTAAATCCGCTCCTTTTTCGGCTCTTGGTCGATGCTGATCCCTAAACATATTGGCAAAAAAATCGTTAAAATCACCCTGTCCATTTTGGAAGCCCCCCATATCGGATTGGTTAAATCCATGACCATGTGAGCGGAACTGATTCCCCTGAAAGCCAAAATCGTCATACTCTTGGCGCTTGTCTTCGTCGGACAAGATTTCATAGGCCGCTTGCGCTTCCTTAAATTTTTCTTCTAACTGCGTGTTACCCTTGGTACGATCAGGGTGATATTGCATAGCCAACTTTTTGTAGGCTTTTTTGATCTCTTTATGGGTTGCATTTTTATCAACCCCTAACACTTCATAATAATCACGTTTAGTCATTATATTTTCCTTAATTACAAGACCGACTCTTGCGTATTTTTTTATTTTATTAAGTAATCAAGAGCTGACGTAATAGCGGCAACTTGTGCATCGATGCATATTGCAGGGGAGGCTGTTGCACTATCGGGATAAACTTCCGTTGTCGTACAGTAGGGGGCGTCACTAAATCCAGCACACAACCCTAGTTTTTTACAAGCATAGTTTATTACACCATATTGGGTAGTAGGCTCACCGATAATCAAACCGTCTTTGTCCGCGGCTGCAATATGGGTAATACTTTTAACACCTTGAATAATCGCCGCCTGAAAAGCATCTACTGGTTTTTCACTATCTCCAACTAAATAAAAGCCATCAGGGATATCCCAAATACTGTGTTGCACCGCATCCCGTGCCGACAAAGCGGGTCTAAAAACGGTGTTATCGGTATCGGTTGTTTCATGCAAATCGATATGCGCGGTGATGCTGCTTTCCATTGCAACGAGATAATCCATCAGGGCTTGCGATTCTTGACAATCACTACTTTGACAAAATGAACGGTTAGGATCAAGCGCCATAGGATTCCAACGATTAATTGTTTCATATCCCCAAGGACTAACACAGGGGGCAATGATAAAATTAAAATGAGGAGTGTAAGTCAATAGGCTAGTTTCAATAAATTTCAGTGCCCCTAATACGCCACTAGTTTCATAACCATGAACGCCACCTGTAATTAAAATAGTGGCTTTATCACCGTGCCATTGCGCACTTTTAACAATATAGAGTGGGTAGCGTAAATCATCATAGGAAAGTGTCCCATACTGCTCACAAACAAATTGCTTATCGGCTATTGCAGCCATTATTTTTAACTTATCTACAACATCACTTTGGTATGAACGTTGGATCTGCTGCTGTTGCAACCAAGCTTCGCGCTCTACTTGGCCCCACTTTTGAGAACTACTTATTTTTTTTTCTTGTTTTGCGCTTTTCATATAACGACCTGCTGTGTTTATAAATTCTGATGTATAAAACGCTAAACAACGGATTAACAATGCGTTAACATCTATACTATCTATTATTCAATCATATACGGAGTGTAAAATAGAATGGACAAACAACAAAGAGATATCACCTTGCGATTTCTAGCTGAGCCGCAGGATGTTAATTTTGGTGGTAAAGTGCATGGTGGTGCGGTTATGAAATGGATCGATTTAGCAGCCTATGCTTGTGCCGCGGGATGGAGTGGCAGATATTGTGTCACCGCCTATGCAGGCGGAATCCGTTTTGTTTCACCAATTCAAGTTGGCAGTTTGGTAGAGGTAAATGCAAAAATTGTTTATACAGGTAATTCATCTATGCACATTGCCATCAAAGTTTGTGCTTGCGATCCTAAATTATTAAATCGCAGTTTAACAACACATTGTATCGTTGTGATGGTTGCTGTTGATGAAACAGGCAACACAGCCAAAGTACCCCAATGGTCTCCTGTGAGTGATGATGATAAACGACAACATGAAGCGATCATTAAATTGATGGAAATGCGCAAAACAATAGGGGAAGAGATGCAAGCTTTTGTTAATTAATATATATATTAACAAGGCAACATGGCGTTCAAAATTTTACATCTAAGAGATTTATTAGCTATCCAGCAAGCTACTTGTATTAGGAATAAGAGGTAGGTAAACACACCTATCCTTTTATTTTACTAACTCACTTGCAAATATTTTTGGATGGCAAGATTACTATTGTTCTCATTTAACATGGCGATTTTATCCATGCTCATAACTTGCCCGTCTTCAATAAAAATGTAATCATCGGCAATCGCTAAAGCATCGCCAATATGGTGAGTCACCATTACGATAGTGGTATGGTTTATCTCAGCTAAATTTTTAACTATCGCGACCATCTCAGACCTCAACATCGGATCTAATGCTGAAAAAGGCTCATCTAATAACAATAATGGTTTATCTTGCACAAAGCAGCGCGCTAATGCTACGCGCTGTTTCTGTCCACCAGATAGTTCATCGGGAAAACGTTCTAAAAGCGTATCTATAGATAACTTTCCAGCAATCGCGACGATACGCGCTTTATGCAGTGCCGTCAGTCGCAAACGGACATCTAAACCGAGTCCAATATTATCAAGCACCGATAGATGCGAAAATAGATTCTGCTCTTGAAATAAAATGGATAAGGGGCGTAAATGGGGAGGCGTTGTATTAACCGTTTTACCTGATAGCTCAATCGTGCCACTACTCGGTTCAATAAATCCAGCGGCTAAATTAAGTAAGGTACTTTTACCCGCCCCGCTTCCCCCTAGTACAGCAACGATTCGCCCCTTTGCAAGGGTAAAGTCAAAATGAAAAGTTTGCTGTTCATAATAATAGGTTACATTGTTGAATTTAATCATAAAATTAGCCTGAGTATGAAATGCGAATTGGTGATATTTTCATTATTTTTTTAACGACAATTTTTCTATCACTGAAAAAACACCCACACTGATTAATAATAAAAACAAGGCAATGACTGCAGCCGATTGCATCTGATAGCTGCCTAATAATTGCAATAAATACAAAGGCAGTGTTTTAAAATCTTGGCTGCCAAAGAGCGCGATTGCACTTAGGTCACCAATGGATAATACAAAACTAATGGAAAAAGCATGAATAAATGGCCTTTTGATCGCTCGCCACTCGATAATTTTAAATCGCGACCAGCCATCAATACCTAAACTTGCACAGAGCATGTCATATTGCTGCGCAATTTGAAACATCGGCTGTGCTAATGTTTTTAACGCATAGGGAAGCGCCATTAACGCATTAACCAGCATCACAACAATAATCGCTAAACTAAACATATCACTACTATTACGTAATAGTAAAAATAACCCCGTGCTGATCACGATCCCCGGGGTAACAAGGATTAAACTCGCTATCATCTCAATTTTATCGGCGCGTTTATTTAACCCCCTAGTGCGCCAAAAACGGCTACAAATTAAAATAAAGGTAGCCGCGAATAACGCTAAAAATGCAGCAAATAGAGCAATTATTAGGGAGTTAAATAGCGCTTTCCAAAACTGAGTATCGCTAATAACATGAAGGATTTGGTGATTCAAACCACTGATCACGACCATTAGAAGTGGTGGCACGACTAACAATATAACGGCAACGATCCAAAAGCGATCCCAGTATTTAGATGAACAGGTATCATTAAATAACTGTATTGCGAGGTTGTCACCACGATTACTCAATGGTAATGGTCGTGAAATGCGTTGTACAAACAGTAAAATGACACTGCATAGAAGTATTTGCCATAACGCCAGTAATGCCCCTGCTTGTAAATCGAAATCAAATTTAATCGCTTGATAAATGGCTAGCTCTATTGTCGTTGATTTAGGGCCACCGCCTAATGCCATGACCGTCGCGAAACTGGTAAAGCAGAGCATAAAGACTAATCCAGCGACGTGGGGAAGTTGCTGACGCATGGTTGGCCACTCTACAATACGAAACTTCTGCCAATTAAAAAGCCCTAAATGGGCAGCTAATTTATGTTGCTGTATGGGGATAGAATGCAGTGATTGTAATAATAATCGCGTGGCAAAGGGTAAATTAAAAAACAGATGAGCCAGTAAAATGCCATTGAGCCCATAAATCGAAAACGGTAAACGTTGATCGATATGCTGTAACAGGCTTGCCAATAATCCACTATTGCCATAAATAGCTAGTATGCCAAACACCCCGACCAACACAGGCAGCACCAACGTCGTTGCAAACAATTTTAATAATAATGATTTACCAAAAAAATGACGCCGTGATAACGCATGCGAGACGGGAATAGCCAAACCGACACTCAATAGCGTTGATAAAAATGCCTGATAAAAACTAAAAGCGGTGATATGGCGGTAATAGGCATCAACAAATAAGACGCTAATATTTATATCTAAGGGATAGAATAATAATGCCGACACCGCGGTGACGATAAAAGTGAATACAAGCCCAGCAATGAAAAGGCCGGGCCATGTTTTATGGTGAATTAAAATAACAGATAACCGCTTAATTGATTAACGCATTTTGCCATTCTCGAATCCATAATTTACGGTTTTCTTCAATTGCTTCGCCAGAAAGTGATAAGGATTTAGTTGGCACCATGAGTTGACTAAACTCGCTTGGTAACGCTACGTTGGTAACCGGATACATCCAGTTGCCCGTTGCAATAACTGATTGGAATGGTTCACTGAGTATAAATGCCATAAACTGTTCAGCCAATACCGGGTTATGTGTGCTTTTCACTTTAGCTGCCACTTCGATTTGCATGTAATGCCCTTCAGCAAAATCAGCACTCACATACTGATCGTTCTGCTCGGCAATGAGATGATAGGCGGGTGATGTCGTATAGGAGAGCACCATATCGGCTTCACCATTTAAAAACATATTATAAGCTTCTGACCACCCCTTGGTTACCGTGACGGTTTTTTTCGCAAGCTTAGACCATGCAGCGGCTGCTTTATCGCCATAAATCGATTTAACCCATAGCATTAACCCTTGACCCGGTGTTGAAGTGCGTGGATCTTGATAGATAATACGCAGCTTATTTTCACTATCGACCAGCTCCGCCAAGCTTTTTGGTGGATTTTGCATTTTTTGTTTATCATAAACAAAGGCGAAGTAACCATAATCAAAGGGTACAAAGGTTTTATCTGACCAACCACCCGGTACAATCACGTCAGCACTATCGACCTGATGTTCCATTAATAGCCCTGTTTGCTTGGCTGCTGCAATTAAACTGTCATCTAACCCTAAGATAATGTCTGCCTTGCTATTCTTTCCCTCTAAACGTAACCGATTCAAAATAGAAACGCCATCATCAACGGTTACAAACTGCAATTCACAGTCACATTGCTTTTCAAATGCGCTTTTTATTTTAGGGCCGGGACCCCAATCTGAAGCAAATGAATCATAGGTATAAACAACTAATTTATCAGCGATTGCTGGCATTGCGAACAGGGTTGAAATCGCCATTAAGGCAAGTGTTTTTTTCACTATACACTCCATATATTGTGTGGAATAGATAGGGAATGAGGGAGGTCAAAAAGTCGTCACTAAGCACTCAAGGAACAGCTCATTTCCTACGCCAGTATTATCTGGATCAGGTCTACGGGTTTTATCATAAAGGATAATCTCAGCCTGTTAACAAGCCCCCCGATGAGAATCGCTATTATATACCTTAAGTCGATAAATAATAGCAATCGCGCTGATTTTATTCTGCTTTAACGTTTTAGCTGCCCAATATTTGTAATGGTAAGGATAAAATCGGGTCATTATCATTGGCAAAATAGAAGATAATGGCAATTAACCCACCCACCGTGAGTAAATACCACAATGTTGAAACGACTTGTCCATAGTTATCAAGGGGCAATAAATTTGTTTGCCAGCGACTACGCCATTCAAAGACGATTTCCAAACAGCCAATAGCTAATAGAAACCCCAGTAAAGTTAAACCAAGGCTGTAGCTGATATAAATGCCTAACCCTGCACCAACTGCACAGGCAAACACCCCTACTTTGCTATGCATTGAGAAACTAATGCTTTTTAATATATGCCCGCCGTCTAAGGGTAAAATGGGCAGCAGATTAAATAGATTGAGTAAGGCATTAAAAACGGCTAAACCTGCAAAAAAGGGGCTATCCGTTAACCAATAAACAACCACGCAGACACAGGACAAAATCAAGCCAAATGTAGGCCCCATAATGGAGATAACCACGTCTTGCCAACGCGTATTAATTTTACTATCACTGACCGCCAATCCACCAACAAAGGGGATTAAATAGATCCCCTTGGTTGGCATGGAAAAATATTTCATCGCACGAATATGACCATATTCATGAAAGACTAAACAAGCCAGTAACGCGAGTGCAAATTGAAATGAGAAAAACCAACTGTATGCAGCCAAACTCGCACCAGCTAATATCACTTTGATCATCTTTGCACTTTTAAAAAGCTTTAGCGCCAGAGAGACCATCCCAACGACACTGATTTTTTTGCTAGTATCATCGACACTAACGGGGGGTTGCTGTTCAATGTCTTTGCTGTCACGTTGCCCGCTAAGAACAACCTCATCATTAACGACTAACTGATATTTTAAAGAGAACGGCTGCCAACTTAAATCGATATCTAAACGATAATTAATCACTTCAGTAGACGCATCACTATCTTGCACTGTTTGCTGCAATTGAAAGTGGTGACATAATAGACCTTTGTGATTTGCATTGGCCGTTACTTGAGAAACAATTTGGTCTCCCCAATAGAGTTGTTGCCAACCAGCAGGCGACGCTTCTAAGCGCAATGTTTGACCTAAATGTTGTAATTGTAAAAGTTGCACAGATAATCCCTATTAAAGCGTAATATCGTGAATTATGCCGACATAAAATCCCCCTGTCACCTCAAGATGGTTATCTGGTGCTTGGCTACTGACGCTCGCGGCTGACAACGTATCGGTATAACAAAGCAACATTGAAAAATCTGCTTAATATCAAATATACGAGTGGCAGTGATTGTAAACAATGACGCTTTTACATACATTAGCCAATTACATGGTTATATATTCTGAAAAACTCCTTTAGAATTGCGGACTTCAATATTAAGTAACATTATGAATAAAATAACTACCAATACCGATATCAGTGATTTTTCTGACGTCATAATGGAGCTCAGACACAAATTCAATGCCGCAACGTTAGAGGATGATATTACTCACCTTACACCGCAAGTTTCCCCCTCAACTCGCTTTTTAATCAAAATGGAAATAATGAACCTTTCCCGAAAGGTTTCCCATGTCATTGATTTGAGAAATTTATTTCAAAAAAACTGTAAAGAATTCACCTTTCAAGGCGTGTTACATTATTTAGATGATGTGAGTAAAAAAGAGTTCATTAACGAAGTTAATAACTACAGTGGCACTTATACGCTCGGTGTTTATAAACAAATAAGCAAAAAAGCAAAGCAAAGGTACAGAGCAAACCCCAATGAAGGGAAGTTTCCAAAAACCAATGCGATTCATCTCACTGGTTTTTATCAGCGAAGAGAAGAACGACTCTATTTTATTCGTAAAATAAGTCTTTTCTTCAATAGCCCGGAAAAGATGAGCAAAACCGCCTTTGAACATTTTGCTATCGAAGGTATTACAACGGACATTTCTTCCAGTGGTTTAGCAATTAAAGTGCTGACACAAAAAGTGATCCGCAAAAATGGTTTAGTACATGTTTGGATCCATGGTATCGAAAATGAATATACTTTTCGTGGCCGTGTTATTGTTACCTATGAGATAAAAAATAGTTATAAAAAAAATGAATATACTTACCTAAATCTCAACTATCACAATGAACAGTTTTGTAACACGGCAGAGCAATTTTTCAGCTATGCCAATAACTACCTGCAAACGCAAAAAAAACGTAATAATATCTCCGTTGAAAACACCATCAATGCGATTGCTATCAAAGCCTCTGAACAATTTGTGATTTCACGTTTAAATTCATTAGCAGTTTTTTTAATTCATAAAAATGGTACTTGGCTGCCCTATGCGCAATTTAAAACACTCGGTAATCAAGATATTGGCCGTTTTGGCAAAAATAGAAATAATAAAGATTTTTTACATTCATGCTGCGCATTACCCTATATACAAGCCGAATTAATAACGGGTAAACGATTTAGCTATTATATTGTTGTTATACCTATCTCTGACAATCAAAGTAAAACACGCTATATTGCATTACCACATAATTTACTTTTGGCTAACTCTGCTCTTAAAGAGCGCGCACAGCTGGCTTTACAGAACAATCAATTGTTGTGCTATCGGATTGATGGCAACACAGTAGAGCCCGATTCTCAATGCTATGTACCAAGCTCACTACCTTCAACGGCGGGCGATGCTTTTACTGTCAACAATGAAGATACGCTTGAACGAGCAAAGGCGCTGGCAAAGGGGCTAACTAGAATGGTCACGATCACTGACCTTACTGACTCAATTCGCTTTTTACATCTATTTGATGACGATACCGATACCGATGTTAACAAACAAGCGATTAATTTTTCGAGCTTTGTTTTAAAAAAACCAACGCTGCATCAAGAGATACTGAGTATCTATGCTGAAACCAATGACTTGAGAAAAGAAGACCGCTTTATCACTGAACTTTGCTTCCATTTACAAATGCGATCATTTCAACAAAATCAGTTTGTTAGTGGATCTACTGTCAATATATCTTGCTGTGGTTTAAAAATACAACTGTCACCCAATTTTAGTTTAAATAGTGGCGATAGGGTCCATTTACACTTCCCTGACCTGCAAAAAAATGAAAAAGGCAATAAAAAATTTCACCCTTATTATGTCGTTGGCAAAGAGAGTAATCACCAATATAGATTGTCTCTTGATGGTAAAGTAGATGCGCACACAGGTCGTAAATTACTTAATACCTATATCAACAGTCACCGTGAAGATTTACCCGTGCTAGGTTATGGAGAAGATATCGCAGGCTTATCACGTGTACTACGCAATATATTCTCAAATAATCTCCATTTGCCCCATGGCATCACTGCCAAACATACCTCGGGGTCATATATAAAAGAGATGGCTCTTTCCGCTAACTCATCCTTACCAACCTTTGCTGAAGAGCCTCAGGTTGAGTTACTCAATTTAATGAACAATAATGCATTTCGTCAGGCTATCGTGCAACAAATTGAATTAACACCCCAACACTCCCCCTATCACAATTTATATTTTGTAGTGATGCCACGAACTCGTACAAACGGTGATAAATACTTTTTTGTCAAACAGATTGAAGAGGATGAAAAACACGACGAGTTACGTAAACTATTATCCGTTCTGGGCTGTATTGGCAACCCTAGAATAGTTCGAATAAACGGTACCGCAAAAGGCCACGTTTTCGACAAATATTTCATAGATGAAAAAAACTATATGGAGTGTTATGCGGCAATAAAGTTAAAACCTGTTATCGACCAATTACAAGATACACTCGCTATTTTTAACATCATGGATATTACCGACATGATAACTCATCAAACATACGCACCACACAATATCGTTGTAGCCAATGCTGACTGCTAAAAGCTCTTACCAATCCATAACAGCTCTATCTTATTTTGGTTATATTCATTCGCGGTTGATGATAATTTTCTCGCGTAAACCAATAGAATAAAAAAGCAATCGAATCCATCACAGCCCTGCCAGCCCAGCCAGAATGTTGGGCAATACAGATCCCAAATAAACGCCCCTATAAAGGCCATTGTATCGCCAAAAAAATTATCGCTATGTTAGCTGCCGTTTCGCTAATCGAAAGCCCTTACTATCCACTTATCTCCACGCCCTTCCCAAGGAACGGGATACACTAATTTCGTTACTCATTAACATGCTTTAAAAAGAAGTAAAAATATGTAATGGAATGAATAATTAGTGGTTTTCTATTTCACCATGATGTGATCTAACTTACTGTTATAAAAATTTTATTTTGTATTATATCTGTTTTAAAACAGAGTCATAATAAAAGGGATGCCAGTTATGTCAGTTACAAAACATAAAGCAGTAAAACACAGTGGTCGTACAAAAAAGAGTCCTGCTTATTCTTCTTTGTTAACACGTTACCCACGTTTATTTTTAGCTATCGGTCTGCTGCTCTTACTGACAGGCGTATTACTTTTAAGCGTCGGTTATGTTGGCAATGCAAAAATTGGTTTAGCGATGATGGCATTTTTCATTGGCATTTGTTTAGTACTGTTCAGCAGATCCCCATCTCCCAAAATCAAGCAGCGATAATATTTCGCAGCACAAGATGCTATAAATTATAAATTGTCCACATTAGTTGCTGGGCAAAGAGCCGATAAATGACGAGCGATAGCAACAGTGGTTTTGTCATTTATCCTATTACCTTCTTTCACCCAACCAGCCAATCGAGCCAATCGAGGACATCCATATCTTTGATTCTGTTAAAAATTTTATTTTGTATTATATCTGCTTTAAAACAGAGTCATAATAAAAAGGATATCAGTTACAAAACACAAAACGACCAAATTGATGGCCGTTTTTTAATCCCTTACAATAATAACTTGTAACTATGCCTGTGCTTGTTCACTTTGCAGCGCATAACGATTAGCAAGAATGGCACAATAGAAGATCTGAATGGGGTGATAGAGCATAATCGGTAACAGAATCATACCTAAATTAGGATCAGAGCCAAAAATAACCGTTGCCATTGGAATACCCGCAGCAAGTGTTTTTTTCGTACCACAGAACACTGTCGCAACTTCATCTGGCAGCGAAAATTGACTACGACGCGCTCCCCACTGCACCAAATGCACCATCACTAACAACACAATCGAACAGATAATCACTGAGCTGACAAGCATCTGAATCGAGAACGATTGCCAGATACGATTAGCGACTGAATCACAGAATGCATTGTAAACAATCAGTAAGATGACATATTTATCGACTTTATTAACCACTGCTTTATGTTTTTCAGCAAAGCTTAGCAACAATGGACGCGCCATCTGCCCCAAAATCATCGGCAATAATAACAACTTTGAAATTGAGATAATCGAGGCCATCAAATCTAATTCAGCACCTTCAAATCCCATAAACAGCTGAATTAATAGTGGCGTAATAAAAACTCCCAGAATGCTCGACAGGGAAGCGTTAAAAATGGCGCCGGGTACATTACCTTTACCAATACTAGTCATCGCTACTGAAGAAGAGATAGTACTAGGCAAAACAAATAGATAACAGAATCCAAACGCCAGTGCTGCTGGCATATAAGCTAACAACAGATCTCCAAAAACAACCCAAAGAAGTGGATAAGCAATAAAAGTCGCGGCCTGAATGTAAATGTGTAAACGCCAATTGGTAATACCCGCTTTAATTGCAGCGGGTGATAAACCTAAACCATGTAAGAAAAAAACGATTGCAACCCCTACCGCAGTTAGTTTTTCGAGATGGATCAAGCCACCACTTTTTCCTACTCCGGGCGATATCGTTGCGAGAACAATCGCAATAAGCATGCCGACTAAAAACCACTCTTTTTTAAGTTTACCAATAACATTCATTTTTAATAATTTAACCTTAAAATGTTTATACCAATCACCTATGGGTGCTATGCGTATTATAACGGATAATTGCTAATCATTTAAAAACTATCATCATTACTTCGCTACTTAAAAAAAACGAGTAAAAACGAGGAGAAAAACGAGGACATCCATATCTTTTCATTTATAAAATATAATAGCCATTCTTTTTAAAAATAATCTTAATCAGCGCTTTGCTGTATTTAAATAGTTAAATTCCCACACTTGATACTCAATTCAATCTGTTTAATCAAATTTTATTAAAATCAACGCACAAAACACCCTTAACGCAGTGTTAATAGTTAATAAAAAATAAATCATGGGGGAGTTAATGCAACATACAACTTAGTTTGTTTTGCCCAGATACCCAACAGCGACCAGTGTGTTCGGCAAACAAGGCAAGCTCTTCAAGTGAGCCCACTGCACCATGGTAATCTTTACCAAAACTCACCGCTAAGGACAACCAGGTATCACTCTCTAAGCCAAGGCTGCTTAATAAGCTTGGCAGTTGGCTCGAAATCACGCCGCGCTTATCCTCTCGAATCGCTCGTCCAGTCCAATCAACAAGCTCTAAATAATCGAGTAAGGCATAGGGTATACCTTCTTGGGAGGTATCACATTCTGCCGCTACAAAACCAAATAAGGGTTTACGGCTATCATGGTTATGCAACACTTCATCGTGACTACATTTACTGTGGATACGCTCAAATATGGAGGTAAATTCCGATGTTTCCACACTTTCTGACATTTTTGCCCGCACGGGGTTTAAATCAACATAAGCCATGCAAGTTAATAGGGCCTTTTCATCCAGCAACGCTTGCGACTTAAAGCGCCCTTCCCAAAAACGCCCTTTACAGTTATCTTCGGCGTTCGCTTTGCGGGCAATAAATTCATTTAATGCCCGCATGAACCAAGATATATCAAGCAGGCGATGACGCCATTTGCTGATTATCTCAAGCGCCACCTCTATTTGACCTGCGCAAGTCAGCTCCCCTTTGCGCCATCGCGAAACTATTTCTGAGCCAGAATAAAGTTGATACCAACGTCGGCAAACTTCTTCATCGCTACAGGCGCTAATCTCGGCTTCATTAGCATGTAAAACAAGGTGATAGTGATTAGACATAATCGAATAAGCGCAAACATCAATGGCAAAGATATCACTTAATTGCCGAATGCGATCGACCATCCATTGCCGGCGATGTGAATAGTTTTTACCGCTGTAATTATCTTCGCCACACAAAAATGCACGGCGAACACATCGAGAAATGCAATGATAATAAGGCGTGTCCACAAGAGAAATTAACGAAGCACGTGATTGTGTCATACCAAACCCCACAACTGTAAACAAAAACACTGTTTATATAGTAGGTTCAATATTCAATTTAGTCAAAAAGGTATGGGTGTCCTGCATTAATAGTGATTAGACATAATCGAATAAGCGCAAACATCAATGGCAAAGATATCACTTAATTGCCGAATGCGATCGACCATCCATTGCCGGCGATGTGAATAGTTTTTACCGCTGTAATTATCTTCGCCACACAAAAATGCACGGCGAACACATCGAGAAATGCAATGATAATAAGGCGTGTCCACAAGAGAAATTAACGAAGCACGTGATTGTGTCATACCAAACCCCACAACTGTAAATAAAAACACTGCTTATATAGTAGGTACAATATTCAATTTAGTCAAAAAGGTGTGGGTGTCCTACACTACTTTATTTGATGATTATCTCAAGCGCCACCTCTATTTGACCTGCGCAAGTCAGCTCCCCTTTACGCCATCGAGAAACTATTTCTGAGCCAGAATAAAGTTGATACCAACGTCGGCAAACTTCTTCATCGCTGCAGGCGCTAATCTCGGCTTCATTAGCATGTAAAACAAGGTGATAGTGATTAGACATAATCGAATAAGCGCAAACATCAATGGCAAAGATATCACTTAATTGCCGAATGCGATCGACCATCCATTGCCGGCGATGTGAATAGTTTTTACCGCTGTAATTATCTTCGCCACACAAAAATGCACGGCGAACACATCGAGAAATGCAATGATAATAAGGTGTGTCCACAAGAGAAATTAACGAAGCACGTGATTGTGTCATACCAAACCCCACAACTGTAAACAAAAACACTGTTTATATAGTAGGTACAATATTCCATTTAGTCAAAAAGGTGTGGGTGTCCTGCATTAATATTATTTCCTCGTTTTGGTCAAAACAAACATGTACCCATGGATAAAGGAAGCGTCCAAAAAGCCTTGAAGAAAGTAATGGCTGAGTTAGGGATTAAGAAAAATATAAGTCCACATTCACTGCGACATTGCTTTGCAACACACTTGTTAGAGCAAGGTATTGACCTACGCTCTCTGCAAATATTATTAGGCCATCATAGCCTCAATACCACAGCAAAATACACACAACTCACCACGCTTAAACAAAAAGACAATGTGGCAGCCCTTAACCAACTAACCGATAAATTACCGATTCAATGGGAGGCTTTATGAGCCAATTTATTGCATTACTTGAACGCTACCATGAGCAACTAGAGCAACAATATGGTGGATTATTAAATCAAGATATTCGCCGCGCCATTACCGATATGTTGCACTGTAAAAATGATACAACCCGCACCACACAATGGCACTGCGGACACTGTCAGCATGACCAACAACATCCCGCATCCTGTGGAAACCGAAGTTGCCCACAATGTTTGCATCAAACCACATCGAATTGGCTAGCCAAACAAACTAATAAATTACTACCTGTGCACTATTTTATGGTCACGTTTACCTTACCCTATCAATTTAGAGCCCTTGCTCATAAAAAACCGAAGGCGCTATATAAATTGATGTTTCAAGTAACATCAAACATATTAAAAGACTTTGCCTCACGACAGAATAAAGGTGACTTAGGTTTTACCAGCGTATTACACACACATAATCGTAAAAGAGAATGTCATCCTCATCTACATATCATCGTGCCCAGTGGAAGCTATGATGCAACGAACAAGCAGTGGCATAAAAATGATAAGAAATATCTCTTTAATGAATTGGCACTCGCCAAGGTATGGCGAGCAAGAGTGATTGATGCAATCAATCACCACCCCGAGTTAGCTATGCCCAATGATATTGCTAAAAAATGGGTCGTTGATTGTCGCAAGGTCGGATTTGGTTTGTCATCATTCCAGTATTTATCTCGTTACCTGTACCGTGGCGTGTTACCCGATAAAGACATTATTAATGTCAGCGAAAAAACAGTGACCTTTAGATATAAAGAAGGAGGAACAGATATTATCAAAAAGCGAACATTACCCGTACTTAAATTCTTATGGTTAATCTTACAACATGTATTACCAAAAGGCCTGCAGCGCGTTCGTGATTACGGTTTCTTGAGAGGTAATGCTAAACAACTTCGCTTGCAAATCATGCTGATACTAGGGAGTCATTTAAGCACGGTGGCAATAACACCAAAACGAAAAAAAACCGTCTACATCTGCCCATGTTGTCAGCATGAAATGAGTTTTGTAGGTATAAAGCGACTGAGAAATTAGCGTGTTATCACGCGTGATCTTCTACGAAGAATTCATAACAGAAAGCGAATAAAAAGAGGTGTATTGGCATTCAACCAAAAAAGATAACAGATTGATATAATTGAACTATCAATTGTATATTAGCGAAACTCGCCTAAAGAAAAGTGACAAATTAAATTTAGCCTTCAGCAAAATCCACTATTTACTATAAAGAGAAGCAATTCCCGATCGGGCTTGTTCAACACCCGAATAAGGTGTCGGCTGCGCAACACCTATTCTTGTTTGTTAGGCATTATTTCTCACGACTTCTATATTTTTTAAATGTATAAAGCATTTCCGCTAAAGACAGATAAAATAAAGCACTAGCGATAAGAACATTGAACGACGCAGTAATCCAAAACCCTTTAGGATCTACTTTCTCAGAAATGTTAACACTGTCTGTATATACCGAAAATTTAGAAAACATTTCTCCATTCATTATCCCTTTTAACAGAACAAATGAAATATAAAGCCCTAGAGAAAATACAATTGTACTAAGAATTAATCTAAATACTTTACCTCTATCTTCTGGAATTTTCATTGGAGATGATTTCATTGTTTAATGCCTAACGAGGCTGTAGAATTTCTCATTTTCAGCCTGATTATTTTAAATAAAAAACACAATAATTCATAATTTATTGATATTCAATTAAATATTCTGTTTTTAATAACTGACTGATTAAATTGAGTGATATATCGCTGAATTGGCTTAATTAGGCGGGGGTATTCGATGTTAAGGCATCGCCCTTGGGTTAATGCAGGCTGTTTTTTAACTTCTCAATATTATGCACTAAACAGTACATCTGCCATTGCGCATTCACTTTCTCTTGCCCGCGCAGCGTGAATTTATTCATCCCTTTATTGACCGTAATATTGCCAAATACCGGCTCTATTGCACCTAACCGTTTACTGTATTGTCGCCGTCCGGGGCTACTGTCTATTTTCACCCGCATTTTATCGCTATAAGATATAGGTTTGGTGCTTTTATTGATTTCAAACTGGACTTGTCTGCCTTGTTTAGTCGGCGCGTTGCGCATGCATTGCTTTTGTAGTACGCAGGCCCGGCAATCCTTTAAATAACCTGAGAAACGAACGTATTGCCGACCTGCCGTTTCAACATTTTTAACACTTAACCACATTTCATTACCTGCTGGGCAGCGGCAACTTGAGACCGTTTCATCAAAGTAAAAATCGTGACTAGTAAATAGTCGCGCTCTGCCTTTACTGCGTTTTAATCGCCGTTTTTCTTGTTCTGTTTGATAGGTTTGACTGGTTTGGAATAAAGGATTGCGGCTTCTAAATGCGGTATCTGCTATATAAGTATCTAACCCTGTCGTGGCCATGAACTCAAGGTTCACTTCACTGTGGAAACCACTGTCAGCACTGAACTTGGCATCTTTAAAGGTATCAGGTGTACCTAGCTTCGTAAGTTGTTCTTGCAACTGCTTAACCGCGGGCTTCAATGTCTGCTGCTCACCTACCGAGCCCCATGCCTGCGCTTGCACTATGATTTGGTGTTTATCATCATTGATAGCAATACCGTTATAACCTTGAATCGTCCCTTTACTGGTGGTCATCTTGGCGCTATCTGGGTCGGTGATATTGCTTTTTACTGGTTTATTTCGACTACCTATTTTCTCTTTATTACTCGCAAGGAACGCACTAATTTTATTGGCACTTTCATCTAATTTTTGTTTCTGTTTTAGGTCATGTTGGCGTTCATCTTCATTAAGACCGTCTTGTGCCTGATGTCTTGCAATAATGCGTTGGCTAGCACGTTGCAACTTGCGTTGTTTGCGTTCAAGCTCTGCAAATGTACCACTCCACTCTTTACTCGCATTGCTGCTTATCTTGCAACCATCAATCGCAAACATGTGACGACCTATCAACCCTTCTTTATCGCATATCATTAAGACTTGGGTAAAAAGCGGCTCGATTTTATCTTTCATTTTGGAGATAAAGTTGGCGATTGACGTGTAATGTGGCTGTACATCACCCGATAAACTCATGAAGGTGATATTACGCTCACACGCGTCTGCGATACGGCGACTACTAACAAGGCCACGAGAGTAACCAACAAGATGATTTTTAGCATAACAGAAGGTGGATAAGCAGCTGCACCGCCATTGTCATTATTGTACCAATCATCAAAGGTGCTTAAATCAAGGTGCTTATCAACGATATGGGAAAGTGCGTACTCAAATGTACCGGGGAGAATTTGCTGTGCAAAGTCAATCGGGATGAATTTACTTTGACAAGATAGGTCTGGTTTGTAATTAGCCATGACGTTTCACTCTGAGCGAATAATAACTATTAGATCACAGCCGATCAGCGCATGCAAGTACATTTTTTATACAATTTTCATTAAATGAAAAACAACGTAAAAACGGTCTTTTTGGAGAAATTCTACAGCCTCAACAGCTTTATAAGTGGCATCATGATGTAATGCACCGCGCCACTTATCTTATTTTAAATAATCATCACAATATCTATTAATCATCATGTAATCAATCAGTTCGCTAACTATTTGTAAAAACTTTGATTTGAGATAGGAATGACACTGCCACCTATCACCTTTTTGAAATCATGCCCTAACCCACTAATTTATATAGCAAATTAACATGTTAACAAATATAACCTGCACGGTGACGTAAAACTAAACGCCACCTATCACCTTTTTGAAATCATGCCCTAACCCACTAATTTATATAGCAAATTAGAATGTTAACAAATATAACCTGCACGGTGACGTAAAACCCAGCGCCACATATCTCATTTTTAAACGCAATGAGATGCCCCCTATCTCATATTTTTTACTTTATAAAAGTAATACCTCTATTATACGCTTCCTTGCGATTCTACAACTAAGATGCGGGCTTCTCCATGCGGGTGTGCAACATGCTCTGTTCCTGTAGATGCGTAAAATATATCACCTGTTTTTAGCACTGATGAACGCTCAATTCCATTTTCTTTAAACAGCATTTCGACAACGCCATCTAAAACAACAAATACTTCTTCACCATCATTTACATGCCATTTATAAGGCTGATTAGTCCAATGTAAACGCGTCGTAATACCATTCATATTTGCGACCTCTTTTGCGCCCCAAGCGCGTTCAGATTTGAACTCTTTACTTCTAATTATTTCCACGACATTTCCAAATTATGAATAGCAGATAAGCGCTTTATAAATGAGATAGCGCAATATACCGCGCTACTTATCTTATTTTAAATAATCATCACAATATCTATTAATCATCACTTTATCAAACGGTTCGCTAACTATTACTTAAAAATTTTACCTGAAATTGTCATGAGACTACCCCCTATTACCATATTGTGTGCAGTGCTATTATTCGCTGCAAATATAACCATTTATGGGTTCACTATTACGTCGAATGAGTAATTGTTTTTTAATAAGATATCTATGTAGTTAACAATATTTAATTATTCTTCAATATTTCATTGAAAAATGTATTAAAGTGCGTTTTTTTGTGAGAGTGTGCCTCCATTTAAGATGCAATTTGCCTTTCACTTTAGCAATTTATTGCTTCGATATTTAATTTTTAACAGGAAATGTCATGAGTAAAACTAAAATAATAACAACCGATGATATTTTGTTGGTTCTTTGTGATTCTGTAAAAGCGGTGCTAACAACGGCAACCGATAAATCTATTAATTATTCCGCAATGGTACAAAAGATTAATAAAACCTGTTTAAAACCTGATTTGGGCTGTTTTGTGCTATTTGACGGTGGCTTTTCTGGGTTGGTTATCATTAATTTTACCGCCAACGCTGCAATTGAAATATACCAAAACTATATGCGACATATGGGGATTCCTGAAAATGAATTAGCACAATCGCATACTTCCGATGAAGTTGGCGATGTAATGGGGGAGTTAATGAATCAAATCGTCGGCGATTTTACCTCTGTTATTGGTCATCAACTGCACACATCGATCACCCAAAATCAACCGAAAATGTTAACCATTAACAAACAGGTACAACTCTCTATCGATACTAATCTTGATCGTCCACAGGCCAGACGAGTGACTTTTACCACAGCTCGAAATAATATTTTCTACCTTGAATTGGCGATGGATAAAACTGAGTTTATCAGACTCTCCACCTTTAAGGAGAAAGAAGCCTATGACGCCGATTCAATTTTAGAAGAAGAGAGAAATAATAAAAAAGAAATCCCCCTATTTAATGAAGAAAAGCCGCAAATCAGTAAAAGTGAACAAGATTTGTTTGATGAGTTAGGTATTTAACTTCTGCACATTGCACGACTGTAATAAATAGCCTAGCTGTTGTAGCGCCTATGTTTACCTTTATTAATATAGGCCAATTATATAGCCGCTAAAATCTCACTGGGTAGAGTGATTTTTAGCGGATCATCGCTCAAGCGTAGTTTCTCTCCTTATTAAATCAACAACATATCAACGTTTATTTTTGAAAATAAAAACCATTAGTTACAATGCTTAACCTCTGGTTATATTAATTTATTCCTCCCCTACATAGCGCCTTCTCTTCAAGTGATAAATACAGTGGTTTAACGGCGTTAATGGTATTCATACCAATATTATGTGCAAAGGTATAATAGCTGCTTTTTATTGAGGTGCTATCATTGGGGAGAGAGATAGTGGCTCCTTTAATGTTCTAGAAAAATTTACTCATCACTTGGAGAAACCATGAACGATATCATTTCACTGCTACAATCACACCGCTCAATTCGCCGCTTTAGTGAAAAAAATGTGCCACAAAAAACAGTCGAAACGCTGGTTCAGGCGGGGCAAGCAGCCGCCACTTCGAGCTTTATCCAAGCCTGTACGGTTATTCAAATCGCGCCCGGTGAGAAACGCAATAAGCTCGCTGAGCTTGCAGGAAACCAACCTTATGTTGCGAATGCGCCCGTTTTTTTGGTATTTTGTGCCGATATGCATCGCCATCAACTCGCCTGTGAAATGCACGGTGAAACGATGCAAAGTGGTTATACGGAACAATTTTTAACGGCTTCCGTTGATACGGCTTTATTTGCACAGAATCTGGTCATTGCAGCTGAGTCATTGGGGTTGGGAAGTTGCTACATTGGTGGAATACGTAATGAAATAGAGCAGGTGACAAATTTATTGGCCTTACCTGAGCTGGTCTATCCCGTATTTGGGTTATGTTTAGGTTATCCTGATCAAAATCACGAAATAAAACCTCGTTTACCGTTATCGATTGTTCTCAAACAAGAAAGCTATGATGCCCCAAACGATGTGGCAGAACTCGCTGTTTATGATCAACAGATACAAAGATATTATCAAACCCGCAGTGCAGGGCAAAAAACAACGAACTGGACAGCGCAAATCGCAACGATGTTACAAAAAGAAGCTCGTCCACACATGTTGCCCTTCCTTAAGCAACAAGGTTTTATCATTAAATAATACCAATTCCACTAAATAACTGATCTATTTTGCTGGTTAAAATAACGAACTTCTGCGTTATAAGTTTTGTAAAGGGAGCAACCATTTACCTCAACTTATGCCTTGAATTTAATCATTTTTCCTACGCCAAATTTAGATCACATAATTAATGGAATTGGTATAATACCATTGCGAGGAAGGATGCAGCACAAAACAAAAAAAGGGCGCATTAAGCGCCCTTTTTTCTTATCATTAAATTTATTAAATGGCAGCTAGTGCGGCATTTAATGTTTTACTTGGGCGCATCGCTGCGGCTACTTTGGCCTGATCAGTGTGGAAATACCCACCCAAATCAATGCGCGAACCCTGTGCATCATTTAACTCTTGTACAATCGCGGCTTCATTATCAATCAATGCTTTTGCAAGTGGAGTAAATTTTTCCTGTAACTGAGCATCATTATTTTGTGTCGCAAGCGCTTCAGCCCAATACATAGCTAGGTAGAAATGGCTACCACGGTTGTCCAGTTCTTTCACTTTGCGTGACGGTGATTTATCCTCTTTGAGGAATTTAGCATTGGCCGCATTAAGCGCATTAGCAAGCACAACCGCTTTGCTGTTTGCTGTTTTTTGTGCAATATCTTCAATAGAAACGGCTAAGGCTAAGAATTCACCTAGCGAGTCCCAACGCAAATGCCCTTCTTCAACAAACTGTTGCACATGCTTAGGTGCACTACCACCGGCACCCGTTTCAAATAGACCACCACCAGCAAGTAACGGGACGATAGACAACATTTTAGCACTTGTGCCTAACTCTAATATTGGGAAAAGATTGGTGAGATAATCACGTAATACATTACCCGTTACAGAGATAGTATTGTCACCTGCTTTAACGCGCTTAAGCGTATATTTAATGGCATCATTAGGCGACATAATTTGAATATCAAGGCCATTGGTATCATGGTCTTGCAGATAGGTTTTAACTTTAGTGATCAAATTCGCGTCATGGGCACGATTTTCATCTAACCAGAAAATAGCTGGTTGTCCCGTTGCACGAGAGCGACTAACAGCAAGACGTACCCAGTCACGAATAGGAATATCCTTCGCTTGGCACATACGCCAAATATCACCGCTAGCGACATTATGCTCCATCAATATATTTCCCGCAGAATCGCTCACTTTAACAACACCCGACTCTTTAATTTGGAAGGTTTTATCGTGTGAACCATACTCTTCTGCTTTTTGTGCCATCAATCCAACGTTAGAAACGTTGCCCATGGTTGCTGGGTCAAAGGCGCCGTGTTCACGACAAAATGCGATGGTTTCTTGGTAGATACCTGCATAACAGCGATCAGGGATCAGCGCTTTAGTATCTTCTAATTTGCCCTGTGCATTCCACATTTGCCCAGAAGCGCGCACCATCGCTGGCATAGAAGCATCAATAATTACATCGCTTGGTACATGTAAATTAGTGATCCCTTTATCGGAGTCAACCATTGCCAAGCCTGGACGTTTACCATAAACAGCGGCAATATCCTGTTCAATTTGCGCTTGTTGTGCTGCTGGGAGCTGTTTTATTTTTGCGTAAACATCGCCAAGTCCGTTGCTCGCATCAACACCGAGTTGTGCAAATAATTGCGCATATTTTTCAAATACTTCTTTAAAGTAGACGGTAACAGCATGACCAAACATAATAGGATCAGATACTTTCATCATGGTCGCTTTAAGGTGCAGTGATAACATGACGTTATTGGCCTTTGCATCCTGCATTTGTGCTTCATAAAAAGCACGCAGTGCTGCACAACTCATCACCGATGAATCGATTACTTCATCCTTTAATACGGGTGTTGACGCTTTTAATACGGTCACCGCACCCGATGCGCTAGTGAATTCAATTTTAACATCGTCATCTTGGTTTAAGATCACCGATTGCTCGCTACCGTAAAAATCCCCCTGCTGCATGTGAGCAACGTGCGACTTTGAATCCTTTGACCATGCGCCCATACGATGAGGGTTATCTTTGGCATACTGTTTAACGGCATCGGCAACTCGACGATCTGAGTTACCCTCACGTAGAACCGGATTTACCGCACTCCCTAACACCTTGGCATAACGCCCTTTAATATCAATTTCAGCATCCGTTTGTGGATTTTCAGGATAGTCAGGTAACGCATAACCGTGCGCTTGTAACTCTTTAATCGCCGCTTGTAGTTGTGGAATAGAGGCACTTACATTAGGCAATTTAATAATATTTGCCTCTGGCGTTTTCGCTAGATCACCTAACTCAGCTAAGTTGTCTGGTAGTTGTTGTTCTGCGGAAAGGTAATCAGAAAAATGAGAAATAATACGTGCTGCAACGGAAATATCACGTGTTTCCACCACGATTCCAGCTGCTTTAGTGAAAGCATTAACAATGGGTAATAAAGAGTGAGTTGCTAGTGCTGGAGCTTCATCCGTTTGTGTATAGATGATTTTTGCAGTTTTATCTGTCATATTATTTCCTTTAACAAGAGTTAAGACTTTTAACTAAACGTTCACGTTCAAATTGTTATGAATATGTTACCATTCAAAAAATGAGCTCATATCATAACTAAAACTCTGCAATAATCCAATTTAACAACTCGCTTAGCGGCATTTATTAACCGCATTTCCACAATATTGTTGTTGAACCACGTGAAAAACCTTTTTTCGATACCATGAAACGGCAACCTAGCGATAAAATTCTGCTACAATTCCGACCGCTTATTTAATTTCGAAGGTATCACGTTGATGGTTACGCATAAAAAAACGGCTTTTACACATAAAAAAGCTCAATCGTCCGGTACAAAAAACCAATAAAAATATGGTAGCGACGAAGGTCAACACGGCACCACGTAAAATAATCTTATTTAATAAACCCTTTGACGTGTTGAGTCAATTTACCGATCAAGGTAGCACCACTAATAGCCGCAAAACCTTAGCCGATTTCATTGATATTAAAGATGTTTATGCTGCGGGAAGACTCGATAGAGACAGTGAAGGTTTATTACTACTGACTAATGATGGCAAACTACAGGCAAAAATAACTCAACCCGATGCTAAAACCAGTAAAACCTATTGGGTACAAGTAGAAGGCGCGCCAGAGGAATCTGACCTACAGAAGTTACGCGATGGCGTAGAGCTCAAAGATGGTTTAACACTGCCAGCTCAAGTTGCGTTGATGGCTGCACCTTTGATTTGGGATAGAATCCCCCCCATACGAGAGCGAGCCAATATTCCCACCACTTGGCTAAGTATTACCATTAATGAAGGACGTAATCGTCAGGTTGACGCATGACGGCTAACATTGGTTTTCCAACGTTACGGTTAATTCGCTACCGTATCGGTCATTGGACGATTGATGGTATTGCTAATGGACAATATAAAGTCGTGTAAAATATAACGTGTAGCACTGATTTCTATATACAAAGTATGAACTAAGCAGCAATTTAATTGTACGGTTTCTGTAGGATGACTATACGTCAATCACCTTAGAGAAACAGAATGAAACAGCCAAATGCTTATCAACCTTTTTTAATTTCAAGCATGAAAAAAGACCATACCATTACATTAAGTGACTTAAAATGGACAACATTTGAAGAAAATGATTTTTTAGGGGATGGTGAAGATTGGGGCTTAGTATTAACTAATATGCTCACGGAAAAGAGCCCTGAGTTACTCAGTAAAATTACCTTTGGTAAAGAAACCTTGAGCTTTTGTATTCACAGTGAAGATAAAGAAGTATTAAGAAAAATAGCAGAAATGGTCGCGTCATTTTACGAAAATAAAGCCGAGTTAACGGCGAATATTAAACGTTATGCTATCTATTAAATGATTAACAAATAAGGAGGCAAAAGCCTCCTTATCTTATCGAACAAATTAAGCGCTAGCTAATTCTAGCGTATCGCGAGCAATTACCCACTCTTCGTTTGTTGCAATAACCATAGCCACCGTACTACCTTCTTCGGTGATAATACCCTCATTACCGAAACGATTTTTAAGGTTAGCCTCTTGATCCACTTTAAAGCCTAATAGACCTAAGCGAGATAATGTAATATCACGAATTGGCGCTGAATTTTCACCAATGCCGCCCGTAAACACAACCGCATCTAGGCGACCATCTAAAGCAGCTGCGTAGCTACCGATATATTTTGCTAAACGGTAACAGTAAAAATCCATTGCGCGTTTCGCTGCTTCATCTGTTTGGTAGTTATCTTCAACATAACGGCAATCACTCGTCACTTCTGTAATGCCTAATAAACCTGATTTATTGGTTAGCATGGTGTTAATCTCAGCCATACTATAACCTAATTGATCATATAAATGGAAAATAATCGCAGGATCAAGGTCTCCACAACGCGTCCCCATTACTAAACCTTCTAATGGCGTCATACCCATTGAGGTATCAACTGAAATACCATTTTTTATCGCACAAACAGAACCGCCATTACCTAGATGACAGTTAATAATGTTTAACTCTTCAACTGGTTTATTTAATATTTCCGCTGCTTGCAAGCTGATATAGTAATGACTTGTACCGTGCATACCATAACGACGAATACCATTCTCTTTATATAGAGAGTACGGTAAGGCATAAAGGAAAGCCTCTTGCGGCATAGTTTGATGGAAAGCCGTATCGAATACAGCCACATTCGGCAAACTAGGGAAAGCATGTTGCGCTGCACGAATACCAACAAGGTGAGCAGGATTATGTAATGGTGCTAACGTAATACACTCTTCAATACCTTTCATCACTTGATCACAAATGAGAGCTGATTTAGTGAATTTTTCACCACCGTGTACTACGCGATGACCGATTGCAAAAAGATTTTCTTTTAACTCAGGTTTTTGCGTTAAAATGTGCTCTACAATGTAAATTAATGCTTCTTCATGAGCAGCACCCGCACCAAGTTCAGCGGTGCCTTTGTTGCCATCAAGTTTCCACTTAATGCTAGCATTATCTAAATGCAGGCATTCAGCCAGACCCGATAATTTTTCATCGCCACTTGCGGCATCGATAATCGCAAATTTTAACGAAGAACTACCACAATTAAGTACAAAGATCAGCTTACTGTGCATTTTGTGTATCCTATATATAACTAAAACAGAAGGTAAAGTTAAGAAAGTGCGGTCACTTTCCAACAAAATATTAATTTTAAAATTGAGTTAAAAACAAATAGCAACCTTAATCGATTACTATGAACAGAGTTAACAACTACGCTTAAAAAGCGCGCAAGAATACATGGATTAGAAGAAGATAACAAAATATAGTTTTAACTATTTAGTAAATTTATTAACAAATTGACTTTTTTTATATTTACATTCCACCACCAAACACATTTTTTCTTTTAATAACAATGGGATATATCACACCACAGGAGGGGCGCTCAAGGCGTAAATTATTGATAACGAATGAAAATAACTCATCAACCGTTATCAATAGTAGATAGCAATGACACAACCAAGGTGTCTGCTTTACTTAAACCTATAACGAAGAATATTAGCTGCAATATCCCCCTGCATTTTTACTCAATATCTGTTAAAATCCAGCGCAAATCAGTAGGAGAATAATTTATGACAGACAATAGCCAAATAAAAGTGATCGTCGGAATGTCCGGCGGTGTTGATTCATCCGTATCTGCGTATTTATTACAGCAACAGGGATACCAAGTTGAAGGGCTATTTATGAAAAACTGGGAAGAGGATGATACCAACGAGTATTGTGCGGCTGCCCAAGACCTTCAAGATGCACAAGCGGTCTGTGATAAATTAGGCATCACTTTACACACCATCAACTTTGCTGCTGAATATTGGGATAACGTCTTTGAACATTTTCTTGCTGAATATAAAGCGGGGCGTACTCCCAACCCTGATATCATGTGTAATAAAGAGATTAAATTTAAAGCATTTTTAGAATTTGCCGCAGAAGACTTAGGGGCCGATTATATTGCAACTGGGCATTATGTACGTCGCCGTGAGGAAAATGGTCATGTACAGCTACTACGTGGTCTAGACAATAATAAAGATCAAAGCTATTTCCTTTACGCCGTGGGCGAAAAACAGATAGCAAAAACGCTTTTTCCCGTTGGTGAATTAGAGAAACCAGAAGTACGCCGAATTGCTGAAGAGCAAGATTTAATCACCGCCAATAAGAAAGATAGCACCGGTATCTGTTTTATTGGTGAGCGTAAATTTACTGAATTTTTACAAGAATATTTACCCGCACAGCCGGGAGATATCGTCACCCCAAGTGGCGAGGTTATCGGCCAACATCAGGGTTTAATGTATCATACCCTTGGGCAACGAAAAGGCCTTGGTATCGGCGGTTTACAAAATTCCAGCGAAGATCCTTGGTATGTAGTCGGTAAAGATATGCAAAAAAATCAACTATTAGTGGCTCAAGGTGCTCACCATCCTGCGCTATTTTCCTATGGGCTAATTGCTAAACAGTGTGACTGGGTAGATCGCACCGTTAAAAAAGAACCATTTACCTGTACGGTGAAAACCCGTTATCGCCAACAGGATATAGCTTGTACCGTTACGCCTATTGATGACGATACACTCGAAGTTATTTTTGATGAACAACAAGCAGCTGTCACCCCGGGTCAATCGGCCGTATTTTATCAAGGTGATGTGTGCCTAGGTGGCGCAATTATTGAACAACATTTACAAAATAGAGAAGTCAAATAATGCCATTTCATAATTTAGAATCTCGCAGTCTCGCCTTTGCAGCGATGTGCCAAGCGGCTTATTTAGTGGATAAAATTGCCACAAAAGGTGTATGCCCTGACGCCGTTGCATTTAATGCATCATTACACTCCATCATGCGTACCGAGGGGGAATCACCATTAGATATTTTTGGTGGTTATTCATCATTAGAAGTCGGCTTTAAATGCATGCTGGAACAGCTAGATAATGCCAGTAACAGCCGCAATATGCAGGTTACTAAATACCTTGTGGGCATGATTGCACTGGAAAAAAAATTAATAACGAACAGCAATACTCTTAATTTACTCAGTGAACGTATTAACCAAGTTAAGCGTCAACTTAACCACTTTGAAATTGATGACAGTAGCGTATTAAGCAATTTGGACTCTATTTATCGTGACTTAATCAGTAACCTTGGCCCGAAAATTCAAGTTAATGGCAACCCAAGTTGCTTGCAACAACAAGTAACACAGCATAAAATTCGGGCTCTTTTGCTCGCAGGGGTGCGCGCGACGGTATTATGGCGACAAATTGGTGGGAAACGCAGACACCTGATACTCTCTCGTAAAGCCATGATTCATCAAACCAAACAAAATTTACACCGTGTTTAATGCATATTCAATAAGATTAAACACCCATAGTTTTAAAACAACCTACTCTAAAATTTAGGAGCAACAAATGGAACTTTCAGGACTAACTGCCGTATCACCAGTGGATGGCCGTTACGGTAGCAAAACTGCAATTTTACGCGATATTTTCAGTGAATTTGGTTTAATTAAATTCCGCGTACAAGTTGAAGTGCGTTGGTTACAAAAACTAGCACAAACAGATGGTATCGCAGAAGTTCCGGCTTTCTCAGATGCTGCAAACGCACACCTTGATGCAATTGTTGAAAGTTTCTGTGAAGCCGATGCTCAACGCGTTAAAGATATTGAAGCAACAACTAATCACGATGTTAAGGCTGTTGAGTATTTTTTAAAAGAAAAAGTAAGCGGTGTTGCTGAATTAGAAGCCGTTTCTGAATTCATCCATTTTGCATGTACTTCTGAAGACATTAATAACCTATCTCATGCATTAATGCTAGGTACGGCTAAAAAAGAGGTTATTCTTCCTTACTGTCAACGCATCGTTAATGCGATTAAAGAGAAGGCTATTGAATATAAAGCGATGCCAATGATGTCTCGTACACATGGTCAACCCGCTTCACCGACCACTCTAGGTAAAGAGATGGCTAACGTGGTCGCTCGTCTACAACGTCAAGTTAAGCAAATCGAAGCAACGGAAGTGCTCGGTAAAGCCAATGGCGCTGTGGGTAATTATAATGCACATCTTAGCGCTTATCCTGAACTTGACTGGCAAGCTTTCTCTGAGCAATTTGTGACAAGCTTAGGCGTAACATTCAACCCTTACACAACACAAATTGAACCGCATGATTACATTGCTGAGTTGTTTGATGCGATTGCCCGTTTTAATACTATTTTATTAGACTTTGACCGTGATATCTGGGGATACATCTGTCTTGGCCACTTTAAGCAAAAAACCATTGCAGGTGAAATTGGCTCATCAACGATGCCACATAAAGTAAACCCCATTGATTTTGAAAACTCTGAAGGTAACTTAGGTTTAGCGAATGCCATTTTTGATCACCTCGCAGCAAAATTGCCTGTTTCTCGTTGGCAACGTGATTTAACTGACTCAACGGTTTTACGTAATTTAGGGGTTGCTATCGGTTATTCTGTTATCGCTTATGAAGCAAGCCTAAAAGGGATCAGCAAACTTGAAGCCAATGAAGCCAATATGCTTAAAGATTTGGATGCCAATTGGGAAGTACTCGCTGAGCCTATTCAGACGGTAATGCGTCGTTACGGTATTGAAAAACCCTACGAAAAACTAAAAGAGCTAACACGCGGAAAACGTGTTGATGGCCCTGGTATGGCAGCATTCATTGATACACTTGAATTAAGTGATGCGGTGAAAGCGGAGCTTAAGGCGATGACACCAGCTAATTACATTGGTCAAGCGACTGAACTCGTAGAAAAATTAGTCGGTTAAACCGAGCAAACCAGTGCAACTGAAGGCAGCCTATTGGCTGCCTTTTTATTTTCCCTTATCCCTTCTATTATATTTTGATTAATGTCGGTAATCCCTTTTCACGGCTAACGGGTATATAATCAAAACAAGCACCCCCAATTTAATCACTGTAAGAGGCCTTCATGTTTGAACTTAATTTAGATATTAACCATTTTCTCGACACCTACTGGCAAAAAAAACCAACAGTTATTAAACAAGGATTTAGCGATTTTATTGATCCCATCATGCCCGATGAAATTGCCGGCTTAGCGATGGAAGAAGAGATTGAAAGTCGCCTTGTTTTTAAAGAAGGTGAGCAGTGGCAAGCCGAATGTGGCCCCTTTACTACCTTCGAGAAATTAGAACATGAGGGCGCGAGTTTATTAATTCAAGCCGTTGACCACTGGCATGGCGAGTCTCAAGGGTTAGATTCGCTGCTTTCGCTTTCTGCCAAATTGGCGTATTGATGACCTGATGATCAGTTATTCTACACCACAGGGTGGTGTCGGCCCACATATCGACAATTATGATGTATTTATTATTCAAGGGTTAGGTAAACGCCATTGGCGCGTTGGCGAAAAGAGTGAATTGCATGAATTTGCGGCACATGGCGCACTCAAACATTGTGAGAGCTTTGCAGCGATCATAGATGTTGAGCTTGAGCCAGGCGACATCCTCTATATTCCCTGTGGCTACCCCCACGAAGGTTACGCGATTGAACCATCATTAAACTACAGCGTTGGGTTTCGCGCGCCAGATCAAAATGATCTATTAAGTAGCTTTACCGATTACAATATAGATAATAATGCAACACCAGAACGTTACACGGATCGGGTCATGCAGCTACGCGAAAGACCAGGGCAAATTGAAACCCAAGAACTGCGAGAGTTACATCGCGTTATGCTCGCCAACTGCCAAACTCCCGAAGCGCTAATACCTTGGTTTGGCAAAATGATTAGTGAAGCCAAACATGAACTTGACATTGCCCCCGTTGAACCAGCACTGGAAAATGAAGAGATATTACAACTCCTTGAAGATGGCGCACAATTTATCCGTTTAGGCGGATTACGTGCGGTTTATTTTCAACAAGCAGCAACCTCTTTATTTATTAATGGATTGCACTTTGACTGTACGGGCTTTAAAGAGCTAGGCCATCATCTTTGTGATCAAGATGAGATTGGTAGTGAAGTTATCGATCTGTTACATGAAAATCATGGTGCCCTAACGCTATTTACTGAGCTTGTAAATAACGGCTACTGGTACGCAGAGTAATCACAATAGCTATCCCTATTGCATCTTTTTGCAAGCAAAGAGAAAACGGAGAGGTAAAAATGAAAAAATTAAGCTTATTAATATTGATATTGTTTTGCTCTACACCTGTTTTCAGTGAGCAATTCACCTTGCTTCGTATCGATATGGAAACCTATAAAGAACAGGGTAAAGTTATCTGTATTTATGAAGGCCAATATACGACGATACGTGACAAGTCGACGGGCTGTTTAAAATATATACAAAAAATATAGTAGCGGTTTATGGCTCACAATAGCTGATAGGTTTATCGGATTCGATTGTTATAATATCCGATGATCTATTCTGTTTGTCTTGCCGTTGCTCATTCAACAACGGTAAGGCAAACATCCATTGATAGCTATCTGCAAATAGATTCTCAGCTTGTAAATCACGGGATAGCATATGATACCCCTCTAAATAGAGCTTAAAAGCAACTCTTGCTGGCGCTGATTTACTATTATTTAACATGCTGCACATTGCCTTTTTCGGTATCACTTGATCCTGATTACCATAGACAATAAAACTATTAATCGAGATCTTTTTAGCCGCTAACAATGCGTTATCCATTAAATTAGTTAATCCATATAACGCATCTATACGGGTCTTTTTTATCACCCATTGATCACTCGACATCGCCCGTAACGCAGCAATATTATCGGTGGCTTGAATACCTAAACCTTTGCCCGTCGGTTGCCAATCAGGAAAGGTATGCACAGCAAGCCACAATGACCATCTCTGATACCATGGCTGTGTGCTTCTTGCCCAAACAGCTGGCGCCAATAAAACCACCCCTTGCAGATAATGTGATAACATTAATCTGTTATCCGCCATCGCAGTGAGAATAACCGCCCCGCCCATACTTTCACCAACGACATAAATAGGTAAATCAGGGTATTGCTTTGCTAACAACTTGCTAATAACAGCTAAATCTTGCTGTAATCGCCCAGCTTTTGGCCATAAACCCGCCATTACGGTTTGTCCAAAACCACGTTGATCATAGGCAAAGCAAGCTACATTGCGAGCGACATAATATTCACACATCTTAGTAAAGCCATTGCTGTAATCATTAAAACCATGCAAAGCAATGACGATTCCCTGAGCAGGGCCATCAGGCCAATAGGTATGCAACGGTAGATAGTATCCATCATCAGCAATGAAATAGTTCTTTTGTAATTGAGGGGGTAGGAGAATATCAGAGAGAGGCTGAGTTTGTGGTGAACTACAGCCGTACGACAAAACAACAATAAGAAGCAGTAATAATGGTTTGTATCTACGGGAAAAACAAACTTTCAAGTAGCACTCCTTGCTTGTTGCTAAGCTGTTTTACACGCTAATTTATAATAGTGATTATTGTTAAATTGAAACTCTTCAATTACCTGTAATGCGGTTTTACCTGTATGAGCGTGATAAGATCTTGGATTTATTTTATTAATAAAGGTAACCATCACTGGATAGCGACTAGCCATATGTTGCAGACTAAAAGTGAATATTTTTTCAAAAACGCCCAGACCACGAACACGTTTATCAACACAAATGGGTCCATATTGATAGGAGTTATCAACTGTTAAATTCTGCCCTTCGAAAGGTACATCATGTAAATTTTCGACCATATATTGAAACATCGGCCATTGTTGCCAAAATCCCCAAGAAGCGGACATAGCATAGGCAACGATTTGCTCATTCTCAATAGCTATACAAAGCCCCTGCTCTTTTTCAATTAACGCAACTAAATGTGCTTTAGTAAAAGCGGTTGTAATAAAACCATCTGCTTTGTCATGTTCAGAGATTGAATCTATTTGATATTTGTAATGAAGTGCAAGCACCTCGTCAACATGGTCAATAGTGGCCACTTTTAGCGTTATGTTCACGTCTGCATCTCCTTCCTTGTTTATACCAATTCCGATAAATAGCTGATCTATTTTACTGGTTAAAACAACTTACTGCTGCGTTGTAATTTTCGCAAAGGGAATAACCATTTACGTCAAATTACGCCTTGAATTAAGCTGTTTTTCCTGCGCAAAATCTAGATCACATACTTACCGGAATTGGTATTAATATCCTCACCATAGCAAAATGGTTGTCACATCTGCTATGGCAAGGGAATACACTTATTTATTATTAACAGCCCAAAGATGCATCAGTTCAACGGCAATCGTTGCACCAGCTAATGCGGTTATTTCACTGCTATCATAGGCAGGCGAGACTTCAACGACATCCATCCCCACTATATTAATCCCCTGCAAAGCACGTAACACTTTTAATATTTTATCTGTGCTTAATCCTCCACACACGGGAGTCCCAGTACCTGGTGCATAGGCGGGATCTAAACAGTCGATATCAAAAGTTAAATAAACAGGGAGCGATCCAATTTTAGTACGAATAATATCGCAAATTTGCTCAACACTAAGGTCATTAGCCTGCATCGCATCAATCACGGTAAAAGCGTGATTATTCGGATTATATGACGTACGAATACCGATTTGCACGCTATGGTCGGGATCGATCAATCCTTCATTTGGCGCATGGTAGAACATGGTGCCATGGTCATAGCGGCTGCCACTGTCATAGGTATCTGTATGTGCATCGAAATGAATCAGCGCCATTTTT
Organism: Psychromonas sp. MME2; assembly: GCF_040566515.1. Lineage (NCBI taxonomy): Bacteria > Pseudomonadati > Pseudomonadota > Gammaproteobacteria > Alteromonadales > Psychromonadaceae > Psychromonas > Psychromonas sp. MME2. Next base: position 682,723 of record NZ_JBEWXI010000012.1, on the reverse strand, counting down.
CCGAATTTCTTATGGTGCGCACGTAATAAAGGCAGAGTAACAAAATGGTCCCCTCCGAGCGCTAACAGCGCTTTATCGGAAGAGAGGATCTCATTGGCGGCCTTCTCTACTTTATCTGTAAATTGTGCGGCATCACCACAATCGTATACTAAATCTCCCGCATCAATGGCACTGATTTGCTCAAGCAAATTAAATTTCCAAGGATAACGATAACCTTCCCATGCCAAATTAATCGAGGCATGACGAATCGCTGTTGGCCCCATACGCGCACCAGAACGCCCAGTGGTTGCTAAATCAAAGGGTAAACCTAATACCGCTAGCTGTGCATTCGCAGCGACGGGATCCATCGCCAATGGCAAGCGTAAAAAAGTCATGGCATTGGAGTAAATTGAATTATCCACTTGCTGAAATAATTGACTCATCTATTGTTCCTTAATAATCTTCTAAATAGGTATAACCTTTCAGGCCTAAAATGAGTTCATCAAAGACCTCTTCACGCTCTTCAGGTGGTAATTTACTATTCACTAATTGAGAATAGGTTTCTTTAAATTCTTCAGAATCTAAGCTGACATAATTGAGCATATCTTCGACAATATTGCCGTGGGCGATTTCGGTCACGTCTATTTCACCATCATCATTGACCATCACCACCGCACTGTGAGTATCACCAAATAGGTTATGCATATTGCCAAGAATTTCTTGATACGCGCCCACTAGGAAAAATCCCATTAGATAAGGTTTCTCCTCTGTCCAACGAGGCATTAATAACGTGCTTTCAATACCCTGCCCATCTACATAATGGTCAATAGCCCCATCAGAATCGCAGGTAATATCAAGTAAAACGGCACGGTTTTGTACCGCATCATCTAATCCATTTAAAGGCAATACTGGGAATATTTGCTCAATCCCCCATGCGTCAGGCAATGACTGAAATAAGGAGAAATTAACAAACAGTTTATCAGCCAATTTTTCGTTTAAATCATCAATAATAGGGCGATGGAAACGATTTTTTTCATCCATTAATTTATTAAGTTCATGACAAACTCGCAGATGTACCTGCTCTGCCCATGCACGTTGCCTCAAGTTAAGTAGACCCGTTGCAAATTGACTGTGCACTTCGGCGACGTCATTTTGTGTATCGTGGTAAATTTCTATTAATGCACGGTCATCATTACGTTTATCTAATTGCTCCCATGATCCCCACATATTTTGCAATAACACTGATTCATCGTCGCTCGGAGGAAGCAATGTTTCTGGTTGATAAGACTCAGCACCAATTACATTGGAAATTAATACCGCATGATGCGCTGTTAATGAGCGACCTGATTCAGAGATAATGGCTGGGACGGGTTGCTGATAGGTATAACAGATATCAGCAATCGTACCAACAATGTTATTAGCATATTCAGCTAAACTGTAATTCATGGAATTAGATGATTGGCTGCGAGTACCGTCATAATCAACAGCCAAACCACCACCGACATCCATATAAGCAACTTGCGCACCGAGTTTACGTAATTCACAATAGAATCGTGCGGCTTCACTCACCCCAAAGCGAACATCTCGAATGTTTGCTATCTGAGAACCGAGGTGAAAATGCACTAATTGTAGAGTATCAAGTTTATTTTCTGCGCTTAACGTATCAACAACAGACAATACCTGTGAAGCAGATAAACCAAATTTAGATTTTTCACCGCCACTTGCTTGCCATTTTCCCTTACCTTGAGAAGCTAAACGAACGCGAATACCTAAGCGAGGCTCAACATTAAGCGCCTTAGCTTCACTTAAAATTAATTTAAGCTCCGACATTTTTTCTAAGACAATATGTACCTTATGGCCAAGTTTCTCACCAATTAATGCAAGGCGAATATACTCTCGGTCTTTATAGCCATTACAAACAATCACCGATGAAGCTTTTTCCGCTAACGCCAATACAGCCAATAACTCAGCCTTACTGCCCGCCTCTAAACCGAGCTGCTTCTCTTCTTGGTCGAACTGACTGGCAATAATTTCATTAACAACTTCGCGTTGCTGATTAACCTTGATTGGATAGACCAGTAAATACTTTTCAGCATAATCATATTTTTGAATGGCATTATTAAAAGCTTCACAGATGCCATTAACACGCTGATGAATAATTTGAGGGAAACGCACCAATACAGGTAAAGATAAACCTTTATCCTGAATTTTTTCGACGACGGTACTAAGGTCAACACACATCTCTGGTTGATTATTTCGTGGGGCAACATAAACATTACCAGCATCGTTAATACCAAAGTAACCTTGGCTCCAATGACGCACATTGTAGCAAGCACGAACATCGTCAAGGGAAGTTTTATTATTCATTAATAGTCCTTAAATTGTAATCTTTACCCATATCACCAGCATAGTGACGTCTAGGAATTAGAATCAAATATAGGTATAAAGTCCAGTAAAGAAAATTATATTTGCTAAATAATATTATTGTTCGATAAATATAAAGAGAATGATTTTGTTACGGGGTAGTAAAAAATTGCAAGGAGCATATCCCGTTACCAATCACAGCGAATTAAAGAAGCAATGGATAACGGGGCGATTAATCAGAAACGACTGTTGGCGTGTCGATATAACTCTTCATATTCAACGGCGGTATGATGCCATGAAAAATCGATGGTCATGCCATTTTGGATCATTTTCGCAAATGCAGTTTTCTCATTGTGATAGATTGAAGCCGCCCATCTCATAGTTGTTCTGAGTGAATCCGTGTGAAGGTCATAAAACTTAAAGCCAGTGGACTTATTGATTCTTTTCGGTGAGTAATTGCGCACCGTATCTTCCAATCCCCCTGTTGATCTCACAATTGGTAGCGTACCGTATTTCATGCTGTACATCTGATTAAGTCCACAGGGCTCATATCTTGAAGGCATTACAAAGAAATCAGAGCCAGCTTCAACCATATGAGCTCGTTTGTTGTTATAACCAATGTAACAGCCGAATTTATTCGGGTAAGCTTTTGCATAGTTAAGCAATGCTGCTTCTTGGGCTATATCTCCTGAGCCAATAATGACAAATTGCACATCATCATTTATGAGCATCTCCTCAACACAATCGATAAAGACATCTAACCCTTTTTGTGTAGCCAGTCTTGATACAATCCCATATAAAGGCACATTAGGGCGTATTGGCAAGCCAAATTCCTTTTGCAATTCCGCTTTACAAATTGCTTTACCACGCAGATCTTTATGTGAAAAATTAGCTGGAATTAATTTATCCGTTTCAGGATTCCACTCTAACTCATCAATACCATTAATAATTCCACGCAACTTTCCTTGTACGGCGCGATGTTGTAAAGAGCGTTGTAATCCAAAGCCATAATCAACCGATAAAATTTCTTTAGCATAGGTTGGACTAACGGTTGTTACAATATCGGCTGTTAGTACACCTGCTTTTAATAGGTTAAGCTGGTCGTAAAACTCAAAGCAATTAACATTAAAGTAATCCCAACCCAATCCAGTCCAATAAAGATTCGCTTTATTAAATACCCCTTGATAACCAATATTATGAATAGTCATAACAGACTTTGTTTCACTAAAATTATCATAGGATTCATATAACCCGCTTTTTAGATAAACACTACACAAGGCCGTATGCCAATCATTACAATGTAGAACGTCGACTTTAAGATCTAATGCGAGTACCGCCTGCATAATAGCTCGGCTTAAAAAGATAAAACGTTCTGCATTATCAGAGTATTCATGTCCATCCCAATCATATAATTTAGGGCGGTCAAAATAGCGATCGAATTCAATAAAAAAGAAGGATAAATTGTCACTAAGCTTATGCTGACGGATACTCCCCCACAACTCATTTTCATCACCAAAAGGAACGCCTAAAAGCTCATGCACACACACGGTATCGGCACATTGTTCTGCCATAACTTGTGGGTAATAGGGCATAAAAACGGATACATGATGGCCATCTTCAGCCAATGCATGTGGCAAGGAAAAAGAGACATCGGCTAATCCACCCGTTTTAGCATACGGTGCTGCCTCACTTGTTGCCCAAACTATATTCATCATTTACCCCTCAAATTTAACCAATAAGCCACTCTGCCACAAAAAACAATTATCTAGTAGATGTTCAACTTTCATGGTAAACATTATTGTTGATTATTATATTTTTTGATTGCTGACGAGAATAAACCTCAAGATTACTATAAAAGCAGGAAGAGCCAAAATTTTATCTCGCTTAGTGAGCAAACTCTTTCCTTTTTTGAGGCGCATTATGGTATAAAATAACGGCAATATTTAATAGCAATCCCATCTAAAGCGATTTTTTGTGAATAAAAAACCAGACAGAATAACTGCCATGCAACAGATAATTGATGCAGTGAAACATGAGTTTCCCTTATATCAAGAGGATACTTTTGTCTGTGGGCCTGACAACAGTTGCGTTGGTTGTAGCAAAAAACTGATGGAGTTAGTGGATTCTGAACTCACCTACTGGCAGCATCAAATTAATCGTAATATTCCCCCTACATTTAATGAACTGGCAAAATTCGGCAAAATGTGTAAAAACGTCCGCCGTGCGTTAGTTCGTAATAATAGAATTTAACCTTTACGCGATGCTCTATTTTAAAAACAGGCTGATCGATAGAAGGTGATAAATAATTATCAACTTTAATTTGAATAAACAATGTAGATGATTAGTTAACTGCAGTAAGAATCTCTACACCCCTTTGTAAAACAAAGGGAGTAGAAGATAATAGAATTGACCGATAAGCCGGGTTCTGTCGTGAATCGTCATTCGTCTAGGCCTGCAATCACTCACAGGCTCAAGCAACCTACCCGCTTCCAGTATGGGCCATACCTCAGGAAGCCTATTTGGTCTTGCTTCGGGTGGAGTTTACCTTGCACCAAACTATTACTAGTTGGCCGGTGCGCTCTTACCGCACCCTTTCACCCTTACCTACAAATAAATTTATAGGCGGTCTTCTCTCTGCTGCACTTGTCGTTAGCTCGCGCTACCCAGGCGTTACCTGGCACCCCGCCCTGTTGAAGCCCGGACTTTCCTCCCCCGTTATCGGTAAAGATAACGGCAGCGACGATTTAGTCAATTCCGCGGCGGATTATACGGGAAGCATGATGATTAATACAAGTATTAACGATCATCCTTACCTATAAATTTTCTAAACCCCATTTATATAACTCATTCTTTTTTTCATCGTGAATTTGAGCGGTTATCGCTGCTGCTTTTTTAAGCGGAAGATGCTCTTTTAATAACGCCAAAGTATTTAATGCGACTTGAGAGATACTCTCTTCGTTTTTTTGCGCGCCGGCTACCATCAAAACAAATTCACCACGACAATGATTACTATCTTGATTTAACCAGTCAACCATTTCACCCGCAGGCATTGCATAAAAAGATTCAAAGGTTTTCGTTAATTCACGGGCAATGACCACCTTTCTATCCGCACCAAAGATTGCAACAATCTGTGCTAATGTATCTTGAATTCGACGAGGAGACTCATAGAACACCATGGTACGGCTCTCTTCAATGAGCATCTTTAATTTATCTTGTTTGCCCTTCTCCTTCGCGGGTAAAAAACCTTCAAAAGAGAAACGATCCGTTGCTAAACCAGCGGCACTTAAAGCGGTGATCACCGCAGATGGTCCAGGAATAGGGACTACATCCACCCCCGCATCGCGACATTCATTAACTAGGTGATAACCCGGATCACTAATTAACGGCGTACCCGCATCGGAAATAAGTGCCACTGATTGCCCCGCTTTTATTTTTTCAATCAATACGTTACCACGCTGACGTTCATTGTGGTCATGAAGTGGAAAAAGCGGTTTTTTTATTTGATAATGACTTAATAGCTTGCCACTGTGACGCGTATCTTCCGCGGCAATCACATCAACTTGCTGTAGGGTTTCGATAGCACGTAGCGTAATATCGCTAATATTTCCGATCGGAGTGGCAACAATATAGAGTTTTGCGGGAAGTAGAGAGGAAATCGGGTGATTTTCGGACATATTGTCGCCTAATAAATGAATAGATAAGTGAATAGGATTGTTTAACTGTGCTGGCAATATTACACTATAGGCAAAGTAGTTGGAAATATTTGCAGTTTTTTTGGCTATCGACATTTATTAAAGTTTGTTAATACATAAGGGATAACATGTTGCACGTTTTAACCTCACCGAAACGATTTTTTTATAGTTTAATAATGATATTAACGGTCACAATTTTGTCTGCCTGTACAAGTACTCCACCTGCACCAGAAGATATTCCGCCAGCACTGTTCTCAAAATTGGACTACGATTCAGCTTATTATCTTAAAAAAGATGAACAGTTAGGAAGTGATAAAAATACATCATGGCAATTTATTACACTGCAAGCATTAATATCAGAGGGTAAATTTACCTTAGCAAACTCTATTATTGAATACTTACAAAGCCAACCGCTGAGTGACACACAACAGTCTGAGCTGTCGCTGTTACTGGCCGATAAATTATACCGACAAAATCGTCTTGGTGAGGCTCAAACTGCACTGAACAAGCTAACGAGCGACAAACTATCTGCCCTTGGCTATCTCTATTATCTAAAGCTACAGACAAAAATATACAAAGAAAGTGGTGATGCTTCAGGCGCATCGGATACATTACTACTGTTAATTCCCGTATCAAGCAATGAACAAGAAAAGCAACAATACACTGATATGCTTCTCGAGCAGTTACTATTATTACCGGAATCTGTATTAAATCAATATGATGAAAATCAGCTTCCAGCAGGTAACATATTAAGTTTTCAAGAAATTAAACAAGGTTGGTATGAACTAGCGATACTTTATCAGCGTTATCAATCTCGCGCTAACCAGCTATTACATGCTTTAGAAAATTGGCAACAACGTTATCCAACACACCCTGCATTATCCTTAATGCCACAAAAGCTAACTGACATCCAAGAATTGAGTGCCTATGAACCGAAAAATATTGCTATTTTAATCCCCCTTTCCGGGCGCTTTGAACAGCAAGGAAAAGCCATTCAATATGGGTTATTACATGCGTTTTATAAACAACAGCACAATAAAGAGAGTGAAAACATAACCACTCAATCTCCAACATTGCACTTTTTTGATACGAATATACAATCACCAGAACAGATCATTACGGCGATGACCGAGCAAAATATCGATTTTGTCATTGGCCCGCTACTCAAAAGAGAAGTTGATTCGTTATTACCTTTAATGGCTGAACTTCCCGTTTTATCATTTAACAGTATTGATAATGAACAAATGGAAGAAAACCGGGTGGCTTGGCATTACGCATTCCCCATTTCACCGGAACAGGAAGCCAAACAAGCGGCGCAACTTATTGCTCAACAACAGCATAAAAAACCGTTAATCATCGCTCCAAATTCAGCCTATGGAAAACGGATTGCTGATGCATTTACAACACAGTGGTTAACTCTAAGTGAACAACAGACTGAACAAGCAGAGCAGGCAGAAGTCCACCTTTTTAACAATAAAGCACAATTAGCTGAATTTATAAGTGGTGTATTACAGATAGACCAAAGTAAAACACGTATCACGCAGATTAAAAACCTAACTGGCCTGCCTTTAGAGACAGAGGTGCGTAGTCGCCGCGATATTGATGCCATTTATATTGTCAGTAATCGTGATGAATTAAATTTGATCAAGCCCTTTATTGATGTTTCTATTAGTCCTTTTGCTAAAGCCATTCCACTTTATGCAAACTCACGTAGCCATGTGGTTGACCATGATGGCAAACAAAACAAAGAGTTAGAAAAAATCACTTTTTCAGATATTAACTATCTCATTGATGTTAATAATACGGTGTTTAACGAGGTTGAACAGGTATGGCCAAAACAGCCCTATTCTACCTTACGTTTATTTGCTTTAGGTTTTGATAGCTACCAGCTAATTAACCAATTAATACCGTTACAAAATATTGCCAATTACAACTATCAAGGATTGGTCGGTGAACTAACTCTTGATAACAGCAATATTGTTCAAGCTAAATTGAGTTGGGCTAAATACCAACAAGGTAACAGTATTGAAATTGACACGGCTATTACAGAAGAGTAATTCTCAGGGCGTAAAGTCTGAGAAACAAGCCCTTAACTATTTACTTAGTCAAGGGCTGACCTTAGTGTGTCAAAATTATTATTGCCGTATGGGTGAGGTCGATTTAATTATGCAGGATCAAGATACCTTAGTATTTATTGAAGTTAGGTATCGCAAAAATAGTGATTTTGGGGAGCACTCGCATCGATTACAACAGCTAAACAGAAAAAATTAATAAAAACAGCCAAACACTATCTAGCACAACTCGAATACGAGCCTTACTGCCGTTTTGATGCGATTGCCATCGAACAACATTCGAATACGCTAGAGTGGATCCAAAACGCTTTTATAGAATAAGATGAAATATATATTATGATAAATGAAAGAATTCAAGCTCATTTTGCTGAGAGTATTCAAACCAAAATAGTTGCAGCAGAAGCTTTGCCTGAATCCATTGAAAAAGCAGCAAAGGTACTTGCTGCTACTTTGATTAAGGGAAATAAAATTCTGGTGTGTGGCAATGGTGGTGCTGCAGCATTAGCACAAATTTTTGCTTCTCATCTGATCAATAAATATGAAACGGAACGCCCCTCTTTACCCGCGATTGCAATTACAGCAGATGCTGCGTTAGTTTCCGCCATTGCCAGCGATAGCCACTTCGATCAGATTTTTGCAAAACAAATATCGGCACTTGCTCAAGCCGGTGATATATTGTTAACTATTAGTCATGGTGGTAACAGCCGTAACATGATCAAGGCAGTTGAAACCGCACTGAGTAAATCTATTCAGATAATATCTTTAAATGGTGTTGATGGTGGAGAATTAGCCGGTCTTCTCGGATCCGATGATATTGAAATTCGCGCACCAAGTGACAAAGGTTCACGCATTGAAGAGATTCATCTATTAGTTATCAATTGCTTAAGTGATTTAATCGACCATCAACTTTTCCTTCAAAATTAGAGTATTTATGAAAAAATTATTTTACACATTACCTTTATTATTTATATTTTCTCAATTGCAAGGTTGCGTGGCGGGCTTATTCGTCGCCACGGGAACAGCAATAGCGGTCGAAAGTGATTCGCGCAGCGTTAATCAGCAAATAGATGATAAAGAATTAGCCATGAATGCAGCTGAAAAAGTGCAACAATTAAAAATACACCCCGATCTAATCCGTATTAATTACATTGCAAACGATGGACATCTATTACTGATAGGGCAAGTAAATACGCAAGAAAACAAAGATGCCATTGACAAACAAATCAATACCTTAACTAACATAAAAGGGCTCTATAACCAATTACAAATAGGCTCCCCTCTGGGTTTTTCTCAGCAAAGTAAAGATACTTGGATTACAACCAAAGTAAAAACGATGTTGGCAGCAGATGAAGAGATTGACCCATTAAAAATAAAAGTCATCACTGAAAATGGAGAAGTTTATTTAATCGGTCAAATAAGCGCAGAAATGGCAGATAATGCCACCAATATTACGCGAAAAGTGGAAGGCGTAAAAAAAGTGAATCGTATATTTCAATTTACCGATAAATAATAACGAATAATATTGCACGACTACAGCTGAACAATAGAACGTTCAGCTGTAGTCGTAGTCCAGTAGCTCCGTTAACCTTCCTGTAGTGTATAAACGGCCGAAGATTTGCTCTTTAACTCATTACACTTATCACACCAAAAATTAACCGCCCCACAGGCTTTTAAACGCTCCAGCTGCTCACCACACTCATTACAGGTAACTCGTAATGAATAATCACTATTACAAGCCTCACAATGGCGTTTTAATTCGCCACTACGTACAAGTTCATGGCCACATTTAGAACAGTTTAATTGCATCATTATTTTCCTTTTTTATGAAACTTCATCATACGTTTGCGTTTATGCATTTGATTAGGTGTTAATTTATTACGGCGACCTTCAAATGGATTTGTACCTTCTCTGAATTCAATTCGGATCGGTGTCCCCATAATTGCCAAAGAACGACGGAAGTAGTTCATCAGATAACGCTTATAGGAGTCAGGTAGTTTATTTACTTGATTACCATGAATAACAATCAGTGGAGGATTATAACCACCCGCATGTGCATAGCGTAACTTAACACGACGCCCCTGCACCATTGGTGGATTATGGTCATCCGTTGCCATGGTCATAATTCGCGTTAACATTGAAGTTGAAATTCGTTTAGTTGAAGAATCATAGGCTTCATCAACAGATTCATATAAATGACCAACACCCGTACCGTGTAATGCTGAAATGAAGTGAATTTTAGCAAAATCGATGAAACCAAGACGACGATCTAATTCACTTTTAACCCGCTCTTTATCATATTCACTCATGCCATCCCACTTGTTAACGGCAATAACCAGAGAACGTCCTGAATTTAGAGTGAAGCCTAATAATGATAAATCCTGATCTGAAATGCCATCTCGGGCATCAATGATGAGCAGTACAACATTACAATCTTCAATCGCCTTTAGGGTTTTAATAACCGAAAATTTTTCAACGGTTTCATTTACTTTTTTACGTTTACGCACACCAGCCGTATCTATCAGTACGTATTCTCGGCCTTCTCGGCTCATCGGAATATAAATACTGTCTCGTGTTGTCCCCGGCATATCATAAACAAGCACACGTTCTTCACCCAGAATACGGTTAGTCAGTGTCGATTTTCCTACGTTAGGGCGGCCAATTATAGCCAGTTTGATCGGCAGATTTTTTAGACGTTCTTGCTCTTTTAATAGCGATTCTTCATCTTCTTCAACATATTCTGCTTCATCAAAAAAATCGTCTTCTTCATCTACATCAGAAACGACATCAAAAAATCCGTCTAAAGCAATCTCTATCATCTGTAGCACACCTTTACCATGTGCTGCTGCAATTTGATAAACTTCACCTAACGCCAACGCATAAAATTCACCACAAACAGAGTCAGCATCAACGCCATCGGTTTTATTGGCCACTACAAAGACATTCTTATCTTGTTTACGTAAATATTCAGCGATCGCTTCATCTGCTACCGTTAACCCTGCGCGCGCATCAACAAGAAATAATACGGCATCCGCTTCCTCAACCGCCTGTAACGATTGCTCCGCCATTAAGGCATCGATACCTTCTTCATCGCCAGTAATACCGCCTGTATCAATAACAATAAACTCTTTTTCATCGATTTTTGCCTGGCCGTATTTACGATCACGCGTTAAACCGGGAAAATCCGCAACTAACGCATCACGCGTCCGAGTTAAGCGGTTAAATAACGTTGATTTACCCACGTTTGGGCGACCAACTAAGGCGATCACTGGTAACATATTTTCAATCCTATAAAACAAAAAAAGCCCCTAGGCAAAAGCGAGGGGCTAATAGTATACAATAAATAAATAATTAATTATTCGTAATTAATTGTATCGCTGCAATTTAAACCATTTTAGTTTGTGGAAATTAACTAACTAAATGACTAACCGCTATTTTTATAAATAATAATTTACAAATTATTCATTTAATATCGGCTTTTCAATGGCGATCAGGTCCCCACTACGCGTCTGTATATAAAGGTATTTATCCGTTGCAATTGGTTGCATATACAAGCCATCTGAATCAAGTTTCTGCATCGCAACAAAGGAACCATCATCACGATCAATCCAATAGAGGTACCCCTCACCATCACCAACAACAATATACTCATTGGCAACCGTCACACCGGTCACATCACGATAAGATAATTGTCCATTCATCCACTGCTCTGCTCCAGAATTATAGTCAACAGCAAAAATATGGCCACGAGAATCGGTTAAATAAATCGTCGTACCGGATAACGCAATATCGGTATACCCCGCATATTTACGCGCCCAAATTTGCTCACCTTTGAGCAGATCAATAGCAACTAAGTTACCATTATAGGCAAGCGCATAAACTATCCCATTACGAATAATCGGTTGCATATCAACATCAACGATTCGGTCGAGCTCAGTTGCACCACTTGGTCGTGCGACAGGTAGTTGCCATAAGGGACGTCCATCTTCTAATAACGCAACTGAAACAAAGCCATCGGCACGCCCATAGACTACGCCACCCTGCGCGATCGTCGGCGTTGAGCTGCCACGTAAGCTTAGGGTGGGCTGCTTATTATTCAACGTCCAAAGCTTTTCTCCGGTATCACTATCTAAAGCATACAAATTTCCGCGCGTAGTATGAACGATGACTTTTCCCGCTGCATAAGCGGGTTTAGCAACGACTTCACCACCCACGTCGACCAACCACAGTAATTTGCCATCTTGTTTATTGAAGGCTAATACCTGCGCATTTTCTGTGCCAATATAAATAGCATCGGAACCAACGGTAACACCACCAGAGAAACGGGCAGAACGATTTAACTCATTGTGAGGATCATCGCTAAAATTTGTCGACCAGAGTTGTTTACCGTTTTTTATGGAAAATGCTTTAACATAACCATCTCGAGAAGCAACGTAAATGGCATTTTCACCTATACCAGGTTGCAATTGGGAATAATATTTATCGACACCACTGCCGACACTTCTTTTCCAAGCAACACGCGGTTTATAGGTACTTTTAAATACAGGTACTTCAGCCATTTGCACAACATCTTCTTCACTAGAAAATATTGAACAACCGCTTAAGAAAAAAGTAACACTGGCAATAACAGCTAGATATTTAGAGCATTTTTTCATTAATCATCTCAATCTATTGGGCTTATTCAAGCACAGGAGCGGCAACATCGTCAGTTGTCGTTGCTAAGTCATCGAATTGTAGCTGTAATATAGGATCTACACGCCCTTCACTGGCCATAATCGCTTCTTGGAATGCCCCACGAGCTTGCTGCAAATCTCCTTTATGTAAGTAAATATTGCCTTTTTCTTGCGAGGCTTTAGCTAAAAAGCTATTTGACTTAATTAAAGTTAATGTTTGTAACGCAGCTTCATGCTCACCAAGCTCTACTTGGACACGTGCTAAACGCAAGTTAACAACGTCATTAAGCGGTGCAAATTTATTTTCTTTTTGCACTTGTAACAATTGCTCTTTCGCTAATGCAAAATTTTGTTGTTGAATCGCTTCTTTAGACAATAATAACGCTGCTAATATTCCATAGTTATTAGAAATATTATCATTAACGAAAGCACTAATTTGAGTTAAATCTTTTGCGCCATTCTGCGCCTCAAATTGTAATAACATTGTGCTATAAGCTTGGGATTGTTGTTCCTGAGTTGCAATAACAGAGTCGTTATAATAACGCCATCCCCAAAGTCCAGCTAAACCTACTACAGCGCCAATAATTAAGCTGTTACCATTCTCTTTCCACCATTTTTTAATGGCATCTACTTGTTGCTCTTCTGTTTCGTAACCTTCAATAATGTCAACCACGTTACTTTCCTTATAATTTTAATTCATTGAAAATGGTAGGTAATACCTTAACTAGCTCATTCATTGCAACTGTTTGTTGCTCTACATTGCTTTGTAACTCTTTAATTGTGACACAGCCACTCTCAAGCTCACTCTCACCGATAATTAAAGCAATACGAGCACCACTCTTATCGGCACGCTTCATCTGCTTTTTAAAATTACCCGCACCACAGTGATGCATCATTTTAAGTTGTGGAAATTCATTGCGAATTAACTCCGCCATTTTAAAGCCCGCCATATCCGCGCCTTCACCCACTAACACACTATAGATATTAACATCGCCTTTAACATCTGCATTTAACTGTAGTGTTTCCAACATTAATATGATGCGCTCTAATCCCATTGCAAAGCCAACTGCTGGAGTTGCTTTACCACCGAGTTGCTCGACCAATCCATCATAACGACCACCGGCACAAACTGTGCCCTGTGATCCTAATGTATTAGTTACCCATTCAAACACAGTACGATTATAATAATCAAGTCCACGCACAAGTCGCTCATTAATCACAAAATCAATGCCAACGGCACGCAAATATTCTTGTAATTGAGCAAAATGCGATGCTGATTCTGCATCTAGATATTGTGAAAGTTTTGGTGCACCAACTAACAAAGCTTGCACGTCAGGATTTTTACTATCTAAAACGCGTAGTGGATTACTATGCATTCGACGTTTACTATCTTCATCGAGTTGTTCTTGATGTTGAGATAAAAAGGCAACCAATGCTTCTTTATATTCTGCACGTGCTTCATTAGAGCCTAATGAATTAATTTGTAATTCGACATGCTGGTCAATACCGAGGGCCTTCCACAGACGTGCAGATAATAAAATCACCTCTGCATCAATATCCGCACTCGCTATACCAAAAGTTTCCACTCCAAATTGGTGGAATTGACGATAACGCCCTTTTTGTGGACGTTCATGACGGAACATCGGCCCCGTATACCATAAGCGACGCTCTTGATTATATAACAAGCCATGTTCATTACCGGCACGTACGCAGGAAGCTGTACCTTCCGGTCGAAGTGTTAAACTGTCACCATTGCGATCAGCAAAGGTATACATCTCTTTTTCAACGATATCTGTAACTTCACCAATTGAACGTTTGAAAAGGTTAGTATTTTCAACAATTGGCATACGAATTTCAGAATATCCGTAACTACTAACAACCTGTCTTAATAACGATTCTAATTTTTGCCAAACAGGAGTTTGCTCTGGAAGGGTATCGTTCATGCCTCGAATAGCTTGGATCTTTTTTGTCACAGTGCATTCCAAATAGAGTAAAGTGATGATTAAATTGTCGCTTATTATAGGGACTTTTGAACATAGATGAAACCGCAGGATAGGGATAAATCAGAGAAATTTTCACCTCATAAATGATTGCTAAATGAGTACTTTGCAGGATTTGTACAATATTCACTCAGCAATCAGCGAATAAATAACCGCTATCTATTTCTATTACCCTTAAACATCTGTCAAAATAGCCTCAATTTATAATATTAGCAGCAATTATTAACAGCAATCCGCATATATTGTGGTCATCACTTGTTTAGACAAATGAGATAAAGCAGATATTTATGTGGATTGCTATAACATATGGACATGAGCGTTATCGTATGCAGGAATCAAACAACCTTAAAATCCGAATTAATTTTAATAGCTCAAAAAAGAGCGTCGCAAAACAAACCATCGATTACCACTACAATTGGCGTAGAATTGCAGTGGTCAGCTTTGCTGTCATTGCAACAAGCTCTTTAATTATCAAGGGTATTTACTCCCTCAACTCACAAGAGGCTGTTACTCGAGATAGCTCCTTAATCAATTCAGTTAAGACATCGGAACGCCCAAATCATCACGCCCAAGATAAAAATAGTGCGCAACCTGCCACAACTTTCACCGCCAAGCGGGCCATTTTGCCAGCAATGCAGAGACAACAGCCCGTTACAGTCACAGAAACATCTGCAGCCGTGATAAACCCTATCACCAAGAAGATCACTCCCTCAGGAAATAACAGGACAACTAAGCCTACCGATAAGCTTTTTAGCAAACTTAAAACAGAGATTTTTGCGACGCAGATAAATCGTTTCACGCTCGCTAAGGGAATTAACAACAGAGAACCTATAGGCAGTATTAATGACGTTAAATTTAAAAATGAGCTTGCCACTATCTATGCCTACGCAGATATACACGATTTGCAGGATCAAACAATCTATTATCATTGGAGCTTCAATGGTAAACCCGTAGCAAAGGTAAAAGTGGCCGTTCTCGGTGACCGTTGGCGTAGTTATTCAACAAAATTCATACAAGCCCATATGCACGGATTATGGCAAGTTGCTCTTCGCAACAGCAAGGGTGAAACACTTGCTATTCAACAATTTACTTACTAATAGGACGTTTAAAAGTGGCGCGTAATTGTGCCACTTTTTCAAAACAGACACACTCTTTATGGTGGTCATTAACCAATCCCATCGCCTGCATAAAGGCATAGGCGGTTGTTGGTCCGAAAAATTTCCAACCGCGCTTTTTCAGTGCCTTACTCAGTGCGATAGATGTTGCGGTGATACTTGCAATGGGATGTTGATGTGCCTCTTTACCAAGATGCATCTCAACCTTAGAGGGCTCCCATTGCCATATATAAGCTGCAAGCGAGCCAAACTCTGCGACTATCTGTTGTGCACAACGGGCATTATTGATAGTGGCGGTTATCTTACCGCGGTGGCGAACAATGCCTTGATCAAGCAATAAACGGCTCACATCTTTTTCTGTAAAATTAGCCACTTTATTAAAATCAAATTGGGAAAATGCAATTCGAAAATTTTCACGTTTACGCAGAATAGTGAGCCATGAAAGACCAGACTGAAACCCCTCTAAGGACATTTTTTCAAACAATCTAAAATCATCTGCAACGGGATGTCCCCACTCGTTATCGTGATAGTGACGATAATCAAGTTGTTCACTGCCCCACCAGCAGCGTGTCAAACCATCTTCGGCGGTATAGAGATAGCTATTGCTCAAAATGAATACCTAATAAATAATGTGACTGTTATACAATCGGATTAAGTATGTGATCTAAATTTTGCGCAGAAAAAATGGCTTAATTTGAGGCGTAAGTTGACGCAAATGGTTGTCCCTTTGCGAAACTTACAACAAAAAAGTAAGTTATTTTAACCAGTAAAATAGATCTGCTATTTATTCCGATTGGTATTAATATACAGACTACTCAATTTACAGATTGCAGATGGAATAGGCAAATGCAGCATTATAAAAAACTAACTGAACACTATAAAAAAATAGCTAACTTTAACCATTTATATGCCATTACTAGCTGGGATCAAGCCGTGATGATGCCTAACGGAGGCAATAATGCGCGATCCAGTGCCTTAGCTGAATTATCTTTACATGTTCACCAATTGGCAACTGCAGCCCATCTTGGGGAACTCTTTGATAAAGCAGAGTCAGAACAACTTGATCCGATTGAAACGGCGAGTTTATTAGAAATGAAAATGCAGTGGCAAAAATCAGCACTGCTACCCGATGATCTTGTACAAGCACAATCCCTTGCTGGTTCAAAATGTGAACATGCATGGCGAATACAACGACAGGAAAATGATTGGCAAGGCTTCACAAAAAACTTTGCAGAAGTGGTTAATTTAGCACAACAAGAAGCTCAAATTCGCGCACATGCGAACAATCAAACGCCCTATGACGCACTACTCAACCTCTACGAACCAGGCACATCATCAAGTGAAATAGATTCGATATTTGCCAATTTAAAAACCTGGTTACCAACACTAACGCAGCAAGTACAAGAAAAACAAGCGGGTGAAAAAATTGCAATTCCAACCGAGCACTATTCCACTGCACAGCAAAGGGCACTTGGGCTAGATGTCATGAAACTATTAGATTTTGATTTTAATCATGGTCGATTAGATATTAGCTCTCACCCATTTTGTGGCGGAGTTAGTCAAGATGTGCGTATTACCACACGTTACGATGAAGCTGACTTTGTACAATCTTTAATGGGTATCATTCATGAAACGGGGCATGCACGTTATGAACAAGGATTACCTAAATCGCTAGCAGGCCTACCGGTAGGTGAAGCGCGGTCAATGGGCATACATGAATCACAAAGCCTATTTTTTGAAATGCAACTAGGTCGCTCACAAGCCTTTATCGAACAACTCGCCCCACTGACAGGCAAACATTTTCCTAATAATAATCAAGCAATATTTACTGCCAGTAATTTACAAAATATATATACCCGTGTGAAACCCGATTTAATTCGCGTTGATGCCGATGAATTAACCTATCCTGCCCATGTCATTTTACGCTATGAAATCGAGCGTGACTTAATCAATGGAAAAATAAGTTATCATGATATTCCTGAATACTGGGATACGAAGATGCAACAATATCTCGGCATATCCACGGCGGGAAATTATAAAAATGGCTGTATGCAAGATATTCATTGGACCGATGGTAGTTTTGGCTACTTTCCAAGCTACACATTAGGCGCCATGTATGCAGCACAATTTATGGCGGCGATGAAAAAGACGGTTGATGTCGATGCGGCCATTCGCTCAGGCGATCTATCACCAATATTTACTTGGTTATCAAGCAACATCTGGAGCAAAGGCAGTACGCTCGCAACCAATCAATTAGTGATACAAGCAACTGGAGAATCACTAAATCCAGTGTACTTTAAACAACATTTGCAAGATAGGTATCTATAAAGGAGCATGAAAAATAAGCGACTGACTATTTAGTCATTCGCTTAATCGCTATTCCTCCACATTATTCAGCTCAATCACATTCTATTGACCTTAAACCAGTGCCAAAGCCCAAGGGAAAAATCGGGGAATAAATCGATACCTGCAGCGGACTTTAATAAATACATGGCGACAGCAATAAATAAGAGCCCCAATAAAGTCACCACTGAAATTAATAGCACCCCGAGTAAAATCGATATCTGCTTCTCTTTATCAGTGAGTTCTCGTCGATTTTTACCAAGTAAAAAGACAAAATAGAAATGCCACCCACATAAAGGCAGCGTAAAAACAGCTCGCCAATCGAGACTATGCTCCCCTTCACTGCGATCACCAATCGCCTTACGAATATGTATCAGCTGTTGTTCATCAAAACTTTGTCGCACAGACTTTGGCATGCGCTTTAATAGGCGTTTAACCTCAGGATTTTACGGATATTTTCTACAGGAACGTTGTTTAACTGTTGTATCACGGTTCACTCTATTTAGTGTTATACCAATCGGAATAAATAGCAGAATCTATTTTGCGGGTTAAAATAACTTACTTTTTTGTTGTAAGTTTCGTAAAGGAGCAACCATTTACATCAACTTACACCTCAAATTAAGCCATTTTTCCTGCGCAAAATTTAAATCACATACTTAATCCGATTGGTATTATATTTTCTACTAGATACTAGGTAAATAATGAAACCGAATTCACTGTTATCCCTTCTCTGATTTAATCGGCTAGATTATACTCGTGTTCTTAAATTATGGTAATAAAGTTACGCATTTTACTTAAAATAACAGATGCGAAAACTACTATCCTAGATAGTGTTCGAACAGAGTCATTCTGTTATGAGTTATTCTATGAATAGCTGTTTTTGTACTTGAATAAATAGCCTGATGCGCTATGAATCAGCAAATATTAGCTTACCTGATGTGATAAGCGGTGAAGTGGTAACTAAATACAACCAAGACACCGCACAGAATAATGAATGACACCTGTATGTGATATTTTCTAAGGTCTCGATCCACCGACGTCTGACTGAATTTGACTAGGTTCATTTAATATAATACCGGCCAAATTTATAAAACTACGTTTATGTTTGCCAATTGGCGTAATTTTTACACTAGCCAATTGATCAAATCCAATCTCTATTGACAGATAATATAGTTTAGCTATCTCAGGCAACGTAATGGTTTCTGTTATATCGCCAACGCTCACTGTAAACATAGCACCCTCCATATCCCTTGCTATAGCCGATAATAATAACGTTGCCTCTTGATAATTACCCGAACCCTGCAGTGAAAAACTAAAACTATTGAGTTCATTAAATTTCATTTTTACAAAGCCATTTTCAAGCACCCTACCTTGGTCTTTAAATACAAAACGGTTTGAGTCTCGATAGGCAAGCTTACCGCTTGCAATGGCAAAATTTACATCGATAATTTCATCGGCACTAAAACTACTGTTGAAATAAGCACCACTTTTAATACTATAAAATTCTCGTCCATCAAGCTCAACTACGCCCGGTTTATCAATAAAAGTGTACCAAACATCATTACCCGTTTCAGGCTCTTCATCACTGGGTAAGGGAGGTACAACCTCAGGGAGATCAATACAACTTTCACCAGAGTAGGCACTACCCGCTTCATTAAATGAGGCTACTCGATAACAAGATTGCTTTCCTGCAACCCCCGCATAGTCTATGTATGAGGTTTCATTCGGATTTAAAGTCGCAATAAGCGCATAATCACCGTCGCTTTTACGCTCAACAATAAAGCCACTCTCATTGGTTGAATCATCGCGCCAAGAAATAACCACCTCGGAAGCGGTCCCCGATGCTGTTGGAAAGTCTTGCGTTATCTGGTTAATTTGATATATGCGGTATTCATTAAATATCTGATAACCAATGAAAAGAGTTAATACGAGGAGCACACCTAATAGTGGTATAGCGAGCGGCGGTTTAATTCTTGATGTGGGTATTTCTGGTAATTTAAACATAAGCAATCCCTTAGTAACTATCTTTCAGGTTGCAAGCGCTAATTTTAATGACAAAAAACGCGACTTACTGTTCACTTAAATGTAATTCTTTTTACTAAAATTGTGTTGTATAAAACACCATAAGCATAGTCACTCCTGCTATAAATACAAATGCGAGTAAGCACTAAACTTAATAATTATTCTATTTTTTTAAATAATTAAAATGACGATTTATCATATTTATGGCCCGATTTATAAACTGAATCAGTTAAGCTAATAATAACGATATTTAACTAACAGAATTTTATACTATTTTTTATAGTTGCTTCGCGTTACACTTTTTACTCATGTCTCTATAGATGAGGTTAATATGGCGTTAAAAAAAATAAATCTTACTCCTGCGCTGTGCATTTCAGATCTGTGGTTACAGCGCCTAGCAGATGAACCGGGTAAAAAACGCCGCTTAGATCAACGCTCACCTTTCCAGCGTGATAAAGCAAGAGTGCTCCATTCAGCAGCTTTTCGACGTTTACAATCTAAAACGCAAATTCATAATAATGGGCTAAGTGATTTTTATCGAACTCGCTTAACACATTCACTCGAAGTAGCACAAATCGGCGCAGGCATTATTGCCCACCTAACATTATCACAACCTGAATTTTGCCCTTTATTACCAGGACATGATCTTATCGAAACAATCTGCTTGAGTCACGACATTGGTCACCCGCCATTTGGTCACGGGGGAGAAACAGCACTCAATTATATGATGATCAATCATGGCGGATTTGAAGGAAACGGACAAACCTTTAGAATTTTAACCCAACTCGAACCTTACACCGAATATAACGGTATGAATCTAACACGTCGCAGTTTACTTGGCTTGCTTAAATACCCGGTCTGTTTAAGTGAGATTAGCGCCCCGTACCCTCCCGATAAAAGTCGCAACTTTAGAGAACTAAAAACGGAAGAGTGGATGCCTGGTAAGGGGATCTATGATCACGACAAAAACTTACTAGAGGCCGTATTAAGCCCATTATCAGTAGCCGATAAAACGCTCTTTCGTAGCCTGCGTGAACAGGATGGCGATGATAAATCGCATAAAAAATCACGTTATAAATCCTTTGACTGCTCAATTATGGAGATAGCCGATGACATTGCCTATGGTGTGCATGATTTAGAAGATGCCATTGCCATGGGAATAGTCAATAAGCAGTTATGGCAAGAAAAAGTCGTGATAAAACTACAAAAAATTAAAAATTGCTGCCTAGCCGAACAGTTAGATGAGTTAACTAACAACCTATTTTCAGCACAACATTTCAAACGAAAAGATGCAATTGGGGCATTAGTTAATGCATTAATTACCTCTATTAGTATTGAAAAAGTGAATGATGAATTTAGCGACCCACTCCTCGCTTATAACGCTTATTTAGCGCCTGACATGTTTAATGTATTGAATATTTTAAAACGCTTTGTGCTCAAGTATGTGATTAAAAGTCCTGATTTACAAATATTAGAGTATCGAGGACAACAGATAGTGATGGAGCTATTTGAAGCATTTAATACAGGACCACTACGATTTCTCCCTGAGCCAATCAAACAGCTATGGAGAGCACAAGAAGGCGATACCTCCCGCGAGAAACGGGTGCTTGCCGATTATATTTCCAGCCTAACCGACAACCACGCATTACGTTTGCATGCAAGTTTATTTACCAGCAATCAAACAACACCAATGATTGGTCAACATGCCTTTTAGCCATGTTCACAACGCGGTCTAGCGGGAACATTAATATCCGCTAGCGCCATGGGATAATCTCGTTGCTCAGTTAAACGTTGTGCATAGGCAAGAATATCGACTTCTTTGAGCTGCTGCGTTACCTTAAAGTCTCTTTTTTTGCTGGTCTCTGGTGAGAGTAATCGACTACGAATTAACTGTTCAATAATTTCATCGGCAGCGGTTAATACCGACGAAGCTTTAACAATTTCACAACGTGCATACCGCTCTCCTTCAAATGAGACATCAGATGCACGTAAGGATGGATCGCCTCCAGGTATTTGCTGTGCACCAAACAACGGTTTAGAGGCGATAGTCGCCGAACTAAAACGAGGAATGAAAGCCGCTAAATGGTCAATGGCACTTTGACTACGCAGATTTATCTCATTTTCAGCCCAACTTTTATCGATTTTATTAATAAAATCATTACCTAATTTAGGCTGTGCACTTTGTACTGTGCTTGCCACGAGTCCATCTTTAAAAAGAGTAATATTCTGACTCATGCCATGTAATTGGAAATGCCCCTCAGGGTAAGGAGTTAATTGCGCCATCCCATTGGGGGTACCACGCTCACCGTAAAAAATGACCTCTGGCCAACAGTAATTATTTTCATTCCAATGCGTGACATAAGCGGCTTTAAATTCAACTAAACGTTGTCGTTTAAAGCCCAACATATCATCAATAATCCCGTTCTAAAACCAGCCGCGTTAATTAAGTAATCAACCTTTAACTGTTTCTCTTGATCTACTTGCAAAAAGTCTATTTGCCAACCACCGTTATTTGGCAAGGGATGAATATCACCAACATGACTATTCATGAAAAGCTGGCAGTGACGATTTTCCTGTAGTACAAGTCCAGCTGTCGCTGCCAAACGAAATAGATTTAGGCCATATTCTTGCACCATAATTAACGGAAATTGCAACTTATCTAACTCAATGTTTTTGGCTACAGGGATCATCCACTCCTGCAAAGTTTTAGGCTTTTCAACAACTTCTTGCTCTGCTAACCACTCGACTTCATGACGTTCAAATAATTGATAATACGCCTCACTTTCACCTAATTGTTTATTGGCAATATCTTGATCAATTAAGCGTTGATATTCATTACGTAATTTATTAAGCCTCGGTAATAATTCCTGAGGGGTGCTACTGTGGTTCTTTGGCACGGCAATTACCGTTGGACGATAATCACAGGCGTGCGGATATAAGCGCAAAATATCAATGGATTGCGCTAATAAAGTAAGACATTGCTGATCAGATATCTCTGGGTATAAATTCCCCCCCGCATGAAGATGACAAATAGGAGGTCCATTGACTAAACTTGGTCCCTTTTCCAATAAAGAAACATCGATACCTAATTCTGACAAATAAATTGCAATCGTTGCACCGGCAATACCTCCACCTACAATTGCAACCTTAAGCGAGTTATTTTCAGCCATTTCAATCATATTTTCAGCCCCTATTGCGGCGTTAAACAAGTGACAATATCAGCGAAGTGGGTTAACACAGCTTCGGGTTGATGCAAACCAATATCTTCACCATAATTGTAACCATAGGTTAAACCAATACTATCCATTTTCGCCGCTTTCGCTGCCAAAATGTCATTTTTTGAATCCCCAACCATTAAACATTGATCGACGTTAACTTGTAACTGTTCACAGACATGTAGCAAGGGTAATGGATCGGGTTTACGCTTAGCAAGGGAATCCCCTCCGAGCAATATCTCAAACAAACCGTCGAGCTGCAATCCAGTTAAAATCGGCGCAATAAATTGATAAGGTTTGTTGGTGACGATCACTAGACGATACCCCTGTTCCTTTAACAGTTTTAAACTCGCTAAAACATCATCATAAAGCACAGTGTGGATACATAGATGGGTTTTGTAATGGTTAAGAAAAATCTGCAGCGCATCTGTGAAAAAAGTGTCATCAATATTTGCATCGATTACAGATGATCCAGATAAACCGCGCTTTACCAATACTGCTGCACCATTGCCAACCCATGAACGAATCTCACTTTCACTAAAAGTCGCGCGTTCGAGACGTGTTAACATGTAATTAACCGAGACAGCCAAATCGGGAGCACTATCAATCAGCGTGCCGTCTAAATCAAAGATAATGACTTTTTTATTGTTAAATTTCAATTTTATAGCCTTGCGATAGTAGGGATAATTTTCATCTTACGATAGCAAAGATAAGTAGCGGTTACCATCGTAAATGATTAGTCATTGTTATACCTAAGCGACTTCTGGGGTAAATAGACAGCAGCGCTGAACCAATCTCGTTGAGGTAAGATGAGTTTATAGGAAACGTTTTTTCCATAATTGATTAAGGTAGGTAAACAGTGAGCGATAGGCATGACAATCAGCTTGAAATTGTGCCAAGGGAGCTGACACACGGCACTCATTCAACAAATAATATTCTTCAATCAGCTTGACCTCCTGAACCACACTTAATTGATTGATTGCACTGCAACTACCAACATCGTAAGCAGGAGATGCAAGTACCGCGTATTCCCAATCAATCACTTTAACATCACCTTGAGGGGTTAATAGTATGTTATTTAGCGATAAATCCCCATGACATAAAGTAGTATGATCACCACTGCTATCGAGTTGTTTAGCAAGTTGCAAATAATGATTAAATTGCATCTCATCGGATGTATCGTTCTCTATTTTAAGCCGTTGTAATTGTTCGGCTAAATTTTGTTGTCCAATCGCAATAGCAGGTAATTGATGAATACGACTAAGCTGCAATGCCAGTAAATCAAGGGTTGTAGAAGGGATGGAATGAGTGGGTAAATGGTCGCCATGAATATATTCTTGCAGGCGATAATGGTCACTGCTCATGATCACATTGGGGCTTAACTGATATTCACAGGCAAGCTGCTGTACAAGCAATTCGGTTTCCCTTTGCTGGCGGCTTCGAGCAACGCGATTTAACCGTTTAAAGATATAACGCTGCCGATCTTCATAGCATAACAAAAACACCTTATTGGTTAGCGCATTATCCAAGGCCGTGATCGAAATACAACGCCCAAGGGGACGTTTTGCTAACCAGTTAATTTCATCTTCAAGCAGTTCTGATATTGGCATTAAGTAGTATGTAGGTTAATGGAGCTGATGATTATTCTCTAACCAAGGAGTGATACGTTGTACTTGAAAATTAATGAGCGACTCACCCTTATCAGTTTGTAAAAATTGATTACTGATTAGCAAATCGCCATTATCGGCAACTTTTATATTTTCGGCCAATACTTTGCGCTGCGCCGCTGATACAGGCTGCACGGGTTGCACACGCACACCGATAAAATCAGGCAAAAAATATTTACCAATCATGCCCGCATTTTTATTTAAAACCCCTTGTAATTGTTCACTAATCAAGGCTAGTTTTGAGTGCGTTAAATTCTCTAATTGCGACTCTTTGGCCATTAATGTCACCTGTAAATCACATTGCCTGTTCTCTTGCCCAGATATTAAGCGCACCTCTATAATCGCACCATCTTTACGATGTTCATCGGAAAAAAAAGGTAACAAACGCCCTGCTTGAGTAAACGCGATAGCCTCTCGTTTTTCATCCACAACCATCTCAGCTTGCTCAATTAAACAACCATTGCCACTGTTTTTATCGACTAAAAAAAATGCCGTTGTGACTTGTTCATACTGCAATTTATAGAGGGTTTTCATGTAGCCAAAAAACAACGAGTAATTCAATTTTAATGGCGCACCATTAGCGCTACTTAAAAAACAAAATAGAGAGATAAATAGGGCAAATCGGCGCATTGTCGTACTCATTAGAATCAATAATTAAGCTTCAAATTCATCATTTGGGGTATTTCCATCTTCGCCGACTTCCATGGCAACGACCCCAATGCCACAAATTTGTCGATAAACGATTCCCATTAAATTGAAATAGAAAGGAATAAATAATAGCAATCCTAATCCATAGGGCAATAGTGATAATACAAACAAAACCGCTAATATCATAAACATCAAGGTAAATTGTGATAAATTCTTATGCACTAATTTAAAGGATATTTTCAACGCCATTTGCGCTGATAATTTTTTCTCTGCAATGAGTGGATAGACCAAGCTAAAGGCCATATTCAAATAAAGCAAAAACACTATTGATAACTGAAACCCTAAATCACCTAATGTTTGCGTTAGTGCCATGCTAATAATATTAGAAATCAAACTAATCATCATCGATGCCAATGATAATTTAATGAAAATATTAAAATAGTTAAACAGGTTTAAGGGCTTCGTTTTTAAACCTATCGCATGATGAATCCCCATCATTTGCAAACCGGTCAGTAATGGGGGAGCGATTAGGAGTGTAATCACGTAATTAATAAGCATATTACCGACCTCACCTAAGCTAGCCGATGAATCCAACAGTAGGGTAAAACAGCTTGCTAAAATGGTCAGCGTTAAAATACAAGCGGTGATCAATGCAATATAGTGCTTACGAGTAATGGCATAGGCATCTTTAAAAAGCGCTTGAAAATTGAGTTGATAGCCTTCATTAAGTGATTTATTAATATCACCACCTAATACAAAATGTTTCTTATTCATAACAAGTAAATAACCTTCAGAAAAAATATCTTATTTGCCACACAGTGCCGTTAGAGGCTATACAATAGCAACTTTCAACCATTAAGCGAACCTTAAGTTGGTCATTGTAGGCAGTTCCTTTTTGTTTTCAAGTTTATAAACCTTTTTTATACTGTGCATTGGTTGAATTAGCAATGGCAGCTTTAAGGTGAGCTTCAGCTTCACAATCGCCCTTGAGCAAAGCTTGAAAATGGTCAACTAACCTCTTTTTATCTTGAACAGTCAGAGAGAGTGCCCCTAATTCACTAAAATCGACTAAGAAAGTATTAAATTTATCGCCTAAATCGCTCACTATTTCGCAATTTAGAAAAGCTTGATCGCTGTAAATGCTTGGGTAGCCGCCCTTCTGTTTATCAATAGTAAATGAGACCCCCTGTAAATTAATAATCTGTGCCGATTTATGACATTTTTGTATGCAACGCTGATCAATAGTGAGCTTTTTACAGCCTACGGTTTGTTGGAAAAAACATTGGCGACTACTCATCAATAAAATAGGATGATACATACTATAAAAAAGTGAAAAGTTTTCTGGTGCTTGAATGAGGCTTATCTGTTTTTTATTAATTTCGTTGGAAATAAATGCCCCAGTACAATGAGAGATATTTTGTAAACTTAATAAACTATAGGAGTTGGTAATATTTAAGTAAGGGCCTGCCACCCAGTTAATACCTAGTTGTGCGGCAACGTAAGCAATACCAAGATTATTGGTGACAATCTGTGCTGGCTGTAACTCCTTAAGAAAAGCAACGGCCGCATGGTAATCATCCGCGATTAGTAAAGAAGGAAACCAGGCTATCAACCGTTTATTTTCTTGAAAGAGCTTAATGAAACGGGCATTCTCTTTGGCAAAGCCATCGGGTAATTTATAATGAATATCAATATTCGAGACAGCAGATAATGGCAGGTCATCTATAGAGGATATCAGTACTGATAATGAAGGTGCTACTTGAGTATTAGTTTGGCTTTGTAACGCAGGCAAACTCACTGGCGCAATGCTATCAACAGAACCATTAAGAAAAAAAGCAATACGCTCCTTTATCAGAGATAACTCTTTAAAGGGAATGCTTAACTGCGCATCTAAATTATCTAACTGCAATTGTGCAATAACGACCTGCCCCGTATTTAAACTTTTAAAACGTTTTTCTATGGCACGTCGGTTAATCGATTGCTCATCCGCTTGGCGTAGAAGACTCTGCGAAAGGACGACAAAACGCCCCTGTTTGCTACTTACACGCACCTCTAATGGTCTATTTAATTGCCCAGAGACTTCAATAGTTACTGGCTCGGGGCTAATATCAAGCTCCGCTATTTTTTCAGCAAGCGTCTTAACAAGCTGCTTTTTTTCCTCGTAAAGAGCTTGTTTTGCCTGTTTAATCTTTACGTCTCCCGCCCCCTCATACTGCAGCTCGATATGTTTTAAACTGTGATCGCGCGGGTTATCAATAAACATCAGCTTATTAATATTTCCCTTTAAAAAACCATCCGAGAAATCACGATTAAATACTTTATAGAGCGAGCTATTATCACTGAGTAAGTCATCATTTTGATAGAAACGTTGTAGTTGTTCTCGCCAACTGCTAACCACACTATGGACGTAACTTGCCCCCTTTATCCGCCCCTCTATCTTCAGAGAATAGACACCGGCATCAGCTAAGGCGGGCAAATCAAAGAAAGCAGAATTATCCTTTAAATTAAGTGGATAATCGCTGCCCATAGCGGTTGTTTTATATTGATCTCGACAGGGTTGGCTACATCGACCGCGATTTCCTGAATTACCACTTTGTACTGAACTAATATAACAAATTCCAGAGAAACCAATACAATAGGAACCATGCACAAACACTTCCGTTAAAATATGATGTTTGTATGCAAAAGACGTTAACGATTTTACCTCATCAATATTGAGCTCTCGCGATAAATTAACGCGCGACACGCCAAGCTTGTTGAAGAATGAAATCTGCCCCTCGTTATGCATGGTCACCTGCGTTGAAGCGTGCACATCTAGGCTGGGAAAGTAACTTTTTAAAAGATAAAACAGGCCAAGATCTTGGACAATAACGCCATCAATCTTAATATTGACTAATTGGTTGAGTAGCTTGATTAATGGGCCAATCTCATTCTCAAGAATTATGATATTTAGAGTCAGAAATATTTGGCAGTGGTGTTTATGTGCGAGAGGAATCAGCCCACTTAACTCTTGCAATGAAAGATTGGTCGCACGCTTTCTGGCATTAAAACTATCTAATCCACAGTAAACCGCATCAGCTCCTGCGATAATAGCAGCCTTTATCGAATCAAGGTCACCACCTGGAGCTAATAATTCAAATTGTTGTTTCATAACCGACCAACCTACTTTAAGTGAGGGGGGCGGATATTACCCGAAACCACCACATGATGTCCATTATAGTGGGTTAACTACTAGAAAGAGTCTTCATCTTCTATCTTTTATCGGTACTATAGGTTCACTATAATCACAAACCTTACAATGTCCCTGATAGCCATAGGAGGGAGGTGCATAGGCCATATAGTGGCATTTAGGGCACTCATCTAATAAAAAGTAACCTAAAATTCGTTGAAAAAATGGTCGGGTATCTTGTATATTTACGCTTTTAAGATCATTCATAAAACCTCGAAAATGACAATAGGATCCCCATACTAATAGGACTATTAATCATAGTATCAGTTCATTTTATTATTTAGTTGTTGATATTATTGGAAAATGTTGCCAGTAAAATGGATAAGTCATCATTAATAGTAAAAATAATTCAACAAAGTACAATTATTACTGAAATCATATCCACAAAATGCTAAAACTAGCCACTGGCAATCATCTTTACATGTTTTCCTTAAACGATTCATCTCTATAGCAACCAAGGATTCAACCATGCCTCATACATTCTATTCATTTCGCCGTTGTCCCTATGCAATGCGCGCTCGCCTCGCGCTAAGTATTAGTGGGCAACAGGTCAATTTACGTGAAATTAAACTACAGAATAAACCACCAGCGATGCTCGCCATATCCAAGAAAGGCACGGTACCACTATTACAACTTAATGATGGAACCATACTTGATGAAAGTTTAGATATTATGGTGTGGGCATTACAGCAATCAGATCCGCAGGAATGGTTAAACGGCAATATATCGCAAATGCTAAGTTTGATTGATAAAAATGATAATGATTTTAAATATTGGCTAGACAGATATAAATATGCCGATAGATTTACCGAATATCCCGCTGGCTACTATCGCGAACAAGCGGAAGAATTTTTATTCGATTTAGAGTGCCGCCTGAGCCAACACAACTATCTCTTTGCGGACCATATTAGCCTTGCTGATGCAGCCATTTTTCCCTTTATTCGCCAATTTTCACGTGTCGATCTAAACTGGTTTAACAACTCGCAATATCAACACCTACAGCGCTGGTTAGAAAATTTGATTAACCAGCAGCTATATCGTTCAATTATGAGCCACTACCCGACTTGGCTAGAATCAGAGCAGGAGTTTATATTTCCAGAAAAAAACTAAGCAGTTCCCCCCCAATAGGCCTATTTAATACCACTCAGCAATCAGACAGGAGAGCTAAACTCAACGAATAGCTCTCACCACATTTTAAAACATCAAAAAATTTGAACAAACTATTCTCTTTATCGCTATTGGAATATTCCAAAATTTAACTAAAATGTTACATAAATTAAAGAACATTTAACATTAACAACCAATTTAAGCTAAAGGTATCTCCATGCCACAATCCGTTACCCACTATAATCGTTTATCTAAACTATTCCACTGGACATCTGCCCTGCTCGTGATCCTGCTATTTTCGCTGGGTGTCTGGATGGTTGACCTGAGTTACTATAGCGAGTGGTATAAAACAGCCCCCCATTGGCATAAATCTATCGGCATATGCTTATTTGCGATCACTTTACTGCGCATCATTTACAAAAACGTGACCGCTTCTCCCAAAATAGAAGGCGCACGATGGGAGGTCATTAGCGCAAAAATAGCGCATACGCTTATTTATATTTTATTGTTCACGATATTCATCTCTGGTTACCTTATCTCTACCGCAGATGGCCGCGCTATTGAAATATTTAATTGGTTTTCAATTCCAGGATTCGGATCATTTATTGAAAATCAAGAAGATATAGCTGGTGACATTCATTATTACCTTGCTTACACGTTAATTGCTTTAGCAAGCGTACACGCGCTGGCTGCGCTAAAACATCATTTTATCGATAAAGATAATACACTTAAGAAAATGCTATAAACTCAACTGACTATAAGGATTACCATGAAAAAATCACTGACTACAGCACTGCTAACTGCTGCTTTAATAACTACAGGTTTTGCTAATGCTGCCGATTATACTATTGACACAAAGGGCGCTCATGCTTCGGTAAATTTTAAAGTCAGCCATTTAGGTTACAGTTTTATCCAAGGACGCTTTAACAATTTCAGTGGCGAATTCAGCTACGATGCCAATAATATTGAAAGTGCTAAAGTAAATGTCCTTATTGATACAACCAGCTTAGACTCCAATCATGCTGAACGTGATAAACATATTAAAAGCAGTGATTTCATTAATGCCAGCAAGTATTCAACGGCTAAATTTGTGAGCACTAAGGTGACACAAAAAAGCGATGGCGGTATCGCGATTAGTGGTGACTTAACATTACATGGTGTAACCAAAAATATCACTATTGACGCTAATTTTATTGGCGAAGGTAGCGATCCTTGGGGTGGTTATCGCGCAGGCTTTTCTGGTACAACTCGCTTAGAGCTAGCCGACTTTGGTATTAAAGTGATGGGTGCAAGTAGCTACGTAGATATGCAACTTGAAGTTGAAGGTATCCGTAAATAAGAGGTGGTGAGTTAAAATATATCACACCAAATAACGTGAAGATAACTCAGTGACCCGAACCCACTCTGTGCGCTTTTAATGACAGATAACAGGGGGTATTTTGTGGGGATAATAGTAATGCTACAAATATCCCCATCGAGTAACCCGATTTGCTACTAAAGCGCTATGTAGAATAACGATACTTCAATTTTATGCCTAGCATCTCGGCACTCATTTTATTACTGACTTTGCCTATTCAAGTAACATGAGCTTGACGGGGAAATATAGTTTGCCACTTAACATGTTTCAGAAACAAAGCTCGCCCCAAATAAAAAAAGAGGCTAGTATATTAGCCCACATTAAATAATGCCATTTCAGCTTAATATTTTTGTCACGTTTTAGGACATCATAAAATTGATCAATTGATATCCTTAGGTAGTTATTTTATGAATATACGAACGATGCTAAACCCATTAGAAATTACAGCTTTAATTGCGGTCATAATCTCATTAATTGCTATTGTGCTTTACCCTTATTCATTTAATAAATCCCTTGTAGTCGATGTTTCCGAACCATATCCCCAAGAGTTAGTAACTGATTCGTATAGTGGAGGAAGTTCAATTATAACTCGAATAAACTCTCCAGATAGTTATAAATGGCGCTGCATAATACGTTCAGGACAGGATTTCCCATACTGCTCTTTCAAATTAGATTTGATAAATCCGCAATCCGGTATGGGGCTAGATTTATCTAGTTACGACAAAATAACAATAGATTACCACATTGACGGTAACGCGGAGGATACTATCCGCCTCTTCTTAAGAACTCATGAGGATGAACTAACGGAACGCGAAGATAAACTCTCTTATAAATTTAATAAACTTGAATTTAAACCAAGTCGATATGGGTCCCCCGTCACCTTTCGTATGTCAGATTTTAACGTTGCTCACTGGTGGGTGCTAGAGCGAGATTTACCCATCGAATCTTCTCGTTTAGATTTCTCTGAAGTAATGTTTATCGAAGTTTTAACGGGTACTCACAGCAGCCTTGGAAAAAAGGAGTTTGAAATACGACACATAACTTTCACAGGAAAAGTGATTAGCAAAGAAAATTTTTACCTCATAGTTATAACCATTTTGCTTTTTAGTCTGTTTTTAGTCATTGGCTATAGACTGTTTTTGCTAAAATCAGCATATAAGCATGCTCAATCTGAACGTGATTTATTAAAAGATATCGCTAACCATGATCAATTGTCACGATTATTAAATCGCCATGCGCTGGATAAATTATTTGCCCAAGTAGAGATAGATTGGAATATTCATCATATAAATTATAGTTTAATTGTCGCTGACATCGACCATTTCAAATCTATAAATGATAACTATGGCCATGCAATGGGCGATAAAGTGATTAAGAACATAG
Organism: Psychromonas sp. MME2; assembly: GCF_040566515.1. NCBI lineage: Bacteria > Pseudomonadati > Pseudomonadota > Gammaproteobacteria > Alteromonadales > Psychromonadaceae > Psychromonas > Psychromonas sp. MME2. The sequence continues at coordinate 649,860 of NZ_JBEWXI010000012.1, read as the reverse complement.
CGGATATTTTACGCACTTATTCACGTGAACAGGATTACATTGGCCGTTGGGGAGGGGAAGAATTTGTCATCTTACTACCCAGCACATCGCCAGAAGCAGCTACAGCATGTGCAGAGAAGCTTAGAATTTATATTGAAGCTTATAATTGGCCACAGGATATGAAAATCACCGCCAGCTTTGGTGTAAGCTCGGTAAAAGAAAAACGCACTTTACAAGAAGTTTTCGCGGAAGCCGACAGAGCACTTTATCACTCTAAAGCGAATGGCCGTAATAAGGTCACCCGAGCAGATAAACTTTAAACGGCATCGAGCAACGTCCCTAAACAGGATTTAAGAATTGTAGCTGAAAAATAGCAACCTATATTTCAGCAACTCGCGATTATTTCATCACATGGACTCTCACTATAGCTTCTACTTTGTTACTGCGATCTTTTAAACTTTGACGGTACTTCTTTGCGCATCATTATATAAGTTTAAAAAGTAATAATAGGATAAAAATTTTTATTTATAATTTGCAAACTGATAGTTAATAGGGAATTATAGCACGCTCACAAAAACTTAAATTTTTTGGCAATGCAAGGCAAGGTTAGCTATGCAATTTTTAAATTATCAGGGATTAGAAATAGAGATTGATAGCGGTTTTAGATACGGCAACGAATTTTTTAACCTGTTAAATTTTTTAAGTATACCTAATAACAAAGATGCAAATAGAAACTCGCTAGAACAACAGTGTTACTATTTTTATCGCGATATAATGAACTATGATTTTGTCGACTCCCATAATCAACATCTTCAAGATGGACGATTTGATTTAGCCGCCAAAAATTTAAATGCAATAAATAAGTTATCCTTAGATAAATTAACAGGTTTAAGACGCAAAGAATTTTCAGAACGAAAAATAATCAGTTTAGAAAATGAAGTCTATGAGGGAACTATTTCTGATTTTTCATTAATTATCTGTGACTTAGATAAATTCAAAGAAGTAAATGACAAATTCGGTCATTCCGTTGGTGATGAGACACTCTCCTTATTCGGAAAATTAGTATTGGAATCTTTGCGACCTTCTGACTTTGCTTACCGCTATGGTGGAGAGGAGTTTTTATTTTTGCTGCCAGAAACCAGTTTGCAAGAGGCAACGACCATAGCTGAACGCATCCGTCTCACGATTAAAGATAGACTCCATTTAGGCCATTATGGGTTAAATAAAATTACTGCTCATGATATCTGCAAATCGATGCTGGAAGTAGATATGGCCAGTGGTTCCGATATTACGACTGGAATGAATGATAGTTTCTTTTTATACAGAAGCATTACCTGTAGCTTTGGCGTATCAAATTATTCCCACTGTAGCCAATCAGTGGATAGTTTATTCGCAAATGCAGATGAAAAGTTATATATGGCGAAATCATTAGGACGTGATAAAGTTGTCAGTTAAAAACCGATTTAAAATTAATAAACCTGGTCCTCCCCTACATTCATCATTTTCAGCAACAGTTAACACACAAAACAGATAATTGATTGATTTTATTGCACATTTAAAACGTTCATCAATCAACTAAAAATCAGTAAAATTATCTTTAAGCAACTTTTTTTGACTCACATTGACTGGCAATGTATTCATCGTATGTGCCATGGAAATTGATCAAGGCTTTATCTTTAATATCGATAATTCGCGTCGCCAATGATGAGACAAATTTACGGTCATGACTGACAAAAATTAATGTGCCTTGATACACTTTTAGTGCTTCATTTAACGCTTGGATCGCTTCAATATCCATGTGGTTAGTCGGTTCATCCATCACTAACACATTAATATCTTGCATCATCAATTTGCCAAAAAGAAGACGATTTTTTTCACCACCCGAACAGTTTCGTGCTTTTTTATTGGCATCATCGGCAGTAAATAATAAACGCCCTAACATCCCACGCACGGCAAGATCATCATGCTTAGCGGTTCGCCATTGCGAAATCCAATCAAACAGCGTTAAATCATTATCAAAATCAGCGCTGCTATCCTGTGGGCAATAACCAATACTGGCATTTTCAGACCATTTAATAACACCCTGTTGATTTTCCAACTCATTGACTAAGCATCGTAATAAAGTGGTTTTACCAACACCATTTTCACCAATAATCGCTAATTTAGCCCCCGCTTCTAAAATTAAATCACCACCCGAAAATAGCTGCTCACCATCGAAACCATGGCCTATCTTTTCTAACACTAAGGCTTGGCGATCATTTTTACCTTCGGCAAAACGTATTGATGGACTCATACGACTTGATGATTTTACTTCATCAAGCTTAATTTTATCCATTTTTTTAGCGCGTGAACTCGCTTGCTTAGCTTTAGATGCATTAGCACCAAAACGGTTAACAAAATCTTGAAGTTCATTAATTTCAGCACTTTTCTTCGCATTTTCTGAGAGCAATTGTTCACGAATCAAACTCGAAGCTGCGAGAAAATATTCATAGTTACCGGGATAAATGCGCAGTTCCCCATAATCAATGTCCGCCATATGAGTACACACTGAGTTTAAAAAATGCCTGTCGTGAGAAATAATAATCATGGTGCATTTTCGTTGATTAAGTTCTTCAGATAGCCAATTGATGGTATTTATATCTTAAGTTATTGGTTGGCTCATCAAGTAATAAAATATCAGGATTAGCAAACAAAGCTTGTGCCAATAACACACGTAATTTCCAGCCGGGTGCCACCTGTTGCATTAGGCCGAAATGAAATGCTTCATCGATGCCCGCTGCGAGCAATATTTCCCCGGCGCGGCTTTCAGCACTATAACCGTCCATTTCAGCAAAATCATGCTCTAATTCAGCAACGGCCATGCCATCCGCTTCAGACATTTCAGCTTTGGCGTAAATTCGGTCGCGTTCCTGTTTCACTTTCCAGAGCGCCTCGTCTCCCATGATCACGACATCGATAACATTATATTGTTCAAAGGCAAACTGATCTTGGCTTAATGTCCCTAACTTTAAGCCCGTAGCAATTGAGACATTGCCAGAACTTGGTTCCTGTTCACCACTGAGAATTTTCATAAATGTTGACTTTCCACACCCATTGGCGCCAATCAGACCGTAGCGGTTACCGTTACCAAATTTAGCTGAAATGTTTTCAAAAAGAGGCTCTGCGCCAAACTGCATGGTGATATTTGCTGTAGAAATCAAAAAATGTGTTCCTAGGTGGTTACTGACTAATTTTTTAACGAGGAATGTCAAAAAGCGATGCAATAAGAGAAAATAGGCGGCAGAGTATACAGAAGGTCAGCGACAAATGTCGAGCATTACCACAAACAGTATGAAAATAATCTCAAGAATGAAGCAACTCCATTGCTTTCAAATACTGTTCAATACGAATATTTTATGCAGATAATACGGTGAGTTTTGTGCGAATAAAATCATTGTGGCTGACATATATAAGTTGTGATACTTTGCGAATAATCATCTCTTCAATCGGATCTAACTCTCCATCCGCATAGGCTACTTCCCACATTGCCGTCACTAAATTTATACGCATTTCAGCGGATAATCCACGCAATTTATCCGTGAACTCAAACAGTGAATTAGCTTCTTGGCTGATATTTTTAGCGCTTACCATTAATTCATTAATTTGCGTTTTATCCATTAAAAATAGCTTACCGAGTGTCTGCCTAATGGTCGCTTCCTCCTCCTCCGTAATACAATTATCGGCGTTGCAAACTTGCTAAAGTAAAGCGGTAATAGAAAGCATATAGTCATTCTCTGAATGACCAGCATCGTTTTCGACAAGTGTCGTTAAAAAATGTTTAATTTTTGCAATCATTCAAATTCTCCGTTACAAAATGGGTAATTATACAAAATTAGCAAGGGCATAGTGCCCTTTTGTTAGCACTATGCCATTTTTTAAGTTTATCAAAAAAATCCTTCAAGCTCCCGAAATGAAATATCATAAGTGATCAATTCCACTATGGAACAATCTAACGGTGACTAACTTCGCAGCGTCAATGTCACCATAACGACGCCATGATCCGTGCTTTCGCCATCATATTCAAAACTGGGATTAATTAAATGACGATTGTAAGTGTGATAATCAGTCACTGCAAAAATACTGTGTTGGTATGACGCGTTAAATTCACAGGAAAGTAAAATATAATCAAGCACGGAACTTATCTCACCATAATAGTGTGTCGGCGGACGGACAATATGACGATTGTTTTCAGCGCTTGCCTGAAACAGATCCCAAGCATCCCACAAACAATATTGACCAATATACCTCGCGCTGTCGGTTTGTGAGCCAACGCGAAGAGAATGGCTAAGCAGGTGATTTAGAACGCCATCTTTTAAACTATTATTAAAATCTCCGATAAGCAGCATCGCATTCCCTGTTGTCTCTTTACGCGCTATCATTTCAATAAATAGTAGTGCAGCCTCACTACCTCGTTGCATGGTTGATCCCCACTCTCCTGCTATTTGCATTTTGAATTGTTCAACCCTATTTTTTTCAAGCGATAGCGTATTATCCTCAGTAAACTCTAACATGGGACGCTTTGACTTAAAATGGACCACATAGCAGTCACAATCACCAATATGAGGTAAATCCAGCGTCGCTCGCAGGACTTTACGACTAAATGAAAATTCGCGATGTAAGCCCATTTCTTCACTTATTTTTGGATCCGCTACAACGGCTTCAACTTGTTTAATTGGGTAACGCGAGGCAATCGCAACGACCGGATCACGGCAAATATAATCATCCACAACACGCATTTCATCGACAACAGCAAAATATGGGAAGCCACATTGTGCCACTAATGCCTTTAACGATTGCACACTAAACACCTCCTGGAAGCCAATCACATCTGGTTTGTGTTGCTGTAGATAGTGCGTGATCCAACGCTGCTTCTTTTGCCACTGCTCGATGCTGTATATCCGCTCAAAATCATAAAAAGCAAAGGGAGGCTCAAGGTAATTGAATAAATTGAAAGTCGCTATTTTAAGGCTAACATCAGCCACCTCTTCAATAAGAGGCGCGATTTGATTTAACTGTTCGTTATCAATCATTGGCGGTATTACTTTTGAATATCAATTTAGAAGTAAAGTATATCTAAATTCTCCCCCCATTGTTATCAAGTCAATTGTTAATAAGGCACTTAATGTCACAGATAAACTCTACTCGCCTAGGATTGTAAATGAAATGATCCTATATTTAACAGCAAGAAAAAAGCATCGGAAGCAAACTTGATAAATTTTCCTAACAAAAAAATAGATATCCCTTGTTGCCTGATCAATATCGCTATCTATCTAGCCCTATCAGCTCCGACCTTAAGCTTCGCAGAGGTTGTATTAGTTAATCAGCCTCTTTCCGCTCAAGATCAACGCTATGATTATCCACATCGATTACTTAGCGCTATTTTAAAAATAACTGAACCTCAATATGGAATAACCTCGATCGAACAATCCCGATTAAAAATGAGCAGAGCCCGCACACTCAAAGAGATGCAAAAAGGCGTTAATATTCATGTTTTTGCTGAAGCAACCACGCCTTTATGGGAGGACAAGCTGATTCCAATACGCATTCCGATTCGTAAGGGAATACAGGGCTACAGAGTATTTTTAATTCTCGCGAAAAATCAAGCAATGTTATCAAACATAAAAACAGTTGAGCAGTTAAAAAGCATTCCAACAGGCTCAGGTACACAGTGGATATCAACCAAGATACTCGAAAAAAATGACTTTAATATTGTCTTGGGTAATAACTATAATGGACTTTTCTCAATGCTATTCAAAGAACGATTCATTACCTTTATGCGTGGCATTAATGAAAGTGAAGATGAATATAACATCTATAAAGTTAAATGCCCTGAATTACGAATTGAAAAGGATCTATTACTTTATACTGTCCTGCCTACCTATTTTTTCGTGACACCAGCTAAACCCGAACTAGCTAAACGCATTGAGGCTGGATTGCAAATGATGATCAGTGATGGCTCATTCGATAAAATGTTCAATGATGAATTTGCACAACATATAAAAAGCGCAAACCTCGCAGGGAGACGACTTTTTGTCATTAACAATCCAGACCTAACGCCACAAACGCCACTTAATATCAAAACGTATTGGTATCACCCCTCAAGCCAACCTTGATTTAACGCATGAAAAAGACAAACTTTATGAAATTAATAATCACCTATTTGTGAATAGACAGGCTATAAAATAGTGCTATATGACGCAAAACCGATATAAGGTTACCAAGTTTCAACTTACATATGTTGTAAATTCAATTTGTTGGAATATGCTTATAGATGTTACCCGTGCGGTGGCTGACAGTCACGTTACACAATGGATATTATCAGCAATATAAATGATAAATTCTGGTGTCTAAATGGATGATAACAATCGTAAATTGAATTTTTAAGGATGAATAATGGATTGGCTTGCAGAGGATATAGTAGGTAAAGATGACAATAATCTACCGCCATGGAAAATAGCAATTGTTGACGACAATGTTGAAGTACATAAAGTTACCGAGCTAATCTTAAATAATTTTCAATTTGAAGATAGAAAGTTATCTTTCATTAATTTGTATAGTGGTGCAGAAGCTAAACAATGTTTAGCAGCCCATGACGATATCGCCATGGTATTCTTAGACGTAGTAATGGAATCTGATGAAGCTGGATTGGAAGTTGTTAAGTATATTCGTAACGATTTACATAACCATTATAGCCGGATCATATTAAGAACAGGACAACCTGGCATGGCGCCTGAACATAAAGTGGTGCGTGATTATGATATTGATGGCTATAAAGAAAAAACAGAATTAACAACACATGCATTACAACATACCGTGTATACCGCGCTCCGTTCATATCGTGATTTAGTACGTATTCAAAACTATAAAAAAGGACTTGAGGCATTAATCGATTCTATCAACAATATGACACAAATTGATGATGTGCTTGGCCTATCTAGCACCGTACTTAATCAAATTAAAAATGTCTTAAATGCACAAAATACGCACTTTTTGATTAAAAGCACGGAAGCATTAACCATAACTCAGTCTAATCAATATTCATTCAATATTAGTATCGAAGAAACAATGGCATCGTTTATAGATGAAAACAGGCTGACAGAATCTAAATCCCCCTTAAGTACAATTGCACAAAGCGCATTTAAGAATAAAAATACGGTGATCGAGCATCCCTATTACTGCCACTATTTTCAATCCCAACGAGGTTCCGAAACGGTATTTATTATTAAATGCTTAGACTATTTAAGTGAAAGCTCTTTACGGCTAATTAAATTGTTTTCTATCAACAGTATTTTAACCATAGAGAACTTGCTTTTGAGACAGAATAATAAGGATACGGGCAGCCCCAGTAATTTATTACACATGATTTAATAGTAGTAATGAGTCACTATTTTAATATATAAGTGTTGGTGAGGTTAAATGCTAAAACCATTAAAATATAAACTTTACACCTTTATTATTATCCTTTCTTTACCGGGAGTGTTGCTGATAGCCATCAATAGTGTCGAGCAATACCAAAACCGTATTAAAAACTACAAACAGCAAGCGATATTAACCTCACAAAAACTAAGCTTCAGACAAATAAAGCTCATAGAAGAGACCCATTCCTATCTAAAATATCTTGCAACCGTGCCTGAATTACAAAATCCAACATCCCCTATTTGTGGCGATTTTTTAAAAAAAATACTTAAAATTAATAGCACCTATACGAACCTCGGCGTTTCCAATAAAGATGGTGATTTACTCTGTAATGCTCTGCCATTGACAGATAAAATTAATGTAAGTGATTGAAAATACTTCCAACGTAGCCTTAAACAGAAACAATTTTCGATAGGTACATTTCAATTAGATCGTGCAACACATAACACTAGCGTTAATTTTGCCTACCCCGTAATAACTAATCACAACGATGTGATTGCCGTTGTTGTTGCTGTACTTTCCTTAGATTGGTGGAGTCAGCAGCTTTCAGAAGAACAACTCCCTAAAGAATCTGTGGCTTTTATTACCGATAAAGAAGGACATATCGTTGCAAATTTTCCCATTGATATTCAGCGGCACGGTCAACAGGCCGACAGCTATGGGCTAAAACCACTCCCCACTATGGGCAATGAATTACAGAGTAATGTCGTCACAGGAAAAGATGGCATCTCACGCATTTATATCCAAGAAAATTTTTATACTACCGATGAAGGGGAAAATATCACCCTTAATATTGCGATTCCCTTAGATAAAGTAGGCAATGAAGCTGCATTATCATTATTAACTAACTTATTGATATTTTTTACTTTATTAGCATTAGTTTCTTTTGTTGCATTTCGAGATTTAACAAACAATGTACGAAAACCATTACAACTACTTTACGAAGCAACGGTAAAATTAAAAAGGGGGCAATATTCACCAATTCATCAGGATATTGCATTACAAGAACTGGCGATGCTAGCCAAAAATTTTGACAAAATGGCTAAGGAAAGGCTCAATGCTGAAAAAAATGCCAATCAAAAAAACCAAGAACTAGATTCTATATTTAACGCATTACCAGACCTTTATTTCAAAATTAGTGATGATGATACAATTATCGATTATCGAGCATCAACCTTAGATGACTTGTACCTTCCCCCTGAAAAATTTCTTGGCCAAAAAATGACCGAAGTCATTCCCGACTATGCAGCATTACTTTATCGACAAAACATAACCGAATTACGCCAAAAACAGCAAATAATAACATGGGAATACTCCCTAGAAATTAATGGCTCATTAGTTTTTTTTGAGGCTCGCGCCAATACAATAAATAATTCTACGGATGTTATTCTTGTGATTCGTAATATTACCAGAAGAGTACACAACGAAAAAACATTACAACTCGCCGCTTCTGTATTCGAAAACAGCAGTGAATGCATGGTTGTCACGGATGCTAATGGTAAGATCCTTAATGTTAATCCCTCTTTTACAGCGGTTACTGGTTATTCCCGAGATGAAGTATTAGGGCATACACCTAATATCTTTGCGTCAGGACTTCATGATGTTACTTTCTATGAGAAAATATGGGCCTCTCTACAGCTAAAAGGACACTGGGAGGGAGAGATTTATAATAAAACGAAACATAATGAGATACTAACTGAATGGGTAAGTATTAATGCCATTTACGATAGTAACAATGAAATTATTAAATACGTTGCTTTATATCGCGACATTTCAGAGCAAAAACATGCTAATCAACTCATTTGGCATCAAGCCAATTTTGACCACCTTACCGACTTACCTAATAGAAATTCCTTAGTCGAACATTTAAATCTTGAAATAATAAAGGCGCGAAGAAATCAAACATATATTGCGACATTATTTGTAGATTTAGATGAGTTTAAACAAGTTAATGATACATTAGGGCATGATAAAGGGGACATACTACTTAAATTAGTCTCCAAACGGCTATTATCAAAAGTAAGGGCTGATGACTTCGTTGCCCGACAAAGTGGAGATGAATTCATTGTTATTTTAGGAAATCTAAAACAGACAAATGCTGCCCTACAGGTGGTCGAGCAACTATTAAGGGGTTTCAATGAACCATATAACATCGCAGGAGAAGCGATATATATATCCGCAAGTATTGGAATATCCTATTTCCCTCAAGACGGTCAATCTTCTGCCGACCTTCTTAAAACCTCTGATCAAGCCATGTATGCGGCAAAGGCCTTAGGTAAAAATTGTTCCCACTGTTTTACACAAGCAATGCAAGATGCAGCAGTCAATAGAACAAGGCTAATTAAAGAGCTTCATGTGGCACTTGAACTTAAACAGTTCCAACTCTATTTTCAGCCAATTATCTCCTTAACAACAGGAAAAATAGTCAAAGCGGAAGCCTTAATTCGCTGGAACCACCCAAGCAAGGGAGTCATCGCACCCATTGAATTTATCGCGATCGCTGAAGAAACTAAATTTATAAATCAAATTGGTGAATGGATTTTTACTGACGCTTGCGCTGCATTATCGAAATTTAAATCTATCTTTGGCGATGAGTTTCAATTAAGTATTAATGTCTCTCCAGTACAACTTTCAGCTGCATCGAAATCGTTACAACAATGGGCAGATAAATTACACGAAGTTGGTATCTCCCCTTCTTCTCTGGTTATTGAAATTACCGAAGGCGTATTAATGTCGACCACCGAAGAGAGTTTAGCATTGCTTTTAAGCTTTCGCGATGTGGGTATTGAATTGGCACTAGATGACTTTGGAACGGGTTACTCTTCATTAACTTATATCCGAGAGTATGATGTAGATTACCTAAAAATTGACCGTGAATTTGTTAGAAATCTAGCTGATTCGCTAGACTCAAAAATCATCTGTGAATCAATTATTGTAATGGCACATAAATTAGGCATCAAAGTGATTGCAGAAGGAATTAAGACGGAAAAACAAAAAGAGTTACTAATAAAAATGGGTTGTGACTTAGGACAAGGCTATCTATTTTCAAGGCCAGTTTGTTACGATGATTTTATCGCACTAGAAGCAAAATAAGAGTAATAAATCAGCTCAAAAAAACGCCCTAAAATCACCATAAAAAGCACTTTTTTATCACATTTATAACAATACAATAGCCATTGGCCTTCCACTTAGTGGTAAGTCGCTCTAACATATACAATATAATTAACTCGGTCATCAAATCAGGATTCGCTTCGATATGAGTTTGCGAAATCCTTTACCACTCTTTTTTGGGGCAAAGATTTATTAATGATTAAAAGGGAAATTTATGTCAACAATAAATAATACGGCATCATCACCACAGCCTTTAATGAACAGCTCATCGGAGGCGTTAAATCCGCCTTTTCTATTTTTTAAGAAATTGCAATCCGTTAGTGCCCGTTTAAAATTAAGCGTTTTATTAACACTTAGCGCACTACTTTTTTTAGCATTTCAAGGCTATTCAGGGATGCAACAGGCAACCAAATCCATTGAAGATTTATTCTTTCAAGGTATGCAACATAGCATCCGAGCAGGAAAAATATTAAATGAACTCGGTGAAGCAAGAAGCGCGCTTTTACTCTCCCTACAACATGATCCCAACTCTCCATTTGCAAAATTACATGATCACCCTATCGATGCGCACATTACAACGATCAACGAATCATTAACCATACTACACCACATCGTTGATAACGAAATTATGAGCTCAGAGTTAGCCGAGGCCGAACAATCACAAGCAAATGAATTAGTTAAAAATCTCGATATCATTACAAATGAAGGTTTTTCCCCAGCGTTAAGTGCATTAAAAGCAGGCGATTACAACCAAACTAATCTCATTTTATTGAAAAAAATTAATCCCGAATTTAAATTAGTCAGTGAAAAAGCACAAGGCTTCCTTAATTTACAAGTCAAAGAAGCAAGAGAAAGTTATGAGCAGGCAGAAGCAGATATTAACGATTTCGAGTATGTCGTCATTATCACCGTCGTGGTCAGCATACTGATTATTTCATTGTTATCATTGATGATTCTTAAACGTGTTAATTTAGCATCGCAACAACTAGAGGCCAGCAGTGATCTAATTTGTGCAGGCAATCTGACACAACGTATCCATTTAAATGGCAATGATGAATTTACACATATCGCCAATTACGTCAATCAAATCGTCGGCAGTTTTCAAAATCTCGTAAAATCGACACATCAATCAACCTCACAGTTAGCGCGTTCTGCAGAAGAAAATTCAGCAGTCGCTCTGCAAACACGGCAAAATGTGGTAGAGCAACAGCTGCAAACACAACTCATTGCTACAGCTATCCACCAATTCACGGCGACTGTTCATGAAGTTGCTCAGAGTGCAAGTGCCGCATCTCAAGTATCTATAAATGCAGACAACGCTTCCGCTGAAGGACAAAAAGTCGTCAAGGAAAGCATCGATATGATTGAAAATTTATCACGTGAAATGCAAGAATCAGTTACAGCAATGCAATCCCTTGCACAACACAGCGAAGATATTGGCAGTGTTATTGGTGTTATTCAAAGCATCTCTGAGCAAACTAACTTGCTCGCTTTAAATGCAGCCATTGAAGCGGCTCGCGCGGGGGAACAAGGGAGAGGATTTGCGGTAGTTGCTGATGAAGTAAGGAGTTTAGCAAGTCGCACACAACAATCAACACAGGAAATACAGCAAACCATTCAAAATTTACAACAGGGTAGTCGCGGTGTTACTCAACGGTTAGTTGAAGGTGCTGAAAATGCTAAAAATACAGCAATGGAAGCACAAAAAGCGGGCGATGCATTAGTAGAAATAACCGAAAACGTTAAGCAAATGAATTCATTGAATGCACAAATTGCCACAGCAGCCGAGGAACAAACATCGGTAACTGAAGAGATAAATCGCAATATTACAAATATTAGTGATATTTCTAACCAAACCGCAAGCGGTGCAGAGCAAAGTAGTGCTGCAAGTGATGAATTAGCTCAATTAGCAGAAACCATGCAAGCTGAAATTGAAATATTTAAAGTTTAATATATAACATGAAAAAAGGGTTGCCCTTAGGTTTCGATTAGCAAATCAAACGAAATCTGGGACACCCAAATGTTTTTTTTACCTAACATTTGATTGATTTGCATCAATCAAATGTTAGGGTGTCCTCAATTGGCGCGACCGCTGTAATTATCTTCGCCACACAAAAATGCACGGCGAACACATCGAGAAATTAACGAAGCACGTGATTGTGTCATGCTAAACCCAATAACTGTAAACAAAAACACTGTTTATATAGTAAGTATAATATTCAATTTAGTCAAAAAGGTTTGGGTGTCCTACACTACTCTACACTACTGTTACTATATGCGAACAGGCAGTGGTGAGACCACAATAAGAGAGCCTCTATATGTGTTTGCTGTAGACGATTGCTCTGACAGCCCATACGACAGATGAAGTAAAATTTTTTGCTGATCATGTTATTCGACCAAAAAGAGGCCGAACAATTTACTACACCCTATTGACAGCGTTGGGGCTCATATGTGTTATGTGCGATTTAGAGAGAACTCAAAATCAAACGCACTTATACCTATAATATCTTCTCTCATAGAACTTATAAATTTTGGCTTTAATTCAAACGCTTTATAATGTTTGTATTCCCCTGCATCTTTATATGTAATTTCCAACTTCAACGAAGGTAATGACTCATCTAAAGGGTGGTCATCAATACTAACCCGATGAGATACAAGTAATGACATTAATGCTTCATATGCTTTTGGTATTTGAATCGTATTTACTGTTTCCATTTGCGAAATAGGAATAAGATAGTCGAACTCTTTGTCTAATCCATAACTAATTGGAAGCTTAAATTTACCATCCTGAAAAATTAAAAATAACTCTGCACCATCCTGAATAATTTGATTGTGAATATCTCTACTTTTCGGGCTGCTAGATATGACCATATCCAATAATTTTTCGTGCTCATAACACCATTTTATTTTTATAGCTTTAGCTACCCCAAGTCCTATATTTACAATTGATAGAGAATGTTCTTCTCCATCTTGTTTTGTATCCCAACTCGTGGGAAATTGGTTTTCGACATCTTGATAAGAAATACGAAAATTGCTATTCAAAACGATAAGATCTGGTTTGAAAGATGATTTTCTCTGCTTAATTATTTCAAATAAGGTTATGAGTGCTATTGTTGCAGCTACCAAAGCCCCTAGACTTGATCCTAAAGATATCCAATCAGAAATTTGCAATACTACTTACCTCCGTGAAGCACCTAACAGCTTTATAAATAGCATGATGTAATGCACCGCGCCACCTATCTTATTTTAAATAATCATCACATTATCTATTAAGCATCATGTAATCAATCAGTTCGCTAACTATTTGTAAAAACTTTGATTTGATATAGGTATAGCAAATTAGAATGTTAACAAATATAACCTGCACGGTGACGTAAAACCCAATGCTAAATTATGAATAAAACAGTGCGTCATGAATTTGATAAGAAGTCTAATAACTATCTTTTTTATCTAAATAATATTTTATTCAGCGGCGTTTTTTCAATCACCTTAACAAAGAGTAAGGTGGTTATAACGGTACCGAATAACATGATGGCATCTCTGGGTAAGCCTGTTATGGCAAAAGCACCAACAATGTTATAAAAAATAATAGCAATGGAAAGATGACTGGCATAAATGGATAATGTGCTGCGACTTAAATAATAGGTTATCGGATGATTGCCCATATTGGGTTTAGTTAATAACAAGAGAAATAACCCCGTCGCCCATAATGGTGTGAAGAGTAAAAAATCATGGCTAGAAAATACCACTCCTTTGGTAAACAACCAGTAGGCTTCAACAAAGTGCCCCACCACCCCTAGTGTTAACAGTAATAAAGCAGACGATGTAGATAAGCGCCACTCTCTACGGCGAATTTCAAAACCAATAACGACCATGAACAAACTGAAAAAGGGGCCATTACGGGTTAAAAATGGTGCGCTGAGTTCCGTTAACGAGGCGTAGCTTCCTGCAAATACCCCATAAAGATAAACGATGAAGCTAACGGGTAGTAATAGGTAAAGCATTCTAAAACGTATAAAAAATGCCATTATAGCGACCGCTATCATTAATGCGGGCAAAAACCATAAATGTACCAAGCCCCCTTCTAGGAAGGAGTTAAGTGGATTTTCGAGTAAAAAATCCCAGTAGGCGATACGTTCTGCTAAATATCCTTTACTCATCAGTGCATCTAAACGTGTCGGTAGTAGTAAGCAAATGAGACTCCACACTACCCATATTTTTAATAACGGTTTGCAATACTGGTGGATGGTCGATATCGGTCTGTTTATCAACTTAGGTTGGATAAAAAACCCCGATAATATAAAGAAAAAAGGGACGGCGAAACGACTAAGCTGATTAAAAATATCAGCGAGCCAAGCGTTGCCATCACTAAATGGAAAATCAACAAATAAACGGATATGAATAATAATGACAGCGAGCATTGCGATAACACGCATCATTTCCAGACTGGCTATTTTTTGTGGATATGGTTTCATTCTATTACTCTTAAGTTCGCTAAAAAAAGGGGCAATAAACAGATAACAGAGAGTATTATCTTTAATTTTTGTAAAGTAACAGAAAATAAAAGTGGATGTTTACTTACCATAAAAAAAATTGCCACACCCCGTGAAATAAGAATTTGCAACAAAAATAGCGTTGCAAATAAAAGCGAAAGCTGTACAGCGTGACTTTAAATAAACGCCATCAATGAGCCTTGTATTGAATAGCACCAAGATCTGGCGAACTGCCGTTATACTGCAAAGCAATGCCATCGCCTTGATTCCAACTCATTGCTTTATTTAAAATAATGGCTTGTTTTTCATAGTCTATTTTGACAATTATTGCGGTTTCACTCTGACCTTGAATTTGTATACTGTCGCCAACTTCCCCGGGGATGGAAAAACCATCATAGAAATATTTAACATCCGCTAGCTGTAGCTGGTTGCCGCTGCCAGTTGGGCTAATGATGGTAGTTAAAAACGCGCCGCTATCTATCATTGGGCTGCTCGCTTGCAGGCGATAATCGTTCTCTTGTTGATCAACAAAAAGTGGATCTTCTTCGAGCGTGTCGATAAATTCCACCAGACCAATACTAATGTAATAACTCAACAGGGAATGGTTTATCAATCGTCCCCAGATACCTAAAACATCGTCATCAACGCTACTGGCAATATTATTGTTGATAAAGCGACCGACTGATTTATTACTGCGCAGTAGAATTTGTACGCCATTATTTTCCTTGCAGTGAGAAGCTGCGAAACCTTGGTTATTCCAAAGGATATTATTGCGATATTCGTTGTCTGTCATGTTGTTGATTGGCGTACCGATTGCGATGGCCGCACACCAATTATCGTGAAAGGTATTATTATAGATGCGATTACCATAGTTATAGGTGGCCTCGCTTTTGTATGAAGCCATGCCAATGCCTGCATTGACATGATAAAAAACATTTCGACGGATAATACCATTTTGCCCCGCATACTGAATGCCATTGCCGCCGCTCGTTGAATAGTAATGCTGCGCATCTTTGAAGATATTATTATCAATCATGTTATATTGCGTACTATTAAGCCGCTCCTTTTGCTGTGCAAATTCACCGTTGCCATGCCAACTCATGGACCCTTTTTCACAATCAAATACCGAGCCTAATTTCTGATTTTTATTGCTAAATAGATTATTACGGATCACATTAAAGCTGCCACATTTTATATTCCATAGATCATGGCCTGCGAGATCCATGCGATTATCGGCGACTAAATTATGGTTAGAATGAACCAGCGCAAGGGCATCAGTACCTTTATAAAAACGGTTATTTACAATGCGATTGTAGTGACTAAAGGCAACATACAACCCACCCCGCTTGCTTTTTCCACGCCCATTTCGCCAGATGGTCGATTCATTAAATTCACTATTAGTGATTATATTGTAATGTGCATTCAAGAGCCGCCCAAAGCCGATAGAGCCTCGGACATCAATGCCATTAATCAATACATAGGAGACTTGATCTAACCAAATGGCACCGTACTCTTCACCGCTATCTTCGCTATTAATATCTAACAGGGTGACCTTTTCATTCGCGTAGGCAGAATATCCCAAATAAGCATCCGCACGCCCTGACGTCGTGACATGTAGTACTTCGTTATAATTTCCCCCTCGAATTAAAAATAAAACGCCCGCAGCAGCGCTTTGTTGTGCTCGTTTGATACTGTGAAATGCCAGTTCAGAACCACTGCCACAGGCACGTAATGCGACGTTATAATTGTCACAATCATCCTCTAAGTGGCGATCTATATAAATATTGCGAGTAAAGGAAAATGAATCGATATCTAATCTTGGTTCAATAACGGGGGCAGACTCAATGGGGGGAATGGCGGCACTATTTGCAACCATTTCCGGATAAACTATTTTATCCGTAGCGACACAGGCAGCGATAAAAAAGAGTGATAGAGCGATGCCTGCCGTTACTACCCGTCTGTTTTTATCCATTTAGTTATCCCACCTGTCTCTCTATTAAATGTTGTCACGATGATGCGCAACTAACCAATTTTGCCGATGCCCTAACGGTACTATTCCATAGAGATTAATAGCCCTTGATATCTGCCATGTTGACCGTTTTGGCGATGCTCGGTAATTGATACAGTTCTAACATATAATAGTAGAGATTAGTGAATTCTTTGAGTAAATTTAAATTGCATTTAAAATGGGGGCGATACACCACGTCAAAATGCACTAGCTTGGTACATAACCACTAATGCCTATTTCTCCATGCTCCCGAAAGGATAAGCATCTGATCTATCTTGTTGATTAAAATAATAGATAGCTGCGTTACATTCAATCGCAATAGCCTGCTATTACTCAGTCATGCGCCTTATACCAATCGGATTAAGTCTGTGATCTAAATTTTGCGCAGAAAAAATGGCTTAATTTGAGGCGTAAGTTGACGCAAATAGGTTGTTCCCTTTGCGAAACTTACAACAAAAAAGTAAGTTATTTTAGGCAGTAAAATAGATCAGCTATTTCCCGATTGGTATTACTCTCCATCATTTTTCCTCAACAAGCTATGACCATAATATTATCTGAATTGGTATTATAAAAAATTAACTTTGCGCCATTTCAATAATAATGAAATGGGCGTATTTATCCGCAGCAGAAAGCTTAAGGCAGCCCTCTTCACTTATCGTTAAAGAATCTTGCTGGTTGAGTGATGGGTAACCTGCTATTTTCATCGTCCCTTCTATGCAATTAATGTATGCCTGTCTGCCCGGTTTTAATTGAAATTCGACAAGCGTATCTGGCGCTGTTATTTCCGACACGTACAAATTCACATCCGCATTAACATAGAGGGGGGCAGTCTCTTTGTTCTTCGGGTTAGCAACAATATGCAACAGCTTATTTTCACGGTCGCTTAAGTGAAAGTTGCGCTGGTTATAGCGCACTGTCCCACCTTTTGTCGCTGGCATGACCCAAATTTGTAAAAGACGACAGGATTGATCTTGTTGATTCTGCTCGGAGTGCCAAACACCGTTCCCGCTGAAATAGCCTGCACATGACCTCGACCTATGGTTTCTTGCTGCTCGGTCACATTATCCCAATGGGTTAATTTCCCTGAAATAATATAACTGATTATCTCCATATCTTGGTGTGGATGGCGACCGAAACCACTATGCGGTTTAATCTCATCATCATTTAGGACACGCAGAGCACCAAAGTGCATCCGCACTGGATTGTAATAATTGGCAAATGAAAAATGAAAATAGGTATCTGCGGGATGCACTTCACTACTCGGCAAATAATGTAATTCCGAGGCACTAATTTTTTGATGAGCTGCTTTCATTTTAATTCCCTCACGCTGTTTTGTTCGGTTAATTATATTGAATGAAAGCGATGATTAATAACGGTAATAACTGAACGATCTATTCAAAAATATTGAACTAAAAAAGTCAGCTATTCCCTTTAATATAACGCCCATGGGAATAGCTACCCCGTTACCGTTTTATCGTGGAAGTTGCTCTACCCATGTAGTAAATTTTTCGTATTGGTACAAGGAGGCAAAGGCTTTTTCTGATTTAAAGTGGTCAGCTTTAAATTCATAGGCAAAATAATTTTTTAATACTTTCAGCGCCAGTAGTGCATCATCGGGTTGATTTTTACGTGATAATGCTTGCGCTAACATCCAATAGGCAAGATCCTCTCTTGGATTAATTCTTAAGGCCTTGTTGCCATGTAATATGGCATTATCAATGTCATTAATGGCTAAATAGAGATGACCAATCATCAAATGTACGTGCGCATCTGTCTTAATAATGTCTGCGAATGTTTTTAATGCCGCAATGGCTTCTCTCTCCTGTTTTCTCATAAGGTAAAGCTGAGCCATTAGATAAGAGACGGAGGGGTCATCTCGATAATATTTTTCTAATAGTTGCAGTGCCTTTTTAATCTGCACTTCATCGACCGATGAAGCCATCAGATAAGTCGTCAAATAGACTTTATTGCTAAGTAACGGCTCGGGGATCATTTCTAATTGAGTGATTGCATTATAGGGATTGTTATTATTCATCGCTTGCGTGGCATAGGTAAATTTCTGCACCGATGCTCGTTCCTCTTCATCATCACTGGAACATGGGCAAACAGGCTAGCACTCTTTTGGCTCTGATAAACACCAATTCCATAATCTAACAGATCAACTATCTTATATTGACCATCTCGCTGACTGACAACAATTGCAGTATATAAACTTTCATGGCCGCGTTTAATGCGAATTTTTATTTGCAACTTATCACTGTCAAGTAAGATCAGCTGAGCATCCTTAAATATCGCTAAATTACTGTTCGTAAGCCTAGCAAAAAGGTCTTTTTTAAGTAGTGTATTTCTCACTAAGTTTGCATTGTAGGGGCTACTAGCCATCAGCCCGACACTGCGCTCTGCAAATTCATTGGCATCCCACATTGCTAGATAACTTTTTTCATCCTGTCTTTGCAACACATCAAATAGCTCAGCGATAAATTCATTCAGTGTGGCACTAGGATAAGCAGGAGACGCTTCTATATCAAGGGTTTGTCTCGCGCTAGTTGAGGATGGTACCGTTGTACTTGCACAGCCGTTAAGCAAGATAAAGCAGATAAAACATAATGAGATCTTTCATGATTTTCATAGTCTATCTCCCGTGATGCAATCAATGTGTTTATTAAGGTGTTCAATAAAGGTGCCCATGGTTTGCTCTGTTTGGTTCTTTGTATAGGTTATTTCATACACTTTCGCTAAGCTGTTCTTAGCTTTGCGTAACTTAGCGATATGTTCAGGCACATCTTTGACTGGAATAAAGGCCCCTTTTGATTCATACAGATAACTTGTAATAATCGCTCGGTCGCGATAATCCTCGCTAAAAGAGAGCGAAAAATATGGCGTATCAATCGATTCCGTATTGTTAAATAAAGACATTTTTATCCACTCAGGGTAAGAAATGTAGGATTGATGCATTACTTTTATAGGATAAATGTGTCCCAAGGGAGTCTTACGGTTCACCGTTGTTGGCAGTGTAAAATATTCTGCAATACTATAGGGATAAATATCTGCTAATAGACGCTCTGGTTCTGTTCTAAAAAAGTCAGTAAGACGATAGGACTCAACAACCGTTGCAATATTTTGTTCAGAATCATACTCAAAAGTTAAAGGGGCACCCGCTTGCAAATTTGGGTAAATACGATTCATATAATTGAGAAATTTACGCGCCATGGTCGTTTGACCTTGCGTGATAAATTGAGAATGAATATATTCCGCTTCAATACCGCTATACTCCGTCACGATTCGATAATCCACAGGGGCTTCGTAGGCAATGACGTTAAAATACTCACGCGTACGAATTTCAGCTACCTGCTGAGCCGTTTTGGGCATTTCAACCAGAGCAAGGTATGGGTGGCCAACAACAAGGGCGTTATCATAACTGCGATAGCCAAGGCGATCTAATGCACCGCTCTGCAAGCTTCTCGTTGGATCTAACCAATAAACTTGGTCATCACTTTCGACCCGTGTAATAACATGGTTAAATTCGATAGGGCTAGGTAACTCATTAGGTAGGTTAACCGCCCCAAATGTGGAAACCAAGGCGGGATGAGCGGTGATCCCCAATTTTTCAAGAATGGCGATAAGCAGCAATGTTTTATCTTTACAATCGCCAAAGCGATTTTTAAACACCTCATCTGGATCATGGGGTTGATGGGAATTAACCCCTAACTCGATGCCTAAATAACGAATCTCTCCTTGCACAAACTGCAATGCTTTAACAATTTGTTCTTGCGGCTTTAATGGCTTGATTTTAGAGATAAAGTTCAGCAGTTCAGGATTGCTAATCGTTCTATTTGCGTAAAGAGGCTTTGCCCAAGCACTGACGTCTTTCCAGCTTTGGAAGGATGAAAAAGATAGCTGGGGATAAACGCGATACCATGCTGGATACTCTTTTTCTACAAAAATGGCGGGCGTATTTTTCAGCGTCCATTGATACTCAGTGAACCCATTTTTTTGCGAAATAATGGGTTTATCATCAAATTGATCGAGCTTATATTGAATATCACGACTGTTATCAAAAATAAAACGTCTGTTGAGTTTAACAACGGAATCGTCCAGCCCATAAAGGTATTAAAAAAGGCATGTTGACCATAGATTGGATTGCGACCTTCAATAGAGTAACTGTAATCAATAACATCCCCCTTACGAGTATCATCAATCACCAGCATCGCAGTCACATAACCATCAACAATTTCTTGATCTAAAGACTGCTCCCTTTGCAGCAAGGTAATAGCCGAGGAGGAGAGACGATTCATCTCCTTAGCACCCCGTTTTACGGTGACCTTATGCCACACTAATTTTTGATAAACGGGATTAAAGGAGACTTCTACACGAGAGGATCGCATGACCCCTTCCGTTGTTAACGGCTGTTCAACATTCCGGTTATAAACCGTTGCTTGACCATTAGCGAATTTCACTTGCTGATCAACTAATAGATAGCTAACCGGTTAGAGGAGTCGCTATCCGGAATATCATAACCATTTATGCTGACCCATAAATCGCTGGGAGCGATACGATAGCTAAAGCCGTTAGACTCAACAAGCTGTGATTGGGTCGCTGCTATGCTGATACTTTGAAAAAATAAAATAACAGCGACAATAAAATAGTGACAACAACATATAGCACTGCTACGACGCAGAAAAATATCCATATACAATCAAATCTCCATAAAGAAAGCAAAAAACGCTCACTAAACCCGCCCCACTATCATAAAAAAATGACAACCATCACCATAAGGAATAATCAGCACCGGAACGACCTCTATTTATTAGCGACTCAGTATAACAGTCAAAAATGTCAAAAATAGGGCTATTATCAATTTGTTAGAGACAAATACAAAAAAACAAAAAATAATCAGGTAAAAAAGGCATGTTTTTTTAAAATCTAAAAAACATATTTTTGATGTTTATTTTTTATTTTAAGTAGAGAAGTTGTTAGGATGGCAAATAAAAATATAACTCCTAGCATGTGGATAAACTATAATTTACTTTAGTAATAATCAGGGCTCAGTTACGATGAGCGAAGGCAATTTATTTTGCCATGGAAAAATATAAAAGGAATTTTCAATGAACATCTCTCAATTAAGCATGGTTTCAGCCATTGGATTGATTAGCCTAGGTTTATCCCCTCAACTAATGGCTTTAGAAAATGCTACAAACTTTGCTATTGACGCAAGCCTATGGCATGCCAATTCAATCAGCGAGCCCTCTCCTTTGAGCTATCGTGATGATTTTTCACTACAATTAGCACAAGTCGAGACGAAAACTAACAATAGCGCACAATCCTCAAAGAAGGCATTAACACCCAACGAAAAGCAGCAAGCGTTAAATGGTGGCTATACGCAGGCTCAAATCAATGAAATGATTAACAACCCGCTGGGTGAGTTATGCTGTTGTATATGCAAAATGATACGACTTGGTACGATGGCGATTATTTAGATTTTCTCGGGGAAGATAAAAAGGTCTATAACACCACCACTATTGAACCTGTTATGCCCTTCCAGCTAACCGAGAATATAAAATATATCTTCCGCCCTGTTATTCCGATTCACAGCTGGGAAACGCCACAGTTAAGACAAGGGGCAACGCAATACCCCGGTGGCGAATTACCCGTTTCGGTTGATTTTGAAAGAAAAACTGAGATGGGCGATATCGTTTTATGGAATGCCTTAGGCAGCAATGATATGGTCAAGCCACCTAATATCATGGGTTTCGGTATTACTGCAATGCTCGATACAGCAACGAACAAAGCCTTTGGAACAGGGAAAAACAGTGTTGGCCCGATGGCTGTTTTGCTACATGTTGGCGCACCTAAAGAGTATATGTATGGCGCAGTCGTACAGCACTGGTGGAGTATTTCAGGCGTTCAAGATCGTGACGATGTGAATATGACAAATATCCAATATATCGCATTTTACCGTTATAATGATTCAACCAATTTTGGGTTTGGCAGTCCGAATATTACAGCGAACTGGGAAGCGGATAATGGTGATGTCTGGACGATTCCAGTTGGATTTGGTTTTAATACCATGACAAAAATTGGCCCAATGCCGGTGCGCATAGGAATTGAAGCCTATAAATATATTGAGAAACCAGATAATTTTGGTGCTGAATATGGTTTACGTTTTTATTTCAGTCCCGTTGTACCCAGTCCTGATTTTAGTAAACATGCTCTTTTTTAAATAAAACGCCAAATGACTACTTTGGCGTTATAAGCCAGGGTGTTACAACACCCCGAATTGCATGGCAATATATCGGCATTAATTTAAATCATCGGGGCCAACGCGCACAATTAATTTACCAAAGTTCTCACCTTGTAGTAATCCCATAAATGCAGTCGGTGCATTTTCTAAACCATCGACTAATTGCTCTTTATATTTAATCTTACCGGCACTTAACCAAGCTACCATTGCCTCACTAAACTCGTTATAGCGGTGCCCATAATCATCAAATACGATAAAACCTTGCATCTTGATACGTTTCACCAACAACGTCCCCATTAGCATGGATAACCTATCCAGCCCCGTTGGCAACTCAGTGGCGTTATACTGTGAAATTAAGCCACATAGCGGTATGCGTGCTTTACTATTTAACAGAGGTAGTACGGCATCAAAAACCTTACCGCCGACATTTTCAAAATAGACATCAATACCGTCACAACAAGCTTCTGCCAATTGTTCTGCTAAATTAGCCGATTTATGATCCAAGCAATAATCAAAACCAAGTGCTTGCACTGCATAGTCACACTTTTCTTTTCCACCAGCAATACCCACCACTTTACAGCCATTAAGTTTAGCTATTTGCCCCACTAAGCTGCCCACGGCACCCGTTGCCGCAGCAACCACCACCGTTTCTCCCGCTTTAGGCTGACCAATATCCAACAGCCCCATATAAGCCGTTAATCCTGGCATACCTAAAATGCCTAACGCATATGAGTGATGGGTTAAACTGGCATCTAACTTAAGCAGATTCACACCATCGCTAACGCTATAATCTTGCCATCCAGAAAAAGAGACAACCCAATCCCCAACGGCAAAATCACTATTTAACGATTGCTCAACGCGACATACTGTGCCACCAACCATCGCCGCACCAATTTCAACAGGCGGCGCGTAGGATTTGGCATCACTCATACGTCCGCGCATATAGGGATCTAGTGATAAATAGACCGTACGCAGTAATACTTTCCCCGTTGATATCTGTGGTTTTTCACTTTCAACGAATTTAAAATTATCAGACTTTGGCGCGCCAACAGGGCGCGATGATAATAATATTTGTCGATTAAAATCTTTCGTTTGTGCCATCATTATTTCCATCTATATATTCAGTAAGATTACAAAGCTTGCTCTAATATTTTGCGGCTCTCTGCAATAGTGATCTCTTGTTTTTCACCTAATGCCGTCATGCCATGCGCTTCAAGATTCGCAATGAGCAGATCAATATCTGCTTTTCCTAAATCGACTTCAGATAATCGAACGGGCACGCCCATCTCATGGAAGAAATTTTCCGTCAATGTGATCGCTTGTGCGATTTGTTCATCGTCACTGCCACTGTTGGTATGCCATACACGTTGTGCATATTGAAGTAATTTGTCGTGTTTAGCAGCTTGACGCACTTTCATCACCGCGGGTAAAACGATTGACAAGGTACGCGCATGGTCAATTTCATAGGCACCGGTTAATTCATGTCCTATCATATGTGTTGACCAATCTTGCGGTACACCCGATCCAATTAACCCATTCAGCGCCATCGTTGCTGACCACATAATATTGGCTCGTACTTCAAGGTCGTTTTTCGTTTCTGCTTTAAGCGCTTTCGGCCCTTCCTCAATTAAGGTTTGCAATAACCCTTCTGAAAAACGATCTTGAACTTTCCCATTAACGCTATAGGTAAGGTATTGCTCCATGGTATGAACAAAGGCATCCACTACACCATTGCTAATCTGACGATCCGATAATGATAATGTGACCGCAGGATCTAACACCGCAAATTGAGGGCGAACCAACGGGTTCATAAAGGGTAACTTAGTGCCACCTCGAGTCACAACCGAACCAATATTGGTTTCTGAACCCGTCGCTGGTAGGGTTAATACCACACCAATTGGTAGCGCTTTGCTTATTGGTGCTTGCTTGGCAACGATATCCCAAGGATCATCACCTTCATAAAACGCCGCCGCAGCGATAAATTTACTGCCATCAACAACGGATCCACCACCAACCGCTAATAAATAATCGATACCATGTTCTTTGATAATCGCCTGTGCTTTCATTAACGTATCGTATTTGGGATTTGGCTCAATACCAGAAAACTCAAACCAAGTATGATCTTTTAATGCCGTCACCACTTGTTCATAAACGCCATTGCTTTTTATCGAGCCGCCGCCATAGACGACGAGTACTTTGGCATCCTCTGGAATTTCTTTGCTTATTGCGCTAATTTGTCCTTCACCGAAATGAATACGGGTTTGATTTTCGAAACTAAAATTGAACATACTGTGCCCTCTCTTTAATAATTACGCGTTAATTTGTTTAATTAATTTTTCAGCAACAAGCTCAGAACTAGCGGGATTCTGTCCCGTAATAAGTTGCCCATCCTGTACTGCAAAGGGAGACCAATCCGCTCCTTTTTGATAGTCTGCTCCGCGTTTAATTAATTCATCCTGCAATAAAAATGGCACAATATCGGATAATTGCACGGCATCTTCTTCACTATTACTAAAACCGCTAATGATTTTATCTTTTACAACATATTGCCCGGCATTATCTTTAATATTTAACAATGCAGCAGTCGCATGACAGACTGCCCCTACGGGTTTATTGGCATTAAGAAAAGCT
This sequence comes from Psychromonas sp. MME2, assembly GCF_040566515.1. NCBI lineage: Bacteria > Pseudomonadati > Pseudomonadota > Gammaproteobacteria > Alteromonadales > Psychromonadaceae > Psychromonas > Psychromonas sp. MME2. The sequence continues at coordinate 623,942 of NZ_JBEWXI010000012.1, read as the reverse complement.
TCTATTAGGGTAATAGAATCACTGTTATCGGTTAAATCCCATAAAGGCCCGTGACCACCAGGGTAAAAAACCGCATCGTAATCAGCTTGATCAATATCAGCAAGTTGCTTAGTCTCTTTTAATTGCAATTGTGCAGCACTATCTGTGGCAAATCGTTTGGTCGACTCGGTTTGAAAATCAGCTAACTCACTTTTCGGATCAATCGGTGGCTGTCCACCAACGGGAGAGGCCAGCGTCACTTCAACGCCTGCGTCTTTAAATAGATAATAAGGCGCGGCAAACTCTTCGACCCAAAATCCCGTTTTTTCACCCGTGTTGCCGAGTTTATCGTGGGATGTTAAAACCATTAATATTTTCTTGCTCATAAATTAACTCCTTTTGATGACCTTACTTTATTTGACGTAGATCAGTATATGCCGCGAATATTGTTTGGACAATGCGCAGTTATTTAACTACATTGTTTCAATAAATTTGACAATAAAAGAATTAATGATGGATATCTCCTTTGAACAGCTAAAAAGCATGGTCGTCTTCGCGCAGGTCGTTGAGCAAGGTAGTCTCAGTGCCGCTGCCAAACATATCGGTTTATCACGCGCGGTCGTGAGCTATCATATAAAAAAATTAGAAACCCATTTAGGCATTAAGCTGCTCAATCGCTCGACTCGTTCAATCACCTTAACCGAAGCAGGCACACAATATTTTCAACGTTGCCGAGTCATCGCAGAGCAAGCTTCTGCCGCCAATCAGCAAATTGAAAATTTAAAAAACGAACCAGAAGGTCTGATAAAAATGACCTGCCCGGTAAATATCGGGCTGCAAACCATTGTGCCAGCGCTCAACTCATTTCGGCAACTTTATCCAAAAGTAGAGTTAGATGTGGTGCTTACCGATGAGGTGGTTAATATTATTAAGGAAGGGATTGACCTTGCTATTCGTGGCGCCCCCTTAGCGGATTCGGGATTACAAGCGAGTAAATTATCAACGCTCACAACTTGCCTATGTGGCTCTCCAGACTATTTTAAAAAGCATGGCTATCCAACGACCCCTGCTCAATTAACTGAACATCAGTGGGTTATCTATAAACTCACCTCCAATACATTAGAGCTTAGCAAAGGTAATCGCTCCTTTAGCATCAAGGTCAAGGGAGGGATCAGCACCAACAATGCTTCAGCTCGCACCGCCTTTGTTGAGGGAGGACATGGCTTAGGTCGGATTCCCACCTACGATGCAAAGCCAAAAATTGCAGCGGGCACGCTAGAGTCGGTTCTCGATGATTACAAACTCTCTGATATTAATGTCTACGGGGTATTCCCTCCGGGTGGCGCGGACTCAAAAAAATTACGTTTATTAATCGATTATTTAAAAGCCTATTTTGTGAAATACAATACGCTCTAATTTATTGTTAAAACAGTGATAGCTGATCGGAAACGATTTGTTCAAAATCCTTACCCAGTAAGGGCAATACCGCTTCGGCAATCGGTTTCAACTGCTTATCAATATAGTGCTGATAATCGATAGCTGAAGCTAAGTACTCCTGAGGCTCGGGGCCATTAATGGTGAACAAATAAGCGATCCGACCGCGCTGCTGATAACGTAAGGGCTTCCCTAATGCGCCATTATGTTGATCCGCTAAACGTGCTGCCCGCACTTGCGGCGGGACATTCTTAATATAGTCCGCCAAAGGACGGCGTAAACGCTTGTGATAGATAAGCTGTTGGTCAAGTTGACCTCGGTTAAGTTGATTAATGGTCTCGATGATCAAATCATCAATAGGCTCATCGGCAAACACTTTGGCGTATAACGCTTGCTGAAAGTTTTGTGCTAACTCGGTCCAATCGGAACGCACCGTTTTAGCCCTTTGAACAACATTTTTTCACCCGTTGCGGTTTGCTTTAAACCAACATAGCGTTTTTTAGATCCCGTTGTCGACCCTCTCAGGGTGGGCATAAAAAATTTTCTAAAGCAGGTTTCAAACTCAATTTCTAAATAGCTGTGTAATTGGTACTCTTTCTCTAATTTATGCTGCCAGTAATGATTAATGATCTTCTCTAACGTCTGCCCCCGCAGTGCTGCTTGTTCACTATTTTTGCACGCCTTTAACCACACAAAGGTTGAATCCGTATCACCATAAATGACTTGTTCACCTTGCGCTTCGATAACTTGCTTGGTCTCCTTCATGATTTGATGTCCACGCAGGGTAATGGAACTCGCTAAACGGGTATCATGAAAACGACAACCAGCCGAGCCAAGCACACCATAGAGACTGTTCATGATAATTTTAATCGCATGCTGAAATGGTTGGTTGTTCTCTCTCTTAGCCTGCTCTCTGGCGGCACTTAATTTATCCAAAATGCCGGGAAGATGATGGGCACTGCGGCTAAATCGCGCTTCTCTAAAACCGGGGATGGAGAGGGAAGGATCTTCACGTAACCCTTCAATCATCCCCATCGGATCGATTTTAAAGGTACGCATAATTGATGGATAAAGGGATTTAAAATCTAACACTAACACCCAAGAATAGAAGCCCGGATCTGATTCCATTACAAAACCACCGGGAGAGTGCTGCGCCTCAATATCACCTATGTTGGGGGCAATATAACCGCTACGATGTAATAACGGCAGATACAAATTGGTAAAAGCCGCCACCGATGCGCCACGTCTATCTAATGCAAGGCCCGTAAGGCAAGCGCGTTGTATGGCATATTCAATCAATTGCGCCTTTGCAAAAATACGTTCAACCAATAAGCAATCCTGTTGATTATAACGTGCCAGCGCAATCGGATCTTGCTCAAAAAGACGTTGGATTTCCAGCCCTTTATCCTCATTGCTAGCTAGCAATTTGCTTTCGCCCAGCAGCGATTCACTAACAAATTGCAAACTGAAGCTATCAAAGTGCCAACTGGCATTTTTTAACTGATCAATACCATCTAATACGACCCGACCATTGATAATCAATGAGCCTTGGTTTGGATTATCTTGATGCGTTAACCAACGTAATGGCGATTGATCACGGCCGAGACAAAGTGGCATCTTGTGCAATGCAGCACGCTTCACCAATAACTGCATATCAAAATCAACGACATTCCAACCAATAATAAGATCCGGATCATGGTCAATGAACCATTGTTGTAACGCCTCTAATAGTGCTCGCTCATCTTTCACCCATTGAATGTTGATATCTTCAGTTTGCGCTTGTTGGCCGACCATTAAGACCCGTGAATAGGGCGAGCTATTTATCGATGCACTGCTGCTATTCGCATAGGTTAACGCAATCGAATACAACGTTTGCCGTGGACTACATTCAATATCTAAGGAGACAAATTTTAGTTGAGGTGAAGCCGTCCCCGCACTTAATTTAGGAGCAATGCTTGTCCAATAACGTCCATTCCACTCTATATCCCCCTGCACTTTTACTGTGCCATAGATAAAGCGCTCCATGAGATAGCGATCTGCTATTTTTATATCTCCTTCAAAATGCGCAATACCGGCACTATCTAAAATACTTTGTAATGCTCGGAATTGTTTATTATTCAATGTATAAATTGCAGTAACAGGTTGCTGATTGAAAGATTTAATGGATAATGAGCGAATTTGTTGCGGGGTTAGCTTGCTGCTTTGCCATAATGAAATAGCACGCGCTAAATCATCCTGTAAAATCAGAAATACATAACGTTGCGCAGGAATAACTACACGACACGGACCTAAGCCAGTGGCAAGCCATAGAACCAGCTCAACCCCCTGTGCCGTTTCATTTTGCTGTCGAGATAGAATTAAACCTTCAATAGTGTTGCGTAAAAGAATATGACTCAATAGTGGCGACCATTTGTTGATTGAAAATAGTGAATGGGACTCATAATAGAGTTGAATTAAACATATAACCTAAATTTCACACAGAGCAAATAAATTACAATACAGGATAAGCAATTAAATTTACAATGCAGGAAGAGATAACGCCATGCCAATTACCCTATATAGCCAATGAATAATCAAATAAGTAGTCGCACCACTATGACTAGATTAACAATATCAAGTCACACCAAAGAAGCGATTAAAGTCGGCATGGCCTTTGTCATTGCCTATGGTATCGCACTTGGCTCTGGCTGGTTAAATCCCTACTGGTCAGCTCTCGCAGTCGCTATGGTTTCCTTGTCTCCGCCGGGATTATCCTTAAAAAAAGGGATGTTACGGGCTGCGGGCACCATACCTGGCTGCCTAGCCGCTATTGCCATTGTCGCCTTAGCGCCGCAGGAAAGATGGTTATTTTTAGGATTTTGTAGCGTTTTTATTTTCTTTACAAGCTACATGATGGTAATCGATGAGGATAAACCCTATTTCTGGAATGTTATGGGGTTTACTTGTTTAGCCGTTGCGATCACAGCAATACCAGGGGATGTCAATGATTTCTTTCAACATGCTATTGCACGCACCATTGAAACAATACTCGGGGTCGCTGTCTATAGCCTGATTGGCATATTTATTTGGCCACAAAAAAATACCGGAGCAATTAAACAAGCCTATCTTAAACTTATCCATAGCCAAAAATTAATAATCGCCAATTGCCAACAAATAATAGAGGGTTCGCCATCAAGCTTATCGCAGGTTGAATTTGGTAACCAACAAATCACACTGTTAACTAACTTTAGCAATGCAACACAAATAGAAAGTTCTGAAAATATTAGAATATTTAGCAATCGCCACCTCTTGAAAGGGATGGTCGCTATTTTTACTGTACAGACGGAGTGTTTACAAAAATGGCATGCAAGCTTATCGATGCTTTCACATCTCGACCTAAATGCAGTCATACCTAGATTAAATGAACATCTTAGCCAACGAATACAACTATTTAATGAAATAGAGGAGATCGTATCTAATAAGAAATGTCATATCGAACTAAGCGAAATCCCTTTAGTGGCAGATCCTGCCATCTTAAAAACACTCTCTCACTATGATAGAGCGGCTATCTCGTTAACCCTTAAAGAGCTAAAAGAGATCGATAAAAATCTAAAATACACGATTAATTATTTACAAGGATTAATGGGGCTTTTAGCGGCTAATACAGTTGAAATATATCCAACTCCTTCTTTATGGCAAAAAACAATAAAACCAACTTGGATATCGATCTGCAAGGCTTTTTTTCCGCCTCTAGTATTGATTATTGGCTTTATCATTTGGATATACATCGATACGCCCGGACACTATGCTTTATTTGAGTTAGCGGCAATACTTGCCATGAGTGTGAGCTTAAATCAACAAATCAATCTAGCTGAAATATTAAAAAACTTTGTCCTTCTTATTCCCATATGCATCTGTATTTATATATTTATCTTGCCTGAAATCACCCTTTTTGCTGAACTGGCGCTGGTCTTTTTTATTATAGTTTCCTACGCTTCCTACTTTTTTACAGGCACTGGAAAATTGGTTTCGCTGATGAGCATTAATAATATCATCGTAATTTCCAACCAACAAAACTATGACGTAGCAGCAATCTTCAATAAAGGCCTGTTCATGGTTATGGCTGTTTCTTTAGCCTATATAGTCTCTTATTTATTACAATATTCCTCTCCAGAGAAACATGTACAAAAACGCGTGCAATACTTTTTAAAAAAGCACTGTGGTTATCTGCTAATTCACTCTTTTTTGCCAAAAAAAATAAATCATCTTTTTTTTCTGTATCGATTATCGCGACATTTGAATGAAATAAAAGCATTGCCTCAGGATATCGGTACATGGACCCCGAGCTATTGATTACAAAACCTTTAATAATACAACGCAACAACAGTCACATGATTTACTCCTTGCCTTGCAAACGTTATCCTATCGAATTGAACAATTACATCAATGTGATGGGATCTACTGTGATAATCTTGAGCTAAATAGACAGTTAAATAAATTTAAAAAATTTATTATGGAGCCTTTACAGTTATGGAGTCGCACCCCGAATGCAGGAAATGAAGAGTTTATGAGGCAACGACTGGCCAATATGGAGTACCTCACAACACAAATAGTCAATAAAATAGCTAATATCATCAGTGAAGATGAAGCAGAATCAATCTTGCTATTGATTGCAAGTTATCGTGGAATATCAGAAGCAAGTATTAACTATTTACACGCAGCAAAGGCAATAGACTGGCGACAATGGCAACAAGAGAGGTTTGCATAATGCGTTTTATTCCCCATGAATTTGCCCTCGGTGGCGTCTATTTTCCGCCTCTGTTTATTGCTTGGATACTGGCCATCATAGTCTCTATGTTAACCGTCTATTTATTAAACAAGTATGATTTAGCCAAATACTTTTTCTATACCCCGATAGTGTTTATTGCATTTAACATTATTTATACTATTTTCTTTAGTCTTTTTGTCATTCCAGGATAACCTATGGCGACCTTCATTAAACAATATCGAAGTTACTTATTAACGGGAAGTGTGCTGCTCATTGCAGTATTAGCCTTTGCCTATAAATATTATGACTATATAAACCATCCATGGACGCGAGATGGGCAAGTGAGAGCAAAAGTGATTCAAATTGCACCGCGTGTTTCTGGCGAAATCATTACCTTGCCAATAAAAAACAATCAGTTTGTCAAGGCTGGCGAACTGCTTTTTGAGATAGATCCGCGTACCTTTGACAATGCCTTAGCACAAGCAACGGCACAACTTGACAGCGCAGTTAATAATTACAACTCTCTGATTGAGCAAATAAAATCAAGCGAAGCCCATGTTAACGTGTCACTTCATGCCATTACTCAGGCAAATGCGAATATTGATGCAAACCTTGCCACCATTGCAAAAAACAAAGCGGAATATCAACGCCAACAGGAGTTACTGCCACAAAAAGCAACGTCCTTAAAAGCGGTACAACTGGCTAAGGCTAATTACGAAATATCCATTGAACAAAAAAAATCAGCGGAAGCGAGTCTCAGTCAAGCTAACGCCACACTGCTTGCCGCAAAAGCGGATTTGGCACAAAACAGAGCGGCACTTGGCGCAATGGGGGAAGACAATGCTAAAATTCGAGCGGCCCGCGCAGCTGTAGAGCAAGCTAAACTTAACTTACAGTTTACCAAGGTGATCGCGCCCGTTGATGGTTATGTTACCAATTTAAATTTGCGAATCAGTTCTCAGGTGGTGGCCAACCAACCCATTATTGCCTTTGTTGATGTGAATAGTTATTGGATAAGTGGCTTCTTTAAGGAAAACTCCGTCGGAAATATGTGCCCAGGTAATCGTGCAGTTATCACCTTAATGAGCTATCCAGACACTCCGATCGAAGGGGTCGTCACTGATTTAGGTTGGGGGATTGCCCAGCAAACGGGAAGCACTGGATTTGAACTACTTCCCACTATCAATCCGACCTTTGAATGGATTCGACTTGCACAGCGTATCCCTGTTAATATCAAATTACTCGATATTCCTGAAAATGTCGCACTACGTGTCGGCTCAACAGCATCTGTACTGGTTTTTTCCGAACCATCTTCATAGCAATTAATGTCTACACATAAGAGAAAAGAATGGCCGCGTTACCAATAGATCAAGATGATCGTTTAGACCATATGAAAAAAAATAGAGTGATAACACCCTTACTCTGTTTAGTACTTAGTGGCTGTACAACACTGGGTCCTAATTATATCGCTCCTAGCGATAATGACCTCATCCCAGAGCAGACAAAATTTACAGAGCAGCAACAAGAAATGGCGATAGTAGATAAACATGCTGCTATTGAAAACCAACAACCGAGTATTGAATGGTGGAAAAATGCATTCCACAATGAGCAAATTAATGGTCTTGTAGAAGCCGCATTAAAACAAAACCTCAACATTCGCTCGGCGGCGCTACGTGTTTTACAATCACAGCAACAATTGGCGATTGCCACTGCGAATCAATATCCACAACAACAATCCATCACTGCGGGTGTATCAAGGCAAGAAGCAAATGGCAGCGCATTCAACAACTATAATAGTGGCTTTAATTTGAGTTGGGAGGTTGACTTATGGGGCCGTTTTCAGCGTCAAATTGAATCATCTCAAGCGCAACTCGATGGCAATGTTGCCAATTATGATGGCGTAGTCATCTCGCTAATATCACAAGTCGTTAAAAATTACATTTTAATTCGCACCTATCAACGGCGCATTGATGTTTCACAGTTAAGTATCCAACTGCAAGAGGAAAACTACCGCATTGCCTTAGCAAAAGCGAATGCCGGCGATACCAGTGAGTTGGATGTCGATCAGGCATTAAGCTTACTCAACAACAGCAAAGCAAGTGTACCAAGTTTACAGATATCACTGCAGCAATCTAAAAATGCGTTAGCACTACTATTAGGAGAATCGCCGCAAGCACTGAATTATATACTGAACGAGCAACAAGCTATTCCCATTGCTTCACCATTCATCGCCTTGGGAATGCCACAGGATCTTATCCGCCGACGACCTGACATTCGCGTAGCAGAACGTTCGCTGGCCGCTCAAAGTGCACAAATAGGCTTTGCGGCCAGTGAATTATATCCACACTTTTCGATAGGCGGCTCTATCGGAAACAGTGCCGATAGCATGGGTAATTTATTCAATAGTAATAGCAAAACATGGTCGATTTTCAGTGCCTTTGAATGGGATATATTCAATTATGGAAGATTACAGAGTAATGTTCGTTTACAGGATGCCTTATTCCAACAATTATTAATTGATTACAAAAACATCGTTTTATCCGCACAGGTTGAAGTTGAAAATAAAATAGTCGCCTACTTAAAAAATCAAGAACAAGTGACGTTATATGAAACATCGGCGGCAGCAGCAAAACGTGCTGCGGATATTGCCACCTTTCAATATCAAAATGGGGCGGTAAACTTTAATACAGTGATTAACACTTTAGTTTCCTATTCTCAACAAGAAGATTTATTAGCCTCTCACCAGGGAGCGATTGCAGCAAGTTTGGTCGATGTTTACCTTGCACTCGGCGGTGGGTGGCAAATAAGAGGATCGTGATCCGGTGGATTTATTACCGCAAGAGATAAAACAAGAGATGAAAGCAAGAACGGCTAATTGGGATGATCTGTTACAATAATTTGCCATAACGTAGCCACCTTCTTTGCGAAGGTGGCTAGCAAATAACGTTAGCTACGCGTTGGCTGGTATTACGGCGACGCTCATTCGTTTTACGATGCTGACTATGTTTTTTCACCGCGCGACGAATACGCGATTGTGCATTTTTTACTTTACCAATATCGACACGAACCTTACTTTCCGTCTCCTTAGGCATATCCACTAATTTACGTAAATAGTTGACCTCTTTTAGGTTTAACTCTTGCCAACCACCTTGGGGTAACTGTTTATCTAAATGAATATTGCCATAACGTACACGCATTAAACGACTTACCTGTACACCTTGGCTTTCCCATAAACGACGTACTTCACGTGTACGACCTTCTGTTAATACAACATGGAACCAACGATTAATACCTTCGCCACCTGACTCTTTAATTGATAAAAACTTCGCTTCGCCGTCATCGAGTTTCACCCCCATGCGTAAACGGTTAAGCATCGCTTCATCAACATCACCAAAGACACGTACCGCATATTCACGCTCGACTTCATTACTGGGGTGCATCATTTTATTAGCAAATTCACCATCGGTGGTAAATAGCAATAAACCCGAGGTATTAATATCTAATCGACCGATGGAGATCCAACGTGCACCATTTAAACGCGGTAAACGTTCAAATACAGTTTTACGCCCCTCTTCATCACTGCGCGTACAAATTTCGCCTTCCGGTTTGTTGTATGCCAATATGCGACAAACGACGGTTTCTGCGGTTTTATTTTTAACCACATGACCATCGACACGGATCACTTGATCTTCAGTAACACGTTCACCGAGTTGCACAATTTTACCATCGAGACTAACACGTCCTTCGGCAATAATCGTTTCCATTTTACGGCGCGATCCTAAACCTGCACGCGCTAATACTTTCTGTAGTTTTTCACTCATTTTAATATCCTTGGGTAATTCTCATTAAGCCAATACCAACAAGCGCAAAGGCGCTGTTGGCAAATTTAATCACACCTAACAATGGTGCGCTGTTTTTATATAAAGGGGCTTACATCACCAGCACCTTCACGCAAAATAACCACTTCGTCATCGGAAAAATCGATAACTGTCGTTGGTGATTCGCCAAGATAACCGCCATTTAAAATTAAATCTACGCGGTTTTCTAATTTGTCTCTTATATCTTCAGGATCAAACTCCGTACTTTGCGAACCCGGTAAAATTAAACTGGTTGTCATCAAAGGCTCACCAAGCTCAGCCAATAAAGCTAAGGCTATCGCATTATCAGGAATGCGGATACCAATAGTGCGCTTAGTTGGGTTCATTAATCTTTTAGGTAAATCTTTGGTTGATTTAAATATAAAAGTATAGGCACCCGGCGTATTACTTTTCAAAGCACGATAGGCTTGATTATCAACGCGAGCATAAGTGGCTATCTCTGAGAGGTCTCGACATACCAAAGTAAAATTATGCTTTTTATCTAAATCTCGAATCTGACATATACGTTCTAAACCACGCTTATTGTCCATGGTACAACCTAATGCATAGCCAGAATCCGTCGGGTAGATCACTACCCCACCATTTTTTAAAATATCCACCGCCTGCTTCATTAATCGAATTTGTGGATTTTCTGGATGCACGTAAAAAAATTGACTCATTTTAACATTCCGTCTCTACTTAATAGTTCTTTGTAAATAGGCCAATCTGCCCATACTGCTTTACTTATATCGGGTAAATGTAACGATTTACCGAGGTCACGCCAAGGCCCCACAAAATGAAAATCACTCCCCTGCGATGCGAGTAATCCATATTCAACACTCCACATCGCTAACTGCTGACGCATTTGTGGAGACTGCTGCCCCATCGCCACTTCCATGGCATCACCATTAAAACTTTTAAACTCACTAAACAAGCGGCGCATCCATTTATTGGATAGATGGTAATGGTTAGGGTGAGCCAAAATAGCTTGTCCACCCGCTAAATGGACCACTGCAATGGCCTCCGCTAAGTCAACCCAATTATGCGGAACATAGCCGATGTTGCCACGACTTAAATATTTATCAAACACTTTTGCGAAACTTGGTGCAGCGCCTATGGTCACTAAATACCGAGCAAAATGAGCACGCGTGATTGCACCGTCACCAGCCAGAGCTTTCGCCCCTTCATAGACGCCCAATAATTTTGCTTTTTCTAATCGCCTACCCATCTCCATCGCTCGCTCTTCACGCTTTAGCTTTTGCTGTGCGATTAAATCGGTTAATGCGTGATGGCTGGGATCGATATTGACACCAACAAGGTGAATTTCATGATTTAACCAATTCGTGGTTATTTCGATCCCATCAATTAACGTTAACTTTAGATTTTTCTCAGCAATAGTTTGTCGAGCTTCAGCTAAGCCATCAACCGTATCATGGTCAGTAATTGCCAATATATCAACTTGCCGATTTGCTGCGCGCTCAACGAGTTCTTTGGCGGTTAATTGTCCATCCGACGCTTTCGTGTGTGAGTGCAGATCAATTAACATGAATATCCTAAAAATCAACTTGACATTAAAAGCAGAATCGCAAAAAATGGTTACCATAATTTATTGGATGCATAATATATGATTTTAAATACAATTACTCTTAAAGATTCTTGGTGGCACTCATTCTCTTAGGCGAGCAATGAGTTTTTTGTATATTATCGATTTTTCCAGAAAACCTTAAAGCTCGCATAACGCGGGCTTTTTTTGTATTTGCAGCTTTAAAAGTAAAAAAATTAACAACAAATTTTGAGAAGTAATATGGATATAATTGCGCAGATCCTTATACAGCGATGGCGATGGTAAACATAACAAGAATATGCCAACCACAGACTGAATATATGAAAGGATAAGAAAATGAACACATTACACCCCATTGGCGTTTTAAAAAGCATCTCTGCAAATTGCAGATATATCAGTGATTCACTCACATTATTTCAGAGAATCGCAGAAAATAGTCATAACCAACTACTTTTGGACTCCGCTGAAATAGCCAGTAAAGCCCACCTTAAAAGTTTAATGCTACTCGATGCATGTATGAAAATAAGTTGTCACGGCCTCGTTGTGACGCTCGAGGCATTAACCGATAATGGTAAAGACTTACTCACCTTTATTACCCCTCAATTTTCAACACTGATTATTACGCAACAATCTCCCTCCCATTTACAACTGACCTTCCCAGCTTCTGATAACAGTGGTGATGAAGATAAACGCCTTAAATCAGCCTCTCCAGTTGATGCGTTGCGCTGTATTGTTGACAAAGTAAAAAACAGCTCGGCTCACAATCAAGCACTATTTCTCGGTGGAATTTTTGCTTATGATTTCATCGCTACCTTCGAAGATTTATTAGATGTGCCAGAGAGTGATAATATCTGCCCTGATTTTGTCTTCTATGTTGCTGAAACGCTGTTAATTCAAGACCATCAAACACAACAAAGTGAAATTCTCGGTACTGTTTTTGGCGGCCTATATTCCAGTGAGAATGAACAACGCATTCAATCACGTATCAAAGAGATTCAAGACTATTGTGATAACTTTGTTGCCCCACTCCCCTCTATCACACCACTTAATGGGCAGGTCACAACGGATGTATCGGATCAACAATTTTGCCAGAATGTCCAAACCTTAAAAGAGTATATTGTTAAGGGTGATATTTTTCAGGTGGTTCCATCACGTACTTTTTCTCTGCCTTGTCCCGATCCGGTTGCCGCCTATGCCAAGCTAAAAGAGACCAATCCAAGTCCTTACATGTTTTACATTAAAGATGAGGATTTTATTTTGTTTGGCGCATCACCTGAGAGTGCCTTGAAATATACCCAATCTAGCAATGAAGTTGAGATTTACCCAATTGCAGGAACTCGCCCTCGCGGATTTAATAGAGATGGCACTATTAACAAAGATTTAGATAGCCGTTTGGAACTGGAATTACGCTTAGATAAAAAAGAGACGGCTGAACATTTAATGCTAGTCGATTTAGCACGTAACGATGTGGCACGAATTAGTGAACCGGGCTCTCGCCACGTTGCTGATTTATTGCAGGTTGATCGTTATAGCCACGTTATGCATTTAGTTTCCCGTGTGGTTGGTCAATTACGCTCTGATCTAGATGCATTACATGCCTATCAAGCCTGCATGAATATGGGAACCCTAGTTGGTGCCCCTAAAATACGCGCATCGGATTTAGTCCGACAAGTCGAGAAAAAGCGCCGCGGTAGTTACGGTGGAGCGGTGGGCTACATTAATGGCAACGGCGATATGGATACCTGTATTGTTATTCGTTCGGCCTTTGTTAAAGATGGTATTGCACAGGCGCAGGCTGGAGCTGGTGTCGTCTTTGATTCTGACCCTCAGGCTGAAGCCGATGAAACGCGTAGCAAAGCAGCGGCAGTTCTCAATGCGATCGCCCTAGCCCACGGCACAACATTACAAGCAGTTTCAGCAACCCCGAGTGTAGGAAAATAAGCAGATGACTAAGACAACAAAACAAACCCTGTTTTTTCTTGATAACTTTGATTCATTTACCTACAACTTAGTGGATCAATTTAAAGCACTTGGTTATCCGGTTAAAATATATCGTAATAGCTTATCTGCAACTCAGATCAAAAGCTATATTGATGCCTGTGAAAATGAAGTCGTATTAGTACTTTCCCCCGGCCCGGGTACCCCCAGTGCTGCGGGATGTTTAATTGAATTAATCAGCTTATGCCGCGGTAAAATACCGATGATCGGCATCTGCCTAGGCCATCAGGCTTTGATCGAACAATATGGTGGCGTTGTTGGCCAAGCAGAACAGATTATGCATGGTAAGTCATCATTAATTAGTCACTGCGGAGACCGAATGTTCGCAGGGTTAAAGAAGCCCTTGTCCGTCGCCCGTTATCACTCATTAATCGGCTCAACTGTCCCCGATAGTCTTGAAGTCGTCGCAGATTACAACGGTATGTGTATGGCCGTTTATAACGAGCAGGATAAGGTTATTGGCTTGCAATTCCATCCTGAATCTATTTTAACCTGCGAAGGCGCTAAATTATTAGAAAATTGCTTAAACTTGGTCACCACTAGGGAGAGTGTTTAATGAATGCATTTAATATCCAAGCTATGTTAGAACAACTTTATCAGGGTAAATCACTTTCTAGCCCACAGAGCCAACACTTTTTTGAACTGGTTGTGCAAGGTGAAATCGACCCAATTGTTTTATCTTCGGTTTTAACCGCTTTAAAAATAAAAGGTGAAACTCCGCAGGAGATCACCAGTGCTGCGCAAGCATTATTAGCGCAGGCGGTAGCCTTTCCCCGCCCTGACTATCCTTTTACCGATATTGTCGGTACGGGTGGAGATGGGTTCGGTACCATTAACATCTCAACGGCGAGTGCCTTTGTCGCTGCGGCATGTGGCGTGAAAGTTTGTAAACATGGTAGTCGTAGCGTCTCAAGTAAGTCGGGCTCATCGGATTTATTAGCCGCCTTTGGTATTAATCTCAATATGAGCCCAGAGATTGCCCGCCAATGTTTAGATGATTTAAATATCTGCTTTATTTTTGCCCCACAATATCATGCAGGTATGCGTTTTGCTGCGCCCGTTCGCGCGGCCTTAAAAACACGTTCTATTTTCAATCTGTTAGGTCCATTAGTCAATCCTGCTCGTCCCGATTTTGAGTTGATGGGCGTCTATGCACCGGAGTTATTGAAACCGATAGCGGAAGTACATAAACAACTCGGCATGAAACGTGTCATGGTTGTCTACGGCAGTGGCTTAGATGAGGTGGCATTACATGGTGAAACAGAAGTTGCTGAACTCAAAGATGGTGAAATTATCGAATATCGTTTAACGCCAGAAGATTTTGGCGTAAAACGCTACCCCATTGAAACCATATTTGGTGGAGATGCCAATGAGAACAAAATAATCATTGAGCAAATATTGCAGGGTAAAGGCAGCGATGCACAGCAAGCTGCTGTGGCCATTAACGTTTCTGCCCTTTTGGTACTAAATGGCTTTGCCGATGATTTTAAAACAGGGGCAAGCATGGCTTTGGATATGATGAAGACAGGTAAACCTTTACAATTAATGCAACAATTAGCGGAGCAGAGTCAATGTTAAATGACCAAAGTTTACAAAATACCATCCTTGGTAAAATTGTTGATGATAAATTATTGTGGGTGGCTGAAACGGAAGCAAAAACAACCTTTAATTTCCTTCAAAGATGAGATCACTGAAAGTGATCGTCACTTTTACCAAGCATTAGATCAAGATAACAGTGTCTTTATTTTAGAATGTAAAAAAGCGTCTCCATCAAAGGGGTTAATTCGTCCCGTTTTCGATTTAGATTTAATTGCAGGTGTTTATAAAAACTATGCCAGTGCGATATCAGTTCTAAGCGATGAAAAGTACTTCCAAGGCGATTTTAACTACATTACTCAAGTACGTGAACAGGTTACTCAGCCGGTCATTTGTAAAGATTTTATTGTCGATCCTTACCAAATTTATTTAGCTCGTTACCATCAAGCAGATGCAATATTATTGATGCTATCGGTACTTGATGATGATGCCTATCAAGCTTATCGTGATACAGCACATAGCCTAAATATGGGTGTATTGACCGAAGTGAGTAATGAACACGAATTAGTCCGAGCTATCGCCTTAGGTGCTAAAGTCATTGGTATTAATAACCGTAATCTACGTGATCTCAGTATCGACCTTGATCGTACTAAGGAGTTAGCTGCTCGCATTCCTGCTGATCGTATTGTCATTTCAGAATCTGGTATTTATAACCACGCTCAGGTAAAAGAGTTAAGTAAATATGCCAATGGCTTCTTAGTGGGTAGCTCGATTATGGGGCAACAAAATATTGATCGCGCATGTCGCCGCTTAATCTATGGCGAAAATAAGGTGTGTGGTTTAACCGCGCCTCGTGCTGCAGCCGATGCTTGTCAGGCCGGTGCCGTCTATGGTGGTTTGATCTTTGTAGAAAGATCACCACGTTATGTAGACATGGAACAGGCACGCTTGACAATGGCAGGTGCACCATTGCTGTATGTCGGAGTATTCCAAAATGAAGATCCAGAAATAATTGCCTACACCGTAAAACAGCTTGGGCTAACAGCTGTCCAACTTCATGGTGATGAAACACCTAAAGATATTAAAATGTTACGCGCCATTTTACCAAGCCAATGTGAAATATGGAAAGCGCACGGCATTAGTGACAAACTACCTGAATTTAGTAAATATAATGTGCAAAAACATATTCTCGACACACGCATTGGCAATCAAAGTGGTGGCACGGGTGAAGTATTCAATTGGCAGCTACTTAATGATGCCAGTATCGATAAAAGCACTATTATACTGGCGGGTGGTTTAACACCAGAAAATGCACAGCAAGCGGCATTAATTGGTTGTGCAGGACTAGATTTTAACTCTGGTGTAGAAAGTAAACCCGGCATAAAAGATAGAAGTAAATTAGAAGCAGCCTTTTCAGCTATACGCAGCTACATGCAACGTAATTAAAATATTTTAAAATAAGGTATACAGAACAATGGAAAAATTAAATCCCTATTTTGGACAATTTGGCGGTATGTTTGTACCACAAATTCTGGTTCCAGCATTAAAGCAACTTGAACAAGAGTTTTTAAAAGCACAAACCGATCCTGAATTTATTGCTGAATTTGCAGAGTTATTAACTGAATACGCAGGTCGTCCAACTCCGCTTACTCTATGCCGTAATTTAACTAAAGGTAAAAAAACCAAGCTTTACCTAAAACGTGAAGATTTACTTCACGGTGGTGCGCATAAAACTAACCAAGTTCTGGGCCAAGCACTGCTTGCCAAACGCATGGGCAAAAATGAAATAATTGCCGAGACGGGGGCTGGTCAACATGGTGTTGCTACTGCACTAGCCTGTGCCCTGCTTGGTTTAAAGTGTAAAATATATATGGGTGCAGTCGATTGTGAACGCCAAGAGCCCAATGTATTTCGTATGCGTTTAATGGGTGCAGAAGTAATTCCTGTCACGTCTGGATCAGCGACATTAAAAGATGCCTGTAATGAAGCCCTACGCGATTGGGCGGGTAGTTATGATAGCGCACATTATCTGCTCGGCACCGCCGCAGGACCTCACCCATTCCCAACGATTGTGCGTGAATTTCAAAAAGTTATTGGCGAAGAAGCGAAACAACAAATACTTAAAAAAGAAGGAATATTACCTAATAAGGTTATAGCTTGCGTTGGGGGAGGTTCCAATGCAATTGGGATTTTTAACGACTTTATTGACGATCCTAGTGTTGAACTTATTGGCGTTGAACCCGGCGGTCATGGCGTTGAAACGGGTGAGCATGGCTGTCCTATATCATATGGCTCTAAAGGCATTTTCTTTGGCATGCACTCTTTAATGATGCAGGATAAACATGGTCAAGTTCAAGAATCCTATTCTATTTCTGCAGGACTTGATTTCCCTTCTGTTGGTCCACAACATGCCTATCTTGCTGAAACAGGACGTGCGCAATATGTTAATGCAACGGACAATGAAGCACTAGATGCATTTAAAGCCCTCGCTGAACAAGAAGGGATCATTCCCGCATTAGAGTCGGCTCATGCACTAGCACATGCATTAAAAATAATTAAAGAAGATGATAAAGAGCAAATCATTATTGTTAATTTATCTGGTCGCGGTGATAAAGATATCTTTACCGTTGCCGAGATCTTCACAAAAAAAGGAATGAAAAAATGAAGCAACGTTATCAAGCATTGTTTAATCGTCTAGCAACAGAGCAGCAAGGTGCATTTGTTCCTTTTGTTACTATTGGTGATCCAAACCGTGAACTATCGATACAAATCATTGATACCTTAGTGAAAGCTGGCGCCGATGCACTAGAACTCGGTATCCCATTTTCTGACCCCGTTGCCGATGGCGTGGTTATTCAAGATGCATCAACCCGCGCACTAAATGCCGGAGCAACCCCCGATAGCTGTTTACAGATTATTGCAGAAATACGTAAAATGCACCCAACCATTCCAATTGGTCTGCTTCTTTATGTTAACCTTGTT
Source organism: Psychromonas sp. MME2 (assembly GCF_040566515.1). Taxonomy (NCBI): domain Bacteria; kingdom Pseudomonadati; phylum Pseudomonadota; class Gammaproteobacteria; order Alteromonadales; family Psychromonadaceae; genus Psychromonas; species Psychromonas sp. MME2. Next base: position 605,845 of record NZ_JBEWXI010000012.1, on the reverse strand, counting down.
TATCGCAATGGTATCGAAAACTTCTATCAACGCTGTGCTGAAGCAGGCGTAGATTCGATTCTTATCGCCGATGTACCACTAGAAGAGAGTGCCCCATACCGCGCAGCTGCCAGTAAATTTGGCCTGCAGCAAATATTTATCGCACCACCTAATGGTGATCAAGAAACATTACAACAAGTCGCGGAGTATGGCGAAGGCTATACCTATCTACTTAGTCGCGCAGGTGTCACAGGCGCTGATGCAAAGGCCGGAATGCCCGTTGAACATATGCTAGCAACCCTTAACAAACATCAAGCGCCTCCTGCACTTTTAGGCTTTGGTATCTCAACACCAGCACAAGTGAAAGAAGCGATAAAATCAGGGGCGGCAGGTGCAATATCAGGCTCCGCAGTGGTCAAAATAATAGAAGAAAATGTTAATGATCCGGCGCTATTACTGTCAAAAATGGATAAATTTATCAGTAAAATGAAAGCGGCAACTCATAAATAATTTGCGAGCTAAATAATGAAAAGAGAGAGCGATGAAACAATTCTTTGAGTTTATACCATTAATCATATTTTTTGCCGTCTATAAAATGGTCGACATCTATATAGCCACAGCATCATTAATGGTGACGACGGGGCTAATGCTTGCCTTTAATTATTATAAAAATGGCAAAGTAGAAAAAATGCACCTCATCACTTTTTTAATGGTATTGGTATTTGGTGCATTTACACTTATCTTCCACGATGATCTATTCATAAAATGGAAGGTTACCATCGTTTATGGCCTCTTTTCAGTTGCTTTACTCGTTAGTCAACTATTTTATAAAAAGCCCATTATCAAACAAATGCTAGGTAAAAAGCTGTTTTACCCGATCATATTTGGAATAACATCAATACAGCTTGGGCAATCTTTTTTTCAGCATTAGCCCTATTGAACCTTTATGTAGCATTTAATTTACCTCAAGATGTGTGGGTAAACTTTAAAGTGTTTGGTCTATTAGCCCTAACCCTTGTTTTTACCGTCCTAAGTGGACTATACCTATACAAATACCTTCCTGTAACTACTCAACCAGAGAGTGATAAATAATTATGTTATACGTCATTTTTTCACAAGATATTGAAAATAGCCTAGCACTACGTAAACAAGCTCGCCCTGCACATATTGCACGCCTACAAGCATTAAATGAGCAAGGCCGTTTAGTTATTGCAGGGCCATGCCCAGCGATTGACAGCGATGATCCGGGTGAAGCAGGATTTACAGGCTCAACGGTGATTGCTGAATTTCCATCACTCCAGGATGCTCAGGCTTGGGCCGATAGTGACCCTTATATCGAAGCGGGTATCTACAGCAAAGTAATCGTAAAACCATTTAAGCAAGCTCTGCCTTAGTCAAATAGGTAAATACTATACAAACGGAGAGAGATAGCTCTCCGTTTACCCCTTGCGCTTGCATTGCAATAATACCAATCGGAATAATACCAATTCCGGTAAGTATGTGATCTAGATTTTGCGCAGGAAAAACAGCTTAATTCAAGGCGTAATTTGACGTAAATGGTTATTCCCTTTGCGAAAATTACAACGCAGCAGTAAGTTGTTTTAACCAGTAAAATAGATCAGCTATTTATCGGAATTGGTATAAATAGCTGATCTATTATTTTTTTAACCAATAAAAAAAATCCGATCTCTTGTGAACATCGGATTTCTATTTCATTCAGTTAACCATTAACCGTTTATAATCACGACTAATCATTAAAAAGAGGTCATTCAGCGATTAAAAGTATTCCTGCTCTGCCACTCTTTTTTCAATGGTAAGCGTAGGATCAACCTCTTCTACGACGGTATCAACCCAACCGCCACCCATTGCTTTATAAACATTAACCAACGAATTGTAATAGGCAACTTGCGCATCAACGCTATTTAACTCTGCTTGAAATAACTCTGTATTGGCGTATAACACTTCTAAATAACTCGATGCACCATTGTCAAAACGCATCTGTGCAAGTCTTGCATAGGTGCGTAAAGAGTCTGCTCTTTTACTCTGAGAAGTATACGATTCCGCCGTTGTTTTAGTTGATACAAGCGAATCATTTACTTCGCGCAAAGCATTTAAAATTGTATAACGATAATTTCCTTCAGCCTCATCTCGCGCAGCCTCAGCGGATTTAACAACCCCCTCTACACGTCCAAAAGTAAATATTGGACCAGCAATATTTGCTCCTAGATTCCATGTTCGAGCACTAGTTTGTACAAAATCGCCTAAATCGGAGCTAACTAAGCCAAGCGCACCTGTGATTGATATATCAGGATAATAGAGTGTTTCAGCCACACCTACTTGTGCATTAGCTGCAATTAAATTTTGCTCTGCTTGCATGATATCAGGGCGGCGAGTAAGCAATGAAGAAGGCAAAGCACTAGGTACCTCTGGTAACTTCATTTCAGCTAAATTCAGACCACGTTTAATAGCGTCAGGATTCTTGCCTAATAAGATCGATAGTATATTTTCTTGCGCTGCAATTTTTGCCCGTAACTCAGGAATAGAAGCCAGTGCTTGCTGATACTGAGAATCTATTTGCGCCACTTCCATCATAGATGCGGTCCCAAATTTATGACGAAGTAAAAATATATCTAAGGTCTTTTTATAACTGTCGGCAGTTTCCTGAGCAATAAGTAATTGCTGATCAAGGCCACGCAAACCGATATAACTTGTCGCTACACTTGTCACAACAGACATGATAACACCGCGACGACCTTGCTCAGAGCTATATACTTGAGCAATAGCCGCTTCCGTTTGTCGTTGTACACGGCCAAACAGATCAAGCTGCCAAGTGGCACCTAACGCAGCGTCATATTGGCTATAGTAGGGATCACTTCCCGTACCAAAAGCCTCTTTTGATAGACGAGTTCGCCCTAAATCGCCACTGTAACCAATTTGTGGATAGAACTCTGCGCGAGTGGTATTTAATGCCCCAAGAAATTGTTCTACCCGACTCGCTGCGATACTAATATTGAGATTTTCTTGTAAAGCCACTGAAATTAAATGATCCAACTCTGGATCATTAAATTTTTTCCACCAACTCTCATTCGCTAATTCAGCAGCAGAAGAGTAGTTAACTCTCCAGCTATCAGCCATTTCAATATCAGGACGTTTGTAATCAGGGCCTAAAGTACAGCCAAATAAAACAACCGAACAACATGCACTAACTAAACTACGTTTAAGGAATCTCATCTTAATTTTCCTCCTTAATATTAGCACTATCAATTGCGGCCACTTCACTGCTTTCAGCTGTTTTATGTTCCTTAGAAAACTTAGCACTAACATTCTCAACAATAACAAAAAACATCGGTACAAAAAATGATGAAATAAGGGTCGATGCTAACATGCCACCAATTACACCAGTCCCCGATCGCATGTAAACTATTTGCACCAGGTCCTGATGCAATCGCCATCGGTACACAACCAAGAATGAATGCTAATGAAGTCATCACAATCGGTCTTAATCTTAATCTAGCACCTTCTATAGCCGCCTCTTCTAAAGACATCCCTTTACGGAAATTATCTAAAGCAAACTCGGTAATAAGGATTGCATTTTTAGCGGACAACCCGACCAAGGTAACAAGTCCAACTTGGAAATAGACATCATTTTCAAGTCCGCGTCCCCAGGTCATTAAAAGAGCGCCACAAATTGCAAAAGGAACGGCAAGCATAACCCCAATCGGTAGTGTCCACATTTCGTATTGCGCAGCCAAAATCAGGAACACCATGACTAAGCCAAAGGCAAAGGCAATAATTGCAGTGTTACCTGCTTTTTTCTCTTGATAAGCCTGACCTGACCAAGTGTAATCATAACCTTCTGGCAATACCTGTTGCGCTACACTTTCCATTGCTTCAATCGCTTGCCCAGAGCTGTATCCGGGTGCTTGTGCGCCGGTAACTTTTGCTGCAGGGAAACCATTAAAACGCGGCAACATATTTGCACCAGCAACATATTTATATGTCGATACTGCAGAAAGTGGTATCTGTTCACCCGTTTGAGATTTAACGTAAATATTATCAAAGTCACTCGGATCATTACGGTATTTACCATCGGCTTGAATAATTACCTGCCAAATTCGACCAAAATCAGTAAATTGTGAAATGTATGAGGAACCAAAATAAACACCAAGCGTCTGATAAATATCAGGTATCGATAATTGCATTAACTCAGCACGTGAACGATCAACATCAAGATAAAGTTGCCTTTCTGACGCTGTAAATGTCGTACTTACGCCCGCTAATTCAGGTTTTTTTCTTGCAGCGGAGAGGAACTCTTGTGTTACTTTTTCCAATTCAGCAGGACTACTTCCGATCTTATCTTGAATATAGAATTCGAACCCTCCCGTTGAACCTAAACCAGGTAATGATGGCGGACTGACTAGCATGCCAATACCATCTTCTATTCCGGCTAAATCTTTGCGTGAGTTTTTAACAACATCAAAGGAACTCATACCAGCTTCTGTACGTTCCTCAAACTCTTTTAATTGCACAAACAATAGACCGGTATTGGTTCTAAATTGTGAATCAAGAATACTAAAGCCGTTTAAAGTCGCAACCGATTTAATCGCAGGTTCATCGTTACGTAGAATAGTCGCAATATTATCATTTACCGCGGTAGTACGCTCAAGACTAGCTGCATCCGGTTGCAGGCTTAAACCAAATAAATAACCTTGATCTTCCTCGGGAACAAAACTACTTGGTAACACTTTAAAGAGCATGACCATTGCAACGATCACACCTAAAAATAGCGATAAACCGATGGTCTTATTGAAGATAAAAAATCTAACACCATGTATATAAAGATCCGTTATTTTATTAAAACCGTTATCAAAAGCGGCAAAAAACGCATGTTTTTTCTTGTCTTCTTTAGGAGCTTTCAAAATTATTGAGCATAAAGCCTGGCGACAACGTTAATGCAACGATACCCGATATCACCATAGAAATGGCAATGGTAATGGCAAACTGTTTATATAACGTCCGGTCATACCACCTAAAAACGCAATAGGTAAAAATACCGACGAAAGTACCAATACGATTGATATTAATGCGCCAGTTAACTCTTGCATCGCCTCTTTTGCTGCAGATTTTGGATCTAACCCCTTACTCTCCATTTTGTGTTCAACGGCTTCAACCACGATAATAGCGTCATCGACCACCAAACCGATAGCTAAGATCATACCGAACAATGTCAGCATATTAGTCGAGAAGTCGAGACCATAAATGCCAATGTAAGCCCCGATAATTGCAATGGGTACCGCAATGACAGGGATAATCGTCGCACGAAGACTTTGTAAAAATAAAAATACAACAATAACAACTAACACTACCGCTTCAAAGAAGGTATGAACAACTTTATTGATAGATTCTTGGGTAAATTTAGTGGTATCTAACACCACCTCATATTCGACCCCTTTAGGGAAGTTAGGCTTTAACTCCTCGAGTGTCTCTTTTACCAAAGTAGCGGTTTTAATTGCGTTCGCACCTGCCTGTTGATATACCACCAATTGACTTGCAATTTTGCCATTTGTTTTAGCGGTCAATGAGTAGTTTCTTGAGCCTAACTCACTATGGCCAATATCACGTACACGTACGATTGATGCGTTATTTTCAGTACCCGCTCTGATCATAATATTGTCAAATTCTTCGGGCTTAACCAACATACCTTGGCTGGTAATCGGAATATTTTGTATTGTACCGGCAGGCGAAGGATTAGCCCCTAACTGACCAATACCAAAGGCTTGATTTTGTCCACTGATCGCATTGGTGATTTCAGGAATAGTAATCCCCATTTGCGCTAGTCTATCTGGCTGTAGCCACAAACGCATAGCGACGTCAGGACTAGGGTAAACCGTTGATAAGTTAGCACCTGGTAATCGCTTGATCGCATCCCAAATATAGAGATTAACATAGTTGTCTAGCTCTACTTTGCTCATTTTCTTTTCATCTGCGGTAAAACTAATTACCATCATGAAAGATTGCGATACCTTTTGCGTTGTTACACCCTGTGCATTTACGATTTCAGGAAGTTGAGCCGTTGCCTGCCCAACCCGGTTTTGCGTGTTAACCTGTGCGATATCTGGATCAGTTCCTGGTTCGAAGGTAACAACGAGTGTCATGTTTCCAGAAGATGAACTTGTGGAAACCATATAGATCATATTATCGACACCATTAACCTGCTGCTCAATAGGCGCAGCAACAGTATTAGCAACCACCTCTGCGGTCGCACCAGGGTATGTCGCAGATACATTGATTGTAGGAGGAGCAATATCGGGATATTGCGAAACAGGAGTGACCGACATAGAGACCAAACCAGCTAATACAATAACGATAGATATAACCGAAGAAAAAATTGGTCTATCAATAAAAAAACTTGGGCCCATTATTATATCCTTAATTAATGCTCAACAGATTCGGTGGTCTTCACCTGATCTTTTGTATTTTCAGGTTTCGCGGACTCTTTTGCTTTAGGAATATAATGTAAAGCTTTCACCTTCATTCCAGGTGCTGTGGTTTTAAAACCATCAACGATTAGCGCTTCCCCACCATTAAGACCATCTTCGATAATCCAACCATCACCTAACCACTCACCGATAACAACTGGCTGAGCTTCGACGATGCCTTTATCATTAACCACTAGAACGATAGGTCCATTAGCACGTTGTTGCACTGCCTGTTGAGGGATAACGATTGAATTAGGACGTTTTGCCCCTAATATATTTGCCGATACAAACATACCAGGTCGTAGATAAAGATTCGGATTTGGTACCACGGCTCTTATTTTCACCGTACCTGTATTTTTATCAAAGATAGGCGAAGAAAAGTCCAAGTAACCTGTATGAGGATATGTACTGCCATCGGCAAGCACGATTTCAAATTTATAATCGCTTTGCTCTGGTGCTGTTATCAAGCCATCTTTTTGCTCTTGCATATACTTAGTTAATTCATTTTGCGATAAAGCAAAATTGACCCAAATAGGATCTAATTGCGCAACGTAAGAGATATAAGCAGATTCCCCCATTGAATTTAAATAGGCTCCTTCACGTTGGAAGGCTGCACCACTTAATCCGGTTACAGGGGCTTTGATAGTTGTATAACTCAGATTCAATTGTGCATTTTTTACCGCAGCTTGAGCTGAATATACGGCGGCTTCTGCAGCCCGTTGTTCGCCTGTTGCTGTATCTAAATCACTTTGGCTCATCGCATCAGCTTCAGCAAGTGGTTTAATACGTTTTAAATTTGCATTGGCGGTCCATAATCTTGCCTGTGCAGCTGCCAACTCACCTTTTGTCGCATCAAGTTCACTTAAAAACGGACGTTTATCCATAATAAACATGACGTCACCTTTTTTAAGAGCAGTACCTTCTTTATAAGCAACTTTATCTAAGAAGCCTGAAACTCGGGCAACGACAGCAACCTCTTTGGAACTCTCTAGCTGAGCCAAACGTGGGATTTTAATATCCACGGTTTTTGGTTCAACAGTAATGACTTTAACCTCTCTGACAACAGGAGGCGGTGCATCAGTTTTTTTATCACATCCAACCAAAAAGAAACCTAACAATAATAATAAATGTTTGCTAGTAAGAGGATATGTCACGTAAAGCCGGCGCCCTATTTTAATCACTATGCGGATTCCTTGTTTTTAACTCTAACGGTAAAATTTTAGACTCACTTAAAAAAAGTGCCAATGAAAGTTCGTTTTAATTCAATAGATTCACTAAATAAAACGGCGATGATCGCACTTTAACAGAGAGAAAGGATAATTCAACATTAAATATATTATTACATGATAAAGCTTGATTTTTATACGCCTTTAATGTGATGTTTATTGGAAAGTAATGAAATATCAACAATGGAGATCATTCATTGTTTGCCACTCTTTATCACTTTTTAAGTTGGCAATTCAAGCATATCTTTCTATGTACAGGCACCAGCAAAAATAATTAATTTTTTACCATTTTTAAAGGATGGCTTAATGAACTACTCATTTATATTTATTAAAATATAGGAATGGGTATAACCCATCATATTGATGGGTTAACTATTAGCAAATCAATCAGCTATGATTAACTGCGCAACAAACAGGACAATGCGTGTGTTTCATTGCCAATTAATCGTGGTTTTTCAGCTGCACAACTATCCGTTGCAATCGGACAGCGTGTACGGAATACACAACCTGAAGGCGGGTTAATTGGCGAAGGTAACTCCCCTTCTAGCATCTGTATTTTTTTATTACGCTCAATACGCGGATCTGGAATAGGCACAGCAGACATTAACGCCTGCGTATAAGGATGTTTCGGATCTGCAAACAACGCTTTACATTCACCAAATTCAACCGGATTACCAAGGTACATCACCAATACACGGTCTGCTATATGTTTCACAACGGAAAGATCATGGGCAATAAAAACTAAGCTCAAACCAAACTCCTGTTGTAATTCTTTCAATAAATTAACAACTTGTGCTTGAATTGATACATCTAAGGCTGAAACGGGTTCATCACAAATGATCATTTTTGGTTTGAGTATTAATGCGCGCGCGATACCAATACGTTGACATTGCCCACCGGAAAACTCATGGGGATAACGGTTAATCACGTTCGGCAATAAGCCAACGCGAGACATCATCTCTTTGACCTGTGCTTTAACCTCATCTTTACTTAAATTGGGGTAAAAAGTACGTAATGGCTCAGCGATAATATCCCCCACATTCATGCGAGGATTTAATGATGCCAAAGGATCTTGAAAAATCATCTGAATTTCTTTACGCTTGAGACGTAAATCTTCATCAGCGAGTTGAGTTAAATCTTCACCTAACCAAACAATGCTGCCGGCAGCGGCAGGTACTAAGCCTATAATCGCACGCGCTAAGGTTGATTTCCCGCACCCTGATTCACCTACGACACCTAAGGTTTCCCCTTCGTACAATTTAAGCGAAACACCATCAACAGCTTTTAACTCTTTTCCATTAGCCCAAGGCCAAATCGATTTAGAAGGAATAGCAAACTGAACTTTCAGATCATTAATATCAAGAATTAATTTTTTATTACTACTCATGACCAAGACTCCCAGTCAGAAAAACAAGCACGGGAGCGCTGTTCTGCAAAAGGTATTAATTGCGGCGCTTCTTTTTTACAACGTTCCATAACACGATGACAACGATCTTGGTATGGGCATCCAGTCGGTAAATTTAATAAATTTGGTGGATTACCCGGAATAGTTGGTAATATATCGCCATCCGTATCTAAACGAGGAATCGCCCTTAACAATCCTTCGGTGTAAGGGTGACTTGGTTTGTAGAAAATTTCATCCACTGTGCCATATTCCATGGTACGCCCTGCATACATCACTAAGACTTTATCACAACTGCCAGCGACAACGCCTAAATCGTGTGTGATCATGATAATAGCCGTATTAAACTCCGCTTTTAATTCATTTAACAACGCCATGATCTGAGCTTGAATAGTGACATCAAGCGCCGTTGTTGGTTCGTCAGCAATCAGCAATTTAGGACGACACAACAGTGCCATTGCGATCATCACACGTTGACGCATACCGCCTGAAAACTCATGGGGATACATATTAATACGTGCTCTTGCTTCTGGTATTTTAACTGCCTCAAGCATTTTTACCGACTCTTCAAAGGCCTCTTTTTTACTCATACCTTTGTGTAAAATTAACACTTCCATCATCTGTGCGCTGACTTTCATGTAAGGATTAAGTGAAGTCATGGGATCTTGGAAAATCATGGCAATTTGTTCTGCACGCACCTTGTTGAGTGCTTTTTCTGGTAAATTGAGAATTTCATTACCTTCAAATTTTGCACTGCCGTTAATTATGCCATTTTTGGCTAATAAGCCCATCAAAGCAAATACAGTTTGCGATTTCCCTGAGCCAGATTCACCAACGATACCCAGTGATTCGCCCGCTTTTAAAGAAAAATTAAGATCATTGACGGCGGTTACATCACCATCTTGTGTGGTAAATTCAACACGTAGATCTTTAACATCTAATAAATTCATTATCTATCCTTCAATTCTTTTATCTGTCTTTTGGATCTAACGCATCGCGTAAACCATCACCGATATAGTTAAAGCAGAAGAGCGTGATCACCATAAACGCGGCAGGAAAAGAGATCTGCCAAATAGCCACTTCCATGGTTTGTGCCCCCTCTTGCAATAAAGCGCCCCAGCTTGTCATCGGCTCTTGTACTCCGAGCCCTAAGAAACTGAGAAAAGATTCCGTTAGGATCATGCTCGGCACTAACAACGTGGAATAGACAGCAACGATACCCAATACATTGGGGATAATATGGCGTCTGATAATATTCCATTTACTGACACCACAGACTTGTGCAGCTTCTATAAACTCCTTGCCACGTAGACTCAATGTTTGCCCACGTACAATGCGCGCCATGTCTAGCCAAGCAATAGCACCAATCGCAACAAAAATAAGAATAATATGACGGCCAAAAAAGGTGACTAATACAATCACCAAAAACATAAAGGGAATAGAGTAAAGTATTTCCAGAATACGCATCATCGCTCTATCGACTTTACCACCAATGAAACCAGAAGTAGCACCATAAACAGTACCAATAATGACCGCGACAAATGCCCCTAAAACACCAACCATTAATGAGATTCGACCACCAATAAAAGTACGCACCAATAAATCTCGCCCAAGGCTATCTGTGCCAAACCAGTGCACACTGGAGGGGCCTTCATGCATGGCATACCAATCGGTGTCATCATAGGCAAACTCTGCAAACATCGGTACAAAAATAACAGATACAGTAATCGCAACTAAAATGAATAGACTCACCATCGCCGCTTTATTGCGCATAAAACGTATTCGCGCATCCTGCCAAAGACTGCGCCCTTCAATCTCTAAATTTTCAGCTAAACTTTCCACTGTGGCGCTATTTTTTTTTGTGTTTAACATAAGATTAGTCCCTTAATAGCGAATTTTTGGATCGACAAAAGCAAGTAAAATATCAACGATCGCATTGAAGATAATGAACAGAAAACCAATTAATATGGTAACGCCCATTACTAAGGAATAATCACGGTTAAAAGCGGCATTAACAAACAACTTACCAATGCCCGGTAAACCAAAAATAGTTTCGATAACAACGGATCCAGTAATGATACCGACAAATGCAGGCCCCATATAAGAGACAACGGGTAACATTGCTGGTTTCAATGCGTGTTTCAAAACAATATAGGAGAAACTCAACCCCTTCGCTCTCGCGGTACGAATAAAATTACTATTTAAAATTTCAATCATACTACCGCGCGTAATACGTGCAAAAGTGGCCACATACATCATCGCCATCCCTAAAACAGGCAGCACAATATATTGTGAAGATCCATCAAGCCACCCCCCGGCAGGAAACCAGCCTAAATTGATAGCAAATATATAAATAAGCACGGGTGCTAGTACAAAGGATGGCATAACGATGCCGAGCATGGCCGTTGACATCACTGTGTAATCTAACCAAGTATTTTGCCGCAGCGCCGCAACAGTGCCGACCAAAACACCAAAAAAGAGGGCAAAAATAAAGGCAATAGAGCCAATGGTCGCCGAAACAGGTAAAGCAGCGCTGACCAACTCATTAACGGTAAAGTCTTTATATTTAAATGAAGGACCTAAATCACCTTGCATCACATTCGTTAAATAGGAGGCATATTGCTCCATAACTGGTTTATCAAGACCATATTTTGCATTAATATTTTGCATGACTTGTGGCGGTAAGGTGCGTTCACTGGAAAATGGGCTACCTGGTGCAAATCGCATTAAGAAAAAAGAGACAGTGATTAATATCAGCATTGTAGGTATTGCTTCAATCACCCTCTTCATGATGAATTTAAACATAATTCACTCAATTTTAGCTAAGTTAAACAAAAAAGAGGCTGCTATAGCCTCTTTGTATTCCGATACAAAAGATATTATTTCGCAATAATATACATATCTTTTGAATAAAGTTTATCTTCTGCATTATTAACCGCATAGCCGCCCACATGAGGGTTGACTAAACGAGTTGTAACATATTGATAAATTGGTGCAATCGGCATGTCTTTAGCAAGTAAAGCTTCCTGTGCGTAGTATAGTTGTTCACGCTCAGCATCGGAGGTTGTTTCAATACCACGTTTGATTAGTTCATCATATTCAGCACTTTTATAATGAATACCACCTGTAGTATTACTGCCTTCCATTAATGAGGTAAAGGTTGATGGCTCATTGTAATCACCACACCAACCAGCACGAGCAGCTTCGAAGTTACCTTGTTTTTTGGTTTCTAGGTAGGTTTTCCACTCTTGATTTTCTAGTGTCACTTCAACACCCAATGTTTTCTTCCACATTGATGCAATCGCAACGGCGAGTTTTTTATGGTTTTCACTGGTATTGTATAACAATGAGAATTTAAGAGGATTCTCTTTATTGTAGCCCGCTTCAGCTAACAATTTTTTCGCTTCTGCAATACGTTCTTTTTGCGTTAATTTACCATAAGGTGGTAATTGAGGCGCAAAGTTAGCAATGATTTCAGGTGTTAAAAAGTAAGCTGGTTTTTGTCCTTGGCCAAGTATTGCATTAGCGACGATATCACGGTCAATAGCGTAGGAGATAGCCTTACGTACACGTAGATCATCAAAAGGTGCTTTATGAGTATTAAAGTTATAATAATAAGTACACAGATTACCTTTAATGGCTAGCGACTCGGCATGTTCTTTTTGCAAACGTTTAAAGTGCTCATTTGGAATTTCATAGGTAAGGTCAATTTCACCAGAAAGGAAGCGATTCATCTCAGCCACTTGATCTTCAATAGGCAAGAATGTCACTTTGGTTAATACTGTTTTTGCATTGTCCCAGTAGTTTTTATTCGGCGTCATTTCAATGCGTTCATTAACAACCCAATTGCTAACCACAAAGGCGCCATTACCAACAAAGTTTTCAGCTTTCGTCCATTTATCGGCGAATTTTTCAACGGTCGCTTTATGGACAGGTTTCATGGTGGTATGGCCCATCATCATAACAAAATAGGGTACCGCATTGTCTAACTCAACCTGTAAAGTATAATCATCAATGGCTTTAACACCGAGAGTAGACTTATCCTTTTTACCTGTGATGATATCTGCAGCATTGGTCATGGTGGTCATTTCAAGATACCATGCATAAGGTGATGCAGTTGTCGGGTCAACGGCTCGTTGAAAGCTATAAACAAAATCATGCGCAGTGACAGGATCGCCATTTGACCATTTAGCCTCTTTACGTAAATAAAAAGTAAATGTTTTATTGTCAATGTTTTCCCAGCGCTCCGCTACGCCAGGAATTGTATTACCATCAGCATCTTGGTTAACTAAACCTTCTAATAAATCACGAATTACATGAGATTCAGGTACCCCCTCTGTTTTATGTGGATCAATCGAAGCGACTTCAGTGCCATTACCACGCACAAGTTCTTGTTTAGCGGCAAGCTTGACACCAGCAGGAACATTTGCGGCAAAGGTTGTGATAGAGGTTGCAGCCAAAGAAAGTCCGGCAGCTAAAAGTAGGGATTGAGTTATTTTATTCTTATACATGTGTAAACTCCATTGTTTGTTTATCTTCCATAAAGTAGTCAAACTTCTTTTGATACAGTTTTTACTGATAAAAACCTGAAATCAGAAAACCAACCGAAAGCATAAATATGCACAAAAAACGCATAAGGAACCACTTTCAGCTGCATATTCACTGCATAACTACTGCATATTTGAAATCGATGCGACAGCAACATAGCATTTTATATTTGTACAACATAATTTAAGATCAATAAAATGCGATTAAAAATGCAGGAATGATAAAAAAAAAGCCATTAACTTACTTTTCCTTCATTTTTATGTTCAATTTGTAGCCGAGGAAACACGTTAAAGCAAGCTAAAAGCTAATAACAAAGTGAGAATCGAGAGTGGAGAGCATATTCAATTTATGCACTTCTGCACTTAATGATAAGAAGTAATAACTAGCTATTACGATTATTTTAACCAACAAGATAAATCAAATACTTATGCGGATTGGTATAAATAAGAGGAGTTGATACCATTTACGTCAAATTACGCCTTGAATTAAGCTGTTTTTCCTACGCAAAATTTAGATCACATACTTACCGGAGTTGGTATGAGTTGAGCCGAGCTACAATGCTGATACAAAAAGCGCATCCAGTATTGGATGTCAGGTACCTTTATGAGATAAGAAAAAGGATAAAAAAATGCCGCTTACTTTCATAAACGGCAATCGATATTTACGCAAATAAATGCAAGCTTAATTAGCCATAGACAGGGTTTGCTTTACAGAACGTGGCAACTTTCACTTTCACACTCTCAATAGCGGCTGCTAATTTCTCTTCGTCTTTAATCGCATCAAGAATATCACAGATCCACCCAGCCAATTCAGTTGCATCCACAGGTGTTGCACCGCGACGCGTGAATGCAGGTGTACCAATACGTAACCCAGAAGTTACAAATGGCGAGCGAGGATCGTTAGGTACTGAGTTTTTATTTACCGTGATATGAGCAAGTCCTAATGCGGCATCCGCTTCTTTACCTGTAATATCTTGGCTGATTAAATCCACTAGGAACAAGTGGTTTTCAGTTCCGTTAGAGACTATTTTATAACCGCGCTCTTGGAATACTTTTACCATCGCTTTTGCATTATCTAACACGGCTTGTTGATAAACTTTAAACTCAGGCTCTGCACACTCTTTGAATGCAACCGCTTTAGCTGCGATAACATGCATTAATGGGCCACCTTGACCACCCGGGAATACTGCCGAGTTAAGTTTTTTCTCAATCTCTTCGTTTGCTTTGGCAAGAATTAAACCACCACGAGGACCGCCCAATGTTTTATGGGTTGTTGTCGTTACAACATCAGCAAAAGGAACCGGGTTAGGATAAAGACCCGCAGCCACTAAACCTGCTACGTGTGCCATATCTACAAATAGGTAAGCACCTACTTTATCGGCAATTTCACGGAATTTAGACCAATCAATAATACCCGAGTATGCAGAAAAACCAGCGACAATCATTTTAGGTTTATGTTCAACCGCTAATGCTTCCACTTCAGCATAATCAATTAAACCTGACTCAGGATTAATGCCATATTGAATTGCGTTGTAAATTTTACCAGAAAAACTAACAGATGCACCGTGTGTTAAATGACCACCGTGCGCAAGACTCATCCCTAAAACAGTATCACCGGGTGCACAAAGTGCTTGGTAAACTGCAGAGTTAGCTTGTGAACCGGCATGAGGTTGCACGTTTGCGTAATCGGCACCAAATAGTGATTTAGCACGTTCAATCGCTAATGACTCAGCTACATCAACATACTCACAACCACCGTAGTAACGTTTACCAGGGTAACCTTCTGCATATTTGTTAGTTAACTGACTACCTTGCGCTTCCATTACACGAGGGCTAGTGTAATTTTCTGATGCAATAAGTTCAATATGCTCTTCTTGACGCTGAACTTCATCTGTCATTGATTTCCATAATTCCGGATCGTAATCTGCAATATTCATATCGCGGTTAAACATGCGCATCTCCTGCTAAAAATGGTAGGTATCTAATAAAATCTAAATGATTCTGTGATGTAGCTCATTTTACGCAAAGTTTTGTCACTTGCATAGCGTAAAAAAATTAATTTTTTTGGGATTTAAGATGAACAAAATTCATAGTAAATAAGTAACAATGAAGATCATTAATTAAAATAAATCCGTACAGCTTTTTTACCGTATTCTATAAAATGACAAGTAATAAAGTTTAACCATTTATAACCATGATACTTAAAAATACTAGGAGCTGATTTCCATGTTCTACAGCCGCTAACTAGCAAAGCATCTAGAGGTGACAGGGTTATATTTTAACAAGCATCGTTTTTTGTAGTTGTGAGATAAAGTAACGTACGGCAATGGGCATAAATAAACCAAAACAGATATAAATAGCCCACATAGATGCTGACTTGTAATGCACTAATGCCAATATTTTATCGTATTCATAGTAACCCAACTGCACCATGAAAAGATCAATAATCACAAAAGCCAACATATGCATCGTCATAATATCTTTGGAATGTAAACCGATCGCTTTTAAAGCTCGATTGTTTACCGATACGCTTAAAAAATACGCAACGGAAAATAAGCTAAAACACCCTAGTAATGCACTAACAAGATGGATAGAAAAACCATCTGGGTATTGACTCCAAGACATGCCCAAACGATGAAAAGAGTCATTACCAACGAAGGTAAACATCAATAGTACAGAGATAATGAAGATGTTAAATGAGGCAAATATCTTAAGGTTATTTTGAATTACATATCCAATAGCCAAATACATGTAAGCAACACCTAACTGACAAACAAAATTAATCAACCAATACTCTTTCGGGTTTGGCCAATATTTTTTCACATCAAATAGAGGGGCAACTTCGGCAATTGCAACATAACCGACCAACAGTCCCATAACTAAACACAATAAAGGAACAAAACGCGGCTGCAGATAGGAAAGCATCAAAGTAATCTGCATCTTAAAGAGTGAAGAGATGAGAAAAAATGCAACCAAAAACCAAGCCACCATAAATAAGCTGTTATTATGCATATTGCTTTGAAGCGCAAATTCTAACGGATTAAATTGCCCACTATCAGAAAAACGAAGCACAATTTTTGTAGCAAATATATGGTTAATAACCCAAGTAACTAAACCAATCACCATATACCAAATGGCCATATACAATATATATTTTGTAACACAGTCTTTCAGCCACTTTTTCACATCACGAATCGGTTTCATCACAATGCCACCGATAATAAAAAAAATCGGCATATGGTAAATATAGGGATCATAAATATCCAATGGCATCCAATTATAGTGGCCAATCACCACGGTGATCATGGCAAGTGCTTTGGAGTAAGTAATAAAAAGGGAGTGTTGTTCGGTAAATTTAATATCCACAGCTTAAATATTCGTTTAGTAAAGAAATGTTTTGTGCATTAGTTAAGCATACATAGATAGCCTTGTATCAAAATAGATAGCAAAAACCGCATAACATCACAATTTTTGCCCATATTTTTTTAGATTAAAATTATAATTTTGGCAAATTCGGTACGCGGCCTACTTCGCATGTGATTAGCTATTTATATTTTTAGATATTTCCCCTATTATTCTTACATTTTCAATATGCTAACAAGGGGTCCCTAAATGGCACCATTACCAGATAAATTCATATTTTCAATGAATCGGGTGAGTAAAGTTGTTCCTCCGAAACGTACCATCCTTAAAGATATATCGCTCAGCTTCTTCCCTGGCGCAAAAATCGGCGTACTGGGTTTAAATGGCTCAGGTAAATCAACACTTTTGCGCATTATGGCTGGTGTTGATAAAGAGTATGATGGTGAAGCTCGTGCTTTCCCTGGCACTAAAATTGGTTACTTACCACAGGAGCCCGTACTTGACCTAAACAAAAACGTGCGCGAAATAATCGAAGAAGCAGTTAGCGAAGTAAAAAACGCACTCACTGAGTTAGATAGTGTTTATGCCGCCTATGCTGAAGCAGATGCCGACTTTGATGCATTAGCAAAACGCCAAGGTGAACTCGAAGCGATTATCGAAGTTCACGATGGTCATAACTTAGATAACCAATTAGAACGCGCAGCAGATGCGTTACGTTTACCCCCTTGGGATGCTAAAGTAAATCTATTATCGGGTGGTGAACGTCGTCGCGTTGCACTATGTCGACTACTGCTTGAAAAACCTGACATGTTATTATTAGATGAACCAACCAACCATTTAGATGCTGAATCCGTTGCATGGTTAGAACGTTTTCTACATGATTACGAAGGCACCGTTGTCGCCATTACCCATGACCGTTACTTCTTAGATAATGTCGCAGGTTGGATCTTAGAGTTAGACCGTGGCTACGGTATTCCTTGGGAGGGTAACTACTCATCATGGCTAGAGCAAAAAGATGAACGGTTAAAACAAGAAGGCGCACAGGAAAAAGCACGTCAGCGTCAAATTGAAACCGAGCTTGAATGGGTGCGCTCTAATGCGAAAGGTCGCCAATCGAAAAGTAAAGCGCGTATGGCTCGCTTTGAAGAACTTAATAATCAAGATTACCAAAAACGTAATGAAACCAATGAGCTATTTATTCCACCAGGCCCTCGTTTAGGCACACAAGTCGTTGATGTTAGCCATCTTAAAAAGTCATTTGATGGACGTGTGTTGATTGATGATTTGAGCTTTAGCATTCCACAGGGTGCCATAGTTGGGATTATTGGAGCAAATGGTGCAGGGAAATCGACCCTATTTAAAATGCTATCAGGCACAGAACAACCCGACTCAGGCGAAATCAAAATAGGTGAAACGGTACAACTTGCCAGTGTCGATCAGTTCCGTGATCACATGGATGATAAAATCACCGTTTTCCAAGAAGTATCAGGAGGCAGCGATATTATTCAAATTGGTAATACCGAAATTCCAAGTCGCGCATACCTAGGCCGTTTTAACTTTAAAGGTACCGATCAACAAAAAATAGTGGGTGACCTTTCTGGTGGTGAACGCGGCCGTTTACATCTTGCTAAACTATTAAAATCAGGTGGTAATCTACTGCTCCTCGATGAACCAACCAATGATCTGGATATAGAAACTTTACGCGCTTTAGAAAATGCCCTACTCGGTTTTCCTGGTTGTGTGATGGTCATTTCCCATGACCGTTGGTTCTTAGATAGAATCTCTACTCATATCATCGATTACCGTGATGAAGGGCAGATTAACTTCTATGAAGGTAACTTTACAGAATATGAAGCGTGGTTGAAAAAAACCTATGGTGCCGCTGCGATTGAACCGCATCGAATAAAGTACAAACGTATATCGTGACTTTAACCATAAAAATGATAAGCCTCTAAGATAGAGGCTTTTTTATCATGGTAGTAAAGGTAAATGGCCCGTTTTAACCAAAATAATGGTCTCTTCTTTAACAAAGGGACAGTGGCCACTCATGTGAGGTGAACGGATCCAACTATTTGCAGGACACTCGCCAAATTCATCGATAAAAACACCAGATAAGACTAATATTTCCTCACCACCGAAATGTTTATGGGGCTGAAAACGTTCATTAGCAGGCCACTTAACTAACGCAACATGCTCATGAGCAAATTCATGTAATGGCATCACTTGTAGGCCACCTATCCCCGCTAGCCACATAGAATTATTGGTATCAATATTAACCTGTTGATTGTCTTCAGGTGAAAATTGATTCAGTTTCACAAAAATCGTACAACCTTCACGACTAAAGGGAGTATGGGTACTACCGGGTGGGTTACGGATATAGGAGCCGCTTGGATAGTCACCATTTTCATCGGAAAATACACCTTCAAGCACGTAAATTTCTTCACCCTTTGGATGCAAATGAGCCTTAAAAGAGGATTGCGCTTTATAACGAACAATACTCGTTGTGTGCCCTGATTCTTTTGCTTCTCTTTCTAGCGGCTTACGTAAAACATTAGGGGATGGGCTAATAACCCACTCCATTTGATTACTATCCACAACAATTCGTTTGCTAAAATCCATATTCAACATGTAATTTTCCTCAAATATAGTTGGCTAAAAAAGGTCAAATGCCCCGAGTATAAATAAAAGAAGTGGGTAGAAAAAACAGGTAGGGTATAAATTAAAAGGCAAAGCGAATGCTTTGCCTTGTTATTAACAACTTACTTATGAACATGAACATCCATTTGTGGGAATGGAATATGTAAACCTTCTTTGGCAAAGGTTTTATAAACATTTTCATTCATATCAAAGAAAACGCCCCAATAATCACTGGATTCAACCCATGCTCGAACGGCAAAATTTACCGAACTATCAGCTAATGCAGAAACAACAATCACCACTTCAGGATCTTCAAAATTCGCGCATCGGCATCACATAATTTACGGATAACCGCACGAGCCTGATCCAAATCATCGCCATAGGCAACACCAATAGTCCAATCAACTCGACGACGGCCTTCCGTTGAAAAATTAACCATAGATCCCGTAGATAAGCCACCATTTGGTAAAATAATGGTTTTGTTGTCAGGGGTTTTTAAGATGGTATTAAAAATTTGGATCTCTTTAACCGCCCCCACATAACCCTGTGCATCAATGACATCACCAACTTTAAAAGGTTTAAAGATTAGGATCATCACGCCACCAGCAAAATTTTGTAAGGTACCCGATAATGCCATGCCCACGGCTAAACCAGCAGCTGCTAAAATGGCAATGAAAGAGGTCATTTCAATACCCAGCATGCCTAACACGGTAATCGCCAATAATACCTTAAGCGTCATGCCAAAAAGGCTAGCTAAAAAAGGTTTTAGGGAGACATCAAGATTACTCTTGTTCATCACCTTATTTGCACCACTAATCAGTAGCTTAATCACCCACATACCGACAACCCAAACGACAATGGCTGCAATTACTTTAGGGCCATATTCTAAGACTATTTCTGTTCCTAAATTGATTATACTTTCTACGTCCATATACTGCTCCTTGCTAAAATAAATCCGAATTGGATATGCAAAACAAATTAATACATTTATATTGTTTTGTAAAATATTTGTGATTTATAAATTAAATTAATTAACCTTACCACTCACTAAAATGAATGCGACTGTCATTTTTAATGATTAATCACGAAAATTATTAAACTGGAAAGCGGCATCTAATTCAGCGCCTTTCACAAGTGCCATAACAGATTGTAAATCATCACGCTTTTTGCCAGTCACACGTAACTGCTCACCCTGTACAGCAACTTGTACTTTCGCTTTACTATCTTTGATAAGTTTGATCAGCTTTTTAGACGTGGGTTGGTCTATTCCCTGAGCGAAAGTTACATTTTGTGTCCATGTTTTTCCACTCGCATTGGCTGTATCTAAACTCATGGCACGAGAATCGACTCCGCGTTTAATAAGGTTAGTACGCAACATATCAGCCAAATGACGTAATTGCGAGTCATGCTCAGCGGTCAATTTTACAACATCTTTTGTTAACGTTATGCTCGCTTTTACACCACGAAAGTCAAAACGCGTGTCTAATTCACGACCGGCATTGTCAACGGCATTTTGAACTTCAGACATATTTATTTCTGAAACGATATCAAATGAAGGCATATTGTATTCCTATAAAGTAAATTTAATAATTGAGGCATAAGTTACCAGAAAAAAAGAGATTCATCTATGTTATGATCTGGCAAAGTAAGTATTTAAAGGTAAATAGCATGTGGCAAATAATAGGCGCTGGCGCAATAGGTTGTTTATGGGCTGCCAATTTAAAACGCATCGGTGAAGATGTTCATTTAATTATGCGCAGAGCCGCACAAAGTAATGCACTCTGCTATCAAGATTTACAGCAACAAATAACAGAGGTAGCAATTTCCTGTAGTGCATCATTAAAAAATGATTACGATCCTATTCTAGTTTGCGTCAAAGCAACGCAAGTTGAACAGGCCATAGTGACGCAACGTACACTAATTAGCGACAAACAACCCATTATTTTAATGCATAACGGTATGGGGTGTGCCGAAAAAGTCGCCAAACTGTTGCCTACAAATCCAATTATTTGTGCAACGACGGCCAATGCGAGTTACTGAACTCTCAGCTTAAATATACAACAAACGGGAGTTGGCCCTACCTATTTAGGCGCTTACAATGATTTAGCGATACCATTTAAAGATCTCATTTTGCCATTAAATAAAGCATTAAATGAGACCCATTGGGTTGATAATATCAATGAAAAATTGTGGTTAAAACTGTTAATTAATGTTGCCATAAACCCATTAACTGCAATCTACCAAGTTAAAAATGGTCAACTACTCGCCCCTGAGTTTGCAACGTTAATTAACCGAATTATCAAAGAGAGTGTGCTCATCAGTAAAGCAGAAAAGATGCCATTTTCAGAAGAAGAGCTGCTTGCGACTGTTACGCAAGTAATAAGCAAGACAGCAGAAAATTATTCATCCATGAATCGTGATATTCATTTTAAACGCAAAACAGAAAATGAATATATAAGCGGTTATTTATTAGCAAAGGCAGCTAAACACGCGATCAACGTGCCAACAATTGCCAAGCTACATCAAAAAATCGATCAATACAGCCTCTACAAAGAGGGAGAATCACTAAGTAATTCAATTAAATAGTTAGAGAGTTGGCGATTAATATTATCCTCTAAACGCGGTATAAGTAGCTCTTTTTGTTTAGCGGACACTTTTACGGGCCAGCGTTTATGGCTGAGCATGACACCTTTATCTGCAATGGATAAAGTATAACTCCCGCGCACCCAATACCAACCATCAAGTAAGGTCGGTTCAGTAACGTCTATATCTGCATTTATCTGTAAATCAGCATATTCAACTACGGTGATGCCTAATTGCGCCAATCCACCTTGAATGCTTCTTTTATGACCATCATGGTCGAGTTGTACACTTATTTTTATGGCCGCTAATTTTTCGACGATCAACTGCTCAAGTTTACTATTAGAAAAATCACTCTCAATGCCAGACACGCCCACCTGTTTAAGTTGTAAATTAGCCATCGAGCGCGTTAACTGTAAATCACGCGCTTTACGTAGCGCATTTAAAGAGGCGAGTTCATTGGTGGCGCCCTGACGGCTAAACTCCACCAACTTTAGCGTTGCTTGATCCAAATCCATTATTGATTCGCTTAAACTTAATGCCGCTTTGCGTTTGTTTAACACAGCTAAAGCATAGTATTCGCCCTCTGGGCTTAACCATGTCTCTTTTATCTCAACACCACTGATAACTTGATCTGTCTCGGTTTGGATACTTCGACGTAACTCAGTCGAG
Organism: Psychromonas sp. MME2; assembly: GCF_040566515.1. Taxonomy (NCBI): domain Bacteria; kingdom Pseudomonadati; phylum Pseudomonadota; class Gammaproteobacteria; order Alteromonadales; family Psychromonadaceae; genus Psychromonas; species Psychromonas sp. MME2. The sequence continues at coordinate 582,960 of NZ_JBEWXI010000012.1, read as the reverse complement.
CTTTCCATGCTGACACCTAAGGCACTTTGCTGTTTAGTCGCCTCCGTTAATGTATTGGTTTGTGCGTTAACATTAACTAAAAATATTTCGGCCAGATTAGCAATGGCATTTTGCGTCGCACGATCACGCTTATCTGATTGCCCTACAGCCGTTAAATAATCTTGAGCAGCATAGTCTTGGCTGGCGTTATCAATCCATGTGGGGCGTTGTTGGGCTGAATTAAAACTACATCCATAAACAAACAAACAGCTAATAAATATAATTAAAGTGCGGGATAATTTTTTATACATAGCATACTCTTTATAAATCTACTGTTGATAATGAAATACTGAATTAGACAAACCATTAATTAACAAAATATTTTGAGAACCTTTTTCGATTGGCACAACTTTAATTGCATCACCATTATTTTGAACTGATACCCCATTTTCATTGGTCTCTAAATAAGTAAATTGTATGTTTGATGGTAAGGTATTCCAGCTGCGCAAATCAGCTATCTCTGTTAATAGTGTAGCCATATTAACAATCAATCCCAACAAGGGTTCTACATCATTACTCGTATCGACTAATTTGTACTTACTCAACGCCCTCGCCGTCGTCATTAATAGTATAGAAGGATAATCGTCGGACAAATCATCCCTCACTATACCTTCGACATCCTCAACTAACTCTGTGTTTGCTTGCTGCTCTTTTAAAACTAAATTAGCCCTTTTTAGGGGGTAATTTTTTACCGGATAACTCGGAACAGAAATACGAATAACTTGCTCCCCATCATCAACGGGCACCATCAGTGATTTCTGTATTTTATGACTTACGATACCATCAAAGTAAAAGGCAAAAATGCGACTTTTACTATTTTCAGTGGGAAGTGCTAAATTGGCAAATTGCTTTCGATATTGATTATATTGAGCTTGATCACCAATTTTAAAGCTCATACGTAACAGTGATTTTTTTAACCCTAAGGGTAAAGCATATCCTCGTTGCTTTATAATATCAGCGGCAAATTTATAACTAATTAAGGCATTTGATTGTTCATCGAGCATTTCATAAATAACCGCAGACAACAAGTGAGCGCTCGCCAACTGACCTAATAACTCTTGCCGATTAGCCAGCTTCTTCATCGCAACATCCGCTTGCAGTACCTCGACACGCGCCCCATCAATATCATTATTGAATAGGTAGCTAAAAGCTAACATGGTATGCACCATCACTTTATCAGTGGGATAACCACTATAGTTGCGCAAAGTTTCACTAATAGTCGCTGCCGCAAAGTTTTCACTGACCGATGCTGCTTCTAAAACCGCCATTTCACGCTTAGCAAGCGTTAATATATCAATCGCATCATGAAAATGACCGCTTAATAAATAGACCATGCCAATATTTAGATGGAATTGTGCGGAACTACGTTCGCTTGGCTCACTCTTTTGTAATTGTTTAAGTACAGTTTGTGGTTCTTGAGAATAGAGTAAATTAGCTAGTTGAAAGCTCTCTTGCTGCTGTTGCTGCGCACAACCTACCATGGCCATGCACAGCATAATTAATATCACTTTAGGCATCCGTGAATCCGACATATTTAGTCATAAAATAGATAGCGCCATCAAGCTTAAATTATTCACGCAATTTACTATTTTTGATTAACTTCTTGATTTTTTTCTCACCAATCCAAACTTTACGATTATCTTTGATGCTTATTAACTCTAAATTAACTTGGTAATAACGCACCTGTGTTTTACCGTCAATATCAATAATCGTGTTAATTTGCCCTTGCATCATAAAATCAGCGCCATACTCTTGACCCATCTCTTTACGCGTTTCTTCCGATGCATGCAGATCTTGATCACTACGTTCATCACGAATTTCATTTCGTGCGGCTGCAGACGCAACAAACTGTACCTCGCCAGAATTAATGAGCTCACGCTCCATATTGGCAATAAAAGTGTTCGTGTTAATATGCTCATGACTAAGGTTTTTTATCTTACCGACGATGACAACGGGTTGATCACCACTTGCTGTTACAAAGTTTTTCAACCAAGCGCGAGATAATGAATCTTCAATCATCTCTTTGGCAACTAACTGTGAATCGCTATCATTCCACGCCCCACTTAAATCAACCTCTTTCTCGGCATCTAAACGTTCGACAGATGTTGAACAAGCGCTAACAAAAATAGCGACTAACGCTGCTAAGAAAATATTTTTTTTACTCTGCATTTTTTACTCCAAAGAATTATTTTATAAGATTTAATTTCCAGCAACCATTTTACCAAGCGGCTTACCACCGACTAAATGTAAGTGGATATGATAGACCTCTTGCCCACCATCTTGATTACAATTCATTATTAAACGATAACCAGATTCTGCAATCCCCTCCTGCTTCGCTAACATTTTAGCGACACTGTAAAGTTTACCTATCAATAACTCATCTTCAATTTCAATATCATTAACAGTCGCTATCAATTTATTAGGAATAATTAAAATATGTGTTGGCGCCTTTGGTGATATATCACGAAATGCGGTAACAAATTCATCCTGATAAAGCATATCAGACGGAATTTCTTTATTAATAATTTTTCTAAATATTGTCTCTTCGGCCATGTTCCCTCCGTTACGATTCATCGTTCTGTAATTGCGCCTTTACCAATACCTTCATAGGCATACACGGTGATCTTTTGTTCACTATAACGCGCTTTTATTTGCTCACAAATATAATTTGCTAACTCTTCAACGGTGGTATCTCTAGGCAACACTTCAGCTCGACTAGCTGGGAGCAAAAGTTCAAAATACCCTTGTTGTGCATGGTAAGCGGTACATAATTTATCGCTTTTATTCTGTAATACAATAAAAGACAAATCCCCCTTATCTATCACATCTTCAGCACTAACAAGGTAAATATCGCGCCAACGGTTAGCCCAATCCTTGACCAAGGCATCACTGTAAACATCATCAATATAGATATCTATTTTAGAACGATGTCCGTGAGCGATACGTTGACAGTTACCATTATGCTTCTTTAGACCATGAGTATAATGATAGTAAGGTGTTGCAATCTGTTCATTTCTTAATTTCACTTCAAGCCCGGTAATATTATCAGGCAGTTGCAATAAAATAACTTGCTCAAGATAGGTTTCTAATAATTCAAGTGTGACGGTTTCACTCTCTAATAAACAATAGGCTTCATTGGGGCATTTTAATTGAATAGCGCTATTATCATTGAGAATATAATTAACCTGAGAGCGTTCAGCTCCAAGGATCACACTGCAATTTTCAGCGGCATGTGGCACAAGCAACTTATGATCTACCTCGGCATCAATGATCGCTTTAATTTTCTTTTTCACCAATGAAAAATCAAGTATCATCGATTGTTCATTGAGCTTACCGTCAAGCGTTATATCAACTTGATAACTCTCTCCAACGAAGCCTCGTTGTGCATCTAAGTATGATGCATCAATAACCGTTAAATCACGTACAAATAATTTCATTCTTCTCTCATTAATTTAGTAATATAGTCATCATACTTCAAGGTACAAAGTCAGTAAGAAACAAAATACTGAGCTGCATGGCATAACTATGCTATTTTCTTGCCCTACGGGGCGCTAGCCCGAAAACCAATGCTGCGTTGTCAAACTCGAAAAACGAATAACAATTCCCTCATTTTACATGAGGCTCAGGTGTCCGAGTTGGCGCCAGACAAGCATCTGGAGATAACATGGGGATAAGCATTAAAATGGTGCTGTATCGTCATTTTCAAGACGGCTATCTGACTCACCAACATCACCATCCCGCTTCAACTGCTCGCGAAGATTAGGTGGGATCCCTTGAATAGTTAGGGTATCGCTATCCGCATCATAATGTATACGTTCACCAAGATGTTTTTGGTCAAAACTAATGCTAATTCCGCCCCCCTGCCCGACATATTTCGTTAATTTACGCATCACACTACGATCAGCAGGAAAACTATTTTCCAATTGATAATCTTCGCTGACAAAATCATAAAAACTACCTTCGAGTTTAGGCGACTCTTGCAGTTGCTCTGATAATACCGAAAGATCAATATCATCACCTTGTTTTAATTGCTCTTTACAATATTCAAAGGCAACTTCCCTTACCTCTTGTTTTTGCGTTATCGGCAAAGCTTCTTTATCACAAAATGCTTCGACCGCTTTCATTAAGCCTTGATTTTGAGCTTTAGCATCAAAACCTTCTTGCGCCCCCATAAAGTCCAAGAAAAAATCAGACACTTGACGCCCAACACGCCCTTTTATAAAGGAGATATAGCGATTTGATTCCGGATCACGAGCAAACAAGGTTAAATCAATACGTGCAACCAGTTGGATTTTAGTCGTTTCAATGTGCTGGCTGACCTGCAATTCTAAATTATCGTTAACACTAACAGACTCATTATTGTGCAATAACGCGATAAATAGATATTCACTAGCAGTCCAACTGTATTTACTAATTAACAATACGCCCTGCTCAGCAAAGTCATACTTTTGTAATTCAGTCACCAAGCAAGTTGCCGCTTGTTGCGATAAACTGACAAAGTCGAGCTCGCCAGCCATCTCTTTTTCTAATGCATCACGAAATAGCGACTCTTTTTCACTATCAGCGGTAAAAGAAGCGAATGCTTTATTCGTTTTACTTTGATAAGTACGATGCAACTCACTTAAAAAAGATTCAATTGATGGTGATATTGGCAATTCACCTTCACGCATTTTACACTGTAGTACACCCTCAGGGCTGTAATTCAATGAATGAAGAATAATGTTCGTTGCAGAGATATTCATAACAAGTGCACCAGATAAAAAAAGTAATTAGTCTGTATGGATTATACAGATACAAACAGCCAATAGTAGCAAGCAAGATACCGATATTGAAAATTTTGCTAATAAAAATAAAAACTAGGTTACCTTTGCCATTGCTATGTTATTATAAAATTATTTATTACTAACGAGTTAACCAATTACTATGCCAATTATTTCTAAGTATTCTAATAAAAAAATTGAAAAAATCTTAAATGAAGTTTTACAAGTATTACATGATAATGATGTCTCCATTGACCTAAGTCTGATGATTTTGGGCAATAGCATTACACATATCATTAATAATAATGTTCCCGTTAACAAACGTGCTGAAATTGGTGAAAAATTTGTTGATGCCTTCACCGCCTCACTTAAAACAGAAGAAAAATAATTAATATGGTTGAAACGGGTAATAAATTCCACGATAACGCCTCTCGCTTAATCAGCTGGGGGCATTGGTTTACTTTTTTTAACCTCATACTCATTTCATTAATCAGCCTTCGCTATATAAAATATGCCGGATTAGCTGACACGCCTGTGGGAATCGCATATCAATTCATTAGCCTAATTGGCCATGCTAGTTTTTTATGCGCAGTGGTATTTGTTGTAATACTCTTTCCCCTGGCGTTTATTATACGAATGCAACGCTTATACCGATTATTAGCAATAATAATAAGTACCGCAGCGTTAACGTTATTAATTGTAGACACACAAATATTCAAGCTATATAGCTTCCATATTACCCCTTTAATTTGGCAATTTTTACAACGTCCAGAACAGGTTGAGCAAATTTACTCAATCAATTTGCACTACATATCTATTCCTATAATTTTCGCCATTGAATTAGCTATCTCTTATTTTGTTTGGCGTAAACGTCGCGTATTGCAAGCTAAAGCCATTGGTAAGCCGATCGCTATATTCCTATTTACTACTTTTGTTATCACCCATTTAACGTTCATTTGGGCTGATGCAACGCAATATCGCCCAATTGTCCAACAGAAATCTATTTACCCACTCTCCTATCCTATGACGGCACGTTCATTTTTGACCAAACAAGGCTGGCTTAGCGATGAAAAATTATTAAAAAGAATTAACCAACAAAGTGCTTATGCCAATGCACAAGTCGAATATCTACACTACCCCAAAAGCACGTTATCTTTTATGAAACCACTAGCAAGCACACCTAAAAATGTCATACTCATCAGTGCAGGTGGATTACGTGCAGATATGCTCAATGAAAACAATATGCCATTTTTACATTCACTGAGTAAACAAGGATTGAATTATACAATGCATTTCAGCGGTGCGACTAATCGTTCGCAGGGAATATTTAGCTTATTCTATGGTTTACCTAATCGCTATTGGCCGGAAATAACCAGTAACTATATTCCACCTATATTAATGACTCACCTATCCAAAGAAAATTACAATTTTGGTCTTTTTTCTAGTATTGGATTTGTACATCCGGAATTTTTGCAGAGCAGTTTTAGCGAAATAAAAACACCTGAATTAGAAAATTATTCAGAACAAAATAGCAATGCGAGTAGCACACTAAAATGGCAACAGTGGATAACTAAACAACCTCAAAATGAAAAATGGTTTAGCTTTATATACTACAAGCAAGGACGTGCTGCAGCGAACAACACAACCCCATTGACGTTAACTGCGCAGTCACAAAAATTAACGCAATACCAGCAGCAAGTATTGGCGATAGATGAACAAATAAACGGGGTCATTTCAACCCTAATAAAAAAGGACTTACTCGAGAATACCATCGTTATCATCACCGGCACAAATGGCAAAACATTTGATAATCTATCCAGTAACGATGCCATGATCCATAACGCCCATGTCCCTTTAGTTGTACTTTGGCCTGGAATACAAGAACCCAGACAAATAACCCGCATGACCAGTCATGTTGATATTGTCCCCACTTTAATGGAGGCGCTATTTGGCAGTAAAGATAACCCAGATTATACAGCAGTGGTCAAAGCCTATTTGATAACAGAGAGCGCCAATATGTCCTGTCGGGCAGTACGAAAGAATATATTATTTATCAAAAAGAAAAAATAACGCGCTTTTCAAATAACGGCGAGATAGAGAGCATTAACTGGCTTGGTGATGAGCTAAACGAAGATGAAATAGACATTACCCTACTTATTGATGTACTAACCAAACTAAGGCGTTTTAATTAAGAGATATTCCCGATCAAGGCATTAGCTTACACAATAGCGATAATCTTCTATCGCTATTTTTTGTTGATCGGCTAAACCGTTAATAGTAATCCCCTCATGCTCTAACAACCAGTGTTTACGATGTAGCCCCCCCGCGTACCCTGTTAATTTACCATTGCAACCGATAACTCGATGACAGGGAATAATAATCGCAAGCGGGTTTTTAGCATTTGCTCCGCCCACTGCTTGTGATGCTTTAGGGTTGTTAATCATACGTGCAATATCAGCGTAACTAAGCAGTTGACCATAGGGGATTTTAGCTAAGCATAACCAAACAGTTTTTTGAAAATGGCTGCCATGCGGAGCAAGCGGTAAATCAAATGTTTTTCTTACCCCTGAAAAATATTCCGCAAGCTGTATCAGACATAACTCAGTGTGTTGATTCGCATTACACTCACCTATTCGGCTCGCACTAAACTCAACCTCTGTTATGCCTAGCTCAGAAGCGTGGCATTTAATCAAACCTATTGGTGTTTCGATATAATCAAAGTACATCAGTGCGACTCCCTTAAAAGAATAGTTATACCAATTCCTTTGATTATGAAATCTATCTAGGCGTGACAACAAATCGATGAAAGCGAGCGCTACTTTTTAGCAATAGCTTCACTTGCTTTTAATTGAGGCAGGGCAATAAGCTTGTTTTAATCACTTAAGAACAAGCTTATTGCAGTCGCTTTAACTCAGCCGAAATTGTAGTCAGTATCCCGACCAATATCGTAGTTAAAGTCATCGTCGTAGTCGTAGTCATCAAATGTACTATCAAGATCTAATTTCAACAGTCTCTTTTCATGCCATAACTCAATCTCTCTGCGTGTTTGCTCTTTTGAACGAACGGGCATAACCACTTCAAAATCATCGCTATTTACATCAAAATCAAGAAGGTCAATATCATCATCATCAAATAGATCATCTTCTTCTTCGTAATTCATCATAAACCTCCCAAGGTTGGTGATTGCAACTAAATAAATAATTAACCAAATTCTCAATTTTAGAAAGAGAAAAAATTTATTGTGGCTGAACAATTTTTTTTATTAAGACCGAAGCACAGAAAATACTATTTTTAACTTGCACAGATAACCTAAGTTAGCGATATTAGGGACTCATCAATACCCGATATCAATATTACATAGGAAATCATTTTGAATGACTTACTAACGCGTTGTAAAACGTACCTGTTTTGCCTCATTACAGTCGCTAGCTTAACTGCCTGCCAAGGGCTTTTTTCGAAAATAAATGATAATATTTCCGATAATAATAAAACGGAATGTGCAACGGATACGACTGCGGTTTCATTTAAAAAAGTTGCCTATTGGAATGGCGATAATAGCGATGAAATTGATAACCTCTACTACGCATCTCTGACCCACCTAATCTATGGCTATTTACAGTTTAAATCAGATGGCTCACTGGTCGCCTTCAGTGACAGTGAAATCAATGACTTTGAAGATATGATAACCTACGCACAGGGGCAAAATGTCAAAATACTAATTTCTATCGGAGGTGACAGCGGTAGCAGCGCAAACTTTAAGACAATTGCAAGCTCAAGCTCTTTAACCAAAACATGGGTAAATAACATCATTGATTTTATTGAAGATTATGATTTAAATGGTGTTGATCTCAACTGGCAATACCCAAAGGATAAGAGTGAAGGTGATTCTTTTTGAAGATTTAGTCTCCGCGCTATCTAGTAAATTACAGGATAAAGGTTATCTACTAAGTATTGCGGTTATCTCTGGTGTTGGTGATGATGAAAATTATGCCGACCTCATTGATAGCACGGTCTTTGATGATGTAAATTTTGTGAATGTCAGGGCTTTTAATACAAGTAACTCCGATAATTTACAATCATCTAAACAAGATGCAATTGATTCTATTGACTATTGGACGGAGCGTTGCTTAATTAAAAATAAACTTGTCCTAGGTATCCCCTTATTTGCTGATAACGGGGAAAGCTTTGACCAAATAGTCAATGAAAGCAGAAGTTATGCGTGCACCGATAATAGCAAAAGTCGAGATTATAATGGTATCCCCACCGTGGTCGATAAAACCGAATACGCGATGAAATATGCGGGAGGCATGATGATGCAATCGCTTGATCAAGATGCCTATAGAGAGTATCCGACCTATTCGTTGCTCGATGCAATCAAAGAAACGGTAGATGGCAACATCGTAACTATCTGCGATTAATCACACCTTAACGCTTGGCTCCACGCCAAGCGTTAATTATTTATTCGCAGGTTGTTTCGCTATTTGACTCGCAGCCCAATCATTCAGCGTTTTATATATACAAGTGCGAGGCTCTTCTTTTTTACCAATACAAGCTTCTTTAATAATTGGTTCCAATTTAATAATCAAGGCTTTATCAGAAATATAATTATTAATACAAGCATGAGCAAAAAAGCTACTAACATAATCAGGAGACAATTCTTCTGTCATTAATAAAAACCCCCTTACCTCACTTTGGAAAAATGGTCCACCCTCAGGAAATATAGTGAGCAGTTCTTGGTATTCATCAACCGCTTCGATAGCTTTTCCACTTTGCACTTGCTCTGCAATCAGCCCTGTTTGATTGGACAAAAAACCGCACATAATTTGTGATGTTTGATTGGCCATCGAGCTAAAAGAGAGAGTCAGCAAAAAGAATAATGAAAAAATCTTACCCATATTATTTTCCTAAATATATTTAAATCGAATAACAAATTACCAGCAGTGATAGTTTTTGTTACCATTATTAACGTAAAAACAGATTCGATTATAGCAAATACAATGCGGTTTCATGAACCAGTAAGAGTAAACAACCAATAATTGTTTACTTAAGAGCAATTTAACGTTGATTTTAATACTGTAGAAACGAAAAAGCCCACTGAAATCAGTGGGCTTTTTCTTTAATGTGGCGGAGGAGGAGAGATTTGAACTCTCGGAGAGCTATTAACCCTCGCTGGTTTTCAAGACCAGTGCATTAAGCCGCTCTGCCACCCCTCCGGAACGAGGCGCATATTAAACATAATTAATAAAAAAGCCAAGCATTATTTTTATTTATTTTAATTTTCATGCCTTTTGAGTATTTGCCCCTTTTATTGAACGGCAATCCCCTTTATATTTACCTACTGTCTTGCCATTCAGTTTTCGTTTGTGCACAGCATTCATTTTAAGGTTTTATTTTATGTTTCAGAACAACCCATTGCTTAGCCAATTAAAAACTCAAATTCAAGAAAACATCCCGAAACGTCAAGGCATTGTAAAAGCAACTGAACGTGGCTATGGTTTTCTAGAAACAGACAAAGGTAAACGCTTTTTTATCCCGCCGAGTGAGATGAAAAAAGTATTGCATGGCGACCATATCAATGCGTTTATTCGTGAAAATGGTGATAAATCAACGGCGGAACCTAACAAATTAAAACAAGCTGGCATTGATGTTTTTATTGCCCGTCTATCAGTGAAAGGCAAACATCTTAATATCGAACCAAATAATCCGCTATTAAAGGCATTTTTCAAGGTCAAAGGCGGCCATCAGCTTTTACAAAATGGCTATCTTGATGGAGATTGGGTAAAAGTAAAATTATTGAGTCATGCCTTAGAAGGCAATGGTTTTATGGTCGAGGTGATTGAGAAGATTGCCGATGGCAGCGATCCCTTTGCCTACCGATTAGTGGCGGTTGCAACACATAATCTTCCCGCTAAAGCCCCTGAATTTGACCATCCATGGCAGGTTATTGATACAGATCTAGAAAGAGCCGATTTAACTAAAACACCTTTTTTTACCATTGATGGTGCTAATACACAGGATATGGATGATGCACTCTATATAGAAGAAAATAGCGCGGGTTGGCTACTAACCATCGCCATTTCCGATCCTTCTGCCTACGTGCCTGAAAACAGCTCCATTGACGATGAAGCAAAACGACGTGCCTTTACTCACTACCTACCCAATTTCAATGTACCAATGTTACCGCGAGATTTAAGCGATAGTCTCTGTTCATTAAAAGAGGGAGAAAAGCGAGCTACACTTTGTTGCGCTGTTCAAATCAATCATGATGGCCAATTAGAGGGGCCAGCAACCTTTTTTGCTGCATGGATAAAATCACATTATCGTCTTAATTATAATGATGTTTCCGATTATCTAGAAAACGAAGAGGGTAATAATGATGTGTGGCAACCTAGTCGTCAGTTAAGTAAGCTATTACACACCTTAAATGAGGCGACATTAAAACGTTTCACATGGCGAAGCGATAATAATGTCGTCTTTAAAAGCCAACCAGACTACACCTTCAAACTCAATAATAAAGGTGAAGTGTACGAAATTATCTGCGAGCCAAGACGCACCGCGAACCGTCTCGTAGAAGAGTCGATGATTGCCGCTAATATTTGTGCGGGTGACTTTTTAGCAAAACATAGAGCGCAAGGCGTCTTTAATAGCCATTCTGGTTTTGCTTCCGACCGTTTAGCTAAAGCCGTCGAATTACTGGCTGAATATGGTATAGAAAGTGATGTTGATGCTTTATCAACGTTAACCGGTTATACCAAAATGCGTCAACAAGTGAGTAACCTGCATAATAACTATTTAGACCATAGACTACGTAAACTGCTTGCCTATGCAGACACCAAAAGTAAACCAGAAGCGCATTTCACCATGGGCGTTGAGCATTATGCGACATGGACATCCCCCATTCGTAAATATGGTGATTTAGTTAATCACCGATTAATTAAGTCAATCCTATTAGAAACAGAGAGCTGCGAAGTCGCTGATGATATTGGTCTGTTACTTAATGAAGCTCGTAAATTACAACGTCTAGCTGAAAGAGATGTCAATAACCTCCTTTATTGTCAGTATCTTAAAAGTCAGGAGCAATCACAGTGGCGTTATAAAGCGGAGATATTTGATATCGTTAAAGCTGGACTACGTGTCCGCGTACAGGAGAACGGTGCAACCTTCTTTATTCCTGCAAGCTTGTTAGTGAAAAATAGTAATGATGCTAAAGCGATAGAATGTAGCCGTGAACTTGGACAAGTTAAAATGGGTGCGCAAACTGAATTACAACTGGGTGATGTTATTGATGTTATGCTCCATAATGTCAACCTTGAGAGTAATCAACTTATTGGCAAATTAGCGGATCCACTTAGCGCGCCACTATAGATATCAGCTGAAGTTAATCCACTATGTTGGATTAACTTCAAGCCGCCTCTAACCCACATAAACTTCGCGGTTAAGAATCCCCCATAGATATGCTAGAATCCCCTTCTCTATATTCCAACATAAGTTAAGTTAGGCAAATACAATGAGCGTTGATTTATTACAAGCTGATAGGCCACTTTTTTCATATCCCAAATATAAATCGCGAACTGAAAAAGCAGCGCCATTTTTGCCTATGTCTCGTAAAGAGATGCAGCAACTCGGTTGGGACAGTTGTGACATTATCTTAGTGGTTGGTGATGCCTATGTAGATCACCCAAGTTTTGGTATGGCCGTTATTGGCCGGACGCTTGAAGCGCAGGGGTATCGTGTCGGGATAATCGCACAACCCGATTGGAGCAGTAAAGATGCCTTCATGCAGCTGGGCAAACCCAATCTCTTTTTTGGCGTCTCTGCGGGTAATATGGACTCCATGATCAATCGCTATACGGCTGAGCGTCGTCTGCGTCATGATGATGCCTACACGCCAAATAATGAAGGTGGCAAACGCCCAGATCGCGCTGTATTAGTCTATACGCAACGTTGTAAAGAGGCTTATAAATCAGTCCCCGTTGTGATCGGCGGCATTGAAGCGAGTTTACGCCGTATCGCCCATTATGATTACTGGTCAGATAAAGTACGTCGATCTGTTATTCTCGATGCTAAAGCGGATATTTTGCTCTATGGAAATGCTGAGCGACCACTATTAGAAGTGGCTTACCGACTCTCTCAGGGTGAACAAATTAAAGAGATGGTCGATATTCGCGGTACCGCGGTGTTAATTAAACAACCCTTAGATAATTGGCAGGGACTCGATTCTCGTAAGGTCGATCAACTCGGCAAGATAGACCCCATTATCAATCCCTATGCCGATATAAACGTTGCCTGTGCCACGCAAAAACTGGCAGATCCTTCTCTTAATGACGCTCCAACACAGGTGATCACGATTCAACCTGAGCAGCATCGACCAGCAAAGCAGAAGCCTTGGGAAAAAACCTATATTCAATTACCCAGTTATGACCATGTCAGTCAAGACAAGGTGCTTTATGCACATGCTTCACGCGTTATGCACCAAGAAACCAACCCCGGTTGTGCACGCGCATTAGCGCAATATCATGGCGAACGTTTAGTGTGGATCAATCCCCCCGCTTATCCATTAACCATGGAAGAGATAGATAGCGTATTTGGACTGCCCTATCAACGCATTCCTCACCCTGCCTATGGAGATGCTAAGATCCCCGCTTACGATATGATCAAATTTTCGATTAATATTATGCGTGGTTGCTTTGGCGGCTGTACCTTCTGTTCCATAACCGAACATGAAGGACGAGTGATCCAAAGTCGTTCGGAAGATTCGATTATCAAAGAGATAGAAACGATTCGAGATAGCGTGCCCGGCTTTACAGGCGTCATATCTGACCTTGGTGGGCCAACGGCAAATATGTATCGTCTGAAATGTAAAAGCCCCAAAGCGGAGCAAACTTGCCGACGTTTAAGCTGTGTCTTTCCTGATATTTGTCATCACATGAATACCAACCATGAACATACGATTGGCTTATATCGCCGCGCACGGAAATTATCTGGTATCAAAAAGATTTTAATCGCATCGGGGGTTCGTTACGACATCGCAGTGGAAGATCCTGCCTATGTGAAAGAGCTCGTTGAACACCATGTTGGCGGCTATTTGAAAATAGCACCAGAGCATACGGAAAAAGGCCCATTAGATAAAATGATGAAGCCTACCATGAGCAGCTATGAAGCGTTCAAAAATATGTTTGAAAAATACTCCAAAGCTGCGGGCAAAAAACAGTACTTGATCCCCTACTTTATTTCTGCACATCCAGGTACTACAGACCTTGATATGGTTAACCTTGCTTTGTGGTTAAAAGAGAATAATTTTAAATTAGATCAAGTGCAAAATTTTTATCCGTCGCCCTTAGCGAATGCAACGACCATGTACCATACGGAAAAAAATCCACTACATAAAGTATCAAAAGATAGTGAGCAAGTATTCACCGCAAAAGGGGGACGTCAACGTAAAATTCATAAAGCAATTCTACGTTACCATGTACCAGAAAACTGGCCATTAATTCGTGAAACATTGAAAAAACTGGGTTTAGCGAGAAAGTTGATAGGTAAAAGCCCACAACATTTAGTGCCGCCTGAATCGCGTAACGAGCAACAAGGGGTGCTACAACAACAGCAGTTTGCAACCAATAAACCAGCTCAAAGCGCAGTCACACGTCATTCGGGTTCTGCACAATTTAAAAAGGCAAACTCATCAACGAGCAAAAGCAACAAAGCGAGCGGCAAAAAAGTTGCTAAATTAACTGGCAGTAAAAAGCCGGAAAATTGGGGAATTTTAAAAAATAGAACGTCCAGAAAATGAGTGTGACAGTGTGGTACTATCGACAAATTCAAGTTCGCCACCCACTGGCACACCATGCGCAATACGGCTTACGGCGATATTGTATTTTTTTGCTAAGGTCGCAATATAATAAGCCGTTGCCTCCCCTTCTACCGTTGGATTCGTTGCTAGAATAATCTCCTCTATTTTTCCCTTAGCTAATTGGCTTTCCAATAAAGGCAAGCCCAACTGCTCTGGACCAATGCCATCAAGAGGAGAAAGGTGCCCCATTAATACAAAATAGGTGCCAGAAAAAAGCGCAGTTTGTTCGATGGCAAGAACATCCACGGGCATTTCCACAACACAAATTAACGGACTATTATTACGCTTCTCATTACTACAGATGTTACATAACTCGGTTTCCGTGAAGGTGCGACATTGCTGGCAATGACCAATCTCATGAATTGCCCGCTCTAGCACATGGCTCAGCCTTAAGCCGCCTTGACGATTTTTATCTAACAGGTGATACACCATACGTTGCGCTGACTTTGGGCCAACACTAGGTAAGCATTGCAACGCTTGAGTTAGTTCTTCAAGTAAAGAGATAGAGCCCATATACACACTTCTTATGCTATTAAATTAATGATAATGATGCGTGCGATGTTAACACGCCTTGCCAATTTGCTATAGCCATCATCATACAATAGTTACGGCACTAGATTAACCACTGAGCAACAATAATTAGCAACAAAATAAAACTCATACCTTGCCAAAACAGAACCGGATTACGTTCAATGAGTGGCCGACTCGTGCGATTTATAAACCTCTTATTTGGCTGCTTTAAATCATGTATGAATTCCGATAACTCTGCGTAACGCTTTGCAGGTTCAACGTTTAAGGCCTTACGCAAGGTGTCGTCAATCCAGATAGGAAATTCGGTATCATCATTAATTAAACTTGTATAACTCAAACGTCGTTGTGCCGAAAGACTTCTTACCTGCGCTATTTTTGCATGGTATGGAAAACGGCCTGATAACATTTGGTAGGTAATGACCGCTAGTGCATAAATATCGGAACGGGCAGTGCCAACTTCACCTAAAAAATATTCAGGAGCAGAGTAACGCATAGTACCTCTTACTGCTTCTTCATTTTTAATATCCGTTACTCCCGCGATGAAGGTCGAACCAAAATCGATGATCTTAACGGTCTGGTTATGGTCAATCATAATATTATCGGGGCGTAAGTCTTGATGAACCATCTCTTGTCGATGAAACGCTTGCAACCCCTTTGCAACTTGTCCAATAATATCTCTTACTTGATTAATGGTTGCTTGCGGGTTGTCTATCATCCACTGTTTTAATGAAATACCTTCAATATATTCACTCACCAAATATAAGAAATTGCGCTTACGAGTTGGCTCTATTGCTTTCACCACATGCGGATTATTAATACGTTTGGCGATCCACTCTTCGAGCATAAAACGTTCTAGGTATTGTTTATCATTACGCAGTTCCGTTGAGGGGGTTTTAATAACCACAAGTTGCTGACTTTCTATATCAGATGCTAGAAATACATGGCTACGACTGCTTATATATATTTCACGAAGAATCGTATAACCATCAAATACCATTCTCGCTGTTAATCTCGGCGGTAAAGGTAGCATTGAGACATGCTGCTGAACTTCGCTGAGTTGATAATTGGGTAATTTTTCTATCTTAACAATCTGAATAGTTAAGTTATCATCACTACCCGACAACATCGCTTGCTCTATGATCCTCTCTGCGGCAAGCGTTAAATTATCAAATTCTGCAATAGTCGCTAATATATACGCTTCACTAACAAACTCATAGACACCATCAGTAGCGAGAATAAATAGATCCCCCTCTGCGATAATTTCACTGTGATAATCAATATCTAAAGCGGGATCTATCCCTAAAGCACGCGTTAAATAACTCACTTCTGAAGAAACAACGCGGCGATGATCCTGGGTTAATTGTACTAATTGATTATCTGAAATACGCAAAATACGGGTATCACCGCAGTGCAATAAATGGGCTGTATTAGATTTAATGATGAGGGTGCTAAAAGTCGCAATGTAGCCTTTATCTTTTTCATAACGATAGGGGCTATTAGCTGTTTGTGCATATAACCAATGATTGATTGATTTAATGACTTTCTGAGCCGATGTGTTAACAGACCAAGAATCAGAGGTACAATAATAATCTGCTAAAAAACTTGCCACAGCGGTATCGCTGGCTATTTGACTAACATGACTTGAACTGATCCCGTCAGCCATAGCCAGCACAACACCTTTGCTACTTAATAAAGGTTCGTTAGGGATAACATATCCCATTGCATCTTGATTGATTTTTTTAATACCTTTATCGGTTGCTTGACCAATGCTGACAGCTAACGCTTGCTCCATCAATTATCTCCTACCTTTATTACCCGAATGAGATTTTCACCGTGGGATCTGCCCATGTTTTATAGTGTGCCCTAAATAAAAAGGCTCTAAAGTCTTATCACTTTAGAGCCTAAATAAGGCTGCCGATTAACAACAGCGATTAAGCAATTTTACGCACAGGTGATGTTTTAACATGGGTGAAATAAAGTGGTAAACCAACCAGTAACAAGCCACCGACAAGGTTACCTAATACGGTAGGAATTTCATTCCATAATAAGTAATCATAAACTGTAAAGTCTCCCCCCATGATCATAGAGAAAGGGAATAAAAACATATTAACAATTGAATGCTCAAACCCCATGAAGAAGAACAGCATAACAGGCATCCACATGGCGGCCATTTTAGCCCCAGCACTGGTGGAAATCATTGCTCCAACAACCCCCATGGAGACCATCCAGTTACATAACATACCGCGAATAAAAATCGTTATCCAACCACCTAGACCATGTTCTTGATAGCCTAATGTTCTAGCTTCACCAATACTACTTACTTTAGCAGCTAAAGCGCCGCCATCCGTAGAGTAACCATAGGTTAGAATAAACGAGATGAAAAAGGCGGTGGTTAAAGCACCAGCAAAGTTACCAATAAAAACAAGCCCCCAGTTACGAAGCACGCCAGCAGCGGTAACACCTGGACGTTTATCAAATAACGCTAATGGAGCCAGCGTAAATACTCCCGTTAACAGATCAAATTTCATCAAATAAAGCATAATAAAACCGACTGGAAACAGACAAGCACCTAAAATAGGACTCCCTGTTTTTGTTGCCACGGTTATCGCAAACACAGCGGCTAAACCTAAAATGGCCCCCGCCATAAATGCACGTATAAGGGTGTCTTTCGTCGACATGTATACTTTTTGTTCACCAGAATCAACCATTTTGGTGACAAATTCACTCGGTTCTATATATGACATAATACATCCTCTGTATATTGGTTTAAAATTATTTATGCATGCCCTAGATCACGCTATTAACAGATTAGCAACATACATACCAATAAATTAAAATGACATAAGCAATTGATTTTTAATGGCAATATTTTGTTCGATAAGTAAATGATATTTTTACAAGCACCATAACAGTGCTGAAAATGCAGTTTCGCACTAAATTGGGTTAAGTTTTTAACAAAAATTTAACCTGCGGTTAACTTAAAAAGGTGCACCGCATCAACCAAAGGGAGTGCCACACCATGTATCGTGGCAATCAATACATCTAATTAAGCAAATGGCATAGTTTTCGCTTATTACAAATTTCTTTAATGTAAAAGAGCCCCATGCACAGGTAAGTGCATAATCAATAAAAATGAGGTGAATGATGTCTGATTTAACAAATCTACTGTTAGAGGCAAAATCAAATAAAGGCTTATCCTTTACGGATCTCGGGGATGCGCTAGGCAGAAGTGAAGTATGGACCGCTTCACTTATCTATGGCCAAGCCAGTGCATCAATTGAAGAAGCGCAAGCTTTACTTTCCATACTAGAAATTGATTTATCATGGACTAAAGCGCTTACGCAATATCCAGTTAAAGGGCTCATTGATACCGTACCAACTGACCCCTTAATTTATCGCTTCTATGAAATTATGCAAGTTTACGGACTCCCGCTTAAAGATGTTATTCAAGAAAAATTTGGGGATGGTATCATGAGTGCAATAGATTTCACTCTTAGCGTCGATAAAGAAGAAAACCCTGCTGGCGATCGGGTCGTGATCACCATGAATGGTAAATTTTTAGGTTATAAAAAGTGGTAACAGTAATGCCATGAACTAGAGGTAACAATAGCCATTATTCATAATGGCTATTGTTGCTTTATATCTCATTTTAATAAACCAGATCAAATACTATACCCAAATATAGTTATACTAATGAATACGACTCTCCAATATTAAAAATAGACATTAGGCGAACAAGCACTAAATAATGAAGGTAATATGAAAAAAGTATTATGCTTTGCTTTATATATCATACTGTTATTTTTTTCTTTCCCCATATTTGCAAAACAAAAAATATTAATAATAGAAAGTTACCACAGTCAACACAGCTGGGACCAAAGCTATATTGAAGGCATAAAATCTGTACTTAATGATGACTTTGAACTTATCTATTTCCAAATAAATGGCAAACGAATAGCTAAATATCAGTATCAACAGCAAGCCAATTTAGCATGGGAATTTTTTGAGGAGAAACAACCTGATTTAGTTATATTAGGTGATGATATTGCACTACTCCATCTCGGTGAACGTTTAAATCAAACACAAACTCCGGTCATCTATTTGGGAATAAATAACAATCCTCGCAATTACAATATCTATCCCAGTGATAATATTTGTGGAGTGTTAGAACGACCACTCATTAAACGAGCTATTCCAACCATTGCTCAGGTACTTGCTAAAAAAGTAAATCGCGTCTTACTCCTATTTGATAACAGTACCACTTCTCACGTCATTTTAAATGAGGTCTTTGCGAACTCGACTAAGATAAAAGTATCATCGATAGAAGTAGAAATAAAACTTATCGGTAACTGGGAAATTTGGCAGGAGGAGATAAATAATGCAGATGAAAATAATTATGACGCACTATTTATTGGCACCTATCACACCCTTACTAACGATAAAGGCGAACATATTTCAGAAGATACAATTATCAATTGGAGCGTCAACCACACGCCAATTCCTCCCTTTGCATTTTGGGATTTTTCCGTAGGAGAAGATAAAGCAATTGGAGGATTAGTCCTCGTTGGCTTTGAGCAAGGAAAAATAGCAGCAGAAATGGCCAAAGAGGTATTAACTACAGACAAAAAAATGTCTTTATTAAGACCTAGAACAGCCCAAAGAGGGCAATATATATTTAGCCGCCATGGCTTACAAAAGTATGGCATCACACTGCCGGAAGATATTGCAGCTAAAGCAACCTTGATAGATTAATCGCCATCTCACTAAGGCGAGCACCTCCATGAGAGACACAGTAGCATCGATTCTTTACTTAACTAGCTTTATCTTCGCTTTATAATATCATTGATATATATGCTAAAATTAGCAGCGAAGTAATGTTTTTATAAACTATAATAAAAAGCGTTTATACTTTTTATAAACCAATCACAAAGGACGTTGTAATGAAACTCTTTATAAAATTATTTGTTGGAGTGCTAACTCTATTTATCCTTGCCGCTATTCTTTTATTCACACTCGTGGATCCGAATGATTATAAAGAAGAGATCCAGGTTCAGGTAAAAAAAGCGATCAACCGTGATTTACTCATTAATGGCGATCTGGGGTGGACATTTTACCCTCAGTTAGGGTTTAGTAGTGGTGAAATTGAGCTACTCAACCCGAATGGATTCAACCGTAAAAATTTAGCAAAAATTAACGATGCAGCGGTAAGCTTAGCGTTAATGCCACTATTTAAAGGCGAAATCCAGATCGGGGAACTGACCTTAAATGGCCTACGTTTCAACTTAATTACGAATAAAAATGGCTTATCAAATCTAGATAATATGGTACCTAAGCAAGCAAGCAGTAATACAACGGCCAAAGAGAATAACAAAACAGAGAGCAGTGATAGTGCTAACAATAATTCAGTAACCCTCGATACCATTAAATTGGCAGGCATCAATATCAATGATGCAATCATAGAGGTGCAAGATCTCACCGTCGGGTCTAAAACCGAAGTTACTATAGAGCAAATTAAATTGGGCTCATTTGAACTTGGCAAAGCGACTGATTTATTAATTATCACCAATATCGTCATTGATAAAATTTACGGACGAGCAGAGTTACAAGCACAATTAATGGTTTCGCCCGATCTCAACCATCCAATTAAATGGGTTGAATTTAGAGACTTTATTTGCAGGCGACTCACTACCTAATAAAAAGTTATCAAGCAAAATCAGCAGTAATATAACTTATACCATCCCCAGCAAAAAAGCTGATATTACCGATTTAACCCTCGCGGTTGATGATATTCAATTACAGGGCAAGCTTTCAGTACAAACGACAAACACAACGAAGGTTCGTTTTGATTTGCAGGGTAATGAATGGGATCTAACGCCCTATCTTCCTGCAAAATCGGAAACCGCTGACGTTGAAGGGGCAGATCAAAATAGCGCCGATCCAGCAGCGGAAATTGAGCCCAATTTAGCGTTTTTAAACACGCTTGATGTTAATGGTGCTTTAACAATTGCAGGCATAAAAGCCAATGAGATTAAAATAGGCAAAATTGATATGAAGGTTTTAGTGAACAAAGGTAAAGCCGAAATTAAACCGCTAACCGCCTTGTTATACGATGGTCAACTAACGGTTAACGCCCTTGTCGATGATGCCAAAGGAATGAATAAGTACAACATTTCGACCACTCTTAAAGATGTTGTCATACGTCAGTTATTAACCGATGCTGCAAAGATAGATTTCCTAAGCGGTAAAACGGCCTTTAATTTTTCAGGCTCAGGTACAGGATTAACCAGTAGTAAAATAAAAGCAGGTTTAATGGGTAAAGGTGATTTTACATTATTAGATGGCGAGATATATGGGGTTAATGTCCCACAGGAAATACGCATACTGAAAGCGAAAATAAAAGGTAAAGAACTACCAACGGAAAAAAGCATTAAAAAGACTGATTTTGCATCGTTAAAAGGGAATTTTACTATCCAAAAAGGACAAGTTGATAACCAAAAGCTATTGATGCTATCACCCGTCATGCGTTTAGATGGCGCGGGATTAGCTGATATTTTAAAAGAATCATTAGACTATAAGTTAAGTATTACCCCACTATCTAAAAGCGATGAAAAAACAGAAGTCTACGACCTAAATGGCATTACCATCCCAATGTTGATCAAAGGTTCTTTCTCTGAGCCAAAATTTAGCCTTGATATGGATGGCGCGTTGAATGAACAACTGAAAGCGAAAGGCAAAGAACTTGAGAATAAAGCAAAGGATAAACTAAAAGAGCAGCAAGACAAATCGAGTGATGAACTCAAAGAAGAAGGTAAAAAAATAGAGGACAAACTTAAAGGTGAACTTGGTAAGCTATTCGGCTAACCACGCAAACAAGATGATAAATGGCCCTAAGTTGTTAACCGTCAACTTAGGGCTTTTTTATAAATTTCAAAGGCATTAAAATTTGCCCATAATAGCTAACAAGTTTACGGTTCACATCCACTCCAAAATAAAAATTTATGATCACGGCAAAAACTAAGCATGGTCATATTTTTGCAACAATTCCCCCTTATTATCAGCTTCATCGAAGAGTATTTATCATTCTAAATAAGGATATTATATGCAATACGACAACCACTATTTTGAGGTAGATAGCACTCACTTATTACATCTCAGCACGAGAAAAAAAGCCCCTAAAGTGAGAAAGTGGCGAGAAATTGAAGCGTTTAAAGCTCGTCAAGCATTGACCAAAGAACTCTATGATTTAGATCCGACCTTTCAACTCTCTTCACTCGATTTTTTATAATAAAACAGCGCCGCGATTAACAATAATAGCGGCGCTTTTTTACCCATGTCATTTATATAGCAAATTAGATGGTTAAAAAAAAACAAAAAAATCGGCAAAAAAATCGAAAAAATCGGACACCCAAACATTTGATTGATTTGCATCAATCAAATGTTTGGGTGTCCCCCTATTGGTGCCTACAGCCGTTATGCGTAATTTCCCCCGATTTAATTGCCTTGTTATGTTTTTTATACCATAATCCAATACATATTGGTATTAACTAAAAAGGTTTTAACTATGGCTAAAAATACAAGCGTTACTTTAGGTGATCATTTTGATCAATTTATAAGCCAACAACTTCATTCAGGTCGCTACGGTTCAGCAAGCGAAGTGCTTAGAGCTGGTTTGCGAGCATTAGAAGATGAAGAAACCAAACTACTTAATTTACGTACTATGCTAGTTCAAGGTGAACAAAGTGGCACCGTTGAGTATAGCTATGACTCATTAATAGCTGAACTTGATAAAGACAATCACTAATGAAGAAATTCGTATTATCAGGTAAAGCAAAATCAGATTTAATAAAAATTGCAAAATACACCCAATTAACATGGGGTCAAGCGCAACGAAATAGTTATTTAAGAATACTTGATAACTCATTTCAATTATTAGCAGATGCCCCCGAAATCGGAATTAACTGCGATTATATTAGAGAAGGTTATAGTAAGTACCCTCAGGCTAATCATGTTATTTATTACAAAGAGCATAAAGAAAATCAGATACTTATTGTGCGTATTTTACATAAAAGCATGGATGTAAATCGCGCTCTCTGAGCCTGAAACATAACGAGGCTGTAGAATTTCTCATTTTCAGCCTGATTATTTAAAATAAAAATAACATTAATTCACATTTACTTGAGATTCAAATAGATTATTCACTTTTCAATAAATGATTGATTAAATTGAATTGTAAACGTGTTTATGAGGCTAATTTGGTTGGATTATTGCGGTTTAAGGGCTTAACCCTTGGGTTAATGTAGGCAAAACAACAAAATCGGACACCCAAACATTTGATTGATTTGCATCAATCAAATGTTTGGGTGTCCTCAATTGGCGGTATTATTCCAGATCGGGCTTGTTCAACACCCGAATAAGGTGTCGGCTGCGCGACACCTATTCTTGTTTTTTATGTTTTTTTTGCACACTGATCAGTTATTACATCACTAAGTTTGAAAAAAACTAGCTCCTGAAGATACAAAGGAGGTTCTTTATCTCCTTTTAACCAACTCTGCAACGTTCTTTGTGGAACGTCATATAATATAGAGCAAAGTACTTTTTGGCTTACTTTTAATTCTTCTTTCTTCTTCTGTAATTTATGACAAAATAGCATCTTAATCTCTTGACGTTGCGCACTCAGTGCGTAATAATATTTGTAATTCTCTTATTATACCAAAGGTTGCTTAATGTCTAAGCCAATATTGTTCTCTTTCTTCTCCGGCAGTGGTTTTTTAGACCTCGGATTTGAAAAATCGGGCTTCGATGTCCAGTATGTCAACGAATTTCACAAACCATTTCTCGACGCTTATAAATATAGCCGTTCTTCAATGGGGATTTCTGAACCTCAATTTGGATATAGCAATGAGAGTATTGAAGAATTAGTAGAAGGAGATTTAAAAGAATCCTTTTTAGAAACAGTTAATAATGCAAAAAAACAAAATGAGTTAATAGGTTTTATTGGTGGGCCTCCATGCCCTGATTTCTCTGTTGCAGGAAAGAATAAAGGTAAAGATGGTGAAAATGGTCGATTAACACAAGTTTACGTTAATGGAATAATTAAGTTCAGCCCGGACTTTTTTATATTTGAAAACGTTAAAGGCTTATGGCGCACTGCGAGACATAGAGAGTTTTTTGAAAAAGTAAAATTAGAGTTAGAAGAAGCTGGTTATATACTAACAAATCGATTGACAAATTGTATTGAGTATGGCGCGCCTCAAGATAGAGATAGAATATTACTTTTTGGAATAAAAAAGTCCAAATCTAACTCTAAAAATAATGAACAATTAGAAATGGATTTTAATTGGCAATCTGAATTGAAGTACGATAGAAATCTAATATTTCAAAAAATAGAATGGCCTACTCGTGATATATACAAAGAAAATGGTGAAAAAACAATTCCAACTGAAATTAAAAAATATGAAGAATTAACAGTTGAATATTGGTTCAATAAGAATAATGTTAATGCCCACCCTAACTCTAAGCATCATTTTGTGCCTAGAGCTGCATTACCTAAGTTTCAAGTAATTGACGAAGGAGATGATTCTAAAAAATCGTTTAAAAGATTACATAGATGGAGATACTCACCGACGGCTGCTTATGGAAACAATGAAGTTCATTTACACCCTTATAAAAGTAGACGATTATCAGCAGCTGAAGCTTTAGCTATTCAGTCACTGCCAAAAGACTTTTCTTTTCCTGATACGATGACTTTATCGAATATGTTTAAAACTATAGGGAATGGAGTTCCGTACGTAGCAAGCTTAGGACTTGCTCGTACAGTTAAGAAATATCTTGATTCTTTTACTCATTGAGAATGATTTTAAAAGCGTCATCGCAATTTGAATTGCTATTAATGGTAAACACCTCATCAACCGCAGCTTGTGGGGTGGCTTGAACATCGAGAATAGAGTGTGTCGCCACTGTTCGTAATCCACGCCGATCTGCGTCAGATATTTTTGTTGCAGCGCCGTAGTATTTTAAACCCTTAGGATTAATAACCCAATCTCTAGTTTGAAGGTGCACATATGTTGCCTTCATAAGAGAACCTTCATGCGACAATTGCAGCCTACAATCAGGTCGAAATGTTGTTTTGACTGAAAGATAGCCTGATATATTTTCAAATGAACACTTACCAATAAAATGCTGATAGCTTTTTTCTAACTTATCTATTGAGTCAGGGGTAAAACCTGAAATACTTTTTTGGAATTCACCATCAAGTTTAATATTTGTTGTATCAATAATAACAAAATCAGGGTTGGAAGTTATTAATTGTACATCAGCAGTTTTCTTTACCTTTAATAGTAATCATTAATATAACCATACAGCTCATCGTTATATAGTGCCGCCACGTCAAAACTTGATACATTTGGTAAAAGAAGGAGAATTAAGTTTTTATTGTTTTTGATCCTATAATTCCAAGCATTTGCTGCTAACATCCATTCATACCAATCACCATGACAATTACTTAATGCTCCGGACGTTACTTGAGGATGTTTATCTTTGATTATTTTATCGAATTGTTCTAATAAACCCGAAAAACTTGAATCTTCTGAAGGAAGCTCATAATTAAGAAGAGAGCAAAATGTATCCACTCGCTTTATTTGTGGTTTTCCTTTTTCGGAGAATTCGACTATCGGAGGCATATTTTCCCTTTTTTACAAATAGTTAAAAATACTTTAACTATAATAACCTCCGATTGAAAAACATGAAACTGTTTCTTCCATTCAATTAATCGAAGCTATTCAAGAAATCGGACACCCAAACCTTTTTGTTGATTTACATCAATCAAATGTTTAGGTGTGCTCAATTGGCGCATAATAAAACAGGGCGCTAATAGCGCCCTATTTTATTATATTATTTAAGGAAAGGCGTATTGGTATGCACATGTAAATTTTGTGCACGATGGCGTAACAAATGGTCTAATAAGGTAATTGCCATTTGCGCTTCAGCAATCGGTACCGCCCGAATACCAACGCAGGGATCATGACGACCTTTAGTTATCATCTCAGTGGCTTCGCCATCAGTGGTAATGGTACGTCCGGGAATCGTTAAACTCGATGTTGGCTTTAACGCAATGTGAGCAATAATATCCTGCCCCGTTGAAATACCGCCTAAAATCCCACCAGCATGATTCGATAAAAAACCCTCTGGCGTCATTTCATCACGATGTTCAGTTCCTTTTTGACTGGCAACGGCAAAACCATCTCCTATCTCAACCCCTTTTACGGCATTGATACTCATCAATGAGTGAGCCAATTCTGCATCTAAACGGTCAAATACAGGCTCACCTAACCCGACAGGTACGCCAGATGCAACCACGGAGACCTTTGCTCCGACAGAGTTCCCTTCTTTAATCAGCGCTTTCATATAGTCTTCAAGCGCGGATATTTTGCTTGCATCGGGAAAGAAAAAAGGATTATTTTCAACTTCATCCCAATTCAATTGATCCGGTGTAATATCACCAAGTTGACTTAAATAGCCGCGAATGACAATGCCAAATTGCTCAAATAAATATTTCTTAGCAATAGCCCCTGCAGCTACGCGCATTGCAGTTTCACGTGCCGATGAACGCCCACCACCACGATAATCACGGTGTCCATATTTTTGATGATAGGTGTAATCGGCATGTCCAGGACGAAATAAGTCTTTAATTGCTGAATAATCTTTAGAGCGCTGATCGGTATTCTCAATTAATAAACCAATACTACAGCCCGTTGTTTTTCCTTCAAACACACCAGATAAAATTTTAACCTGATCGCCCTCTTGACGCATTGTAGTATAACGCGACTGCCCAGGACGACGTCTATCTAAATCGTGCTGTAAATCAGCTTCACAAATAGCTAAGTTAGGTGGTATACCATCTACGATACATCCTAATGCGGCCCCGTGACTTTCGCCGAAAGTGGTCACTTTAAAAAGTTGGCCAATACTGCTTCCTGCCATGATTTGTTTTCCTACTATAAATAAATTAAACCAAGGTTATAAACTAACTGAAATATCATCAAGTTGTTCTTTAGTTAACACGAATATACCATGCCCACCGTTAGCAAGCTCTATCCAAGTAAATGGAATCTCTGGATAATTATTCTGTAAATGAACCTGTGAATTACCCACCTCGACAAACAATAAACCGCCGTCGTTGAGTCTATCTGCCGCTTGAGAAAGCATTTTTCGAACTAAGTCTAAACCATCGTAACCACATGCTAACCCTAATTCAGGTTCATGTTTAAATTCTTCAGGTAAGTTTGCCATATCTTGCGCATCAACATAAGGTGGATTTGATACGATTAAGTCATATTTTTCATTTTCTACACCGGAAAATAGATCCGATAACATCGGAATAACTTGCTGCTCTAAACCATGCCCTTGAATATTAATATCAGCAACTTCTAAGGCATCATCAGAAATATCCACCGCATCAACTTCTGCATCGGGGAAGGCATAGGCACAGGCAATAGCGATACAGCCACTGCCTGTACAAAGATCCAAAATACGTTGCGGTGACTGCTTTAACCAAGGAGTGAAACGCGCTTCAATTAATTCAGCAAAGGGAGAGCGTGGCACCAATGTGCGTTCATCAACATAAAACTCTAATCCACAAAACCACGCCGTATTGGTTAAATAGGCGACGGGGATACGTTGATCAATACGTTTAACAATCAGCTCAACTAACATTTCCCGTTCGCGACGAGTAAGACGACCGCTGATAAGCTCACTACTAGCAAAAAAAGGTAAATTAAGTGATGGCAAAATTAAGCGCATTGCATCATCTAACGCATTATCAGCACCATGCCCATAAAAAAGCCCTGCACGGTTAAATTCAGTGGTTGCCCAGCGGATCATGTCTTGAATTGTTAATAACTCATTAACCGCTTCTTCTTTTAAAATGCTATCCAATGTAGACTCCAATTAGGTAATAGCAATCACATTTTCAATGTAATTGGGGTAAACTACTGACATCAAAATAGCGCTTTGGAAAGACCATGACCGATAAAACTAAAAATGATGATTTTTCACTATTCAGTGCAGAGTTTTCTGGTATTAAAAAATTAAAACAGGATACCATAAAACTACCGCCTAAAAACAATAAGAAAAAACAGGTAATTCAAAAAACTATTATTGCTTCCTTTGAGAGTGAACATTTCTCCGATGGCTTTGAGCCACACCTTGCCGAAGAGAACCGTTCCTTTATATCCGACAAGATGCTCAAAAATATTTAATAAAACAGTTAAGACGTGGTGATTTTGCACCCGAAATTATTTTAGATTTACATGGATTAACTCAAGAGGAAGCTAAGCGCGAGCTCGGTGCTTTGATTGCATGTTGCAAAAAAGAGGGACTATACTGCTGTAGCGTCATGCACGGTGTCGGTAAATATGTGTTAAAAAAACAAGTGCCATTATGGTTGGCCCAACATCCTGATATTTTAGCCTTTCATCAAGCCCCCCTTGAATTCGGTGGTCATGGAGCCCTACTTGTTTTAGTTGAACTTGAAGATTGGCAGATGAAGCGTGAATATGAAAAATAAAAGGTATAGCGCAATTTGACGCATACTTTATAACTATTCATCGCGTTTGGGGAAGCCATTAAAAAAGCCCTCAATATCGAGGGCTTAACATTTATTATCAATAGTTATCGATTAAACGATACAATACATCTTATTGATTTAAATATTTAATTTCTACACGCTGATTGGCAGTACGACCTTCAGCGGTGTCGTTACTCGCAATCGGGTAAGCTTGACCATAACCTGTCGCGAGTAACAAATTACCATCAACTCCCTTAGAAACTAAATAAGCAACAACGCTTTCAGCTCGTTTTTGCGATAACATCAAGTTCGATTTAGCATCACCTGTATTAGATGAGAAACCAATGACAACGGCTTTCTTCGGTTGTCTCATTAAGTTATTAGCTAAAATATTTAACACAGTTTTAGCTTCGTCCGTCAAATCAGAAGACCCTACGTGGAAAGTAACACCACGCAAAATATCCCCACTTGATGGAGTTTTGCTCGAAACATTGCATACTCTTCAAGATGAGCAGTAAAAACTCCGGCTAATTCTTCTGAACGAACATAACAGGTATCCTCAACAATAGCGCGGTTTGCAACTGCCGAGTCGGCTGCAGCCATTGCTTTATCATAGGTTGATTGTCTTACCTTCTCACGTCCATCAAGAATTGCTTCTGCATTAGCTATATCCATGGCAGCTTGATGTGTTGCAACAATACAAGCACCATCAGGACCTGATTTAGCGGCGTCGATTTTACTCTGAACAGGCCCTACATCGACTGTTGAACAGCCAGAGACAATTAGCAATAAAGATGCAGCAGGTAACGCTTTTTTAAAATTGAACATAACTAACCTCATTTAAATAACAGCAAGTAAAACGAGTATAATACATGGTTAAAGTTATGCAAAAAAAAAGACTAAAAGACGCTGATTTTAATGAAAAACAAACTATCTACGCCACTCAATTAAGCCCATAAAGGATGATTAAAAGGAAAAAATAATTTATCCCCCCTTATAAAATACGTTCACCGAAATGAAAAACGCAAAATTCACCCTCGGACATTTTTACCCACTGTTCATCTTTCGTTAATGGTCTAGTTGCAATAACAGTAACAATATCGCTATCCGATGTCTCCTGCTGAAAATCAACGGTCATATCCTCATCAATCAACTGTGCCTTACCAAAGGGAGCGCGCCGCGTTATCCAATGCAAGTTATTCGTGCAATAGCACATAACGTATTCACCATCGCTTAAAAGCATATTAAACACCCCCATTTTACGGAGCGTATCAGCATAACTGGCGATTTTTTTAAACACTGGCAACATATCTGTAGGCTCATTGGAATAATCTTCAGATATTTGTTCAAGAATCCAACAAAATGCACGCTCACTATCCGTTTCACCAACGGGCAATGCACGCCCCATTGGCAGGGCTTCATAGCCTGTTAGCTGACCATTATGCGCATAGGTCCAATTTTTTCCCCATAGTTCGCGTGTAAATGGATGGGTATTTTCCAAACTCACCCCCCCTCTATTGGCTTGGCGAATATGGCTAATAACGGATTTGCTCTTAATGGGATACTCTTTTACCAACTGCGCAACACGTGAATCGCAACTTGGTCGAGGATATCTTAAAACTACGACACCCCTTTCCTTCGTAAAAGGTAATTCCCCAACCATCCTTATGTGGCCCAGTATCACCACCACGTTTAACTAATCCACTAAAACTAAAACAAATATCAGTCGGTACGTTGGCACTCATGCCTAATAGTTCGCACATTTAAGCAATCCTCAATGATTCAAATACAATTTGATAAGGATAACATGCACAGCCGAATTGATAACTATTCCTAATCGTAAAAAATCTGCTCATACTAATAAAAACCGCATCCATAGTGACTTTGGGTAAGTATAAATTTTGAGACCAGACGCATATATTACCTTGTCTCAAACCATTACGACTATTACTACTGGATTTTTCGATAAATGTCGTTATAGTCATGGTCTTTCTTCAAATCAGGATATGGAATATGGTTATCAGACAATCCTCTGTTATTTTACTTACTAGCTTACTCCTCGCAAGCTGTTCAAATTATTCATTAGAAGCGACTCAAGAAGCAAATACAAATGCGTTTCAACCAATAGCAAAAGCCCGCAATGAATTAGCAAACAAAACCGTTTGTTGTACTACTTTTCAACAATTAAAATATAAAGAGATAAAGAGTGATGGGCCGCTAAGCATCGCGATTACAGATCAATCACAAGCTTATAATTTTGCTAACGGCAAAAGCTTTGTTGAAGCCTATAAAATAACAAGTAAAAGCCAAGAATTAAGATTAGAGATGGATAGTTTAATATTTGATTCAGTGTTAATGCCTGAAGTAACATTATTAGATGCCAACTTTAAAGTGACTCGTACCATCAAAGCCAGACAATTTATTTATAAAGAAGCTAAGGTATTAAAAGGCGACAGGCTATTCGCTTCATTAACTATATATCGCCAACAAGCGAATAATCCTGCGAATGAAACTTATATTTTATTCCATACTTCGCCAGAAAACATGAAGGGAGGCACAACCATAATCCACCCTGCGAAAGCTTTTGCTATTGCTCACAGTACAGTACCACCAGAGATCCCAGATCCGATTATCCCCATTCTGCAACTGGTTTAATAGAGCTTAATGTTGCGAGTAAAAATACAACAACGGATAGTGAAAATGGCTACAATCCATTGGCAAACCTTTTATCAATCGAGCCTAAATCAGAGTCTATATCGGAACAAGATGCACACTACAACACGGAAATCTTAGCTGCAATTGCAGATAATGAAATTTCTCGTGCACTAACGCTGGTACATGAAGCTGAATCTATAGGTTCCACAACGGCTCGCACGACCTTCACCGATGCACTTAAAAAACGCAACGAAACAGTAGTACTCAGTGAACAAGAATATAACCAAGAAATTATTGATGCGATTTCTGTCAATGAGATAGCGAAAGCGCTCGCATTGGTTGATCAAGCGGAAGCTGCGGGTTCGCCAAGCGCAAGACAGACGTTCCTTGATGCGCTTGATAACAATAAAACACCTCAAACTCGTGTAGAGGTAAAAAAAGATATCAACCAACAAATTAAAGATGCCGTTGCCGCTAAACAAACAGCTAAAGCTCTGCAATTAGTGAATAAAGCAGAATCAGAAGGATCGACAACAGCTAGAAAAACCTTTGTCGACGCCCTTAAAGCAAGAGATGGACAGTAACCCCCATCTTTAAAGTGAACAGGATAAAAAGCCAGTGATGGGCTCCCTCACTGGCTTTTTTTTGTAAAAATTTAAATCTAATATTTACCTGCACCAACCTATTTATACTTATACCAATCAGCATAATATTTTGGTCGTAGCTGGTTGAGGAAAAATGCTAGAGTAACAGCAGAAACGCTGCTATCTATTATTTTAATCACCAAGATAGACCTGAGAGTAAAAAACGACAGCATGAAGTTAGAAATATTGACTTAAATGACTTTATGATATTGGCAGGAGCTATTTAGCGAATAAAAAAGAGAGCTTTAGTTATACTGCTAAAATCACATATCTAGCTTATGCAGGTTGAATATACTTTGAAAATAAAAAAGCATTGATCATCGTCAATGCTTTTTATCAATAAGAATATATTTTTTAGATTGATTTTCTTCGTGAAAAAACTAAACCAGCAAGGCCAAGTAACACCAATGCGAAGGATGTAGGCTCTGGGACTGCTGAGGTGACATTTCCAATTTTAATTGATATAAACTCCCCTGTTAAAACATCAGTGATTGTGTAATCGCCAGCAGTCAAACCAAGATTTGCAAAAGTTCCAGACTTAGACCAAGAAACATCTGGCGTCCAAAAATCACCAATCAAATCAGCAGAAGATATGCCAATTCCAGGAGTGCGAAGAGGATCCATAATATAGGTGGCGAATTGAGTCGTCCCACTCGTTGACCAACCAAAATTCGAAGTAGTGAACATATCCCCTATCCAAGGGCTGAAATCAGTACCATCGTGAAAACCAAATGCCACATCTAGCCCGCCCATAGTAGTATCCCCCATTATGTCGGATTGTTGCGAAGCGTTGGTCTCAACACCAACCCCGCCCCATCCTGACGGTGAGGAACTTACCAATTCAGCCGTATTAAGTACGCCAGATGAATTCATTAACACATTACCACCAGACTCAGTGAATGAAAAAACAACACCAGCTTGAGCTTGCAAAGAGATAAAGCCAAGCACGGAAATAGATAATGCACTTTTTATAAATTTGTTCATATGTAATTCCATTTGATAAGTTGAAGTAAACTTAAAGCAAATTTAATACCACATACATAACACGTTGTATTTAATTGTTTTCATATTTTGACTATTTAAGAGTCGTAAAATTATTCGACATTTAAATTTAACATAGGAACAAATGGAATGATTATGTCATTTTTATGTGAAGAGTATTGAGCTAATTGAATTTCTTGTTAATATTATCCACTTGTGTCAGCAATTTGGCTGACAATAGGATAGAATAACTTTTAAAACTTGGTAAATGTTTATTAAGTTGCAGGTAGCAAATAATGTCTTTATTAGAAGTAAAAAACCTTCGCATTGAATACCCTTCTCGGCATGGCGTTCACGCCGCCGTTAAATCGCTTTCTTTAACTATTGAAAGAGGTGAAATTGTAGGTGTCGTAGGTGAATCAGGGGCGGGAAAATCAACTGTAGGGAATGCTGTAATTGACCTTTTAAGCCCACCAGGTGTTATTGCTAATGGAGATATTTATCTCGATGGTGAAAAAATTTCGGGCTTGTCTACAAATCAAATGCGCACTGTTCGCGGCTCTAAAATTGGTTTCATCTTTCAAGATCCCATGACCTCCTTAAATCCTCTTTTTACATCTGAACAGCAAATAACTGAAACCATTCTGGCTAATCTAGATGTATCACCCGAAGATGCCTTTTCCCGTGCGCTTAGTTTAATGGAACAAGTGGGCATTCCTGAGCCACATATTCGCATCAAACAGTATCCCCATCAATTTTCAGGTGGGATGAGGCAACGTGTTGTTATCGCTATCGCCCTCTCTGGAGAACCTGATTTAATTATTGCTGATGAACCTACCACTGCCCTCGATGTTTCTATTCAAAGATCAAATACTGACCCTTATACGTCAACTCTGTGTTGAAAAAAATGTTGGCTGTATGCTAGTTACTCATGATATGGGCGTAGTATCTAATGTGACCGATAAAGTCGCGGTTATGTATCGTGGTGATTTAGTTGAATTTGGCACTACGGCAAAAGTACTTGGCAATCCGAATCATGACTATACTCGCAGCTTGATATCAGCCGTGCCCCGCTCGGATATCAAACTAGACCGATTCCCACTTGTCAGTTATATCGAAGAAGCCAGTGAAATGAAGCAACTCGATATTAAAAATCATTGGCTAGGACAAAGCGAAGATCAAAAAATCTACACAGGACCGCTACTCAATGTGGAAAATGTTAGTTTGCGATTTATTACTAAAGACTCTTTTTTGCTAGTCATCGAGAGTATGTACAGGCATCTAAAAATGTCACTTTTCATATCAATGAAGGAGAGACATTTGGTTTAGTTGGCGAATCAGGCTCGGGTAAATCAACGATTGCCCGCGTTATTGCAGGCTTATATGGCGCCGATGCTGGTAAAATAACCTTCGAAGGCGTTGATTTAACAGCATTGAAATCAGAAAGCCAACGCCGTCCTATACGTAGACAAATGCAGATGGTTTTCCAAAATCCTTATACGTCAATGAATCCTCGCATGAAAATTTTCGATATTATCTCCGAACCCATTCGCTTTCATAAATTAGCTAAATCTGAAGCTGAAATACGGCAAATAGTGCATGACCTCTTAGATCATGTTGGTCTTGGCCGAATGGCTGGCGTAAAATATCCACATGAATTTTCTGGCGGACAACGTCAACGTATCTCAATAGCAAGAGCATTGGCAACACGCCCTCGCCTATTAATCTGTGATGAACCTACATCGGCATTAGATGTATCAGTACAAGCACAAATTCTTAATTTATTGAAAGATCTGCAAGATGAGCTAAACCTAACTATGTTATTCATTAGTCATGATTTGCCAGTTATTCGTCAAGTGTGCGATCGCATTGGCGTGATGAAGCAAGGGCAACTTGTAGAGGTTGCAGAAACAGAACAGCTGTTTGTCAATCCGCAACATCAATATAGTAAACATCTTGTATCATTAATGCCTGAATTTAAAGGGCTTAGAAACAAATTAGAAAACGCATAGAAAAGATAAGCTGGCTTATCCAAGGTTGAAATATTTTCTAATAACCACCAAACCAAAGGGAAATGTCCCCATTAAAGGGGCTATTTAATGAAATTTTTAAAAACAAAACTTGCAATTGCTTTATTTGCAGCAGGACTGAGTTTTTCAGCAGCGGCAGCAGACATAACAGTAGCCTATGATGCGGATCCGGTTTCACTTGATCCACACGAGCAGCTTTCTGGTGGCACTTTACAAATGTCACACATGTTATTTGATCCACTTGTTCGTTTTACTAAAGAGTTAGAGTTTGAACCTCGTATAGCTGAAAAATGGGAACGTATTGACGCAAACACTTTCCGCTTCCAACTGCGCAAAGGTGTTAAATTCCATTCAGGAAATAGCCTAACAGCTGATGATGTTATCTGGACATTCAATCGTTTAAAGATTTCTGGAGACTTTAAAGGTGTTTTTGCACCATACGACGCGATGGTTAAAGTTGACGACTATACCGTGGAACTCAAATCGAGTGAGCCTTACCCGTTAGTTTTACAAACTGCGACTTATATTTTTCCAATGGATAGCAAATTTTACTCTGGTGAAATGGATGGCAAAGACAAAGCAGCCATTGTAAAACATGGTGGCTCATTTGCTTCTACAAATGTTTCAGGTACAGGTCCTTTCACGGTAACATCACGTGAGCAAGGTATTAAAGTTGTATTTGAGCGTTTCAAAGATTACTGGGATACTAAATCACCTGGCAATGTTGATAAATTAACGTTAGTGCCAATTAAAGAAAATGCGACCCGTGTTGCTGCATTACTTTCTGGTGATGTTGATTTAATCAATCCTGTTGCACCTAATGACCATAACCGTGTAGAAAAAACCAAAGGTGTTGACTTAATTACAGTACCAGGCACTCGTATTATTACTTTCCAAATGAATCAAGAAAGTAATCCTGCACTTAAAGATGTCCGTGTTCGTCAAGCGATTGTCCACGCCATTAATAACGATGGTATCGTTAAAAAAATCATGAAAGGCTTTGCAACAACAGCAGGACAACAAGGACCTGCAGGTTATGCTGGTTATGACGCAGCACTTGTTCCTCGTTATGACCTTAAAAAAGCGAAGCAATTAATGAAAGAAGCGGGTTATGAAAAAGGCTTCAAACTAACCATGATGGCACCAAATAATCGTTATGTTAATGATGCTCAGATTGCACAAGCAGCTTCTGCTATGCTCTCTAAAATTGGTATTAAAGTTGATCTTTAAAACCCTGCCAAAGGCACAATACTGGCCTGAATTCGATCTTTGCTCTGCTGATATGATGATGATAGGTTGGCATTCAGATACTGAAGATTCTGCTAACTTTTCAGAGTTCTTAACCATGACTCGTAACGCAGAAACAGGTAAAGGAGCCTATAACTGTGGTCACTATTCAAACTCAGAAGTAGATGATCTAGTTAATAAATCTAACATGGAAACGAATCCTGCACTACGTGCTAAAATGTTACAACGTGTTGAAAAAATTCTATATGATGAGGCTGCATTTGTTCCTCTACACTGGCAAAACCTAGCTTGGGGAGCAAAATCTAATTTACAAGTAGCACCTATTGTTAATGCTATGAACTTCCCATACTTTGGTGACCTAGTCGTTAAATAATATTTTTATGAGTTTATAACCATAATAACTGGCCCTAAATATTCATTTAGGGCCATATTTTTATCTGCAAATAATCTTATGTCTGAGCATCGGGCATATAAAACATTATTTTTATAAAAGGGATATATCAATGTTTACGTTTTTGGTCCAGCGCCTATTTCAGGCTCTGATAGTGATGTTTGTGATCAGTCTGGTAGCCTTCGCTATTCAGGATAATCTAGGAGACCCATTACGTGAATTAGTCGGGCAATCTGTATCAGAAGAACAACGACAAGTATTACGTAATGAATTAGGTCTCAATGACCCTTATCTGACCAAATATACTCGCTTTATCAGTAATGCCGTAAAAGGTGATTTAGGGAACTCCTATTTCTTCAAAAAACCAGCGGTTGAAATTATTTTAAGTAAGTTACAAGCAACCCTTGAATTAGTATTAGGCGCGACCTTGCTGATTATTTTCATTTCCATTCCGCTCGGTGTCTACTCAGCAATAAATCCTAAAAGTACATGGACTAAAATCATCATGGCCGTGAGTAGCCTAGGTATATCTGTACCTGTATTCCTAACAGCAATATTACTTATGTACTTATTCTCAATAGAACTTAACTGGTTACCTTCCTATGGCCGGGGAGAAACCGTTAATATTTTAGGTTGGGAAACTGGTTATTTAACAAAAGATGGGCTGTTACACCTTATTTTGCCCTGCATTTCATTATCTTCAATAATGATGCCACTATTTATTCGCTTGGTACGTTCTGAAATGCTCGAAGCGTTGAGCTCAGAATATGTGAAATTTGCCACGGCGAAAGGCTTGTCGATGAATAAAATATATTATCAACATGCGCTTAAAAACACTATGTTACCCGTTATTACAGTTGGTGGCGTACAAATCGGCACAATGGTCGCTTACACCATTTTAACGGAAACGGTATTCCAATGGCCTGGCACTGGATTCCTCTTTTTAGAAGCGATAAACCGCGTTGATACCCCCTTAATTACCGCCTATGTCATTTTTGTAGGTTTAATTTTTGTAGTCACAAATACCATTGTCGACTTGTTATATGGGATCATTAACCCAACTGTAAACATTACCGGTAAAGGCGCTTAATTATGAATAACATCACCTCTTCACATGTTCCTTCTCGCTGGAAACGCTTTAAAGACTCGGATCTCATTTACTACTTTTTAAGAGATAAAGTCGCCATGCTGAGCTTTGCACTATTTTTAGCGTTCTTCTTAGCTGCACTGTTCGCTCCATTGATTGCACCAACGAATCCCTATGACTTAAATGCGATAGATTTAATGGATTCAGAGCTCCCCCATCTTGGTTAGAGGATGGCGATACACGCTTCATACTAGGTACCGATGACCAAGGCCGAGATGTTTTATCAACGATTCTTTATGGCTCTCGTTTATCGCTAACGATTGGTTTTTTAGCCGTTGCCGTGCAATTAATACTGGGTATTGTTATTGGCTTGTCGGCAGGCTATTTTGGAGGCCGTATTGATGGCTTTTTAATGCGCTTTGCCGATATTCAGTTATCCTTTTCTACCATGATGGTCGCCATTATTGTGTCGGCTATCTTCAAAGCGACCTTTGGTAGTGAATTTTTTAGTCAATATGCGGTGATCCTATTGATTGTCATCATCGGCATTGCTGAATGGCCACAATACGCACGGACAATACGCGCAACCGTACTCGCAGAAAAACAGAAGGAATATGTTGAAGCTGCACAAGTAATGGGCTTAAAATCACTGCGTATTATGTTTAGACATATCCTACCAAACTGTCTATCACCTATTTTAGTTATCTCAACGGTTCAGGTCGCTAATGCGATTATGTCGGAAGCCGCCCTCTCCTTTTTAGGCTTAGGTTTACCCGTTGATCAGCCTTCACTGGGCGCTTTAATAAGCATCGGCTTCAAATACATATTCTCTGGCGCTTGGTGGATTACCGTTTTCCCAGGGATCGTGTTAGTGACATTAGTTTTGGTCATTAACTTATTGGGAGATTGGCTAAGAGATGCCTTTAACCCAAAGATTTATAAAGGTTAGTTTCTCATATCTTTTATAGCTAAAAGGATTATTCCCTATGGAATAATCCTTTTTATTTATGCGCTCGTCATTGTCAAGTTATTAATCCAATGACGTTTTAAGTAACGAGAAAAACAGAGGATAAATTTTACAACCTCCTCACTTAGCATCATCATATAGACGTATTTAAAATCTAAATGCAGAACAAAAGCGGCAAATGCCGTACTGGAACCCCAACGACCCAAGTTGAGATAAAATCCATACGTAAACAAAACAGGTTATCGCCTCCAGCTCTTAACATCCCATTAATAATAATCATATTGAGCATACGTAACCATATCGCACAGCAAAATATCATTAATGCAGGTGATGCAAGAGGGTAAAGTTCATCACTGGCTAAGTTTAACCATGATAAAATGGTGTGTTGGCCAAGTAGGAGCAATAACCCAATTATACCGCCAAATACCAATACTATTTTGATAAAGTATTTTGACATATCTAATGCTTGGGCAAAATCATCTCTCCCCAATGACTGTCCCAATAAGACAGAACAAGCAACTGAAAGACCAAAAAACAGTGAATAACACAAAGACTCAAAGGGGCCAATCATACTGAAAACCGTCAGTTCTGTGGTTCCCATATGGCCAAAAACCATCTGATAAACAAGCGTACCAATTGCCCAAACTAAAGCACTTGCAGTAGAGGGAACTGCAAGTTTTTATCGATTTCCATAAAAATGTAGAGTCCTTTAATGGCATAACTGTGAATAACCAATGTTTACGCCAGTACAATAATCCAACCATAAGCATAACTTGCAATAGACGTGAGATCGTCGTTGCTAAAGCAGCACCAGCAACCCCCATTGCGGGTACACCTAATCCGCCTTTAATAAGCCAAAAGTTTAAGGCAATATTAACAATAATAGTTATCATACCTAGATATAAAGGCGTAACGGTATCGCCTGAAGAGCGTAAAGCTGATTCAGAAACAATCACTAAATGCGTTAATAGCAACACAGGAAAGCTGTAATAAAGGTAAGTTGAACCTAATGCAATAACGTTACTATCTGTTGTTTGCAACAACATAATGTAACCAGAAAGTAATGTGATCATTAGCGTAATGGGAATCAGTAATTTAGTACCACAATTAATAACTAATATGGTAATAGTTTTTGCCGCAGAGACATCACCTTTCCCCCAATACTGTGCGACTAAAACACCATGTGCCGATGCCATGCCAGCCATAATAATAATGGCAACAAATTGCCACTTTGATGCGATACCAACAGCCGCTGTCGCACCATGGCCGAAATCACTAACCATTAACACATCAGCTATGGCTAATATTGCAACTAAAGCACTTTGCAGCGCAACAGGAAAAGCAAGCTTAATAACCCTATATAATCCACTGTTTATATGTGATTTATTGTTTTCATTTTGATTTTTCGTAATGGTCATTGAAACTCCTTAG
Organism: Psychromonas sp. MME2; assembly: GCF_040566515.1. Classification (NCBI taxonomy): domain Bacteria; kingdom Pseudomonadati; phylum Pseudomonadota; class Gammaproteobacteria; order Alteromonadales; family Psychromonadaceae; genus Psychromonas; species Psychromonas sp. MME2. Next base: position 542,782 of record NZ_JBEWXI010000012.1, on the reverse strand, counting down.
TTTGTGCTGCAACTATAGGAGGATAGTGCGTAAAATAACATGTGTTAAAAAAGAGAAAAACTGTGCAAATCCGTCATCAAAAACAGTAGATATATTTTCTGTTCAATACCGTAGCAGTGAAACATGAATTTATGCTAGGTGAATATGAAATAAAAACATAAACTTATCAACAATATAGACAAATAACACACCTTAGCAATCGCAGTTGATTACTAAGGAGTAATGAACACTAAAGTTACTTGGCCTCTAATACGGCTAAAATATCCTGCATAGAGCGCTGGTATTGCTCCTCATTAGAGTTATGGAATAGCAATAAATCATCATGAATATGAGCTTCATCGATACTGCTTGGAATCGCGAAATTAACTCCTTTAATATACTCATCCCAATTATCAAGTTTCCAGGTATCTCGCGGCGAATTTCGTTCAATCATACGCTGTTTCACAACATCAATATCAGTTGCTACCCAAACAACGGTTAGGCGGGCATTTTTTTCTAATAACTTATCTTTCAACGCATCAATAAAAGCGGTATCTCTTATTTCACGGGTAAAAGGGGCATTAATGAGTACGATATCCTCATATTCCAAGGCTTCCATCGCCAGCGCTAAAATCGCATCATATTCGTAATTACGAATATGCTCTTCAAAAAAATCTGAACTACGGTTCACTTCTGCATTAGCGGCTTTAAAAATCTGGTGAGATAGCACAATAAGTGTATCTTTATCTAAATAGACAACATGTTTAAGCGCTTTGGCTAATTGCTTGGAAATATAGGTTTTGCCACTTGCTGGTGGGGAGGTGACAAGAATTAAGCGTTTCATTATTATTCCTTATTTAAAATATTAAAATGCCATTATACAGCCCCTTAAATACAATATTTCTGACCTAAATTAAGTAAACAAAAGGGGGATTTCACTTTGTATTAACGTGCTATATATATCTAATTGAATCATCACATTATCTATTAATGGCACTAGAATCAAATTGTTCGCTAATAATTTTGCGATATAGTGGATTGGAAAAGTCTTAGATTAAATTTTCAACGCTCAATCATGACGACTCAGCCAGTAAACGAAAGGCGTAAAAATAAAAAAGGTAACCATCAGGCTACCTTTAAAATAGTAATTAACAACTGGTTTTGTAAATGAAAATCAAGAAAAAAGCATGTTACTTATTGTACAAGCGCCATGACCTTTACCGCCCACAGCCCACAACCCATTACCACTGACTTGATAACTACCTGACAGGTCGAAATGGATCCAATTTGTCTCGGGTTGGTCAATGAATTTGGCTAAAAATGCGGCGGCTGTCGATGCGCCCGCCATACCTTCACCGCTGTGAATATTGGCAATATCGGCAAATGAGGAGCTAATTTGTTTAAGGTGGAAATCTTCTAAAGGTAAACGCCATACCTTTTCATTTTCACTTTTAGCACATCTAACAGCAGATGAGATTAGGCCTTCATCCATTGATAAAATACAATTATAATCGCGACCTACTGCCATTTTAGCCGCCCCCGTCAGTGTCGCAGCATCGATGATTCGTTTCGCATTACTCTCTTGCGCAGCAATCAGACCATCGGCTAACACTAAACGTCCCTCAGCATCGCTGTTTAATACTTCAACGGTTATGCCATTTTTATAGGTGATCACATCCCCTAATTTTAATGCGTTATTGCTGATCATATTTTCTGCACAACAAAGATATAATTTAACTCTTTTTTGCAAACCATTCGCGATTGCTAATGCAAGCGCAGCGGTCAGCGTTGCCGCTCCCCCCATATCACTTTTCATATAGGCCATTGAATCACTTGGTTTCAAGCTATAACCACCAGAGTCAAAGGTGATCCCTTTACCCACCAACGCATAATCAACAACGGCATCTTGCTCTGCCGTTGGATTATAATCAAGTTCAAGCAAACAAGGGGCACGTGAGCTGCCCTTACCTACTTGATAGATTCCTTGGTAATTAGCCTCTAATAATGCCTCTCCTGCGATAATATTGTATGTGATAGTCTGCTCTGCGGGTAAGACACTTTCAATCAGTGCTACCGCTTTTTCACACAACAATTCAGGGTAGAGTGCTTGCGGACCTAAATTGACGGTTTCTCTGACCCATTCGATGATATTTTTACGCTGAGTAAGCTGCTCTAAATCACTTTCACTGATATCACCGAAATCGACTGGAGCCCCCTTTTAGCCGTATAAAATCCCTGAGAAAAAGCCCATCGGAGTTCATTATCCCAGCCAGTGCCAATTAATTTTATCGCTTCTATCGCCATTGTATTTAACGTGCGAGCCGCTGTTTGTACCTGTGTAAATAGCACTTTATTATCATCTAAATGGATCTTCGCAGAGCCTTCGCTAAAACTAAGTAACGCATCTTTGCCCCATGCAGCAGGCGCCTTACCAAAGCTTAAAGAGACTTGTAATTCATTGCTCATCATTTTCTATTTCCTAGTAAGCAAAAACGTAAGCCAAAGCTTACGTTTTGTATAAAATAATAACTAAAACTCATCTATCCAACATTGCTGCACGGCTTCTAATATCCGTTCATTACAATGTTTGGGATCATCTGAAAAATCATCTAAAGTTAAGATCCATTCTCGTAAATCGGTAAAGCGAATCTTGCTTGGATCCTGATCTGGATATTTCTCCAGTAATGCTAATGCTAACTCAGTCGAGTCGATCCACTTTAATGGCATATTCACCTCCGATTTATAATCGTTACTTAATGATTTTCCGAAACAATATTGACGGTGTATTTAGGGATTTCAACCACTAAATCTTCATCGCGAACACAAGCTTGGCAACCTAAGCGCGATTCAGGCTCCAACCCCCATGCTTTATCTAGCATATCATCTTCTAGCTCATCGCTTTCATCAAGGGAATCAAAACCTTCTCGAACAATCACATGACAGGTGGTACAGGCACAGGATTTTTCACAGGCATGCTCAATATCAATATGATTTTTTAATGCGACATCTAAAATTGTCTCCCCCTCCTGCGCCTCAACCACTAAACCATCGGGGCACAATTCTTGGTGGGGTAAAAATATTACTTTGGCCATCTTAATAGCACCTTATTCTAGTAAAGAAATTTATATTTGCTTAACAGACTTACCTGTTAATGCTTGTTTAATAGAGGCATCCATGCGTAATGATGCATAGTGATCCGTTAATTTATCGATATCAGTTAATGCTTGTTTGATCGCCTCAACATCACTCCCCTGGGCAATTATTTCAAGTTGTGCAATATTTTCAACAATTGCTTGATACTCATGCTCTGATAACAACTGTTTACCATCTTTAAATAATGCCGCCTGTAAATTTTCTACAACACGTTTAACTTCGACCTGCTGCTCAATCAACATACGTAACTGGATATCTTGTTGCGCATGACTCATTGAGTCTGACAACATTTGCATCACTTGGTTATCACTCAAACCATAGGAAGGTTTCACCTCAATATGAGCTTGCACTCCAGAGGATTTCTCCATCGCACTGACACTTAGTAAACCATCTGCATCGACTTGGAATGTCACACGAATATGAGCGGCACCAGCCGCCATTGGTGGTATATCGGTTAAAACAAAGCGCGCTAATGAACGACAATCATCAACCATTTCACGTTCACCCTGCAAGACATGGATAAGCATCGCCGTTTGACCATCTTTAAAGGTAGTAAATTCCTGTGCTCGCGCCACGGGAATCGTGGTATTGCGCGGAATAACTTTTTCAACTAATCCGCCCATCGTCTCTAAACCGAGAGATAGCGGTAATACATCTAGTAATAACATTTCTGAATCAGGTTTATTACCAACCAAGATATCCGCTTGAATAGCCGCACCAATGGCAACCACTTTATCGGGATCTATGGATGTTAAAACCTCTCGCCCAAAGTAGTGACTCACTTGTTCGCGAACCATTGGTATTCGAGTTGACCCACCTACCATGACCACTTCAACGATATCGGTCAATGATATTGAGGCATCTTTTACCGCCCGTTTACAGGCTCGAATGGTTTTTTTAACCAGCTGATTAATGAGCGTTTCAAATTCACTGCGCGTTAAGGTCAGCGATATCTGTTTATCCTGCAATTCGATAGTCACCTGTGACTGCGCGCTAAGAGCCTGTTTGGCTGAGCGTGCCACCTGTAATAATTCCTGCTGTAATTGAGGGGTGACCGTTCCACAAATATTGGCTTGCGTACGGATCCAATCGACGATGGTAAGGTCAAAATCATCGCCGCCTAGGGCTGAATCACCGCCCGTTGCTAGCACTTCAAAAACGCCTTTATGCAGGCGTAAAATGGAGATATCAAAGGTACCGCCACCTAAATCATAAACTGCAATCACCCCCTCTTGCGCAGAGTCCAAACCATAAGCAATCGCTGCTGCGGTGGGTTCATTCAATAGACGTAAAACATGTAATCCAGCCAAACGCGCCGCATCTTTTGTACCTTGGCGCTGAGCATCATCGAAATAGGCAGGGACAGTGATCACCACACCGTCTAACTCTCCTTGCAGGGCTTCATTAGCACGTGCGCTTAATGCTTTTAAAATTTCACTAGAAGCTTGTATCGCATTAATCGGGCCTTGACGGGTATCTATTTGTAACAAACCACTTTCATGTTCACTAAAGTGATAGGGAACGTGTGTTGTATCGATATCCGTTAATGACTTACCGATAAATCTTTTTACCGACACTAAGGTATTAACGGGATCGCTAAGAAGATAATCCTGCGCTGTCCGTCCGACGGTAATTTGCTCATCGCCATAATGGATCACAGAAGGAAGCATATCCTGTTGCTGATGGTCAACAAGTGTTGCCGCTACGCCACTTCGTACGCTGGCCACTAAGGAGTTTGTTGTGCCTAAATCAATACCGACAGCAAGTTTATGCTGATGGGGAGCCGCCGATAAACCAGGCTCTGCAATTTGAAGTAATGCCATCGTTTGTTATCCTGTTTTACGCTTATTTTCAGTCGAAAAGCTTTTCTTCAACTAATTCAAGTTCTGTTTGTAGTTTGGACATAAATTTAAGTTTTCTAACACTATCTGCAGCTGCTTGAAAATTTTTATTTTGCAGTTGCTCTGCAATCAAAGACTCAAGGCTAGCAACTTGACGCTTAATCTGGATAGCAAAAAGGTCTATCTCATCTTCGTCTTGATCGGTAAAGTCAGCAATGCGCTCTCGCCACTCCATCTGTTGCATCAAAAAAGTAGTATCCTGCAATGTTTTTTGTTCCATCGCCATATCTACCCCAACAAGGGAGAGCATATATTGTGCACGTAAACAGCTGTTTTTTAACGTTTGGTAAGCATCGTTAATTTCGGTACTTTGTTGCATCGCGCGCAAACGTTGGGCATCATCATGCATCGCAAATTTATCTGGATGCGCCTGTTTTTGTAGTTCTCGATAAATTTCAGATAAGCGGGCTTGATCAATTTGAAATGCGACGGGAAGAGAAAATAACTCAAAATAATTCAAAACAATATCCTAGCGAAGGTTGATTTAAAAAAACGCCTCTATCTTAGCAATTTATAAGATAAAAGGCGTTATTATTATCGGTTATAGGTTAAACGCTAAAGCTTTCACCACAACCACACTCGCCATTAGTATTGGGGTTATTAAATTCAAAGCCTTCATTAAGCCCTTCTTTAACAAAGTCCAATTGTGTGCCATCAAGATATACCAAGCTCTTTTTATCAACAACAACTTTCACACCTTTATCGATAAAGACAACATCGTCATCATTGAGTGCATCTACAAATTCAAGGACATAAGCCATGCCCGAACAACCAGATGTTTTAACGCCTAGACGTAAGCCAATTCCTTTACCGCGATTTGCGAGAAAAGCAGCCACATGTTTAGCTGCAGGTTCAGTCATTGTGATTGCCAAAATCCACTCCAATTACACACTAATAATTTCTTAAAAAACATTAATAATACCTAACTTGTCGATTATTTGATACAAGTTAAGAATATGAACTACTTATTTGGATGCTTACTTTTATAATCTGCAATTGCAGCTTTAATTGCATCCTCTGCCAAAATAGAACAATGTATTTTCACTGGGGGCAAAGCTAATTCAGCAGAGATTTCAGTATTGGTAATTTCACTCGCTTGTTCAAGCGTTTTACCTTTAACCCACTCAGTTACCAATGAACTTGAAGCAATCGCACTACCGCACCCATAAGTTTTGAATTTCGCATCAGAAATAATGCCATTATCATCTATTTTTAGTTGTAGCTTCATTACATCGCCACAGGCTGGCGCACCAACCATGCCCGTTGCTACACTTGCATCATTTTTATCAAATGAGCCAACGTTACGTGGGTTTTCATAATGGTCGATTACTTTTTCACTATAAGCCATGATATTTATCCTTTTCTAATTAATTTTAATGCGCCTGAATTAGTGGTGAGACCATTCAATACTATTGATATCAATGCCTTCTTTGTACATATCCCAAAGTGGTGACATATCACGTAGACGACCGATATTTTCACGAATGATTTTAATAGCGTAATCAATTTCTTCGGCAGTAGTAAAGCGCCCAATACTAAAACGAATTGAACTATGCGCTAATTCATCATCACGACCAATTGCTCTTAATACATAGGAAGGTTCAAGGCTCGCTGAAGTACAAGCACTTCCCGAAGAGACAGCCAAATCTTTCAGCGCCATAACCAATGACTCACCTTCAACATAGTTAAAGCTAATATTGATATTACCCGCGACTCGATGTTCCATTGAGCCGTTGACATAAACCTCTTCCATATCACTTACACCGTCTAATAAGCGATTACGTAATGCCAGAATACGCTCATTTTCGGTCGCCATTTCCTCTTTAGCAATACGGAAAGCTTCTCCCATTGCAACAATTTGATGGGTTGCCAGTGTCCCGCTACGCATACCTCGTTCGTGACCACCACCGTGTATTTGCGCTTCTAAACGAACACGCGGTTTACGGCACACATATAATGCGCCAATCCCTTTTGGACCATATATCTTATGAGCAGAAAAAGAGATCAAGTCAACTTTCATTGTTTGCACATCAATCTCTACTTTACCGGCACTTTGCGCTGCATCAACGTGTAATATTGTTTTATTGGCACGGCATAATTCAGCAAATGCGGCAATATCTTGAATCACGCCAATCTCATTATTAACATGCATCAAACTCACTAACACGGTATCTTCTCGTAATGCTGCTTGCAGTTGTTGAGGTGTTACTATGCCATCAGCCTGTGGATCAAGATAAGTGACTTCGTAACCTTCACGCTCTAATTGACGACATGAATCTAAAACCGCCTTATGCTCAGTTTTTGAAGTGATAATATGCTTGCCTTTTTTACCGTAAAAATGCGCAGCACCTTTAATCGCAAGATTATCGGACTCGGTAGCCCCCGATGTAAAAACAATTTCTCGGGGATCTGCATTAATAAGGTCAGCAATTTGTTCACGAGCAATATCTACAGCCTCTTCGGCTTGCCAGCCAAAACGATGAGAACGAGAGGCTGGATTACCAAACTCACCATCCATCGTTAAAAATTGCATCATTTTTTCAGCAACACGTGGATCAACGGGGTTAGTTGCTGCGTAATCAAGGTAAATCGGTAATTTCATTTTTCTCTCCACTGCTAACATTATCGTTATTGAGATTTCACATTAAGTTGCGCAGTTTGATTGTATTTATTATTTTGAATTTCAGATATATGTTGCACATGGTCAGAAGACATTAACTCTTCAAGGGTAATATCATCTAAAAACGAACTAATTCGGTCGCTTAACTGCGCCCATAATGAGTGTGTTAAACATTGCACCCCATCATCGGTGCAACCACCATTGCCAGAGCATTTACGAATATTAATAGATTCATTCACCGCATCAATAATCATCGCCACGGATATTTCATTACGTGGACGTCCTAATTTATAACCGCCACCAGGACCTCTGACACTACTCACTAAATTATTTTTACGTAATTTAGAGAACAACTGCTCTAAGTAAGAAAGCGATATGCCTTGACGTTCAGATATATCAGCTAAGGGCACCGGCCCGGTATGCTCTTTAATCGCGACATCTAACATTGCCGTTACCGCATAACGACCCTTTGAAGTTAATTTCATAATGCATCACTTATGTAGTGGGAAATAAATAGTTTCCATGACTGTATAAGTGTAATTATATATACCTGACAATTTCAGTCAAGTAAAAAACCACATGCTTTACTAGGTTTTTTCTAAACATTTGTTGAGCTATTTATCGTGCTCGGCGGCTTTGTTATCGCTGGATATCGATTTTTGGATGCTACTAAAAATCCCACGCCACATGCGTAACTCTTTAACCTCTGGGCGAGCTCGATTGAAAAAGCGACGTAATTTAGTCATCACTAAACCGGGGTGGGCCAGGTACAATAAAACGGGTATCCGTTAGCGTTTGCTCAAGATGTTCAAACATCCCCTCTATTTCATTCGCCAACGGATACTCTTCCTGTTGTTCTGGATAGGCTTTATCGGCTAAAAAGGCCATGCGAACTTCATAACTTAATGTTTGCACTGCCATTGCTAAATTAAGTGAACTATATTCAGGGTTAGCAGGAATAAAAACGTGAAAATGGCACTTTTGCAATTCATCGTTAGTCAAACCACTATTTTCACGACCAAAAACTAACGCTATTGGGTGTTTTTTACCCTCAATAACCGCTTTCTCACCCATTTCACGGGGATCTAACATAGGCCAATCTAATGTACGAGGACGCGCACTCGCACCAATAACTAAACCACAATCTGCAATCGCTTCATCTAAGGTTGCAAATAATTGATGATTTTTCAGCAAATCAGAGGCTCCCGCTGATAGTGCAACGGATTTACCATCAATGTCACATTCAGGAGCAACTAATACTAAGTTTGATAACCCCATGGTTTTCATCGCTCTTGCTGCGCTGCCAATATTTCCCGGATGAGACGTTCCAATCAGTATAATGCGCACATTTTCTAACATGTGTATTCCTTGGTCGTTGAGCTAAAATTTAAATGGGCAGAGTTTACCATTATTTGCATGACAAACAAACTAAGGGAGCGGCGAAGATTTTTATCTGTTTTGTCGATATATTGTTTAAATAATTTGCAGATTTGTGTGATCTCTGTATAATTTTGCGCCGAAGGAATCTCCCTTCAATGTTCTTTTAAAATCTAATGGTGATCCAATGCATCCAATGTTAAATATTGCGATTCGTGCTGCGCGAAATGCAGGTAAAGTAATTGTTAAAGGCTTTGAAAATTTAGAGTCAGTTGAAGTTGAAGAAAAATCATTAAATGATTACGTTAGCAGCGTTGATAAAGAAGCTGAACTTGCAATCATTGGTACATTACGTAAATCATACCCAGACCACTGCTTTATTGCTGAAGAGTCTGGTATCGATGAAGGTAAAGACAAGGATTACCAATGGATTATTGATCCCCTAGATGGAACCACTAACTTTATCCACGGCATTCCTCATTTTGCTGTATCAATTGCCTTAAAAATTAAAGGTCGTACCGAAGTCGGTATTGTTTTCGATCCAATTCGTAATGAACTTTTCTCTGCTGTTAAAGGCCAAAGTGCACAATTAAATGGTTACCGAACACGTATCAATTCTGTGCCTAAATTATCAGGAACATTGATAGCAACTGGATTTCCATTTAAACAAAAACATCACACTGAAACTTACTTAAACATCTTTAAAGAGCTCTTTTTAGATGTTTCAGATATGCGTCGTAGCGGTAGTGCTGCACTTGATCTTGCTTACGTTGCAGCAGGTCGTATGGATGGTTTCTGGGAATTTGGTTTAAAACCATGGGACATCGCAGCAGGTGAACTACTAATAAAAGAGTCTGGCGGCATAGTCACAGACTTTAATGGTGGCAATGACTATATGAAAACTGGCAATGTTGTAGCATCTAACCCAAAACTATTAAAAGAGTTGTTAACGGTTATTCGTAAAAATAACGCATAATCAATTGTTTTATTTAAGCGCAAAGCCTCTTTGCGCTTTATACTTATCACTTGCATTCATCTCCCCAAAATAATCACAAAAAGCTGTTCAAAATAGCGCTAAAATTGGTGAATATTTTCATAAAATAACACCAAATTACTGCTTTTTAAGCTTAATAGAATATCTTTTACTCAGAAAAAATAGATGATCTGCAAATTAGATTATTGGCATTTATCCTACCCTGCTCATAAAAGCAATCATTAAATAAACTTTATTTGCTCTTTTTGCGACCAAAATGTTTGTTATTTAATCGCCCCCTTATTTGTTTCATGTATTATCCTCCAACCTTATTTATTACTATAACTTTCAAAGAGATAAATTAATCGTTATGTGATAAAGGTGAAGTTACGATGCAGGTGCATCTTTGGGCAGGAGCCACTGATAGGTTATACGGACATGTAACAAAAAATATCTATTATAACTTCTGCAAGTTTTAATATAAAAACCTTCACATTATGATTTAAATTAATAATGTGTTGAAAGGATTCGATAATGAAGAAGATATTTACCTTAGGTTTGGTAATGGGTGCTATTAACGTACAAGCGGAAATAGCAGCTACACATATATACCATAATCATATGCCAAACTTTTGGCCTTATTACGATGTGACTAAATACGATGATCTACCCGTTGGAGCACCAATACGCTATACCTATGATGGTCAAGTCATCAATTTGAAAACTAACCCACCAGCTAATTACACCTTTTTTATTCCAGATAGCGGTGCGCCTATGCCACATGATGACCTTGTCGCATATTACTCGCATCATGCTAAAACAGGGGCCTATTTAAGCTGGCCTATGGATACCGCTTTAAATAATAAAAATAATCACCCTCTTAGCCAAACCCACGTGACAATGTCAGCTTCTGTCATAAACAATGTACAAAGCTTTGCCGAGCTTGGTAATTTGGATGGATATAATTTAGGTTGGGGAAATTACTGGAAAAATACTCAGAATAGCACCAAAACCGCCAACGGTCATAATGCACTCGATACTATTCATTTCGCTGGACACCACACAATGGGACCATTAGTCGGAAATGAATATTTCTTAAAAGATCTTATTTATCAAAATGTAACCTTGGCACAAGATTACTTTTTAGGAGATTCATTTAAATCTTCAAAAGGCTTCTTTCCTACAGAGTTAGGTTTTTCTGAACGTATTATCCCTGCTTTGACAAAATTGGGGATCGAGTGGTCAGTATTAGGTAATGTCCATTATTCTCGTACATTACGTGATTACCCATACCTGAATGACCCAGGTAAAGATACGCTTATCTCCCCTCCTAACCGAGCTGATTTACAAAATGAAAGTAACCTAGGAGACTGGGTTGAGTTACACATGTTTAATGAACAGCAAACGACTTTTAATAAGTTTCCATTTGCCTCTATTCCTCATTGGGTACAATACGTTGACCCCTCAACTGGCGAAGAACATACTGTTGCAGGTATTCCCGTAGAACAAGCAAGCTCATGGGAAGAAGGTTATCAAGGTAGTGTGACTGCCTCTGCATTGAAGCCATTTGAAGGTGAAGCAGGGACACTTGGCCGTAAACAATATTTTGTTATCGCACATGATGGAGATAACTCAGGAGGCCGCGCTGGCGATGGTGGAACTTGGGCATCATCTGGAAATATCACATACTCTGATGGCGGTGTAACTGGCATGGGAGTAGATGAATATTTACAAGCCAACCCAATCCCAGCTAATGATATTGTTCATGTTCAAGATGGTTCATGGATAGATACACGTGATTCATCCGCAGATCCAACTTGGTATCATTGGCATATTCCTATGGGTGTTTGGGATACTCAAATGAGTGCCTTCAACATGGCAAACGGTACCGACTTTACTGCAACACGCACACACATGGTTTCATTAGAACTCGGGTATCATTATTTAGAGCGTAATTTTGCATTGCTACAAGCTGCAGAGAATTATGCTAAAACAGCAGAACAAATATGGCTAGATGCAAACCCTAATCACTGGAAACCAACAACAGAGCGAGATCACCAGGTCACTTATGAAGGCAATCAACTCAACCCATGGATGATGTCTTATCCTGTTAAAGGGGATGAAAACAATAATTATGCGGGCGGAGCAAACCCTGCTGAGTTAAGTTGGTATTTCTTATTAGCATCGATTGATTCTGGTTTTGGTTATTACGATGAAAATGTCGATGATGGTGTTAAACCCACAGTCTCGTTTAATCAATCCTTAAGTTTCTCAATGCCATATGTTGACGCTAAGTTAGTAAAAGATAAAACAGGCCCTTCTGTTTGGTGGCCACAACGTTATCCTTATAATCCAGGTAGTGCAAATAGTAGTAAAGCAGAAGGTTGGGCAACAATCTATGCGGACACTACCTTTGCAATTTATACCTACGCATACGATGTCAGTGGCATAACCAACGTACAAGTTAAAGTCCGCGTCCATACTAACAAACGTGCCGATGCAAAAGATAAAACATTTAAACTATATAACCCAGAAGCTCATAGTGCCGACGCAAATGTCAATCCATCACGCGTTGGTGATTGGGAAACGGTTACCATGAAAGTTCGAGATTTATCACCTGATATCAATGGTGTTTCTTGGCAGCCTTCTGGTGAACGAATGTTTAGTGTTGTTCCTGCTCAAAAAATCGGTGATATGTATTACAGCTACTTTAATAAATACCAAGATCAATTATTGGATTATTATATAGAAGCAACCGATAGCAAAGGAAATGTTACACGTAGTGATATTCAACAGGTTTATGTCGGTACTGGTCGCTTTAAAAGTGAAGCTGGTCAAATTATTGAAGATATTAATGGTGATATAGCTGGTGAATCGCTTTTCTTTACTGCCAATGTTGTTCCTGGAAATAAAAGCCCTATCGCAGTTATAACACCAGCAAGTAAAGAAGTTGAAGCAGGCACTGTGGTTACATTAAGCGCGGCCGATTCAACTGATCCCGACGGAGAAATTGTTAGTTATATTTGGAGTACAGGTGAAACGGGAGTTAGTATCGATGTAACCGTTAATGAAAAAAGCACTTACACTGTCACTGTTACTGATGACAAAGGTGCATCAAGATTAGCTACCGTAACTTTAAAAATAATAGGTGAAAGTGTTAGCTCAACTATTTATTACAAAGATACTAATAGCTGGGGCAAAGTATGCTTCCATTATACGGTCGATGGCACTGTGACATGGACTGTTGCACCAGGTGTTGAAATGCTTAGTTTAGGCGAAAACTGGTATACCTATAGTGTTTCACTTGAAGACGATAATAAACTTGAATTTGTTACTAACAACTGTGCAGGCACATGGGATAATAATGGTGGTCAAAATTACTCGGTAGGTGAAGGCATCTGGCAGTTTAATGCAGGAGTCGTTAAATCTGGCACGCCTGAAGAGTTAAGCAACAACCAGCGACCTGTCGCGAAAATTAGTCAAGGCAGTCAAACTGTAGCTAAAGGAACAACACTAACACTTGATGCATCCACATCAAGCGATAGTGATGGTTCAATTGTTGATTATAGTTGGAGCACAGGAGCAAGTGGTGTCACCTTGCCAATTACAATCAATGAGACGCAAACCATTACCTTAACAGTCACTGACAATGAAGGGGCAACGAGTGTTACCTCAATTACATTAACTGTACCTGAAAACATCCCACCTATTGCTGTGATATCGCCTTCTAGCCAAACTGTTGAACAAGGTGAAGCTGTGACTTTATCTGCTACAAATTCAACGGATCAAGATGGCTCTATAGTGAGTTATCTATGGAGTAATGGTGCAACAACGCCAGAAATTACTGTGACTCTAGATATGACTACAACCTTTACGGTTACTATTACAGATAATGAAGGAGCTATTGCATCAACGGATGTTACTTTAACTATTGATAATGGTAATAACGCTAAAAACTTTGCACAATTGTACTTTAGAGGCACAGCAAACAACTGGTCAACCAGTGCAATGTCATTAGTTGCAGACAATACTTGGCAAATAACAGTTAACTTTGATGGCCAAACGGATCAGCGTTTCAAATTTGATCTTAATGGTGATTGGCAAAATAATTATGGCGATAGTAACCATGACGGCACTTTAGAGCAGTCTGGTGCAGACATTTACACATCTGTATCTGGTACCTATCTCATTGAGGTTAATGATTTGACCCTAGCCTACAAAATGGTAAAAATTGGTGATAACAATCCAATAACAGCTAAGAATTTTAACCAGCTATATTTCCGAGGAACCCCAAATAACTGGGCAGCGAGCGCAATGCTATTAGTTACGGACAATACTTGGGAGATAACTATAGATTTTAATGGTCAAACAGAACAACGTTACAAGTTCGATCTAAATGGTGATTGGTCAAACAATTATGGCGATAGTAATCAAGATGGCATTATTGAGCAATCAGGTGCAGATATTTACACTACACTAGCAGGACGATATGTGGTTCGTGTAAATGATTCGACATTAAATTACAGCATAACAGCAGTTGCAAATGACTAAAATAATTTGCTCATAACCAATGTTACAACAATAATACCAATCGGATTAAATTTGACATTGAATATTATGTAAAATAAAGAATGAGTTCTAGTTCTAGCGTAAGTGGATAATCATTTGCGCGACTCCAAACAAGAATCATTTTAACCAGCATAGTTACTCTAGCAATTTATCCGATTGGTATAATTTAATGCTCAATCGCTAAATACAATCATCAGCCAACCTCAAACATATTGAGATTATCTAAGAAATAAAAAAGGCGCTATCATTAAGCGCCTTTTAGTTTTATTTAATATATTACTTAATTAACTTAGCTTACCATGACACTGTTTATACTTTTTACCTGAACCACATGGACAAGGTTCGTTACGGCCAACTTTAGGCTGTTCTCTAACAAATGTTTCATGACTATCTGCCTGTTCATCACTTTGTGTTAGTTCACCATTGCTCGCTTGTGCATGTTGCATTTCAATTTTAGCCATAGCTTCTGCTTGTCTGCGTTGCTCTGCAATCGCATCAACCTCTTCCCTGCTTTGCACTTGCACTTTAGATAAAATCATAACCACATCGGTTTTTAAGTTATCCAACATAGCTAAGAACATTTCAAAGGATTCTCGTTTATACTCTTGTTTAGGATCTTTTTGTGCATAGCCACGTAAATGGATACCTTGACGCAGATGATCCATCGCAGCTAAATGCTCCTTCCACAGAGAATCGATCGTTTGCAACATAACAGATTTTTCAAATGAGGCGATGATCTCCTCTCCAACCAACTCTTTTTTAGCAGCGTAACTCTCTTTGGCATAAGTGAGAATATTTTCACGAATAGTCTCTTCTTGTAAATTAGCATCATCGACAAGCCACTGTTGAACCGGAAGATTGATTAAAAAGTCATTTTTAAGGCGTAGCTCTAACCCTCAAGATCCCACTGTTCTGTTAGCGAGTTTTGTGGCACATATTCATCAATAATACGATTAAATACATCCCCCAAATTTGCTCAATTGTTTCACCAATATCATCGCTATCCATCACGCCATTACGCTGTTGATATACTATTTTACGTTGATCGTTAGCCACGTCATCGTAATCTAATAATGACTTACGCATATCAAAGTTACGCCCTTCAACTTTACGTTGTGCATTTTCAATAGCACGCGTAACCCAAGGATGTTCAATGGCTTCGCCATTTTCCATGCCCATTTTTTTCATCATATTGGAGACTTTTTCTGAAGCAAAAATTCGCATCAAAGAATCTTCCATCGAGAGATAAAAACGGCTCTCCCCAGGATCACCCTGACGCCCTGCTCGCCCCCGTAACTGGTTATCAATACGGCGCGACTCATGGCGTTCAGTACCAACAATGTAAAGCCCACCGGCTTCTAGCACCATTTTGTGCTCAGCTTTCCACTTTTCAGTCTCTGCTTCTATTTGCTCAGTTGTCAATTCACCTAATTTTGCAAGGCGAGCCTGCAAATTACCACCTAAAACGATGTCAGTACCACGACCAGCCATATTAGTTGCAATCGTCACAACACCTAAAGCACCGGCATTGGCAATAATATCCGCTTCTTTTGCATGGAATTTGGCATTCAAAACACTATGTTTTATCTTCGCTTTATCCATTAAGTTTGACAAAAGTTCGGAGTTTTCGATAGAGACGGTGCCAATCAAAACAGGCTGACGACGCTCTACACGCGTTTTAATATCAGCTACAATTGCTTGATACTTTTCTTCATCGGTTAGATAAACTAAATCACCACCATCTTTACGGATCATCGGTTTATTAGTCGGTAATACAATGGTTTCTAAACCATAAATAGATTGAAACTCAAAAGCTTCAGTATCCGCAGTACCAGTCATGCCGGCTAGTTTTTTATATAAACGGAAGAAATTTTGGAAAGTAATAGAGGCTAATGTTTGATTCTCATTTTGAATTTTTACACCTTCTTT
This sequence comes from Psychromonas sp. MME2, assembly GCF_040566515.1. Classification (NCBI taxonomy): domain Bacteria; kingdom Pseudomonadati; phylum Pseudomonadota; class Gammaproteobacteria; order Alteromonadales; family Psychromonadaceae; genus Psychromonas; species Psychromonas sp. MME2. The sequence continues at coordinate 526,281 of NZ_JBEWXI010000012.1, read as the reverse complement.
CGCTTCAACGGCTTGGTGTAAGCCTTCTGACCAACGACGACCAGGCATGGTACGCCCAGTATGTTCATCAACGATGACCACTTCACCTTGATCATTGACAATATATTCGACATCTTTTTCAAAGAGTGTATGAGCACGTAATGCAGCATTTACATGGTGCAATAAACTAATACTCGCAGCAGCATACAATGATTGATTTTCTTCTAATAAACCACGCTCTTGTAAAATTTTCTCTACTTTTTCTTGACCACGTTCTGTTAATAAAACTTGCTTGCTTTTTTCATCAACGGTGTAATCCCCTTCTCCAATATATTCCTCAGTATCTTCTTTATCTTGCTTACTAAGTAATGGAATAACCGTATTTAATTGTGTATAAAGCGAAGAGTCGCCATCAGTTGGGCCTGAAATGATTAATGGTGTCCGAGCTTCATCAATTAAAATAGAATCGACTTCATCGATAATAGCATAATGCAATGGACGCATAACACGTTGCTGAACCTCAAAGGCCATATTATCGCGAAGGTAATCAAAGCCAAATTCATTGTTAGTACCATAGGTAATATCAGCTGCATAGGCTGCTCGTTTTTGTTCAGGCGTCAGGCCCGCGATATTAATACCAACGGTTAAACCTAAAAATTCAAATAATTTTGCATTCCATTGAGCATCACGTTGTGCCAAATAATCATTGACGGTAATAATATGTACCCCTTTACCCGTCAACGCATTCAAATAAGCAGGTAAGGTTGCCGTTAGCGTTTTACCTTCACCAGTACGCATTTCTGCAATTTTATTTTCATTTAAGACCATTCCGCCAATAAGTTGCACATCAAAATGACGCATCCCAAACACACGCTCAGAAGCGCTACGAACGACAGCAAAAGCTTCCACAAGGACATCATCAATGCTCTCTCCGGCTGCAATACGCTCTTGAAATTCAACCGTTTTAGCTTTTAGTTCTTGATCCGATAATGATTGTATTTCCGGTTCAATTTTATTTATTTCATTAACAATTTTACGGAGTTGTTTGATATAACGGTCGTTACGACTGCCTATTATTTTTGTTATTAGCTGTGTGATCATTTTATTTTTCTCATAGTTTAAAAATTAGTTTAAATTAAATTTTTGCAAAGTTAGAAATATCAACCAGTCGTTCTTTGTATATAATAATTTGGATTGATTCTCATCCCATTTCTTAATACTTCATAATGCACATGAGGCCCCGTAGAACGTCCTGTACTCCCCATCACCGCAATGATGTCCCCTTTTTTAACAACATCCCCAATATTTACCTTTAACTTTTTAGCATGCGCATAACGTGTTACCAAGCCATTACCGTGCTGGATCTCAACCATAAACCCATAACCACTTTTTTTCCCAGAATCAGTCACAACACCCGCTGCGGTGGCGATAATTGGCATACCACTATACCCGGCAATATCAACACCTTTATGCCGAGTCATTCTTCCGGTAAAAGGATCTTTGCGAGTACCAAAGGGAGAAGATATCCATGAGCCTTTCCCTTTGACTGGGCGGCCAGAAATATACAGTTGCTTAGTGAGATTGAGATTGTTTAAGGCGATTTCAAGACGTACAAGCTGCTTTTGTTGATTTTCGAGATGTAGCTCAATATTTTCAATGTATTCCAACAGGGGAACAAACTGAGAACTTTGCCCGACTGGATCTATATTTGGGCCGCCAATAGGCAAAGAGGTATCAAAATCAAATTCCTTTTTGGGTAAATTCGATTTATCAATAACACGCTCCCCCAATGCATTTAAGCGATTAATTTGTGCTTCTACATTCGCTATTTTATCAGCTAATACGCCAATCTTCTCATTACTTTGTGCTTCAATGAGCGCTAGATATTGATCTTTACTAACATCTCGATTATTTGTTGCACTTAATTTAAATTGATTTAATTGGCTTTGGTAATAAGATTGTATAAACCAAGCACATCCTATTAATAAGGTGACAAAAAGAAGAAAACTCACCAGAATTCTATTTTTTGTAAACGAAAACGAGTGATTCGTTTCCTCCTTTGAATAGATAATCGTTATACTCATAATACTTAAAATCACTGTTGATGAATTAAATGAATAGAACCCGACAACCTAAAGCTATTTCTTTGCTTTTGCAAAAAAGTAACCTAAAGCCTGACACGAGCCTAATCACGAAGCTCAATAGTTTACTACAAAGCTATTTGAAACAACATAATATAGAAGGCTGTCGAGTAGCTTATTTACAAAATGCGAGCTTGCTTATAGAAATCCCCACCGCAACGTGGTTAATTCGCTTACAATTTATGCGCAGTGAGTTACTTAGCGTAATGCGTCAGGAGATACCCGGTCTTCTTGAGATAAAAATAAAAGTAAACCCTAATCTGACCACGAGCGTAACAAACAACACTAAAAAACGTCACAGGCCCATTAAACGCGCCAGTAAAATGCCGCACGATGTGGCACTATCATTTATAGCGATGGCTGATAATGCAGAACCTGAGCTACAGGCTGCATTGCGCTCACTAGCAAGCTATAGCCAAGATAAATAAAAGGGACTAAAAAGCCCCTTTTATTTTACATTGAGATTTTATAACAACGCAGATTATTGCTGATTGGTGCTATTTTCCTTGCCCTACAGAGCGCTAGCGCCTGACAAAGATATTTCGACCATTCAATCAATTTAATTTGAATGCAACATACTATTAAGTTCTACCGCACTCTTATTAGCTAAACATTCAATTTGTCCAGTCATTGAGTTACGACGGAATAATAAGTCATCCTTATTAGCGAGCTCTCTTGCTTTCGCAAATCCAGCTTCTTTCCCTTCTTTATCTAATAATTTAATTTTTGAGCCCGCTGTCACGTATAAACCAGATTCAATGGTACAGCGATTTCCAAGCGGTATACCTAACCGGCATTGGCACCCAGCAGGCTATTTTCACCAATCGAAATAACCATTTTACCACCACCACTTAACGTACCCATAATGGAAGCACCACCACCAATATCACTTCCTTCGCCAACCATTACGCCAGCCGAAATTCGCCCTTCAACCATACTTACGCCGGTTGTACCTGCATTAAAGTTAATAAAACCTTCATGCATTACCGTTGTACCCTCACCAACATGTGCACCTAAACGAACCCGTGATGTATCCGCAATACGCACACCTGACGGTACAATGTAATCAACCATTTTAGGGAATTTATCAACACAATCAACGGTAATAACTTCTCCATTTAGACGAGCAGCAATTTGACGATCTGCTAACTCAGGTAGATCAATCGCACCTTTGTTTGTCCAAGCAATATTGTGCAATATGCCAAAAATGCCATCTAAAACGATACCATGAGGTTTCACCAGACGATGTGAAATCAATTGTAATTTAAGATAACCTTGAGCTACGGTAGTGGGGGCTTAATCGGTTTCAAGAATAACCAAGATCAATGGCTGTGCCGATTTTGCAGCCGCAATTGCAAAATCCGCATTTTTAGTATCATTTACACCATTAAAAGCAGCCGCTAGTTGCTCTGCTAATTGCGCCGTTATAGTAAACTCTTTATTACCATTATCATAGCCAACTAGGGCAGCAATAACGGCAACAAGATCATCACTTGGATTTAGTAGAGGATTTGGAAAAAATGCTTCTATAATCTTCTGATCACGATTTTTAGTAGCGCTGCCAAAAGCAAGTGCAAATGTAGACATGAATTAACTCCATTTTTTAAATTCGAAATATGACAAAATAGTTATAACTGCCATAATAAAGAAGCAGATCACAGATTTAAAGGGATAAATGCAAAACAAAACAATTAATTGTTAAATTTCATTAAATCAATTTAATTTGTGTACAGACCTTTTACGCCTAACTAGAGAAGTAAGGAATATAAATAGCAAATCTATGGTTAATGTCACAGATAGTGCAAAGGCAATACCTACTGTTATAGCCTCTTTATTTAAGGCAATTTCAGCGCGATAATTATCCTCTGTTTCTAAAAACAACGGATGATTCACTTCCCCAAGGAGGTAGAACAAGCGTGAAACTAACGAACCTTGTAAGGCGTTTTGTTGGTTTTTTAAATAGGAGACTCGCGCTACCAATTCTTCAACAATAGAAGCTTCTGCTTCAAATAACGCAACACTACTCTGTTGATGCTTTTTAATTAAGGCATTGATATCACCTGCAAAAAAAATCTGCGAGTGCTTGATATTTAACTAATTGACCTTCTGCTTCCAGTAAGTGTGCATCTAAACGTGTTTCATACTGGGCAAGAAAATTAGGTAGTTGTATCGCTAATAACAGCGAAGAGACAAACACTAGCTTCAGGCTATAGGATCTAATCAGGCGAATCAGCACTTATTTAAATCCTCTAATTTTACGTAATGTTTCATAGGCACGTTGAATATCTTGCGTTTTCTCCTTTGCCATCGTCATCATCTCTTCAGGTAAACCTTTCGATGCGAGCTTATCAGGGTGATGTTGAACTCATTAACTTGCGATAAGCACGCTTAACCTCTTTATCTGTTGCACTACTCTCAATCCCCAACACTTTATAGGAATCCTCTTCGCTCGCCCCTTGATTTTGCTGGGTATTATGAAAATGCTGTTGGCCTTCAAACATCTGTAATAAACGGTCTAGTTCAAAATGAGAAAAACCTAAATGTTCGGCGATAATATAAAGAATTTCTTTCTCTTTGTGGTGAAACTCACCATCTGAATAAGCGGCCTGTATTTGAATTCCCAAAAACATCTGCAAAACATTGCGATCACCACGAACCATTTGCACAAATTCAGTTAATTTTTCTTTTAACGGAAAATGACAATCTTTACCCGCTGCAAATGACTTTTGAGCTTGTGCACGAGCCGCCCCCTGCAACCGCATTTGATCCATGTACGCGGTCGCAATTTGAATATCTGTTTCAGTGACCTGACCTTTCGCTTTTGCAAGATGCCCCATCACGGAAAAAGTCGTGTCAAAGAAATTTTTCTGTCTCTCTTGGCTACTAGCCATATTCGCAAATAAGCCATTTTGAATATTAAAATTCATGGTCATAGCGCGATCAAAACGATGGCCAAGCCAAATACCCAGTAGCATACCAACCACACCACCGAACATAAAACCAAAAAAACCACCTAGTATTTTTCCCCAAATACGCATAACGGTAAAACCTTATAAATGATAGAGAGTAAAAAAATCATCGCTATTTTGACTAAGTATTAACAATTTGGCTAATTTTTTACGCAAAATAGTGAAATTTAACCTATTAATAGAGAACAAAGATTGGAGCAAGATAAAGTTTGCTCTATCATAGCCCCCCAATCTTTGAGATATTTTCGCTTTGTGTATTCAGCGTCCAAGCTACTTATTGTGAGTTGTAAATGTTAAAACTTTTCCCTCTACTGATTATTTTTCTACCTGCATCTTTGGCATATGCCCAGCAGCCAAGTAATACCAATCAATCAATCAGCCAAACAAACTTGAGTACACGTGACAAAAATGTTTTCTTTGCTCAATGTTACCGCATGGTTCCCCCTATAATTAAAGATACTAACCCTTTGTCTAGCCAAGAAACACCGGTCAATATTAACGCCCGTCAAGCGTTTGGTTATTCCGATAAATACTTATACCAAGATGAAGTGACCCTAACACAGGGGGATAAGTTTTTAGCCGCAGATAAATTAACCTATCTAAAAAATGAAAATACAATCACTGCTGAGGGCGATGTAAACTATGTCGATGGAGGTGTTACACTTTACTCTGATAAGATTGAATCACAATTAGAAACGAAGCAAGCAACTTTATACAATGCTGATTATCAATTTCACGGTCAAGGAGGGCGAGGAAAAGCAGAGCGCATTTATGATAATGGGTTAAATCTCTATGAATTTAACAATTCAACTTACAGTGCTTGCCCACCAGAAGACAATACATGGGCACTTGATACAAGCACTCTATATATTGATAATGAAAATGATATGGGCACCGCCTATAATGCGGTTCTACGAGTGAAAGATGTTCCCGTGTTCTATTTTCCCTATATAAGTTATCCCATATCAGATAAGCGTAAAACGGGATTATTGCTACCCAATTATGAAATATCTGAAACCAATGGCTTTACTGTTACTCAACCTTTATATATCAATATTGCACCGAACATGGATGCCACAATTACACCGACATATATGACTGATCGCGGTACACTACTGGCGACGGAATATCGTTACCTATTTGATTTTGGTACAGGTACACTACATGCAGAAAACCTCAGTAATGATAGGATCCGTGATGATTCACGCTACCTTTACCATTTTGACCATGCTGGTAATTTTGCTAAAAATTGGCATTTTAGCGCCGATTATACCAAAGTCAGTGACGACTATTACTTCAGTGATATTAATACCAATTACGGGACTCAGAGTGATAACCAATTATTACAGACAGGAAAAATAAGCTATCGCGAAAGTAACTGGAATAGCGAATTAGAGGTGCGAAAATTTCAAATATTAGGAAACGGTGACACCCCGCACATCGTAGAGCCTAAACTCGCTTTTAGCGCATATCAGCCGATCGATTGGCAAAATTTACAATTTGATTGGTATTCAGAAATGACAAAATTTGACCATAATGATGATGATGTTTATCCGGCTCTCGTGTTCATCTCGAGCCGACACTCACCTTACCGCTTTATTACAATTCAATGTTTATCAACACAGAATTAAAGTATATGGCTACGTTCTATAACCAAGATTTACCACAGAGCAATAAAGAAACTTGGTATAATGAGCTAGATGATAATGTCAATCGCTATATTCCCTCTTTTAAAGTTAACTCGGGAATCAACTTTGAGCGTTATTTTAGTGCTTTTGGTGGGCAATATAAACAAACACTGGTACCACAAATTCAATATTTATATGTGCCTTATAAAAATCAAGACAATATTGGTATTTATGATTCAACTAAAATGCAACTCGATTATTACGGACTATTTCGCGATAACCGCTATTCAGGTTATGATCGTATTGCTGATGCCAATCAAATCACAGTCGGGGTGTCGAGCAGTTTTTTAAATCCACAGGGTGAGCAAAAAATGCGCTTTGCAATCGGGCAAAATTATTATTTCGATCCATCGAAGACCAGATTGCCAGAAGAAAAATCATCATCAAAAACTGCAAATCGTTCATCTATTATTGGTGAATTTGATATCAACTTTGATGACCAATATTTTTTCCACTCCGGAGTAGTTTGGAATGCCGATGACAATATCATTGATAAAGCCAATGCAACGTTTGAAAAACGTTGGCTGTACGATACCTATGCACAACTAAACTACCGCTATATTGCCAAACCTAAAAATGATGACCGCTTTGATGAAGTCGCAGGTATCGTTAAACAACTCGGTAGTAAGGTAAACTGGGCAATTAACAGCCAATGGAGTACCTTTGCCAGCTATTACTATGATTTTGAATATAATCATATTTTTGAACAAATCGTCGGTATAAAATATCAATCTTGTTGTTGGGCTTTCGGAATAACTTATGATAACCACATGCTACCTTACTACGGGAGCTTAGACACTATTGGTGAAGATTATGAAACCGAACAGACGATTAGTTTTACTTTTGAGTTAATGGGATTAGGTGGTGCAGGAGATAGCGACACTAGTGATGGGCTGTTCAATTATGGTCGCCCTTTTTACTTACAATAACGGAAAAAAAATGAAAATAATAAAAAATTTAGCTTTAGCATTATCTTGCTCAATATTAACCATTCCTGCTGTTTTAGCCAAGGAAGTACAAGTTGATCGCATTGAAGCTATTGTTAATCAAGAGGTCATTTTAGAAAGTGATGTTAAACGCATGCGCTTATCTGTTCATAAGCATTATAAAAATGAACAAGCCGCGATGCCCTCTGATCAAGAATTACAAAAACAAATTATAGATAAGCTGATTGATGATCGCTTGCAACTGCAAATTGCCGAACGTATCGGCCTACGTATCAATGATGCTCAACTTGACCAAACTATCCAAGAAATAACAAAGGAACAAGGGCTGACAGTCGCACAATTACAGGCAAAGCTCGAAAAGGAAGGTGAAAGTTATAGCGCTTTTGTTGATGATGTTCGTCAAGAGTTAACGATCAATGAAGTTCGTCAAATGCAGGTTCGCCGTCGAATTAATATTTCAGATCAAGAAGTAAACCAAATGGTTGAAAAACTTAACGAGCATGGAGAAAAAAATACGCAATTTAAATTTGTTCATATTATGCTACGAATGAGCTCAAATGCTTCCGTTGAGGAAGAAAAAACGCTCACCAAACAAGCTAATGAGTTGATCTCTCGCATTAAAAATGGCGAAGATATGTCCAACCTTGCGGTGAAATATTCACAGGGACCGAGAGCGCTCGAAGGGGGACATTGGGACTGGCGAACAATTAATGAAATTCCAACTCTATTTGCTGATTCCTTTGATGATATTAAAACCAAAAAAGGCAATATTATCGGCCCCATTCGCAGTAATATGGGGTTACATATCATTGAAGTTGTCGATAAAAAAGGTTCATCTAATGTTATTACCACCGAGGTTAATGCTCGTCATATCTTAATTAAATCCAATATCATTCTCAGTGATGAAAAAGCTAAGGAGCTGTTAACTCAATACCGTCAGGAAATTATTGATGGTAAAGCAAGCTTTGCCCAATTAGCCAGAGAGTATTCACAGGATCCAGGGTCAGCAATCAAAGGAGGAGATCTAGGTTGGTCTAATCCAAGTATGTATGTTCCTGAGTTTAGAGATTTAGCATTATCACTACCGATTGACAAGATCAGTCAACCCTTTAAAACAATGCATGGCTGGCATATTCTTGAAGTAATGAATAGACGAGATTCTGACACCACAGAACAAGCGACCAAACAAAAAGCCTACTCAATTATATATAGACAACGCTTCCCTGCCGAAGCCGCCGTTTGGCTCAATGAATTACGTGAAGAAGCTTATATAAAAATTATGGATCCAGATTATATGATTAAGGCTGTAAAATGATTAATCGTATCGTCATTACCGCAGGAGAGCCAAGCGGCATTGGCCCAGATTTAATTTTACAACTGGCTCAACAAGCGTGGCCAGTACAATTAGTTATTTGTACTGACAAAGCGTTATTAATAGACCGTGCCAAGGCTCTTAATGTAGATGTTAAGTTAATTGATTATGACGCAAATCAAGCAGCATATGCATCACAGCAAGGAACATTGACCGTTGCCCATATAGGCTTAGCAGCAAGATCATTACCCGGTCAACTTAACGTAGAAAATGGACAATTTGTTTTAGATACACTCACATTTGCGAGTCAAGGCTGTTTATCAGGTGAATTTTCCGCGGTAGTGACTGCACCTGTTCATAAAGGAATCATCAATGATGCAGGTTTCTCCTTTAGCGGCCACACCGAATTTTTTGCTGAGCAAGCTGATGTGGATCTTGTAGTTATGATGCTTGCCACTACAGGGCTAAAAGTCGCATTAGTTACCACTCACTTACCATTGAAAGATGTACCTAATGCCATCACCGAAACACGTCTATCTGAAGTAATTACTATTTTAGATGCAGAATTAAAACAAAAATATGGGATTGATAATCCACGAATATACGTCTGTGGATTAAATCCTCACGCCGGTGAAAGTGGACACATGGGTAGAGAAGAGATCGATACCATCATTCCAACATTGGATAAATTACGCAGAAAAAATATAGATTTAGTTGGACCTTTACCCGCAGATACACTTTTTCAAGAAAAATATCTGCAGGATGCTGATGCCGTTTTGGCTATGTATCATGATCAAGGTTTACCTGTTTTAAAATATAAAGGCTTTGGCAAATCGGTCAATATTACCCTAGGACTCCCGTTTATTCGAACATCTGTCGACCATGGTACAGCGTTAGATCTTGCTGGAACAGGCCAAGCTGATGCTGGTAGCCTCTTGTGTGCGGTCAATGAAGCAATCACAATGAGTCACAGTCAACAAAAAGATAAAAGTTAAGGCATATAAATATGAATGACAAAACCCATTTAGGGCATACGGCGCGAAAACGTTTCGGGCAAAACTTCTTACATGATGATTATATTATTGATTCGATTGTTGCAGCCATTGCCCCACAGGCTGATGATAATATCGTCGAAATTGGCCCCGGTTTAGGCGCATTAACCGAACCTGTTGCCGCTAAAGTCAACTGCTTAAATGTGGTCGAACTCGACCGTGATCTGGCGATTAGACTTGAACAACACCCTATATTAAGCAAAAAATTAAAAATTACCCAAGCAGATGCGATGCAATTCGATTTTGGCCAACTTGCCCAAGAGGGTAAACAATTGCGCGTCTTTGGTAATCTACCCTATAACATATCAACACCATTAATGTTTCATCTTTTTGAGTATGCCAATAAAATAAAAGATATGCATTTTATGCTACAAAAAGAAGTGGTTAACCGTCTTTGTGCGGGTCCAAATAGCAAGGCATACGGTCGTCTAACCGTTATGGCTCAATATTACTGCCGTATTATTCCCGTACTTGAAGTGCCACCGACAGCGTTTAAACCAGCCCCAAAAGTTGATTCAGCAGTAGTGCGTCTTGAGCCCTACGACACACCACCTTTCATCGCTAATAGCATGAAAACACTCAATCAAGTCTGTTCTATGGCCTTTAATCAACGTCGTAAAACTATTCGCAACTGCCTGCGCGACATACTCTCGGTCGAACAGATGCAGGAGATAGGTATTGACGCAACGAAACGTGCGGAAAATATTAGCGTTGAAGAGTATGTAAAAATCGCTAATTATGTTAATGATTTAAAAGCAGGGCAATAGATGGCCACCTATATTATTGGTGATATCCAAGGTTGCTATGATGAACTAAAGTCTTTACTTAAACTGGTTCAGTTTTCACCTAAACAAGATGAGCTTTGGATAACGGGTGATATTATAGCTCGCGGACCTAAGTCATTAAAAACATTACGTTTTATTAAAAACCTTGGCCCTTGTGCCAAGGTGGTATTAGGCAATCATGACCTACATTTACTGGCAATTGATCAAGGCATTCATAGCAGTAATAAGAAAGATAAACTATCTGGATTATTAAAAGCGCATGACCGTAATGAACTACTAAATTGGTTGCGTATGCAGCCTCTCTTGCTTCGTCACCCTGAATTTAACTTCATCATGGTGCACGCGGGTATTTCACCACAATGGACGCTCACAGAAGCTGAACAACTGGCACAGGAAGTTGAGCAGCAATTACGTAGTGACCATTACCCACAATTTCTAAAAGAGATGTATGGTAATCAACCACAAAGCTGGTCACCGGATCTACAGGGAATTGACCGCTTACGTTTTGCAGTTAATGTATTTACACGTATGCGCTACTGTTTTGCAGATGGCTCCTTAGACTTTGGCTGTAAACTAGCCCCACAACAAATAGAGGATAAGAATCAACTTGTTCCTTGGTTTGAGGTAGAAACTTTAGATAAACGCTGTGAAATCGTTTTTGGTCATTGGGCTGCGCTATTAGGTAAAACCAATAAACCCGGAATTTATGGCTTAGATACAGGCTGTGTTTGGGGGAATAGTTTAACCATGCTGCGCTGGCAAGATAAAAAAATATTTTCTCTCTCTTGCCCAGTCTATAGTAGCTAATACCTTTAATTAGATAACCTATTTATGGGGCAGTTGAGTATTGCGATCATTGATTGCTGTAACTATCCCCATGTCACCTCAAATACTTTATCATCTAGAAGTAGCATGGGAATACTACTGACCTAAAACAACTTGATTACGACCATTTTCTTTAGCCCGATAGAGTCCTTTATCGGCAACATTTAGCGCATCTTCTACCGTATTTATCCTACCAATATAAACACCTATACTGGAAGTCACTTTCAATGAATGCCCATCAGATAAAATAAACGCTTGATCTTCTATCTGTTTACGCAAATTTTCAAAACGCTGCAATGCTTGCTCTGGAGAATGTTCGGGCAATAAAAAGCAAAACTCTTCACCACCATAACGCGCAACTACATCACCATCAGCAAATTCATTACGGAGTATCACGCCTAATTTTTTTAGCACTAGATCACCAGCATCATGCCCGTAGGTATCATTTATTTTTTTAAAAAAATCGATATCTAAAATAGCAACTGCAGCCCTTTTACCATCTTTTTTCTGCTTGATATACTCTTTACTTTGCTCGAAAAAGTAGCGACGATTATATAATCCAGTTAAATAATCACAGCGAGCTAAGTACTGTAATTCACTAATATGTTCAAGTAGCTCCATATTTTGATTGATGCGACAAAAGAACTCTTCTTCTAAAAAAGGTTTGTTAATAAAGTCACTACCACCTATTTTTAAAAAATGGGCTGAAAGCTTGTTATTACCATATGTTGACATACCTATAATTGCCAAATCTTGGCTACTGTAGAGTTGGCGAATATGTTTGGTTAGCTCAACGCCATCCATATTAGGCATATTGAAATCAGTTAACACTAAGCTGATCGAAGGATTGTCTTTCAATATGTGTAGCGCTTCAACGCCATCCTCTGCTTCGAGTACATTAAACTGATAAATAGATAGGAGATGTTTAATATAGCCTCGAACAGATCTTGAGTCATCAACGATTAATATCGTTTTAGTTTGATTGCGTAACAATTGCTTTAATAATGAAATAACATACTCAACATTCGCAGGCCCCTCCTTTAAAATATAATCCACCACCCCTTTTTTATAAATATTATCACGAAAGAGTTGATCTAATTTCCCGGTAAAGACTATCGAAGGAATGTTATGATCTAACACGTAATCGATAACTTCACCATTCGGTGCATCAGGCAAATTAACATCTAATAAACTAGCAAAAAATGTATGCCTATTTTCCGCTAATAATAATTTCAACTCATTAAAACTAGCCACAGCGATCACTTCGAACTGGTCTACAGATTCAATTTTGCGAGTTAACATACGGGTAAACATTTGACTATCTTCAACAACTAAAATGTATTTATTCGGCGTTTGTGTCATAAATACGTGACTCCTATTTGGCAATATCAATGCCATCAGCAATAAAAAATTTTATACGCTACGATTTAACGTCACAAATTGATAATTATAGTTGTTTTTGTCGTCTGCAACGTGTATTTCACGCTCAGTTTCAATCCAAGTTGCATTTTTCATATAATCAGGAAAACAGGTGTCGCCTGTAACATCTAAATCGATAAAAGTCAGATATAGACGATGCGCTTTAGATAAAAATTGCTCATAGATAGTCGCCCCACCAATGATCATGACTTCCGGCTCATCTTTTACTAGTGCTAACGCTTGTTGTAACGTTTGCACGCAAGTGACCCCTTCAATATCAAGGCCTTTATCACGGCTCAAAACGATGTTGAGCCTCCCTGGTAACGGACGACCAATGGAGAGAAAAGTTTTGCGTCCCATAATAATTGGTTTACCTAGGGTTATACGTTTGAAAAATTGTAAATCAGCGGGTAAATGCCAAGGCATTTTATTATCTAAACCGATCACACGATTGTTAGCCATTGCCGCTATCATCGAAATAATCATATCAATCCTTATTTTTTATCATTGCCCCATTGCCAATAGAGACATTAACGCACACTTGGCATTTGGTTTGGTATTGATAACAGGTTACCATAAAAAAGGAGTAATTCTCTCTGTATCAATACTTTTTACTCTAAAAACCAATGGATACTGGCATAAAATTATATAGCTGAATATACTGCAGAGATTAATTTTTTAACAAATATTTTATTGCCCTCAATGGCAGGAGTTAATAATGACAATTCCATCTAAAAAGACCATCTTAACCACTTTACTCGTTTTAGTATTTTTACTCTGGCTAGTCTCGATTTGGGAGAGCTGGATGCCAGAAAGTTATGATGTCAGCATTCGAGCCAATGCCATTGCCAAAGAACAAAATCATGAAGTCGTAACAGGTTACACAACAACCACGACGTTAATTGATATGGCAAGCTGGTTACTCGACAAGCCTGGCGGTTTTTTATCTAATGATATTACGCCTCCTTCCGTATTTATGGATAATATGCCCTCCTTTGAATATGGTGTATTGGAGCAGGTACGTGATTTAGCATTAGCAATGCGCTTAGACTTTAGCCGCTCACAGTCACAGTCAACGGGTGATAAAGATTTAGAAATCGCACAAAGTAAACTTAACATATCACATAAAAACTGGATGCTACCCAGTGCTGAGAGTGAGTATGCAAATGCAATTAAAGCCCTTAAACGTTATCGCATAAGATTAGTCTCACACAATGAAAAAGATGCGCAATTTTACACTCGTGCTGATAACTTGAATGAATGGCTCAGAGAAGTAGATAAACGATTAGGCTCTATCTCCCACCGATTGAGTGCTAGCGTAGGACAAGATAGATTTAATTTAGAATTAGCCGGTGATTCAACAGCTAAACAAGCGACAAAAACTGCTGATGAGGAGATGGTGAAAACACCGTGGTTACAAATTGATAATGTGTTTTATGAAAGTCGTGGTGCTGCGTGGGCTATTTTACATTTTTTAAAAGCCGTAGAAGTTGATTTTGAAGATGTGCTGAAAAAGAAAAATGCATTAGTGAGCCTTAAGCAGATTATTCGAGACCTTGAGGCAACGCAGGAAATGGTTTGGAGCCCAATGATTTTAAACGGTAGTGGTTTTGGCTTACTGGCGAACCATTCATTAGTGATGGCAAATTATATATCGCGTGCTAATGCAGCACTCATTGATTTACGCGCTTTACTCACGCAAGGTTAATCAATAACAGGTAAAGTTTTAAAGCCGTAAAAAATAACGGCTTTAAAACTCAATATCATTCAGCTGATGCACAGCACTTTTTATACTTTTTACCGCTTCCACAGCTGCATGGATCATTACGATTAGGCTTTTTCGCAAACGTGATTGTGCTGGGTTTATTTAGTACACCTTGTAACTCTATAATATTTTCAGCAACATCACTATTAACTTCAATATTAGCAAAAAGCCCATGCTGCTCAACAATTCCCAGTACTTCTTGTCGACGGTTTTCACTATTAACAGTCAGTGTCAATGGTGACTCTTCTGTTCCTATTTTAACAACACGTTTTGTATTAAAACCATAACTTGCATGTTTTGGTTTTTTTTCTTTTCTACCTTTAAAAAAGAACTTGTCTGACATGGTCAATCCTGCTGAGAAATAAATAAGCGCGAAGCTTACACTAAAATAGAAACAATGTATTAATTTAAACGATAGGTCGTCCACGATAAATCAGTATTGAAGGAATCGCTAATCCAAAACTTAATGCCCCTAAAATAAATAAAGTACGTAAACCATTTTCTACAACCACCTGCATTAATTGTAAACTGTAGCCCAATGTATGTAATTCAAAAATACCAACCAGTGTCGTAAATCCGAAACTACCGGGAATCATTGGAATGACCGAAGCCACAGTAAATACAGGACGAGGGATTAAACGTTTTCTTGACCAATATAAGCCTAAAAAACCCATACTCGTCGAAGCCACTAAGGTAGCCCACTCGATAGGGATGCCAAAATGCATCAGTAAAAAACGTAAACTGTGTGCAAAAGCCCCGCCAATGGCACAATAAACAAGCATTTTTTGGGGAACATTAAAAACCATCGCAAATCCCACGGCGGGAATACTAGCCATCAAAGCATCAAGCAAAAAAAATGTTAATAATTCCATCATGCTATCCACCCCGATACGCCTGTGATTGACATAGAGGCAATAATGCCTAGAGAAACACTAATCATTAATAATGTTGCAAAAACCCAACGCGCAATCCCGGTGCCAATGTGCCCTTTAAGCATGTCCGATGCAGCGTTGATTAATGGAAATCCAGGAACAAATAAGAGGACAGAAGCGGCCATCGCGAGTTCCGGTTTCGCACCAATTTGATAAATAGCACCGAGACTAGCAATCGTCGTTGCTAAAAATGCGCTTAATGCAAAATTGACAAAGGGGTTATGGTGACGATGGGCCAACTCTTGACGCAGTGTCATTGCACAGGCAGAGGCAATAAATGTGGTGATGTAGACAGGTAGGTCACCACCGAAAAAATAACTAAAACTAGAGCAGGAAAAACCAATCATAACCACCACAGCCCAGCGGTTATATTTATAGGGTTCTAAACGAGCTAAACGCTCCTTAACCTCTTTTGCATTTAATAACTGTTTTTCTAACATTACACAAATACGTAAAACTTCGCAAACCATGTGCATATTAATACCGCGATCATAGCAACGGCGCGTGGTTGTTATGCAGTTGCCTTCAAATAAGCTAGTAATAACAATCGCATCACTACTAACAGAAAGCTCAATACTTTGCGCCCCTAAGGCGACACCAATCCGTTGCGTAATTTGCTCAACAAGCCCGCTTTCAGCACCATGTTGAAGTAAAATTTGCCCCGCTTTAACCGCAATGCGCGTTAACTCGGTTTGTCCTTCACGGGTTAAGTTCATTATATTCCCTTACGATGAAAATCACGCTTACATTAAATGATAAATATTGTAAAAAGGAGACTTTGTTTCATAAAAAATAATACCAAATTATAATTGAGACTCAGCAAGTTTTAAATCTAATGTTGCTTTGAGTAACTTAAATAATAAAATAGCCGCATCAATTTCCTCTTTACGATTGGTTAAACTCTCAATATTTAGCCCGAGTGGAATATCAAGGGGTAAGCAAGCTTGTAAAATTTGCTCGAAATTATTACGGCTGATGAGTAACGACTCCTTGAGAGGGTTCTCTGCTTGTAAAATACGCAGACTGGTCGCTTCAGGCACCGAAATCCCTAGCCATTCAATAAACTCTAATGTCTTAGCACTGCCACAGGGTGAGAAAGTTAAAATAACACGTTTAGGCGGTATACCTAGACTCTTACATTGCATTGCGTAACGGGTAAGAAGATCAATCGTTGCCTGAGCATTATAAACCGCTTGCGAGATAAAAAATTCACATCCTTGATGCTCCTTTTCAATCATACGTATATGTTCATTGCCCTTACTCAAATGGCGTTCAGCAATCGTCACCCCACCGAGATGAAACTCAGAACGATGCGCTTTTAATGTTTGATAGGCATCATTTAATGAAAGTTTAATCTCACCTTCAGAAGATGGGCTACCAACCAACACAATGTCTCGAACCGAAAACTGATGCCATGCATCCGATAACCAGCGAGAAAAATCTGCTGCATCACGTTGAGAAACACTTTTATAGGTGATCACTGGCTTATCTGATTTATCATGTAATAATTTTGAATATAATCTTGAATCGTGCGTGTATTTAAAAGGAAATGGTCTCGGTTTTTCGATGCGAGATGTTTCATCTTGAATGTCATAAACAATCAACCCGTCATAATCAATGCATTCTAAACGTTGCAATAGTTTATCTGCGATACCCGAAACCAATTCGATGTCTGTATCTTGTTTCGGTGGAGTGGTTCCTATGAAGTAGACCCCTAGTTTTGGATCGCTGGATTTACTTTTTAATATCGACTTATACATAAAGGCTACTCTAAACTGACAGATGAAATTAGATCCTAAAATTGTCGCATATCTATAGCACAAATGAAATCAACTTGTTGCCATCAAAAATATTTTTTGATGGTTATAACAATTGATATATAAATCACAGATAAAAAAAAGGCTACCCACTGCTGGATAGCCTTTTCACGATTAAGTGATTAAAGAATATTAACCAATAATACGTTGATGTAACTCTTGTACTGAATTAACCGTTGCTTCATCCGCCGTTGGATCGGCAAGATGTGCTTGACACGTTGCAAATGCACCACTTAGCGTAGTGGTGTAATTTACTTTATAACGTAAAGCAGCACGACGAAGTTGACGCGAATCCTCAATAGCAATACGCCCTTCAGTTGTATTTACCATATAAGTATACTCACCATTTTTAGTACGGTCTAAAAGATGTGGTCTGCCTTCATGTACTTTCTTAACAGTACGTACATAAATACCGGCATCTTTAAGTACTTCAGCAGTCCCTTCAGTGGCATCAATTGCATAACCTAAATCTATCAGCTTCAATGCAAGTTTAGCAACACGGGCTTTATCGCTGTTACGAACAGAAAGTAACGCTCGACCGATTGTCGGCACATCTTTAATCGATGCCAGTTCGGCTTTTGCATAAGCCTCAGCAAAACTATCACCCGCTCCCATCACTTCGCCAGTACTGCGCATTTCAGGGCCTAAAATTGGATCTGAGCCAGGGAATTTATTAAAGGGTAAGACCACCTCTTTTACTGAATAATAAGGTGGTACAACTTCTTTTGTAATACCTAACTCTTTGAGTGTTTTGCCAGCCATTACGCTCGCACCAATTTTGGCAATGGGTACGCCTGTTGCCTTAGAAACAAAAGGAACAGTACGCGCTGCGCGTGGATTCACCTCAATCATGTAAATAGTGTCGTCTTTAACGGCTAATTGCGTATTCATTAAGCCAACCACACCTAATTCTAATGCTAAGTGATGAATATAACCGCGCATCTCATCTTGAATTTCTGCACTTAATGTATAAGCAGGCAAGGAACAAGCGGAGTCACCTGAGTGCACGCCAGCCTGTTCGATATGCTCCATAATCCCACCGATGACCACATCGGTACCATCACAGATAGCATCAATATCGACTTCGATAGCATCATCTAAGAAACGATCCAGTAATACAGGCGACTCATTAGAAACACTAACCGCTTCTTTAAAGTAGCGACGTAAATCAACTTCGTCATAAACGATTTCCATGGCACGACCACCCAATACATAGGAAGGGCGAACAACCAAGGGATAGCCAATTTCTTTTGCTGAAGCAACCGCTTGATCAAGCGTTGTCACCGTATCATTCTCAGGCTGTCTTAGACCTAAACGCTCAACAACTTGTTGGAAACGCTCACGATCTTCAGCTCGGTCAATAGCTTCTGGTGAAGTACCAATAATAGGTACACCAGCCGCTTCAAGTGCACGCGCTAATTTAAGTGGTGTTTGACCACCGTATTGCACGATCACACCTTTAGGATTTTCAACACGTACTATCTCTAATACATCTTCAAGGGTAATAGATTCAAAATAGAGACGATCCGATGTATCAAAATCGGTGGAAACCGTTTCAGGATTACAGTTAACCATAATCGTTTCATAGCCGTCTGCACGCAGCGCTTGAGCAGCATGTACACAACAGTAATCAAATTCAATACCTTGGCCGATACGGTTAGGGCCACCACCAATGATCATGATTTTTTCATTGTCAGTAGGGTTCGCTTCACACTCTTCATCATAGGTAGAGTACATGTAAGCTGTATCCGAAGAAAATTCAGCAGCACAGGTATCCACACGCTTGTAAACAGGATGTAGTACAAAACGCTCACGCAACTTACGTATTTCGGTTTCAGAAACACCAACCACTTTTGCGATACGACTATCGGCAAAACCTTTACGTTTGAGACGTTTTAATAATGTCTCATCCAGTAAACGTAACCCACCTTCAGACAATTTCTTCTCTTCATTAATCAGATCTTCAATTTGTACTAAGAACCAATTATCAATCATTGTGATATTATGGATTTCATCCATAGTCATGCCTAAACGGAATGCATCACCGATGTACCAAATACGTTCAGCACCCGCTTCGCGTAGCTCATATAATACTTTATCTTTTGCATCGGGATCATTAAGGTCAACCATCGGGCTGAAACCATCAGCACCAACTTCTAAACCACGTAGTGCTTTTTGCAGTGATTCCTGCTGGTTACGACCGATAGCCATAACCTCACCAACAGACTTCATTTGCGTTGTTAAACGGTCATTAGAATTGGCAAATTTTTCAAAATTGAAACGTGGAATTTTAGTAACAACGTAGTCGATAGTGGGCTCAAAAGATGCTGGCGTTTTGCCACCAGTAATATCATTTTGTAACTCATCAAGAGTATAACCGATGGCAAGTTTTGCCGCGATGCGAGCAATAGGGAAGCCCGTTGCTTTTGATGCTAATGCAGAAGAACGAGATACACGAGGATTCATCTCAATTAACACCATGCGGCCATCAGCAGGGTTAATACCAAACTGAACGTTTGAACCACCCGTTTCAACACCAATTTCACGTAATACCGCTAAGGAAGCATTACGCATTAATTGATACTCTTTATCCGTTAATGTTTGTGCAGGGGCAACCGTAATAGAGTCGCCCGTATGGATACCCATTGGGTCAAAGTTTTCAATAGAACAAACAATAATACAGTTATCGTTTTTATCTCGAACCACTTCCATCTCATACTCTTTCCAACCGATTAAAGATTCATCGATTAGCAATTCAGAAGTAGGAGAAAGATTTAGGCCATTTGAACAGATATCATCAAATTCTTCCTTGTTATAGGCGATACCGCCACCGGTTCCACCCATCGTAAAAGAAGGGCGAATAATACAAGGAAAACCAACCATATCTAAAACTTTGTAGGCCTCATCCATTGAATGGGCAATACCAGCTCGTGGACACTCAAGGCCTATTTTTTTCATTGCTTCATCGAAACGGCTACGATCTTCTGCTTTATCGATAGCATCGGCTGTTGCACCAATCATTTCAACATTATATTTAGCTAAAACACCTTTAGCTTCAAGTTCTAACGCACAGTTAAGTGCAGTCTGTCCACCCATCGTTGGCAGAACAGCACAGGGACGTTCTTTTGCGATAATTTTTTCAACAACTTGCCAATGAATAGGCTCAATGTAAGTTGCATCAGCCATCTCTGGATTGGTCATAATCGTTGCAGGGTTGGAATTAACCAATACAACACGATAGCCTTCTTCTTTTAAGGCTTTACATGCTTGAGCACCTGAGTAATCAAACTCACAGGCTTGGCCGATAACAATCGGCCCCGCACCAATAATTAGGATGGTTTTTAAATCATTACGTTTTGGCATCTGAAATTACCTTTCTATTCTGGTTCTATGTATCCGATTAACTAGGCGTTTTTGTACTGTTCGATCAAATCAATGAAGTGATCAAATAATGGTGCTGCATCGTGTGGACCCGGGCTTGCTTCTGGATGCCCTTGGAAACTAAATGCCGCTTTATCGGTACGATGTATGCCTTGTAGTGAACCATCAAACAATGATACATGCGTTGCACGTAAGTTTGCAGGTAATGTCGCTTCATCAGCAGCAAAACCATGGTTTTGACTGGTGATCATAACAACGCCACGATCTAAATCTTTTACTGGATGGTTAGCACCATGATGGCCAAATTTCATTTTCAGAGTTTTCGCACCACTTGCCAAAGCAAGTAATTGATGGCCTAAACAGATACCAAAAACGGGAATAGCCGTTTTTAAAATCTCTTGAATCGCAGTAATTGCATAGGTACAAGGTTCAGGATCGCCAGGGCCGTTGGATAAAAAGATACCATCAGGATTAAGTGCAAGTACATCGGCAGCGGAAGTTTGTGCTGGAACGTTAACGGTAATGCGGCAACCACGGTCAGCTAGCATACGTAAAATATTACGCTTAACACCGTAATCGAATGCAACAACATGGTATTTAGCATCAATAATATCTGCAGGCAAACCACCCGTTAACGTCCAACTACCCTGTGCCCATTGATATATTTTATCCGTAGTCACTTCTTTCGCTAAATCCATTCCTTTTAGGCCTGGAAATGCTTTGGCTTGAGCTAACGCAAGCGCTTCATCAATATTTTCCCCTGCAATAATGCAACCTGACTGCGCCCCTTTCTCACGTAAAATACGCGTTAACTTACGTGTATCGATTTCAGCAATACCAACAACATTATGCGCTTTCAGATAATCGCTCAATGATGCTTGACTGCGGAAATTACTAGCGAGTAAGGGAAGATCTCTGATAATTAATCCACAAGCATGGATAGATGATGATTCTTCATCTTCATCATTGGTACCAGTGTTGCCGACATGGGGGTAAGTTAAAGTAACGATTTGACGTGCGTAGGATGGATCAGTAAGAATTTCTTGGTAACCCGTCATTGACGTGTTAAAAACAACCTCACCAACAGAATTCCCATCAGCGCCGATTGAAACACCTTTAAACACTGTTCCATCTTCCAATACCAATATGGCGGAATGACTCAAGATAACCTCCGTGAAAACAAAAAATAAATTTTATGTATCTGATGAAGGCATGCAAAGCATTTTTCACCAGATATCATAAATTTTGGCAAATTCGCGACAGTTTATAGATCTTACGCACAATTGACCAATCAATTTTTAATTTTCGTAAAAAAATCTTAAACGAGGTAAAAATTCTATGAGTTATTAACTAAGAAAAGACGTTAATTAATGTTAATGTAGCAGGTAAAGTTGGAATAAGCATAACGAGCAAAAAACCTAAAAAATAACGAATTGAGTATGGGTCTTTAAAATTATCTTCTGACACTGTCGATTCCTTTAGAAAATTGATAAAATATTGCACTTGATCTATATCAATTAATTCTACCTTTAAATATCTCATTGAAACACCGATAAAATTTATGGATATTCATTTTTCATCAACATAAGGCCTATCTATGCAACAATTACAAAAAACTAAAGCTGCGCCATTGTGGTCATTTTTTCTTAACATCTGTGCGATTCCACACCCATCTAAACATGAACAAGCGTTAGCCACTTGGATTATCGATTGGGCTGCAAAAAATAATATCACATGTAAACAGGACACTATCGGGAATTTAATTTTATCTAAGCCTGCCAGCACAGGGTATGAAAATAAAACGCCAGTTATTCTGCAAGCACACTTAGATATGGTTCCACAAAAAAACAGACAAACAGAACATAATTTTTTAACAGATCCGATTAAAACCATTATTGATGGGGAATGGTTACACGCCGATAACACAACACTAGGTGCCGATAACGGCATCGGTATGGCTTCTTGCCTCGCCGTATTAGCAGACGACAATATTCAGCACGGCCCACTCGAAGTACTATTAACAACCGATGAAGAGACCGGTATGACTGGAGCTTTTGGTTTACAGTCAGAGTCTCTAAAGGGCAAAATTCTAATCAATACTGATTCAGAGCAAGAGGGAGAACTCTATGTAGGCTGTGCAGGGGGTATCAATGTTAATATATCGCTAGCCTATGAAAAAATGGAGTCAGAGCCAACGGCAAAAGCATTTGAAATCACATTAGGCGGGCTAAAGGGAGGCCATTCCGGTTGTGATATTCATTTAGACCGTGGTAATGCGATTAAAATATTAGCCGACCAATTCGTTAATTTCGATGCCATTCCATTTAATCTCGCTTCCTTTGAAGGAGGTAGTTTACGCAATGCGATTCCTCGTGAAGCCAGTGCTGTAATTGTTTGTGATGAACAATATCAAAATAGCCTTGAGATTATTATTAATAGTTTACAGGCATCACTAACCAATCAATATCAACACAGTGATGAAGATATTCAATTATCGATTTCATCCATTGATTTGCCTGCATCGGTACTAACCCATGAAAGTCAGGATAACTTATTAAATAGCTTGCGAAATTGTGACAATGGCGTATTTACTATGGATCAAAACTTTGCCAATGTTGTACAAACCTCATCGAATTTAGGGGTCATTAAACAAAGCCATAACAATCACCAATTTTTCGATATTCAGGTATTAGTTCGTTCACAAATAGAAACTGAAAAATACGCACTTGCTGATAAAATCACACAACAATTTAAATCTGATACAGCTCAAGTAACACAGGAGGGCAACTACCCGGGTTGGACTCCGAATAAAAAATCGCTTATTTATAAAGTAATGGAAGAGCAATACCTTGCGCTATTTAATCGCACACCGAAAACAATGGTCATTCATGCTGGACTAGAGTGTGGTTTATTTAGCGATAAATATCCTCACTGGGATATGATCTCCTTCGGTCCCACGATTAAATTTCCACACAGTCCTGCAGAAAAAGTACATATTAATAGCGTAGATAACTACTGGCAGCTACTTTTAGCGACGTTAAAAGCGCTAGACTAACAGTATTAGTTGGTAGTAACTAAATCTTAAAGCAAAACGTTCAAAGGGGTGTTTCTCCCTTTGAACGAAACATATTTGAGTGATTTTTATTAATTCAAAGCAATGAATAAATAGCACAAAATAGAGATGCTTAAGGGATTTTCAGAGAATCGAGGAGGATAATTTCAACGACTTCCTTCTAAAAATTCTAATTACACTGCTTAGCGGTTGCAAATAACCTAAAGTAATTTTGTGTTGTTACTTGTGCTAGTTCTGCTAAAGAGATGCCCTTTAAATTAGCGACAAATCCTGCGACATCGCGCGTATAGGCAGGTTCATTCTCTTGTCCACGGTGTGGCACCGGAGCTAAGTAGGGGGAATCGGTCTCCACTAACAAACGATCCAGTGGGATAGCCTTGATCACAGCTTGTAGCGCCTTTGCATTTTTAAAGGTAACAATGCCAGAAACCGAGATATAAAAGCCCAACTCCATTGCAGTTTGTGCCATCTGTAGCGATTCGGTAAAGCAGTGTAAAACCCCTCCAACCTCTGCAGCCCCCTCTTCTTGCAAAATAGCTAAGGTCTCTTCACGAGCGTCTCGTGTATGTATAATCAAAGGTTTATTGACCGCACGAGCAACCCGTATATGACAACGAAAAGAACTTATCTGTGCTTCTTTGTTATCGGGCGAATAGTAATAATCGAGCCCCGTTTCACCTATCGCGACTACTTTTTCATCTTGGGCATATTTTAAGAGTAATGCCTCATCAACTACTTCATCTTGATGCAGTGGATGCATCCCCACTGAGCTGGAAATATTTGCAAAAGGGGCAACCAATTCCGCCATTGCTGGATATTTTTTCAATTCCACACAAACACTCAAGAGATGATTAACCCCCTGCGCTTGCGCTTTGCTGACCACATCGGCAAGATCTTTATGTCTATTTTTATAATCTAAACCATCGAGATGGCAATGAGAATCAACCAACATAATCGGGCTCCATAAATTCATTTTTTATTTTTATTAACAATGCATTGATAAGTAACTCTTTCTTCACCGCTGCATGTGATACAAGTAAGTGACGCGTATGCAATATTTCATTATTTATATAACGCAAGCTTTTCAAACTAATTTGTCGCTGCCATATTTGTAATTGGGGCAACGCAAAGCTGTAAATAGCATCATGGTCAAGTGCTGAATCAAGTAGTTTTAATTTATGTAGATCATGGAAAAGGTGAAATAACAGTTGTAGACGTGACTCAACTGCTTCAGCCAAATAGTGACTAAATGTAAATAGCGTGTCAGGTTGATTTAATAGTGCAAAGATACCCTCGATGCAATTTTTACGTTCATCCTCACTCTGCCCAGTTTCAATATTGCGCAGATGATTTAACAATGCTAATGGACTATTTTGAAATAAGCGTAACAGACCAATATCGTCAACCATATAGCCCAACTCGGCTAACCAAGCTAACAGAGTCACATCATCGGGCGTATGGATATGCGTATGTTGCACGCGACTAAGCAGCGTTGGCATCAGTTGATGATGCGTACGAGCGAGCAAAATCAAGTAACTATTCCCCTGCGGCTCTTCCAATGTTTTCAGTAACGCATTCGCAGCTGAGGACGTTAACAAATGCGCATCTTTAATAATAACGACCTTATTTTCACCAAGATGGGGGCGTTCATTCAAGGATGCGATGAGACCTCTGACTTGCTCAATACCGATGGAGTTATTTTCATTGTGTAGAAAATGAAAATCTAAATGATTATGTGCTAAAAAAAGCTTACAAGAATGACAAGCTTGGCAGGCTCCATGGGCCTGTTTATCACTACAAAGTAAGTACTGCGCTAAATTTTTCGCCTGCTTAAATTTACCCACGCCCGCACTACCAGTGAACAATAAACCGTGAGCAAAACGCCCGCTTTGGTAGGTATTTATTAATTGCAGGAAAGCAGGGGTTAACCAAGAAGTGGAAACCAAATCAAATTGATTATTCACTGTTTCAATCATAGTCAGAGAGGCTCGTTAACCAGTTATCCAACTGTAAGAAAATGGCTTTTTCGACCAATTCAGGCGTTTGACTCGCATCAATGCGGTAAGCGCTTGGATCGTTATCAACTAAAGCGTTAAAAACGTCGCGTGTTCGTTGAAAAAAATCAAGCGCTTGTCGCTCAATACGATCTAATTCACCACGCCCTTTTGCGCGACTTAAACCAAGTTCTGGGTCAATATCTAAATAGAGGGTAAAATCCGCTTCAAAATCACCTAGGGCAACCTGTTTAATCTCTTTAATTAGCTGTAAATCAATGCCTCGCCCACCACCTTGATAGGCAAGTGATGAATAATTATGACGATCACCAATCACTACTTTTCCTTCTGCCAAAGCCGGTTTAATCAAATGCTCAACAAGCTGCACTCGCGCAGCGTACATCAGCAGTAGCTCGGCTTTATCGTCAAGCAATTCACCATCGATATCCATTTTGACAATATCACGGATTTTTTCAGCAAGCTCAGTGCCACCGGGTTCGCGAGTATAAACTATTTTATTCTCAGGGATATTTTGTAAAGCCAACCATTTCGCAACATAATTAATGGCAGTGGTCTTTCCAGCGCCTTCAAGACCTTCAATCACAATAAATTTATTGGCTAACTTATCTAACGTTGACATAATTTTATTTCCCTAAAATATATTTTTGTACTGCCCTATTATGCTCAACCAAATTCTTTGAAAAGTAAGAATTACCATCCCCTTTACTCACAAAATATAAATAATTAGTTTTGGCTGGATGTAATGCGGCGTATAACGCTGCTTCGCTTGACATAGCAATAGGAGTTGGCGGTAAGCCATCTATTCGGTAGGTATTATAAGGCGTATTTTCTTGTAGATCTTTTTTGCGTATACGTCCGTTATATCTATCTCCCATGCCATAAATAACCGTAGGATCAGTTTGTAATCGCATCCGTTTATTAATTCGATTAATAAAGACCGAAGCAATTTTGTCACGATCTGCTGCTAATGCACTCTCTTTTTCGATGATCGAAGCCAAAATCAAGGCTTCATAGGGTGTTTTCAATGGTAAATTTGGGTCCCGTTCTGCCCACAATTTATCAAGCACAGACAACTGCTTTTGATAAGCGGTTTCAATAATGTTATAGGCGCTCATCGAAGCGGTATAATGGTAAGTTTCCGGAAAAAGTAACCCTTCCAGTTTGCTGTATGGACTACCAAGCATTGCTAATATTTGCTGTTCATTTTTTTCTATTGGATTGAGCATTTCGGCATTATTTAATATAGCTACCCACTCTTTAAAGGTACTACCTTCAACAAAAGTAACTTTAAATTGATATTCCACACCTCTATTGACAATAGCAAGAATATCTTCAATCGTTGCCCCCTCGTTAAACTGATAAGTGCCAGATTTAATATCGGTCAACTGCGGATGTAATTTGCCAATCACTTTCCATAATAACAAATCACTCACTAAACCTTGCGTTTTCAGGTGATTACCCAGTTTCGAATAATTACTGCCACTATTAACAGTGAATAACATAGTTTTATCAATGCGTGGTTGCGAAAAATATTCATCTAACTTTTTTTGTGCATAATATAAAGCGGTGAACAATAAGCTCAATAATACAAGTAAGGCTAGGCCGGTTCTTTTACAAGACATCTAATTGTTCTCTTTGATTTAATAAATTTTGCAAAGTAAGGACAGCGACTAACCCTTCCTTCGGATAAACATGATCTTGCAGTTGGCGCACCGCAACGATCCCCATCAACGCATTAGTAATGCATAATCCCTGCGCGTTGAATAATTCATCTACCCGTAGATGCGTCTCTTTAATAGCTATCCCCGATTGCTGCGCAGCATCTAGAATCTGTTGACGTTTAACACCAGCCACTCCACTGGTCTCGAGTTTCGGAGTCAGCCATTGATCATTTAAATAAACGAATACGTTGGCACTGCAGGCCTCTACGACATAGCCGTCATTATCACAGACAATGCCTTCTAATGCCTGCAAAGTTTCCAGTTCGTGTTTAATGAGTATTTGTTCAAGACGATTTAGGGTTTTTATACCAGCGAGTTGGCCGCTACTGGCTAATCTCTGTTGGCATAACTCAATGTTGATCCCTTGCTGCTGCCATGACAAATAAAAATCGGGAAAGGGGTGGCAAGAAACAATACGCAACGGTGTATCACAACCACGACTACTATAGCCTCTACCACCAGAGCCACGCGTCAATATCACTTTAATGACAGCGAGGGAGTTCCCTGAAAGCGTTTTAGCCAAGGTCATAACTTCCTGTTCAAGTAAAAACCAATCAACAACGGGGAAAAATAGACGTTCGGCACCTCGCTTAAAGCGCGCAAGGTGATAATCCCATAGCTGCACAGCACCGTGCTCAACTTTAATTGTCGAAAAGAGCCCGTCACCATAGGCAAGACCACGATCCGTTGCCGCAATTTGATTATTTTCTATTCCATTAATTAACATATTTCACTTTCTTCACATATAAAAAAACCCGACCATGAAATCGGGTTTTTATTATATACCTAAATTACTTAGAAATGCAGTTCAGCTTCAGAGTAACACAGCCAATAGATTAAACGCGTTTAAAAATCAGAGTACCGTTAGTACCACCAAAACCAAAGGAGTTAGATAGTACATATTCGATATCTGCTGGACGAGCTTTACCATCGGTCACATAATCTAGATCACAACCTTCACTTGGATTTTGCAAATTAATCGTTGGTGGCGCAACTTGGTCACGCAATGCTAGCACACTAAAAATAGCTTCGATGGCACCAGCTGCACCTAACAAGTGACCTGTCATCGATTTAGTTGAGCTCATCATCACTTCATTGGCTCGATCACCCCAGATACTTTTAACAGCCTGCGTTTCTGCGATATCTCCAGCAGGCGTTGACGTACCATGGGCATTAATATATTGAATATCAGTTGCGGCGATATTGGCATCTTTAATCGCATTTTTCATTGATAATGCTGCACCTGCTCCACTTTCTGGTGGTGATGTCATATGGTAAGCATCGCCACTCATACCAAAACCAACAAGTTCTGCATAAATTTTTGCACCACGCGCTTTGGCATGCTCATACTCTTCGAGTACTAATACACCCGCGCCATCCCCTAACACAAAACCATCACGATCTTTATCCCAAGGACGACTCGCTGTTTCAGGTGAATCATTACGCGTTGACAAGGCGCGAGCTGAGGCAAATCCCCCCATGCTTAATTCGCTTGAAGCTTTTTCAGCACCGCCCGCTAACATAGCGTCTGCATCACCATATTGGATCATACGTGCAGCCATACCGATACTGTGTGTTCCCGTTGTACAAGCCGTTGTTATCGCAATGTTAGGCCCTTTTAAGCCTTTATTAATTGAAACATGGCCAGAGATCATGTTGATAATCGTTGCAGGTACAAAAAATGGGCTTATTTTACGCGGACCACTTTTTTCGAAATTACGTACATTGTTTTCAATCGTGGTGATACCACCAATACCCGAACCGATGGCGACACCGATTCGCTCGGCATTATCATCATTGATGATTAGCCCAGAATCCTGTAAAGCTTGCTCCGCTGAGGCAACACCATATTGGATAAATTCATCCATTTTACGGGCTTCTTTACGTGGCATATAATCTTCAACATTGAAGTTTTTGACTAATCCAGCAAATTTTGTAGAGAATTTTTCTGTATCAAAATGGTCAATATTAGAAATGCCACTTTGTCCAGCTTGTACTGCTTGCCATGATTCTTCCACCGTATTACCTACGGGTGATAGCATCCCCAAGCCAGTTATTACAACTCTTCGCTTTGACACGATGATCCCTCCTGATTAGGATTATTTAAACTAAATCAATTATCACCATAATAATGCTGATTCATACCAATTAACATAATATTACGGTCATAGCTTGTTGAGGAAAAATGATAGAGAGCAAGGCGCATGATTGAGTAATAGCTCGCTATTACGATTGAATGCAATGCTGTTATCTATTATTTTAACCAACGAAATAGGTCAGATACTTATACGGATTGGTATTAGTTACTTTAATCTGAACCGCTAAAGACACAAAAGGCGGTCATAGGACCGCCTTTTAAAAATACACAATCATTCAGAGTTGAATGAATTATTAAGCGTTGTTTACAATGTAATCAATAGCTGATTGAACAGTTGTGATTTTCTCAGCTTCTTCATCTGGAATTTCTGTATCAAACTCTTCTTCAAGAGCCATTACAAGCTCAACTGTATCTAGAGAATCAGCTCCAAGATCGTCAACGAAAGAAGCTTCGTTTTTAACTTCGTCTAGTTGAACACCTAGTTGTTCAACGATGATGTTTCTTACGCGTTCTTCGATATTGCTCATTTTTATTTTCCTTTGTGGATACGCTGTTGCGTTATTTAGTTGCGACAGTTTATTCTATCACGTTTAATATTCAAGTATTCTATTGCTGGTTAGACCACTTTTTTTGGATCTTAATCAATAAAGATATAAATTCCAACCATTTTCACCAATTTAGCGGTCAATTTTAGACCATATACATGCCGCCATTAACGTGAATTGTTTCACCATTAATGTAAGCTGCGCCTTCTGATGCAAGAAATACAACCGTTGCAGCAATCTCTTTCGGATCACCTAAACGACCTGCAGGTACAGCAGAAAGTGTCGCTGCACGTTGCTCTTCTGTTAATGCTTTAGTCATATCAGTTTCAATAAACCCAGGAGCTACTGTATTAACAGTAATACCACGGCTTGCCACTTCTCGTGCTAAAGACTTAGTAAAGCCAATCACACCCGCTTTTGCAGCAGCATAGTTAGCCTGCCCTGCATTGCCCATAGTACCAACAACAGAGCCGACGTTAATTATACGTCCATGACGTTTTTTCATCATTGGACGCAATGCCGCTTTACTCATTTTAAAGATGGGCGTTAAATTCGTGTTAATGATATCATTCCACTCATCATCTTTCATACGCATCAATAAGTTATCACGAGTAATGCCAGCGTTATTGACTAACACATCAACAGCCCCATATTGTGCTTTGATCTCATCAAAAAGTGTACTGATAGAATCTGTTTCTGTTACATTTAGCACAAATCCTTTACCTGCATCACTTAAATATTCACTGATCGCTGCTGCGCCATTTTCACTCGTCGCTGTACCAAGTACCGTTGCACCTAATGCAACGAAACTTTCAGCAATAGCACGTCCTATACCACGACTTGCACCCGTTACTAATACCACTTGACCTTTCATACTCATTATTGTGCTCCTTTAACTGCTGCCAGTGATTGCTCAAGGCTAGCATTATCATTGATAAAACTGGCAGTAAAACTCTTATCGATACGTCGTACAAGGCCGCTTAACACTTTACCAGGTCCAGCTTCAACTTGTAGTGTGATCCCCTCTGCCGCCATTTTTTCAATCGTTTCTGTCCAACGAACAGGTGAAAATAACTGACGAACTAAGGCGTCTTTAATTTTAGCGGCATCCGTTTCTGCAACGACATCGACATTATTAATAACAGCCATTGTCGGTGTTTTAAATTCAATGTCTTGCAGCGCAACAGCTAATTTCTCTGCGGCAGGTTTCATCAATGCACAGTGTGAAGGAACACTAACAGGTAAAGGAAGTACGCGCTTTGCACCAGCTTCTTTTAATAATAGACCCGCTCGTTCTACCGCTTCTTTATTGCCCGCAATAACAACTTGTCCTGGAGAATTAAAGTTAACAGGAGAAACAACTTGTCCCTGTGCTGCATTTTCACAACAGGTTGCAATAACATCGTTATCTAAACCAATAATGGCAGCCATAGCCCCTGTTCCAGCAGGCACAGCCTGTTGCATTAATTGACCGCGTAACTCAACGAGTTTAATGGCATCTTGAAAATTAATAACACCTGCACACACTAAAGCGGAATATTCGCCTAAGCTATGACCAGCAATAACGGTGGGCTTTATACCACCCTGCTCTTCCCAAACACGCCAAATAGCGACTGATGCCGCAAGTAATGCAGGTTGTGTTTTATCTGTCTGATTCAACGATTCGCTCGGACCTTGTTGCACCAGCGCCCATAAATCATAACCTAGTGCAGCACTTGCTTCTTTATAGGTGTCTACAACAACAGGAAATGTCTCTGCTAGTTCAGCTAGCATAGCAACACTTTGCGAGCCTTGCCCAGGAAAGGCAAAAGTAAAGTTTGTCATATTTTAAATTCCTATGAATATAACTGTTTTTAGACTAAACCCACTCATCAAATACTCTATTTAGGCATAGGAAAAATGAATGAAAATAATCATTAAGTATGCGCTTCTGATTAAACAATGAATAACCAAGGTGAAACACTGTTTCACCTTAAGCTAACATCCATTTTAACAAGCATTAATAAGTAGGTAATTACTGAATTGAGTGTTACATACGGAGCAAGGCACTACCCCATGTAAACCCACCACCAAATGCCTCTAGTAAAACTAGCTGACCGGGTTTGATTTTGCCACTACGAATGCCTTCATCTAGCGCCAAGGGCACTGATGCAGCAGAAGTATTGCCATGTTTATCAAGCGTTAGAATAACTTAATCCATGGACATCCCTAATTTTTTAGCCGTAGCACTGATAATTCGCTGGTTCGCTTGATGAGGAACCAACCAATCTAACTCTTCTTTAGCAATATTATTAGCCGCGAGAGTATCAACAACCACTTGACTTAATCTTGTCACAGCAACTTTGAAGACATCGTTTCCTGCCATTGATAAATAGGCCGTATTCAGGGTATCCATATTGCCACGCTCAACATTTGGCAATTTTAATAAATCACCATAACGGCCATCGGCATTGATATGAGTCGATAAAATGCCCACTTCGGTGGTTGCACTAACAATAGCCGCCCCAGCACCATCACCAAATAAAATGACTGTTGAGCGATCCGTTGGATCACAGGTATTAGCTAAACTATCGGCACCAATGACAAGAATGTTTTTAGCACCACCAGCTTTAATAAAATTATCGGCAATGCTTAATGCATAGGTAAACCCAGCACAGGCCGCAGCAACATCAAAAGCGGGGATATTATAAATGCCTAATAAATTTTGTACTTCACAGGCAGCAGAAGGGAAAGCGTTATGATTACTGGTCGTTGCGACAATAATCATATCTAAATCTGACGCGGTTAAACTCGCAGCTTGCAATGCATTAACCGCCGCCTCTTTTCCCATAAAGGCGATTGTTTCTTGTTTGTTTGCGATACGGCGCTCTTTAATACCCGTACGTGTCGTGATCCATTCATCACTCGTGTCGACCATTTTCTCTAAATCGTCGTTTGTACGTATCGCTGCCGGTAAATAGCTACCAGTACCTATAATTTTACTATTCATGTGATAAACAATCTCGCTCTGATAAAACAGTTTCTAACGTCTCAGCTACACACGCAGGGATTTGCCATTGAATCTCTTTGATCGCTTGTTCAATGGCATAGGTAAATGCAACTTCATTTGCACTACCATGACTTTTAACAACAATACCGCGTAGCCCAATTAAACTTGCTCCATTATACATATCCGGATGCAAATGTTTTAACTGCTTTTTTAAAATTGGATTTAATAACCTACCTAACAGTTTACTATAAAAGTTTGTATTCAGTGCTTTATTTAACTGCGATAGATAGACACGGCCCATCCCCTCATAACTTTTTAATGCAACGTTACCACTAAAACCATCGGTTACAACCACATCGGCTTGGCAGGAAAAGATATCGTTCGCCTCAATAAAACCAATGTAATTCACATGCGGAGTCTGCTTTAACAAATCAGCACAGCGTTTAATTATATCATTACCTTTATTATTTTCTTTACCCACATTAAGCAGGGCAACGGTAGGACTTTTAATTTGCTCTACCTTTTCACAAAGTACACTGCCCATAATCGCGAAATTAAACAAAGTGTCACTATCACACTGTAAAATAGCGCCCAAGTCTAAAAGATAAGTGTGGCCAGCACAATTATTGGGCAAACCAGAGACTAATGCGGGTCGAGAGATACCAGGCAAGGTTTTCAATGCCTGTTTTGCTAACAACATTAGCGCCCCTGTATTACCGGCACTAACACATGCATCCGCCTTTCCCTGGGCCACCAAATCTAATGCGAGGTGCATAGATGTACCTGAAACATGGCGTAAAACATATACGGGATTATCTTCCATAGAGATAAACGTATCTGTATGAATAACATGCAAACGAGGATGATTTAGAAGATTATGCTTTTGTAAAAAAGGGTGTAACAGTGTTTGGTTGCCAACTATCAATATTGACAGATTGGTATGTAACTGAAGTGATTTTTTAGCCGCTAAAATAGGAATATGGGGACCGAGATCGCCCCCCATGACATCAAGCGCAATAGTAAATTTACGCAAAGTAATCTTATAGGTCGATTACTTTTCTGCCTCTGTAAAAACCATCAGCAGTCATGTGATGACGACGATGAGTTTCACCAGATGTAGAGTCTACAGAAAGTTGAGCACCTGCACCTAGTGCATCATGTGAACGACGCATACCACGTTTTGAAGGAGTCTTACGACTTTTTTGTACTGCCATTTTTAAAATTCCTGCTTGTTACTTGTGCTTTAGCTTAGCTAATGCATCAAATGGGTTGGGACGCTGTTCTTCTTCATCAATTTCACCAAAGGTAACTTCGTACGCTCCGAGCTGACAATCCTCTATTGCATGTTTTGCAATTTGCGGAAGAGCCAGAATCAGTTCGTCTTCAACAACCTGATAAAGATTTACCTCTCCATTTTCATCATAGTAAATGGGTTCATAGGCGTCTGGTAAATTATTTTCCTGTTCTTGGTTATGAACGGGACAATACGTAAATTCAGCTTCACACTGATAAAGCATAGGCTCACTGCACCGTTGACAAATGAGTTCTACTTCAACACTAGCTTTGCCATGAAATATTCTCAGCTTTTGCTTATCAATATCAAATGAAAAAGTCGTGTTGATATCAGACTGAACGCTGATTGTTGACTCTGCCAATCTGTTCAAAAACGACTTAGGAATATGAGCATCAAGTTCCAGTTGTTTTTGAGCAGCGCGAACAGGATCAACGCTAATCGGTAATTTAACCTTTTGCATGGGCGCGAATAATATAGTTTGCTGTTAAGATAGTCAAAGAAAAAGCGACATTTTTTATTATGTTATCGCTTTATTATTTTCAAGCCCATAGAATAACACAATTCATAGATAAAAAAAGAGGCCAATATGCCCCAATTTCTTGTTTTAGCATCCACCTCCCCCTTTCGAAAGCAACTACTGGAAAAATTGCATCTAGCATTTTTAACCGACAAACCCAATGTTGATGAAACCGCCTTGCCCAGTGAAAATGCACAACAATTAGTGACGCGTTTAGCTATACAAAAAGCACAGGCTGTCACAGACAAATATGAGCATGCATTGATTATCGGCAGTGACCAAGTCTGCGTGAATGACGGTGTTATTTTAGGCAAACCAGGTAACTTTGAAAACGCATTTAAGCAGCTCAAAGCCGCCAGTGGTAAACGCATCACCTTTTATACGGGTCTCGCTTTAGTTAACAGTGCAACGGGACGAGTTCAGTCTCTGGTTGAGCCTTATACCGTGCAATTTAGAGAGTTGAGTGATGCAATGATCACTCGTTACCTAGAAAAAGAACAACCGTACAATTGCGCAGGCAGCTTTAAAAGTGAGGGGTATGGTATCGCCCTATTTGACTCTTTTGAAGGCAAAGATCCCAATAGTTTAATCGGCTTACCACTCATATCGCTAATTAAAATGCTAGAGAACGAAAACTTTTCCGTCATTTAATATATCAATGCAACTTGAAGATGACTGATATAACATATTCAAGTTGCATGTATCTTCTATCATGACAAAATTTTCCATCTTGCCATTATCTCCCCAATATTTGTATTAGCAACAACTGACACTGAGGATACGTTGTACTCCCCTTACCCCATAGAAACTAATTGTTCCTGTAATTTAGTAACTTCATCCCTGATTTTTGCAGCTTGTTCAAACTCGAGTTCTTTGGCGTATGTAAACATCTGCTTTTCCAATTTAACGATCTGCTTAAGGATCTCCTGCTCACTGTTAACTTGGTAGTTGGCTTTATACTCAGCGACCTTATCTTGTTTACTATTGCCTTTTTTAAGATTGCGCTGCCCAAGTTGCAGAACATCATTGACCTGCTTATTTAAGCCTTGTGGAACAATGCCATTGGCTTGATTAAAATTATGTTGCAGAAGGCGGCGATCTTCGGTCACCTTCATCGCCTTTTGCATGGATGCCGTCACTTTGTCGGCATATAAAATGGCTTTACCTTTTAAGTTACGTGCAGCACGCCCCATGGTTTGAATTAACGAACGCTCAGAACGTAAAAAGCCCTCTTTGTCCGCATCTAATATTGCCACCAGTGAAACTTCAGGAATATCTAACCCTTCACGTAGTAAGTTGATCCCCACTAATACATCAAAAACCCCTAAGCGTAGATCGCGTATAATCTCAACACGCTCAACAGTATCAACATCGGAATGTAAATAACGTACTTTAATACCATGTTCATTAAGGTAATCGGTAAGATCTTCTGCCATGCGTTTGGTTAAGGTGGTCACTAATACACGCTCATTTAATGGTAAGCGAAGATTGATTTCCGAAAGCAGATCATCGACTTGAGTAGTAACTGGGCGCACCTCTATTTCTGGATCAAGTAATCCTGTCGGACGAATCACTTGCCGTACTACATCACCCTCTGATTTTTCAATTTCATAATCACTGGGTGTGGCAGAAACATAAATGGTTTGTGGTGCCAATTTCTCAAATTCCGCAAATTTAAGCGGACGATTATCCAAAGCCGATGGCAAACGGAAACCGTAATTCACTAAGTTTTCTTTACGGGAACGATCACCTTTGTACATAGCGCCAATTTGTGGGACGGTTACATGACTTTCATCAATAATCAACAAACCATTGTTAGGGAGGTAATCAAATAACGTCGGTGGTGCTTCACCCGGTGCGCGCCCAGACAAGTAGCGAGAATAATTTTCAATACCCGAGCAATAACCTAACTCATTCATCATTTCGATATCATATAAGGTACGCTGAGAAATACGCTGCTCTTCAATGAGTTTATTTTCAGCTAAAAACGCTTTTTTACGTTCATTGAGTTCTATTTTAATGGCCTCAACGGCTTTTAAAATTTGCTCTCTAGGCGTTACATAGTGGGTCTTAGGGTATACGGTCACACGTGTTAGTTTATCGAGCTGTTGCCCCGTTAATGGGTCAAAAATCGTTATATTTTCCACTTCATCATCAAATAATTCGATACGCAACGCCTCTTTTTCCGAATCAGCAGGAAAAATATCAATGACCTCCCCACGTACACGAAAAGTACCACGGCTTAATTCCGTTTCATTACGACTATATTGTAAATCAAC
Source organism: Psychromonas sp. MME2 (assembly GCF_040566515.1). Taxonomy (NCBI): domain Bacteria; kingdom Pseudomonadati; phylum Pseudomonadota; class Gammaproteobacteria; order Alteromonadales; family Psychromonadaceae; genus Psychromonas; species Psychromonas sp. MME2. Next base: position 488,738 of record NZ_JBEWXI010000012.1, on the reverse strand, counting down.
CAAGCGTTGCAGAATTTCACGGCTAGAGATTATTTCACCAAGGGTGAGATGCAACATCATTTTTAAATACGCAGTGGGATCCCCTAATCCATAAATAGCAGAAACAGAGGCGACCAACACCACGTCATCACGTTCTAATAAGGCTTTAGTTGCAGATAAACGCATCTGTTCAATATGGGCATTGACCGCGGCATCTTTCTCAATAAAGGAATCAGAACTCGGTACATAGGCTTCTGGTTGATAATAATCATAATAGGAGACGAAATATTCAACGGCGTTATGGGGAAAAAAATCCTTCATTTCGCCATACAATTGCGCAGCTAAGGTCTTATTCGGTGCAAGAATCAATGTAGGGCGATTCAACTGGGCAATGGTATTGGCCAAGGTGAATGTTTTCCCTGAGCCAGTCACTCCCAAAAGCGTCTGGAAAGCGAGCCCCGATTCAATACCATCAACGAGTTTTTCAATCGCTTGAGGTTGATCGCCTGCAGGCGAAAATGTTGATGACAATTGAAATTTTTTTTTCATAACAGCCCTATTACAGCATATTTTATCGTTTAGATAGTTTAACACCATCTGTGATCATGTAACTGACTCTATAAATTATTTTATACTTCATTAAAAGTATATAAATACAAGCTTGATGAAAAAAAATCATCCAAAGCCTCATTTAAAACCATTATCAGCAGATTTATAGCACTATAAAGGTGCACAAAAGAAATCTTCATATGTTACAGAATCATAACAATATGGCTCAGTATTTATTTTGTTAGCATGGTAAGCGCTGCTAAAACAAACAATAAAAATTCACAACAATCAGTTGCTTGTCAATCTATTTATGCAAATAACCGAAAAAATAATTCACAGAAAAGTATTGACTTGTAGCGAAACAATTATCACAAACAAAACATCAAATATAGATTAACAACAAACACTTGACATTCTTAAGTGACTGTTTTTTAATAAATTTAATTTCCGCTTGTTTTTGCAACAACCCACGACAAAGTAAGTAATCATAAGGCTTTCAGCAACTTTTAATAAAACTCCCCACAGAGTTATCCACAGAAAAAGTGGATAACCGTGATGAAGCTAGATAACATGGGCTTTGTAGGATATTGTGAATTATTTTTTTAAATAAATTCAAAAAAGCAAAGTAATAGTTTGATCATATTTCATACAAAAAGGTAAAAAAAGCTGTAAACAGGAATTTACATGATCAATTGTTCCATAATTGTAGAAATAGAAATAAAATTAACCTTCTATTAGCCTATATTTAACATTCAATATTTATCGTGATTAAAAAGCGCACAAAAAAAATAGCAATATGTTTACAAACAAAGAATAAATCACGCCCTTTATTTGCTATGCTCTGTGTCACTAATTAGTCAGAGGATCTACTACCATGCATTTCTTGTTTAAAAAAATATCACTCCAAGTAGGGGTTGTTTGTACAGCATTATTAATGGCTTGCAGCGCTCCGTCAACCACTGTGCAACTTAATCCAGAGCTATCTATTGCAGCAACAAACAACCTAGAAAACAGCAAAGTCACTTGGCACTTAACCAGCCAAGACAGACGAATTGCGCGCCATATTATTGAAATTAGCAAGGGAGATGGCGTTGCTATGTTAGTAAATGAAAGCCAAAGCAGCCGGTTAGTCATTGAAAGGACGCTACGTGAACAATGGCAACAACAGAGCCAAAACTTCCAAGCTGATAGTAGCAATATTATTAATGTTCAATTAATTAAATTACTTGCTAAAGTCGAACAAGGTAGTGTCTCCTTTGAAAATAATGCTGACATTGTTATAAAGATAGAATTAACATTTGATAATCAGATTTTTAGCAAAACCTATAAATCACGATTTGCACAACAAGGCGTGTTTAAAGCAGATAGTGATAAATTGGCTGAACAATTAAATACGCAATTATCACAAATATTAACTGAAATCATTCAAGACCCTGAACTTAACGCTAAACTACAAAAACTCTAATCCTAAGGAATAAATATGAAATACCTGTTATCTGCTTTACTACTAATATTGAGCACCACTAGCTTTGCCGCTGGCAACCCCAGTGTAGTTATCGATACTTCACAGGGGAAAATAGCTATTGAACTTTTCCCCGACCAAGCCCCACAAAGCGTCTCTAACTTTTTAGCCTATGTAAATCAAGATGGTTTTAAAGAGACAATATTTCATCGTGTTATTAATGGTTTTATGATTCAAGGTGGTGGAGAAAATGCCACAGGAAAAAAATTTGTAACCTTTGCTGCGATTAAAAATGAATCGCGTAATGGCTTGAGTAATGAACGCGGTACGATTGCCATGGCAAGAACAAACTTCCCTCACTCAGCAACGCGACAATTCTTTATTAACCAAAAAGATAATTATTTTTTAGATGCTAAAAATGGCAATTGGGGATATGCCGTATTTGGAAAAGTGACTTCAGGGATGGATGTAGTTGATGCAATTGCAAAGGTCAAAACAAACGCGGGAGATCGTCCGACTCAACCTATCATCATTAACAGCATCACTGTTCAAAAAACAACCACAAAATAAGCGATAAAATAGTTCTTAATATGTAGGTATTAACCTAATACCTACACTAAAATAACTTAGGCTATTTTCCATGGCTAACAATCCATTTTTTTAATGTATCAATATCTCCTTCATAACTGGATTTGAACAATTCATGCCAATCATCAATATTATCCCACCAAGCAGGCAATTCTGGTGATTGAATTTTTTGCGCTAACTCCTGAAGACGTATTAAGCCGACTGAAGCAGCTGCACCTTTGATTTTATGTGCCTCACTCACTATTCCCTTTTTATCCTTAGCAATGATATTTGAATCAAGAATTTGTAAATAATCGGGTATCATCTGCGCAAAAAGAGCAACGTTTTCAAGCATTACTGACGTTGGTAGAAAATCGAACAGTTCACACAACATTGGCTCATTGATAATCGTTTCATTAACATCGTTAATCACTATAGGCATATCACTATTATCCTCCTTTTTCTGGTTCGTAAACAGTCTTACAATCATCTCATTAAAGGATTCAATCCCAAGCGGTTTTCCAAGCGCATCATCCATGCCTTGTTCGATAAACTTTTGTTTATCGGCAAAAACATTTGCCGTTAATGCCACAATAGGCGGAAGATCATCTACATATCTATGGCGCAATGCTTGGGTCACTTGATACCCATCCATATCAGGCAACTGAATATCCATTAAAATCAACTGATATTTGTTATTAGCCACTTTATCAAGTGCTTCTTGGCCATTAATAGCGCTATCTACATGGTGCCCTAGCTTTTCTAATAAAGCTTTAGCTACCACAATATTTAAATCTATATCTTCAACCAATAAAATAGATAAGGTGGGCAATGAATGGGAAATAAGTCGATTATTATGATTTGTTTCAGAACACTCTACAGGGATAGATAACTTAAATAGACTCCCTTCACCGAGGGTACTTTGTACCGTAAGCGTGCCCCCCATAGCTTTGACGATTTGTGCGGAAACAGCCAAACCAATCCCTGTTCCCGTTGCATGTCGATTACCTTTAACTTGGTAATACATCGCAAATATTTTTTCTAACTGATCAGTGGGAATACCAATACCAGTATCCTGTACCTCAAAAGTCAGTAGGCCTTGTGTTTCATTAATTGCTTCACTATAACAGTCAATGGTGACAGTGCCTTCTACTGTAAATTTCACCGCGTTAGTAATTAGATTCCAGAGCACCTGCCTAAGTCGAGTATCATCTGCTGTAATATAATTTGGCAGTAAACTTTTCTGCTGAAAACGTAATGCCAACCCCTTTTGTTCAGTTTGAATAAAAGCAAGACTTTTCAGATCGGTAATAAAATCAGGCATGTTAATATGATTACTAACTAAATTTAAGCGTCTTCAATCAAGTTTATCTAAGTCAATAATATCATTGAATATATTGCCCAATGTAATAGCACTAATATGGATAGTTTTAAGGTATTTAATTTGCTCACTGGTCAGGTTTTCATCTAACAGCATACGACTTAGTCCAACGATACCATTTAGTGGCGTACGTAATTCATGACTAATCGTCGCAATAAATGTTGTTTTATCGCGGCTAGCCTTCTCTAAAGACTCTTGGTATTTTTTACGTTCAGTAATATCACGGCCGAAACCAATGATACCAACACATTTCTTATGGCTGTTATACAAAGGTAATGCCCGTACTTCAAAATAAGCTTGTCGTCCATTAGGATAATGCAACCAATGCTCATTAATCTGCTCTTGATTCGTTTCTTGCGTTTTTAAATCTCGTTCAACGACCTGTCTGGCATAGGATTCTGGATATATATCAAAGGGTGTTAAACCTATAAGCTGCTCCTCGGTTTTTCCAGCTAACTCTTCCATCGCCTTATTGCAACTAACAAAGCATCCTTTCAAGTCACGATGAAAAAAGAGATCGGGGGAAGTATCTAAAAAGGAACGCAATAAAATAGCCGTTTCTTCAAGTTGCCTTTGGCTCTTCTGATGTTCAATAATTTCACACTCTAAAGCATCCGTTTTTTCCTGATCATTTTTTAACATCACTTGCAATTTTGCAACGGTGTTTCCTAAGCGCTGTCTGGCGTCTTCTAGATCTCCAACCACCACAGTTAAAAAATAAACAGCCCAAGGTGTAATAATTAACCCTAAAATGAAAGATCGCGATATATCGACAATATCCAAAGGTGCATTGAAGTAGTATCCTAATAAAATCTGCAAAATCGAATCGGCAGTAATAATTGCAACAGCTAAAATCAAACTAAAACGAAATGCTCCGAGTTTTTTTAATAGTGCAACGTAATAATGCACCCATGTTTTTAGAATAAATATATTCACAATGCCCCCTGAAAATTTCGAATGATTTTATTACTTTTAAAAGTGAAAGAAGGACAATTCTATCTACAATTTGATATAAAAGGCTGAAAATAAGTGACTAGTGTCATAAATCACCATAATATACCCATTTTTAATCACTTAACCAAAACAAATGGCTCAAAAAACAGCCACTTTCACTGACTGTTGATAATCCTTTGCATTTCATGGTTTTTAAATGTTTAGAAGACGTCTATAATGCAGCCTTTAAATTATCTATAAATGCTTAATCATGATTAAGGGAGTTTTACCTAATGGCAATGCCAGATATAGCAAATAGTGCACAAGCTCAAACAGAGGGTAAACTTGATCGAGTTGGCATGAGTAATATTGAGTTACCTTTAATGGTACAAACTGATGATTGCGTACCACAACAAGTAAGCGCCAAAGCTGAGGTGTTTGTGAATTTAGGCGATCCTCAAGCCAAAGGCATTCACATGTCTCGTTTGTATCTACAACTTGATCAATTATCAACAGACTCAGAGTTAACGTTAAATACATTAACAGAATTGCTCAATGGCTTCATACAAAGTCACCATGAATTAAGTCAACAGGCCTATGTGAAATTTGAGTTTGATTACCACTTACGACGCAAATCATTAATTAGTGAAAAAAGAGGCTGGAAAGCTTACCCTGTGACGATTATTGGACAGCTTATCGATACACATTTAACATTTGAAATGCAAGTTAAAGTGCCCTACTCATCCACTTGTCCTTGTTCTGCTGCGTTAGCAAGACAACTTATTCAACGTGAATTTGCAAATACATATTCACAACAAACAGAAGTGAATAAAGATGAGGTGATGAATTGGTTAGGCTCAACAAAAGGGATAGTAGCAACCCCTCACAGTCAACGAAGCGTCGTAGATGTCAAAGTTAAATTAAATAAATCAAACAAATCATTCCCGGTTATTGAATTAATTGATTTAGTGGAAAGTACCTTGAAAACGCCAGTTCAAGCAGCGGTTAAACGCGAAGATGAACAAGAGTTTGCGCGTTTAAATGGACAAAATTTAATGTTCTGTGAAGATGCTGCAAGACAACTTCAGCATGTTCTTATTCCAGAAATTAAGTTTGATGACTTTTGGTTACGTGTAAATCACTATGAAAGCTTACATGCACATGATGCCGTGTCAATTACCAGTAAGGGCATTAAAGGCGGTTACTCTGCTTAATATTTGATTCAACTGGTATAAATAAAAAAAGGAGCATTTTGCTCCTTTTTTTATTTATTGTTATCTGTAATGGTTATTAGTGCACGCTAATCTGATTTCTGCCAGTTGTTATAGCAGCGTGTAATGCAGTATTAGCCTCTATCATCAAAGATTTCATCGTATTTAAATCACTTGGGAATAAACTAGATAATCCGATACTCATTGTTACAATGTCAGTAGCTTCGGAATGGTCATGTTTAAGATTTGATTTTACTACGCCCTTATGTAGAGATTGTGCGACTTTCAATGCACTCGTTGCATTACCACCTTTCATTAAGATAATAAATTTTTCACCTTCTACATGAGCAACAAAACAACCATTAATGATCGCGATCTTTTGTAAAACAGTTGCCACTGTAATTAACATATCTTCACTAGCTGCAACGCCATAATTATCAATGTAAGGTTGGAAAAAATCAACTTCACACATTAACATTGATAATAGCTCATTTTCTTTTTTACTCTCTTCCCACAGTTTTACAAAGTTATCATGAAAAGAGCCACAATCTGCTATTTTCATATCGCGAATTTTCTGTTTAAAATCTACCGAAGGAGAGTTGCTAAGCGTATCCGCTGCTGCATTTGCTTTTTCTTCGTTAGCTTTAACAGCTTCTGCACTATTATGTTTAATGGAGTCCTCTTCTGTTACTGACTCTCTATTTTCAAGTGCATTATCACTCAACTCTACATTACTTTTATGAGGAAAGATGCTTGAAACTTGATTTCGCCCATCAGCTGTCGCATCATGCAGTGCTCGATTAGCCTCACGGACCAACATTTTCATGGAATTAGGGTATACACTTGAAACACCAATGCTTAATGTAACGACTTTACTAACACTCGAATATTTATGTTCAGTTCGTGATAACTCAACAGATTTACGTAACGCTTCTGCGACTGCTAATGCTTTTTCTTCATTGCCACCTTTCATTAAAATGGCAAATTCTTCATTTTCATAACGAGCTAAGAAACAATCATGCTCTTCACATGCTTTTTTCAGAGCAAGACCAATAACAAGCAGCATGAATGAAGCGCCTTGATGGCCATAATTATCATTATAAGCTTTAAAAAAGTCTATTTCACAAAGCATGACGGAAAGTAATGTGTTTTCATCACTTGCCTCTTGCCATAATTGTGAATATTTATTGTCGAAAGCTCGACAATCTGCAATATTCATTTGCGACATCACCTGTTCAAATGCAGATATTTCTGCGCTAACAGCCTCTTCGGGTTGTTTATATTTAGCAATATTCACAACACCCATATTGTCGCCATTTTTACCTTCTAAAGAAGAAATAAATGAATCAACCTTATTTGTATCTTCAGCCTGTTTGTGTTGCGCCATAAATTATCCCTTTATTAACCTTAATTAAGTTTAAAATTTATTAAGTATTATTTAATTCATCAATGAAAACGCTTATCAACATAAGTAATAGATAAAACCATACGATCAATTATAAACTATACAGTACCATTTATTCTATCGCTATTCTTTAGCAAATAGATATTTATCAAGTAAATGTATAAAAAACACTTGCAAACTGCTCACTTAACAATCAAATTACATTGTATTCTTTAAAAAACCAGAGATCACACGATATTTGCACTTTCATCTAAGTAACTTGCTAGTCTTCACAGTTTAAATGTCTAAAACAGATAAATACTTTATTTTCAAGGATATTTGTGCCTAACATCAATGAACATAAAGTTGATCTTTTCCCGTTTGTTTTGCAATATGTAAAGCGCCTTCTGCTTCTGCTAACAATATTTTTGTCGAATTGAGATCACTTGGGAACAAACTTGATAGCCCCATACTAAGTGTAACTATACGATTAACCGATGAATAAAGATGCTCTATTTTTTCACTCACGACTTCCATGCGAATATTTTCAGCAAGTTTTAAAGCATTCGTTGCATTACCACCTTTAGTTATTATGACAAACTTATCAATATCATATCGTGCGACAAAGCAACCAAACTGTATGCAAAACTTTTCTAAAACATGACTAATGTGTTTGATCAATTGATCACCTTCTAATACTCCATAGTTGTCACAATAAGCTTTAAAGCAATCTATATCACAAACAATAAGGGTTAGCAGGTCTTCTTCTTGATATGCATCTTGCCAAAGTTGCTTAAATTGTAATTCAAAAGTATCACGGTTCGCGATACCTGTTAATTGATCATTTACCATTTTAGATTCAATCTGCACCGAAGCTAGCTGCTGTTTTTCTTGATGTTGCTTCTGCGATGTAATATCTCGCGCAGTAATAACGATCCCACTATAATCATTATCTTGATCATGGAATGCATTTTTTTCTATTTGATAGCATCTTTTTTCACCATCCACAAAAAGAAACTCTTCAAATGTGTGTGCGCTACCGGACTCTATTAACAGTTGATTTTCACGTTCAATCCAGTCTGCACGACCATCTGAAAAAACGTCACTCACTGACAAGCCTATCAAGTTTTCCATATTTACATTGATTAATTTTGCAAAGCATTTATTAGCAACCGTAATTCGTCCCGCTTGATCAAGCATAACTAGGGCATCATCTGTTACCTCTAATGTTCTGCGCAATAATGAATGTTGCACAGACAACGATTTTTCAGCTTCCAGACGTTTTAAGTGTTCTTCTTTTAGCTGTTCATTCAAATTATAAAAATCGGTAATATCACTATCAATACTTAGTACCGCAAAAATAGCCCCTTTATCATTGTATAAAGGCAATTTAACAAAATTCACTAAACTTGATGTATCATAATTTTCATTAATCCATTCTTGTTTATTGTAAATCTCTCCCAACCAAACATTAACTTCTTGCCGCTTCTGCTTTTCAATGACATGCGCAGGAAGCATATCAGCAATGCGACGCCCTGTTGCATGATTAACCGTTGTATTATGCGCTGTCGCCCAAGCTTTATTACAGCCAATGATGGTGCCTTTCGATGATTTAAAGGAAATTTGTTCCGGAATGGAATCAAGCACCTTACGCAACAACTCTCGCTCTTCAGTTAATTCGCGCTCGGCACGCAATAGGGCGGTAACATCTTTAAAATAGCAAAACCAAGCCGTTTTACCTTTATAATGAACTCTCTTTGCGCTTATCTCAACATCGTGAAAACTACCATCAACTAAAATATGTAAGCGTTGCTCATCAATTGTAACTAAATGGCTCGCTTTATTGATGAAAGAGGATAATTGTTGTTGATTTTCAATATCTTCAAAAAGATATTTATTTTTTTTGTAATGGAAAGAAAATAACGATTTAAGTTCATTATTTAAGTAATAGATGTCCTGGCCATCTAATGAAAAAATAGCTAATGGATAGGGAGATGAGTCTAAAATATTTTTAAATTCTTTATCCTTACGGCGTCTCCTATGGCTAAAGATAATTACCAGCAACATAAAAAAGAGAAAAACAAATAATTTAGTTGCCATATCTTTAGAAACGCCCCATATAGGATTTTCAGCATTTTCTAGCAACAAATGGGTATTATCTTCGACTTGCTCAAGCTGATTTCCCCAATTTATCCAATCTAATACAAGTTCTCGCTCAATAGGAACATAAACAAAGAAGGGTTTAGATGTAATATAGTGAGAACTTTTTTCAAATAGCAAAGAAATAATACAATCAACAATATGACGCACTCCCTGACCACTATTAAACAAAATAAAAGCATCTAATTTGCCACTATATATATCAACAAATAAGTCCAATAAACCGGGATACTCTTTGTATACTACCTGCGTGTTGTTGCCGAAAACTAATATTTGCTGAGCCCGAGGAAACAAGCCCCCAACAATTAAAGCTCCTCCATCGAGACCGATGCGATGCTCAATATCTTGCTTATGGGAAGATAAATAGTAAAAATCAGCTTTAAAATCAAATAGCAATTCTTTTTCTAATGAAGCTAAATTCTGCTCTTTCGCCAGCAAGCCGCTATAAATAGCAATAGGATTCGAATTCAATAAATAAAAGAGAGATTCATTGTTGTAGGGATGAAAATTAACTGCAATATCGCTCTGTGTTGACCATAATTGCCAATAATCTACAACGACTCCCTGCGCTTTTTGATTAGCATCAAATCCAGAATAGGGGAGGTTTTGGTCAATGTAAACGTTAAGCACTGACGGCTTTTCTGTCTCATTTAACGCAGCATGAGCAGACATAAAACAGATTAATAAAGGGAAAACAGAAAAAAATTTCATCATAGTAAAATCCAGTTCAGTATGAATTAAAAAAATTTATTTCATTGGCAAATTTCAATCGGCAATAGCGAGATAAATTTAAATATTCCTTAAGATATCGTATACCCATATTAGCTCAATATGCTTTGCTATACGCTAGTTCGGATACCAGTTCAAGACGTAACATAAGGTAAATTTTATTCACTTTCACGCATTACAGCGTAACGCACGTTTTCAGTCTGGCGCCACATAAAGCAAGGAAAATAACAGTAATTGGTTTTGTTAAAAATTGCTATGTCGTATAACGATACTTCTATTTTAAGCCTCGCATCTCGGTACACTTTTTCTTGCTGACTTTGCATTTTGAAGTCGCAGGCTATATAAACCACTAATAATACACTTATTTTAAATAAAAATACGCATACTTATTATAAAGCACTTCCCTGTCCACCGAGTTGTTGCATCAGTTTGGCCATTCTATTCTGTACAGGCCAGCGTTTTTCACTCCACATAGGCGCAAGTAACTCACTGCGTTTTGCCGTCGCTGAAATACGATGATAAACAATATGAGCCGGGGTATGACGAATTAAAGAGACCGCTGCTTGACTATACTCTTCTAATGTCAACGTAGCTAATCGCCCCGCTTGCCATGCTTTTTCCATTATAGCACCTCGTACGATATGCAAGGGGTGTAATTTTAACCCATCAACGCCTGTCGCAACTACTTGATTTAACGTTTGTTGGTAATCGCTCTGCTGCTCATTAGGCAATCCTAGTATTAAATGCGTACATACTTTTATCCCCCTCGCTCGCGCTTTTACACAAACCGCCTCATATTCAGCAAAACCATGACCACGATTAATACGTTTAAGCGTTTTATCATTCGCTGACTGTAACCCTAACTCTAGCCATACCTCGTAACCACGAAAAAGATAACTGCTTAATAAATTTAAAACCTCATCGGAGACACAATCAGGACGTGTACCAACGCAAAGACCTACGATGTTACTATTTAGCGTTGCTTGTTCATATAATGATGCTAATTGCTCTATTTCTGCATAGGTACTTGTATATGCTTGAAAATAAGCTAGATATTTAGTCGCTTTATGGATCACTTCTTGAGCGCGAAGCTGTAATTGATTTTCGATGCTATATGCAGCTTGTCCTTCATCGGCAAAGGCAGCAACACTACAAAAAGTACAGCCGCCTAACCCTAACGTACCATCACGATTAGGACAGCTAAAGTTCCCATGCAATGTTAATTTATGTACTTTTTCCCCATAGCGAAGCTTCAAATCTGCTCCTAAGGTTGTCACAAAGTCAGTGAGCTGCATCAAATGATTCCAAATAAAAAGCCGTTATAGCGGACGTTGAGCTATAACGGCTTTGTAATAACAAATTCAATAAATTATCTTACTTACCAAATAAATAGGTTAAATAGACGTTTACCACGTTTCATCAATGTATATTTACCATATAAAGCATCGGCTTTATAAAGTACGGCTTCACTATTAACTTGTTTCTCACCGTTAACACTCACCGCACCGTTGTTAATAAATTCACGCGCCATTTTATTGGACTTAGCCAATTCACAACTAGTGAGTAATTCAACTAATGATTTTTGTTCACCTTCAACGAGCGTCGTTGGCAACCCATCCTGCGCGAGCTGCGCTAGATCAGATTCACACAATTGACTTAAATCACCAGAAAATAGTGCTTCAGTAATACGTTGTGCCGATGCAAGCCCAGCTTCACCATGAACGATACGGGTCACTTCTTGAGCAAGAATTGTCTGCCCTTCTGGACGTCCGGCTATGGTTTTATCCTTTTCTTCGATAGCGGCGATCTGTTCGATAGACAAAAAGGTAAAGTATCTTAGAAATTTATAAACATCAGCATCTAGTGTGGTGATCCAAAATTGGTAAAAGGCATAGGGAGATGTTTTCTCTGCGTCTAACCAAATAGTACCCGACTCGGTTTTACCAAATTTAGTGCCATCCGCTTTAGTTACCAAAGGAAGCGTTAGGCCAAATACTTTCTCTTTATTCATACGGCGAGTTAGTTCAATTCCCCCAGTGATATTTCCCCACTGATCAGAACCACCAATTTGTAATGAGCAACCGTTTGCTTTATTTAGTGCAGCAAAATCATAGGATTGTAATAACATGTAACTGAATTCAGTAAATGAAATACCCGAACCTTCGCGTTCAATACGTTGTTTAACCGATTCCTTTTGAATCATTGCATTCACACTAAAATGTTTACCCACATCGCGTAAAAATGAAATACTATCCATTTTACCGATCCAATCAAGGTTATTAACCACTTCAGCTGAGTTCTCTTGATCACCAAATTCAATAAAAGCACTCACTTGTGTTTTTATTTTGCTCACCCAACTTTCTACTATGTCATCACTGTTGAGTTTACGTTCTGCGGCTTTAAAACTTGGATCGCCAATTAAACCTGTTGCGCCACCCACTAACGCCAACGGTTTATGCCCTGCTTGTTGAAAACGTTTTAACGTTAAAAGCGGCACTAAGCTACCTATATGCAAACTGTCCGCCGTTGGATCGAAACCACAATAGAGAGTTTTACAGCCTTCCGATAGATGTTCATGTAATTCTTCATCAGCTGTTGTTTGCGCAACAAGTCCGCGTGCTTTTAAATCTTCAAGTAAGGCATTCATCTATTTTTTCCTAGTTTAGCTTGATCAACTTTTAGTGGGGGCGATTTTACACAGTTAGCGCACACAAAAAAACCATAGAGTGAAGATCTAGCAAATTTTATGTTAACATCAGCGTTTTAATAATAGTTTAAAGAGTAAAACCGATGAAAATAGGCATTATTGGTGCAATGGATGAAGAAGTTCGCCTTCTAAAAGAAAAAATGAGTAATGTACAAACGACTATCATTGCTGGATGTGAATTTTACCAAGGTGAATTAGAGAAAAAAGAGGTTATTTTAACTAAATCAGGAATCGGAAAAGTAGCTGCAGCTATTGCGACAACCCTATTATTAGAAAAATTCGCGCCGAATATCATCATTAATACGGGATCTGCAGGCGGTTATGACAGTTCGCTCAATGTTGGTGACATTGTTATTTCTACAGAAGTGCGTTTTCATGACGTAGATTTAACGGCCTTTGGCTATGAAATAGGACAAATGGCTCAGCTACCTGCCGCTTTTAAAGCAGATCAAAAACTAATCGATATTGCACAACAAGCAGCACAAACGTTAGATTCATTGAAAATAATACAAGGGCTTATCTGCTCTGGTGATATTTTTATGGCCAATCCAAATAAAGCAGCCGTGGCACTTAATAACTTTCCAACTATGGCAGCCTGTGAAATGGAAGCAGCCGCAATAGCGCAAGTTTGCCACCAATTTCACATGCCATTTGTCATTATTCGCTCTTTATCTGATATTGCAGGTAAGAAATCAGAACTCTCATTTGAACAATATTTACCCATTGCTGCCAAAAATGCTTCTATACTTGTTGAAGCAATTCTAAAACGAATCGATTAAATGCAATTTATTGAGCAATATAGCGACTTCTTTAGTTTTATAAGCATTGCTGTTGCCTCTTTCTTTATTTCGCTGCCGAAAGATCTTAGCCCCATTTCGGCAGTAGAATTAATGTTTCAGCAGATTGCTAAAAAAGTTAATTTAGAGACACGTAGCGATAGCTATAAACGCTTAGCAAGTGTGTTATCGATTTGTCTCATCTATTTACCCACAATATTAATCATTAGCCAACTCTATAATGTCGTTTATAAGCCGATTATCATTAACGTTATGCTATTGTTTATATTGTTGTCATGGCACGATAAAAGCAGTGCTTATAAAGAGATAATCAATGCCTTAAAACACAATAAATTAGCACAAGCAAAATATACGCTAGCGACTTTAACAGAGCGGCAGACTAAGCCGTTATCGCCACTAGGCGTTAATAAGGCAACCATTGAATCCATGGTTTTACAATTAGCGAACTCCTGGTTTGCGGTTATTTTTTGGTATCTATTAACGGGGATTTATGGCGCGTTATTTTATCGCACCATTCAAATTTGTGCGCAGCAATGGAATAAAAAAAGAGAAGAGTTCGACGCACTAAGCACTATTCCATCATTGATCTACTCACTGATGTTATTTCCGGTACATCTCCTAGTCAGCTTTACCTTTGCATTATATGACAAGCCACTTGAAAATTTACCAACAAAATTTAAACAGAGTATTCACTGGCACCATTTTTCATCGGGATTAATGCTAGCAAGCTTTGCTTTGAGTATGCATATTAGTTTAGGCGGAGTACGTCTTTACCAAACACAAAAAATAAATTATGCCGCCCTTGGTAATGATATCTCCCCGACAATAGAGTCAATCTCCCTCTCCCTACAGCGTATTCGTTTAACGGCTTGGTTCTGGTTAATGTGCATCTCTGGTTATACTTTTTTTCCATTAATCCTTACTTTTATAACTAAAATCCATTAAAAAAGCCCTTCATCTATCACTAAATGAAGGGCTGGCAATAATCGTTTATAATCGGATTTGCTGTTATTTAATCTCTAATAACTCAACATCAAATACTAATGTAGAGTGGGGACCAATCGCCGCACCCGCACCACGAGCACCATATGCTAAGTCTGCAGGAATAGCTAAACGATATTTAGCACCAACAGGCATTAATTGTAACGCTTCCGTCCAACCAGCAATCACACCACCTACAGGGAATTCAGCAGGTTGACCACGTTCAACAGAACTATCAAATACAGTACCATCAATTAAAGAACCATGGTAGTGAACACGAACCGTTGAAGCTGCAGTCGGTTTTTCGCCTTCACCAGCAGAGATAACTTCATATTGAAGACCTGATTCAGTCACTACAACGCCTTCTTTCTTCGCATTTTCAGCAAGAAATGCTTCGCCTGCAGCACCAAGTACTTTTGCTTGTTCCGCTTCTACAGCTTGCATACGTTCAGAGATAACTTGGAAAGCAGCTTGTAAATCAGCTTGGCTAACTTTACTTTCAAGACCCGCAAATGCATCCTTCAGTCCTTGAGAAACAGCTGAAATATCAAGCCCTTCAAATGGATTAGAAGCTAGCTGCTCACCCATTTGCAAACCAATACCGTAACTTACTTGCTGCTCTTGTGTGTTTAGTTGTAATTCAGACATATATATTTCTCTTGTAGTGAAAGAACAGCGCCTAACGCACTTATTCTTTATTAAAATTTAATTCTTTAGCGATAACAACGAAAATAGTAACTGATATTTTATATTGTTAATAAGTAGATATGGGGCAGCAAATTTATTTTTAAAGGGATATTTTAAAATAAATAAAAAAATACCATCACGAGGATGGTATTTTATGCCGATTGGTAAAATAATGGAAATTAACTACTTAAATCATCAAAGAATGTTTTTAAGCTAGCCAAAAAACCTTCCGATTTAGGTTTATGTTTTCCTGAACTAGAAGAACAAAGAGATTCAAACTCTTTCGTATTCTCGCTGTTTAGCAGATAGTTTCACTGGTGTTTCAACGATCACTTTACATAATAAATCACCAACGGCATTACTGCGCACAGATTTAATACCTTTATTGCGCATGCGATAAATTCGCCCCGTTTGAGTTTCAGCCGAAATTTTCAGTTTGACTCGACCATCAAGAGTCGGTACTTCTATTTCGCCCCCCAAAGCGGCTTCTGTAAAGCTAATAGGCACTTCACAATAAAGATTATTGCCATCACGCACAAAAACTTCATGCTGCAAGACATTCATTTGCACATATAAATCGCCCGCTGGAGCACCATTTTCACCAGCCTCGCCCTCACCACTTAAGCGAATACGATCGCCAGTATCAACCCCTGCTGGTATTTTCACAGATAGGGTTTTACTTCTTTCATAGCGCCCTTGACCATGACACTTATGACAAGGATCTGTAATGATTTTACCTTTACCACGACAGGTAGGACAGGTCTGATTGACAGCAAAAAATCCTTGACGCATTTGCACTTGACCTTGTCCATGACAAGTTCCACATGTTTTTGCATCAGTCCCCTTTTTCGCACCAGAACCATTACATTGTTCACAATGAACTAAAGTTGGTACTTGGATCTCTTTGGAAATACCTTTCACCGCTTCTTCAAGCGTCAAATCCATATTATAGCGTAGGTCGGCACCTTGCATTGGGCGTTGAGCGCCACCACGTCTACCACCACCAAAAATATCACCAAAAATATCACCAAACTGATCACCAAAATCACCGTGACCAAATCCACCCTGGCCTTGGTTGACGCCTTCGTGACCATATTGATCATAAGCCGCTTTCTTTTGTGGATCACTTAAAATTTCGTATGCACCCTGTAGCTCTTTAAATTTCTCTTCAAGCTCACCATCGCCTTTTGTACGGTCGGGATGGTACTTCATAGCCAAGCGTTTATACGCTTTTTTAATCTCTTTTTCTGTTGCACTTCGGGTGATACCTAGTACTTCATAACAGTCTCGTTTTGCCATTTTATTTCTCAAACTTATGAAATTTAAACAATAATGCGGATTATAGACAAACCATAACCCGCATTATTTAACATAAAGAGTAACTCATTGAAAATTTAGTTTTTTCGAATTACTTTTTATCATCCTTTACTTCTTCAAACTCAGCATCAACGATATCATCATCTTGCTTTTCATTTTTCTGAGTCGGCTCTGCACCACCCGCTTGTTCAGCTTGTGCTTTTTGTTGTGCAATTTCCATTAGCTTTTGTGATGCTTCAGCAAGGGCTGTTGTTTTAGCTTCAATTGCAGCTTTGTCTTCACTTTTTAGAACATCTTCTAATTCTTTGATAGCCGCTTCAATTTTCTCTTTTTCATCACCAGGTAATGCATCACCAGCTTCTTCAATTTGTTTACGTGTTCCATGGATCATTGCATCTGCTTGGTTGCGAGCCTGTACAACTTCTTCAAACACTTTATCCGCTTCGGCATTCGCTTCAGCATCTCTCACCATTTGTTCAATTTCATCATCACTTAAACCAGAATTTGATTTAATGGTTATTTTTTGCTCTTTATTCGTATCTTTGTCTTTCGCTGATACATGTAGTATACCATCAGCATCCATATCAAAAGTCACTTCGATTTGTGGAGTACCACGGGTTGCAGCACGAATACCTTCAAGATTAAACTGACCAAGCGACTTATTATCCGCAGCACGTTTACGCTCACCTTGTAAAATGTGAATAGTAACCGCACTTTGGTTGTCTTCGGCCGTTGAAAAGGTTTGTGACTGTTTGGTTGGGATAGTGGTATTTTTGTCAATAACCTTAGTCATCACACCACCCATAGTTTCAATGCCCATTGATAATGGTGTCACGTCTAATAACAATACATCTGTTTTATCACCAGACAATACCGCACCTTGAATCGCAGCACCCATTGCCACAGCTTCATCAGGATTTACATCTTTACGCGCTTCTTTACCAAAGAACTCAGCTACTGTTTTTTGTACCAGTGGCATACGCGTTTGGCCACCAACTAAAATTACATCGTTGATTTCACCAACAGATAAATCAGCATCTTTTAGGGCAATACGAAGTGGTTCAAGTGTCGCTTTAACCATATCTTCAACAAGCGATTCAAGTTTTGCACGCGTAACCTTGATATTAAGATGTTTTGGACCAGATGCATCAGCAGTGATGTAAGGTAAATTAATATCGGTATGCTGTGCAGATGAAAGCTCAATTTTAGCTTTTTCTGCTGCTTCTTTAACACGTTGCATTGCCAATGGGTCGCTCGATAAATCAAAGCCTTGGTCTTTTTTAAATTCACTCACTAAGTAATTGATTAAACGGTTATCAAAATCTTCACCACCAAGGTGGGTATCACCATTTGTCGCTAATACTTCAAAGGTTTTTTCGCCGTCTACTTCATCAATTTCAATGATTGAAATATCAAATGTACCGCCACCTAAGTCGTATACCGCAACTACGCTGTCACCCTTAGATGTATTAACACCGTATGCAAATGCTGCAGCCGTTGGCTCATTGATGATACGTTTTACATCTAAGCCAGCGATGCGCCCCGCATCTTTCGTTGCTTGACGTTGTGCATCGTTAAAATAGGCAGGCACAGTAATAACAGCACCGGTAACCGCTTCACCTAAGTAATCTTCCGCTGTTTTCTTCATTTTTTTCAAAACTTCAGCAGAGACTTGTGGCGGCGCCATTTTCTTACCACGCGCTTCAACCCATGCATCATCATTATCTGATTTGATAATTTTGTAAGGCATGATCTTGATATCACGTTGTACTTCTTCATCTTCAAAACGACGACCGATTAGTCGTTTAATCGCAAATAATGTATTTGTAGGGTTAGTCACTGATTGACGTTTAGCTGGTTGACCAACTAAGATTTCACCGCCTTCAGTGTAGGCGATAATTGATGGCGTTGTACGATCGCCCTCTGCATTTTCAATAATTTTAGCAACATTACCATCCATGACAGAAATACATGAATTTGTTGTACCTAAATCAATACCAATTATTTTACCCATTTTTTTGTCTCTCCAATTTTATTCATTATGTAAAGTCAGCATTTTCTGATTTAGTATTGCTGCTTTGATACTCTCTATATATGGGGCTATTTTTTACTTTCAAGGTTTATCTGAAAAAAAAGTTAAATTTTTAAGGTTAAAACTTCTTGCGTCAATCACGCTTAATCGGCGGCCTTAGAAACCATGACCATCGCAGGACGAATTAGGCGACCATTTAATTCATAGCCTTTTTGCATTACCGCAATAACTTTATTAGCAGGAACACCAGCAACAGCTTGCATGCTCATCGCTTGGTGTTTCTCAGGATCAAACTCTTGATCTTGTGGATCGATCATTTTCAGACCAAATTTTTCGATGGTAGAGAGCATTGATTTCAACGTTAGCTCAACCCCATCAACCATTGGTTTTAACGCTTCGTCTTCTTTGTCAGCATGACTGATAGCCATTTCTAAACTATCAATGACAGGTAATAAACCATCGGCAAATTTATCCAGTGCAAATTTATGTGCCTTTTCTATATCCAGCGTTGCTCTACGACGTAAATTTTCCATATCCGCTTGGGCGCGAAGCACAGATTCTTTTTGATCATTAATAGTTTTCTCAGCTAAGGCTAATTTTTTAGTAAGCTCAGAGACAAGATCAACCTCAGCACCAACCTCTGATTCGGTTTCAACTTCAGCTTCTGCTTTAATCTGTTCATCACTTGCTACTGCATCAACTGCATCTAACGCTTCATCAGCTACTTTATTTTCTTCACTCATAACTTATTTACCCTATCTTTACTTGAAATCATTAAGTTGCAGCTAGTATGGGGGCGATAACGACCGTTTCAAGACTTTAACTGCAATTAAATGAAATTCTTTACGATCATTAGTTATTACACAAATGCTATTCTAAAAAAAATAATAGCGTTATACTTACACTTCACAACACCTCTTTTTAAAGGTTTTTCATGACTGGCCAACATACTGATATTTCTGAATTTAAAACCATTGGCTTAATTGCAAAGCCACAACATCCCGAGGCTAAACAAACTTTATTAGCTTTATACGCGTTTCTACTCAAACATAAGCTCAATATCGTGGTCGATTGCCGCGTTGCTGACGATCTCCCCTTTGATAACGTAATAAAAGCAGACTTACTTAAAATTGGCCGGCTCTGTGATTTAGCCATCGTGATTGGTGGCGATGGTTATATGCTCGGTGCAGCACGTGTTTTATCCCGTTTTAATATCTCAGTAATCGGTGTGAATCGAGGCAATTTAGGCTTTTTAACGGATCTTGATCCCGATAACTTTGAGCAGCCATTGGCAGAAGTACTAAAAGGTAACTATCAAACTGAAAATCGATTTTTATTAGAAGCCCAAGTGCACAGTCACGGCCACATGAAAAGTACCAATACTGCGGTAAACGAAGCCGTTCTGCATCCCGATAAAATAGCACACATGATTGAATTTGAAGTTTACGTTAATGATAACTTCATGCTCAACCAACGTGCCGATGGATTAATTATATCGACGCCAACGGGTTCAACGGCTTATTCTCTCTCCGGAGGCGGCCCTATTTTAACCCCCAATTTAGACGCTATCAGCTTACTTCCAATGTTTCCACATACCTTAAATAGCCGCCCTATTGTGATTGATGCTAATAGCTGTGTACGCTTAAAAATGTCACAAAACAATAGTACTGAAATGCAAATAAGTTGCGATAGCCATGTCAATTTATCTGTGTTACCGGGTGATGAAGTGATTATCAAAAAGACAACACATCAGTTAAAATTAGTTCATCCCAAAAACTATAACTATTTCCATGTATTACAAAATAAACTAGGCTGGGGCAATAAACTTTTTTAATAATCATCACAAAAAGTATCAATAAAAAGCACAACCCACTTTACTGTTTAAAAAAACAGTATTAAACTCTGTTTAAAACCAGTCTTTATAACAGTTTTAGGGATGTGATCATCATGCTTAGCCAGTTAACTATCCAACATTTTGCCATTGTACAATTTTTAGAACTCGATTTTCATCAGGGAATGACGACCATCACCGGTGAAACTGGAGCTGGTAAATCAATTGCGATAGATGCATTAGGCCTATGTTTAGGCACTCGAGCAGAAATCAATATGATACGTCAAGATTCTGATAAAGCAGAAGTTAATGCCCGTTTTACCTTAAATGATACGCCGAATGCAGTGACTTGGCTTAAAAATAACGATCTCGAAAATACCGCAGATAATAATGAATGCTTATTGCGCCGCATCATAACGAAAGAAGGTCGTTCACGAGCTTATATTAATGGCACCCCTGTTCCACTCTCTCAGCTAAAAAGCCTTGGGCAACTATTGGTCAATATCCATGGTCAACATGCTCATCAGAGCCTTTTAAAAAATGATATACAGCTTAATATTATTGACGATTACGCCGGGCATCACCAATTACTGCAAAAGGTAAAAGATACTTACCAAGGGTGGCACTTCTTAAATAAACAATTGCAACAGCAGCAACTTTCATTACAAGAAAAACAAGCACGTAAACAGCTTTTGGAGTATCAAATTGAAGAATTAGATAATTTTGCATTGGCTGAAGATGAATTCCAACAAATTGAACAAGAGCATAAACGTTTAGCCAACAGTGGTGCACTTTTAGATAGCTGTCAAATAAGTCTTGACCAACTCTGTGATGGTGATGAAATCGATGCACTCACATTACTCAGAAAAAGCATATCCAGACTTGAGGCGCAAATTGATAACGATGCGCAATTATCTCCCATCGTTAATAGCTTACAGGAGGCACTCATTCAAATTGAAGAGGCGAGTTATGAACTGCGTCATTTTAGTGACAACTTAGAATTAGATCCTGAACATTTTCAAACATTAGAAAATCGCATGAGTGAAGCGCTCTCTTTGGCACGTAAACATCAAATACAGCCAGAGATGCTCTACCCATTTCATCAAAAATTAAGTAAAGAGTATAGACAGCTCAATAATAGCGAAGCGCAGATAGAAGAACTAACCATTGAACTACAGCAAGCAGAGCAGAGCTATTTTCAACACGCTGAAAAATTAAGTAAAAGTCGCATACGTTACAGCAAGGAACTCAGTCAAAAGATAACCAAAAGTATCCAACAATTAAATATGGAAGATGGCCGCTTCCACGTCTCCTTAGAACAAAGTAAGAATAAATATTTAAGCCCACTTGGCATTGATAGTATTGAATTTCAAGTCGCAACCAACGCAGGACAAGAATTAGCAGAGTTAGGAAAAATAGCCTCTGGTGGTGAATTATCACGTATCGGTTTAGCTATCCAAGTCATTATTAGTCAGCGTATATCCACTCCGACACTAATTTTTGATGAAGTTGATGTGGGAATTAGTGGAGCCACTGCCGCTGTTGTTGGCAAGTTATTACGCAGCTTAGGCGAAAATACACAAATCTTTTGTGTTACACATCTTCCACAAGTAGCTGGAAATGGCCACCACCAAATGTTTGTTGGCAAACAGAGCGATGGCAAAACAACTAACACCACCATGAAAAAACTCAATACCGATGCCCGAATTAAGGAACTCGCACGATTATTAGGTGGTGATAGCATTACCGAACGCACTCTTGCTAACGCCCAGGAGTTACTTATTAAATAAGTTACTGAATAATAAATAAGCGACCATTCATCAGTTTAAAATATGCGTATTGAGGAAAAATAAGAGATCAAAAGGTGGATGATGAGTAATAGCTGGCTATTGCGATTGCATGTAACCTAACTATCCCTTATTTTTACCAATAAGATAGATCAGATACTTATGTTGATTGGTATGAGTTGCTTTAATAACAATGCAATACCATACTATGGCTATCTTTTATCAATCAGAGATAGGGATATGTCCGATAGTTTTTTACTTTTTGATAATGAAACAAAAGAACAAATTAGCGCAAACATCTTACCTTTTTTTACCGACAAGGTCTTACCAAAAGAGTGGGTAAATGATGCGCCGGCAAAATTTAGCTCCGAAAGTAGAGTGTATGCCTATGTCAGTGATACAAATGCCCCTGCAATTATTGAAGCAGCAATTGCAGGGCAATGGTTTCTCGCTATTTTACCCCATAAACAATCCTATTATGCACGCCGAGGATTCTGCGTCGAAGATAATTTACAACAAGCAATTCAACAAGCACAACTCGCTCCGCCCAAGAAAGTCGATATACTACGCTGTAATGGCCAATTAGTTTTAAGCTCAGTGGTACTCGGTGAATGTTTTAATCTACTCCCTACAGCGAAAAGCTTGAGTTGGCGAGAACGGATACAATTTGCCATCAAAAGTATCTCGAAAATTCGCATGCTCAGACCACAAAAAATGAGTTTTACAACCGAAAATGAAAATTGCTTTAGCACTGCAGCCATTGGTTTAGTTATCATTGACCATGCCTATGGTTCATCCTTATCCCAGCATATTTTACCAGATACTGATATTAATGATGGCATGTGTCACGCCATGATTGTTGCTCCTCGTAGTTCGATGGAAATTCTCCGTTTTTTTACCATGGCACCGCTACATCGAAGAGTTAAACTGCCGAACTTTCTTGGATTATTAAAAACCAAATCATTTACACTTAGCAGTGAAAATGAGGTCAGTTATAAAATTGATGGCCATGACCATCAAGCAGAGCAGTTGACTATTACTACAGAGGCTCGGGTATTGAATCTGTTAGTGAGTGATGCCTTACCAATAAATGAGACATCGTCGAATCATAAAGAGCAGAGAAAAATATCACGCTTACCTTCAGGTGAAGCGATTTCCGCTATGGTCTGCAAAGAACTACCATTCATCGCCTGTGCTGCAACGGATGAGTTCAAAGAGCTTTATCAACTATTACGTGAAAACGCTTCAGCTTCCCCCACATTTTTAACACTAATGGTTTTAGCGACTTTATTAGCAAGTGTTGGATTATTTGCAAGTTCCGCACCCGTGATCATCGGCGCAATGATCTTAGCCCCTTTAATGGCCCCTATTATATCCCTATCAATGGCGTTAGTAAGGCAAGATCCACAACTGTTAAGCAACAGTATAAAAACACTCTCAATAGGTCTATGTTTATCACTTGGATTCGCCTCCTTAGGTAGCTTTATCATGCCCATGAAAACAGTGACACCAGAGATAGCGGCTAGGTTAAGCCCCAATTTGCTAGATTTAGCCGTGGCAATTATCTCCGGCATCGCTGGTGCCTATGCACATGCCCGTATTGAAGCCGCAAAAAGCATGGCAGGTGTGGCCATTGCTGTCGCCTTAGTTCCACCACTTGCTGTAACTGGCATCGGCTTAGGATGGCTCAATTTTAATGTTGCTTGGGGCGCATTATTACTCTTTTTCACTAACTTAGCAGGTATCGTATTAGCTGCGGCTTTAACTTTTTTAGTGTTAGGTTTTGCCCCTTTTAATCGTGCTAAAAAAGGGTTAACTATCGCCTTTATAGCGGTATTAATTGTTAGTGTGCCACTGGTCATTAGTTTTATGCGGTTATCGGATGAATCATCTATCATACATCAATTACAAGGGAGGCAAATCGGTGAAGTAACTATTCGTCAAGTTCATGCAAGAGCGGTACACCCCTTATCGTTATCCATTGAATTAGTTTCCCCTAGCGGCATAACTGATGAAGAACTCGATACGATAAAAGCAGCAATAGAGTCACAATTACAACGCACAATTATAATGGAAGCACAGGTTATTATTCGTCGATGATAACAAATGTAATAAGTAAAGCTGACCCTAATGAATAGATTTGCTACTATCCTGTTCGCTAAATCCTCGCATTTAATATCGGTATCGTTTTTATGAAAAAATTATTGTTTTCTCTTCTTCTTGTATTGTTCGTTAGTGGATGTGCGCAACGACCAGCGCCACAGATATCATCATGGCAGCAACACCAAGCGCGGTTGCAAGCGTTACATAATTGGGATTTTCACGGCAAAATAGCGTTCTTCACCACAAAGGAAAGACGCAGCTTAAATATACATTGGCAGCAAACAGGCGATGACTTTCATATTAATCTCACTACCTTTATAGGGACCACTATTTTAGACATCCAAAAAAGTGAACAAGGAACGAAGATTACCGATGATGATGGCAAAATATATTGGGGTGATGATGCACAACTGTTAATTAAACAATTATCGGGATTAACGTTACCTATTGATAACCTGCAACAATGGATTAAAGGAAACCCAAACGGTGCTCGCTATCAACTTAACGACCATAACAATGTTGCAACGCTATCTGGTCATGACTTAGAAAAAAGTGACTGGCTAGTCGAATACCAACAATATGAAGCAACACAGGGCATTAACTTGCCTTACAGCATTCAACTCAAACACCACGATTTGCGACTTAAATTTGCCATCTCTGAATGGCACATTGAATAATCTGACAACAAATCCAATGCATTTATATCCTGAACCCAATATTTATAGTGACAATAAAATATGAAAATTCAAACAATTCGTTGGCCAGCCCCTGCTAAATTGAATCTTTTTCTATATATCAATGGACAACGCCAAGATGGCTATCACGAATTACAGACCCTATTTCAATTTATCGATATTTGTGACTACTTAACTATTACACCTAATTCATCTAGTGAAATAACACTATCTGGCGCTATTGCTAATATTGCATTAGAAGACAACCTTATCTATAAGGCCGCCATGTTATTAAAAAAATCAGCGCCAAAACATCTCGGTGCGAATATTAATGTTGAAAAAAATCTACCTATGGGTGGGGGCTTAGGGGGAGGCTCATCCGATGCAGCAACGACCTTAGTGGCATTAAATTACCATTGGCAACTCCAGTTGGACAGACAACAATTAGCTAAATTGAGTATGACACTCGGGGCCGATGTCCCTATTTATTTTTGGTAAAGCCGCTATTGCAGAAGGGATTGGGGAAATATTAAGCCCAGTAACTCCAACTGAAAACTATTATCTGCTAGCCATCCCCTCATGCCATGTCTCTACGCCCCTTGTTTTTGGGGATCCAGAGCTAACACGTGATACACGTAAGCAACCCCATCAACGATTAATGCAACAGGCATGGGAAAATGATTGCCAAACTTGTGTAAAAAATAACTACCCCGAGGTTGCCAAGATAATAGAGTGGTTGGTAGAATACGCACCGACTAGGTTAACTGGAACGGGAGGATGTGTTTTTAGCACCTTTAATAATGCAAGTGAAGCCCAAGTTGTAATGGATAAAGCGCCTAAGTGGTTGAATATTCGCACCACTCAAGGTTTAAATAATTCACCACTAAATGAATTATTATCCACTCTAGATCAAAATCAACAAAATATTGTTAATTAGCATGTTGCTATTAACACAAATTCAACAGGATGACAGAGGTCCTCACAGTGCCAAATATGAAACTATTTGCAGGTAACGCCACACCCGATCTAGCACAAAAAATTGCTGATCGCCTTTTCATTAAATTAGGAAGCGCAGAAGTAGGACGCTTTAGTGATGGTGAAATTCACGTACAAATTAACGAGAATGTGCGTGGAGATGATATTTTTATCGTGCAATCGACTTGTGCCCCAACGAATGACAACTTAATGGAATTAATCGTCATGATCGATGCACTTCGTCGTGCATCAGCTGGCCGTATTACTGCTGTTATTCCTTATTTTGGTTATGCTCGTCAGGATCGTCGAGTGCGTTCAAGCCGTGTTCCTATTACAGCAAAAGTAGTCGCCGACTTTTTATCGAATGTTGGAGTTGACCGCGTATTAACGGTGGACCTTCACGCAGAACAAATTCAAGGTTTCTTTGATGTACCTGTCGATAACGTATTTGGCAGCTCTGTTCTTTTAGAAGATATGTTAGAGAAAAAACTCGATAATCCAATGATTGTATCACCTGATATCGGTGGTGTTGTTCGTGCTCGTGCACATGCGAAACTATTGGATGATGCAGACCTTGCTATCATTGACAAACGCCGTCCAAAAGCAAATGTTGCCCAAGTCATGCACCTAATTGGTGACGTTGAAGGACGTCATTGTATCATCGTTGATGATATGATCGATACTGGTGGCACCCTATGTCAAGCAGCTGCAGCCCTTAAAGAACGTGGCGCGCTTTCTGTATATGCATACGCAACACATGCCGTATTCTCAGGTAAAGCCGTTGAAAACATCAAAAACTCTGTCATTGATGAATTCATTGTAACTGACTCTATCCCGCTTTCAGATGAGCTTATTGCAACGGGTAAAGTTAAGCAATTAACATTAAGTGGCATGCTTGCAGAAGCGATTCGTCGCGTTAGTAATGAAGAGTCAATTTCAGCAATGTTCCACTACTAATTTTATAAAATTAATTTTATAAAATTGCATAACGCTTATTAGGGTAACTAATAAGCGTTTTTTTATCCTTTAAATTTGCTTTAACATTGTACAAAATAAATTTCCTACGTTATCATAGCGCGCCTTTTTTATATGCCTCTATTTCGCAGTTAGATAAGGTGGTTGTATCTGGTCGCAAGATATAACCTATTTTAAATTTGCAGAGCTACGATTTAATCACGCTCTCACTATTGGAGTTAAACCATGTCTATTAAATTAATCGCAACAGTCCGTACTGATTTAGGGAAAGGTGCGAGCCGCCGCCTTCGTCATACAGACCTTGTACCTGGAATTGTTTACGGTGCAGGCAAAGAGCCAGTATCTGTAACTTTTGAACAAAAAGAATTACGTAAAGTAGAATCTGTTGAAGCATTTTACTCTTCTGTTCTTAATGTTGAAATTGATGGTGTTTCAGAGCAAGTTGTACTTAAAGCCGTACAACGTCATGCATTTAAAGATTTAATTCAACATTTAGATCTATTACGTGTTGATGCTACTCATAAACTTCACACTATTGTTCCACTACACTTCATCAATGAAGAAACAGCTGAAGCTGTTAAAAATGGTGGTGTTGTTGCACATACAGCAAACGAACTTGAAGTAACTTGTCTACCAGCAGATTTACCATCATTTATTGAAGTAGATATCTGCAAAATGGCAATCGGTGATACCATTCATATCTCTGATTTAGTACTGCCAAAAGGTGTTGAGTCTGTTGAGCTACTAAAAGGTAGTGACCATGACCAAGCTTTAGTTTCTATCTCTCTTTCTAAAACAGCTCCGGCTGCTGAAGAAGAAACTGCTGAATAATTGTGGCAGTAGCAATTAAATTGCTTGTGGGCCTGGCTAATCCAGGCCCCGAATATGCAAACACCCGACATAATGCTGGGCAATGGTACATAAATCAACTCGCCTCCCAAGAAAATATCTCACTTAAAGCAGAAGCAAAATTTTACGGCCTCACCGGACGTATTCACTTTGCAGGTCATGATCTGCGTCTTTTGGTACCAACAACCTATATGAATTTAAGTGGCAAATCTGTTGCTGCAATGGCGAATTTTTATAATATTAAGCCAGAAGAGATCCTTGTTGCACACGATGAGCTAGACCTCCCTCCTGGTATTGCAAAATTTAAATTAGGTGGCGGTCATGGCGGCCATAATGGTTTAAAAGATATTATTAATAAACTGGGTAATAATAAGAATTTTTATCGCCTACGTATTGGTATTGGCCATCCTGGTGATAAAAATAGAGTCAGTGGTTATGTACTGGGCAAAGCCCCAAGTAGCGAACAAAATCTAATTGACCAAACTATCGATGAAGCAGCACGTTGCACCCACATATTAGGGCAAGATGGCTTAGCAAAAGCAATGAATCGATTACATAGTTTTAAAGCTGAATAGAATTATAATTAAAACCACCTCATAAATAACTAACAAAATAG
Organism: Psychromonas sp. MME2; assembly: GCF_040566515.1. Lineage (NCBI taxonomy): Bacteria > Pseudomonadati > Pseudomonadota > Gammaproteobacteria > Alteromonadales > Psychromonadaceae > Psychromonas > Psychromonas sp. MME2. The sequence continues at coordinate 460,052 of NZ_JBEWXI010000012.1, read as the reverse complement.
GATAACAATCATGGGTTTCAAATGTGGCATAGTCGGTTTACCAAATGTTGGGAAATCAACATTATTTAACGCGTTAACTAAAGCGGGCATTGAAGCAGCTAACTTTCCATTTTGTACTATTGAGCCAAATACCGGCATCGTTCCGGTACCTGATCCGCGTCTTGATCAACTCGCCGCTATTGTAAACCCACAACGTATTTTACCAACAACCATGGAATTTGTGGATATTGCAGGTTTAGTTGAAGGTGCATCAAAGGGTGAAGGACTAGGTAATAAATTTCTCGCTAATATCCGTGAAACCGATGCAATAGGTCACGTAGTACGCTGTTTCCAAGATGATAATATTATCCATGTTGCAGGAAAAATTGATCCTAAAGGCGATATCGAAACAATCAATACAGAACTCGCATTAGCAGATTTAGAAAGTTGTGACCGTAGTATTTTACGTATCGCTAAAAAAGCGAAAGGCGGCGATAAAGACGCAAAATTCGAACTGCCTGTTTTAGAGAAGATTAAAGCCCACCTTGAAAATGATGGCATGGTTCGAGGATTAGCGTTAGAAAAAGAAGAAAAACAAGCCGTTGCTTATCTTAACTTTCTCACTGGCAAGCCAACAATGTATATTGCCAATGTAAGTGAAGATGGTTTTGAAGATAATGAATATTTAGACATCGTACGTGAAATTGCAGAAAAAGAAGGATCGGTTGTCGTGCCTGTATGTGCCGCGATTGAATCGGAAATTGCCGAACTCGACGAAGAAGATAAAAAAGAGTTTTTAGAAGGTATAGGTCAAGAAGAAGCAGGATTAAATCGTGTTATCTATAGCGGCTATCAACTATTACACTTACAAACCTACTTTACAGCAGGTGTTAAAGAAGTGCGTGCTTGGACGGTAAAAATAGGTGCGACAGCACCACAGGCAGCAGGCGTTATTCATAGTGATTTTGAGCGTGGTTTCATTCGTGCAGAAGTGATTGGATTTGATGACTTTGTACAATTTAAAGGTGAATCTGGTGCTAAAGAAGCAGGAAAATGGCGCTTAGAAGGCAAAAATTACGTTACTCAAGATGGTGATGTGATCCACTTCCGCTTTAACGTTTAAGTAAGCGTTAAATTGAAATAATTTAAAAGCAACCTCGGTTGCTTTTTTTATATACGTAATTTGAGGTTTTTAACTGTGACCGAATTTGAAAAAATGCAATTAAATATAGAATGGGATGATTTTGATCCCGAATTGCTGGCAATGCGAGAACAAGCATTTAATCTATTGCAGCGAATCAATCAAAATACACTACAAAATAGCAGACCATTTTTTATGAGATTATTAAAAAAAATGGCTGAAACAAGCTATATTTATCCTCCATTTCACTGTGAATATGGAAAAACAATCTCAATCGGTGAAAAAACATTTATCAACATGGGGGCAATGATGCTAGATAATGCACCAATAACCATTGGTAAGCATGTTCTCATTGGCCCCAATGCACAATTCTATACCCCTTCTCACCCGCTCGATTATCGTCAACGTAGAGAGTGGAAAACAACTTGCCTGCCCATTGTTGTCGAAGATGATGTTTGGATTGGCGGTAATGTCGTTATCTGCCAAGGAGTAACAATAGGAGCGCGTTCTGTCGTTGCAGCAGGCTCAGTAGTAACCAAAAATGTTGCAGCAGATACAATGGTCGGCGGTCAACCCGCTAAATTAATTAAACGGTTAGATAAATAGCCTAAACATATTTACATCACGCTGCGCTTTTAAAGCCAATAAAAGCGCTATAGACGCCTTTCCCTCTCTATTTCATATCTTACTCATATTCACATCGTAACGCGCTTGTCGTTAACAAATAGAATGGCACCTTGTGTTGCGTGACCGCTGCAAACTTATTTGTGATGAGAATGCTATTTAAGAAAAGTATTCGCTATTGAAAATTGCACTTTATCTGTTTAAAATAAAAACAACTTGTCTAGCATTTAAGCAAACGAAAGAAAAATAACTTTTTTTCTCAAAAATCAGTTGACGACAATCATCGATATCCGCATAATGCGCCCCATCGAAACGTTGCTGGTAACAGACAAGGTTGAGATTCAAAGTAAAATGGCTACATAGCTCAGCTGGTTAGAGCACATCACTCATAATGATGGGGTCCCAAGTTCAAATCTCGGTGTAGCCACCATTTACTTTTAGTTGCGGAAATGGCGGAATTGGTAGACGCGCTAGATTTAGGTTCTAGTATCGTAAGGTGTGAGAGTTCAAGTCTCTCTTTCCGCACCATTCTTTATTTAATAAAGAATTACCTATAGAGAATTCACTCTTAAAAAATAACAGTTGGGATATCGCCAAGCGGTAAGGCACCGGGTTTTGATCTCGGCATTCAGAGGTTCAAATCCTCTTATCCCAGCCACTTTCACTAATTTGTGTAAACAAATTGGTAAACTTGAAGAAGTATAAACTTACAACTGGGATATCGCCAAGCGGTAAGGCACCGGGTTTTGATCTCGGCATTCAGAGGTTCAAATCCTCTTATCCCAGCCACTTTTTTGCGGAATTGGCGGAATTGGTAGACGCGCTAGATTTAGGTTCTAGTATCGAAGGGTGTGAGAGTTCAAGTCTCTCATTCCGCACCATTCTTTATCGAGATAAAGAAATAAATTAACCAGCTTATTGCTGGTTTTTTTATGCCTGTAAGAAAATGAAAGGAAGAAAGCTAAGATAGGTTCAGCTATTCCTTAAAGAACGCGAAGGGTGTAAAAACTCAACTCTCTCATTCCGCACCATTCTTTATCGAGATAAAGAAATAAATTAACCAGCTTATTGCTGGTTTTTTTATGCCTGTAAGAAAATGAAAGGAAGAAAGCTAAGATAGGTTCAGCTATTCCTTAAAGAACGCGAAGGGTGTGAGAGTTCAAGTCTCTCATTCCGCACCATTCTTTATCGAGATAAAGAAATAAATTAACCAGCTTATTGCTGGTTTTTTTATGCCTGTAAGAAAATGAAAGGAAGAAAACTAAGATAGGTTCAGCTACTACAATTTATTGCAATTGCTAATCATTCCTATTCTAATCAATTGCTCTAATTGCTTTTTTTAAAAAATTTGATTTATCTTGAAAAGCTTGTTTCACTTGTGCTTTTTTAGCCGCATATAATTGGCTCTCAACGGCAACGAGCTCTTGAAAGAGCCAACCTCGAATCATCATGTAATATCGGGAATCTGTTCCATAAGCTACGATAATCTGTAACGACTGCTTTTCATCGAAAGTATCTAGTGCTATTTGGATTTTTTGTACCATTCGCCCTATTTGATAGGTATTATTATTATTTTCAGAATCTATAATTTGTGCTGCATTACTACTATTAATATAAAAAGATAAACAGAGTAATAAACAGTAACTAAATACATTTTTATTCATCATTGCTAATTCCTCGTTATAATATTTTTTATATTTTGAAAGCGATATTAACGTTCATAACATGTTAAATTACAACGCTAATTTATTGTTTAGAGTATTACCGCATGATCCTTGAAAAAAACTGGCGTATTTTAACCATTGGCGATGGTGATTTATCATTTTCCAATGCATTGCAAACAACCTATGGACCTGCAACGCTAACAGCCACGGTTTATGATTCTCTAGAAGCGATGCGTGATAAATATGATGACCTATTTTATCAACAACTCACAGAAAATAAGATTCAAGTATTATTTGAATTTGACGTTACCGCCCCTAAAACGTGGCAGGGGTTAACAAAACATAGCTTTGATCTGGTCATATTTCAATTTCCATTACTACCTGGATTCAAATCCTTAGAAGAGTATAAAGCACGCTGTAATGGCATTAATGTTAATACCTTAAATAGAGCTTTATTACGCAGTTTTTTAGTACATTCTTTTGCACATTTTCTTGATCCCAAAGGTCAACAGCTCTGTTTTATAACCTCTAAAGATGTCAATCCATACCGCCAGTGGAATATAGAAAATGCCTTACATATTGATACCGATATTCACTATCTCGGGTCAAGCCCCTTTAATATAGATAATTTCCCAAATTACAGAGTGCGTAACGTAGATCGTGATAAACATGTCAAGGATACAAGAGGGATCACCTATGCATGGAGTCTACACAAAAATCATTCACTCGCTAAACAGCTAACGCCGGCAATGTATCAACTAAATAATTGTTGCTCTATGTGTCAAGTCGGCCCATTTATTAATGAGGTTGACCGAAACAAACATAATAATTCAGTGAAACATAAAAAGATGGTCGAATTTGAAAAACTATGGGCAATAAAGTTATCGGAGTAACTTCCCTGCCCAGTACTTATTTTTTCGCCTGTAACGCATGGAAAACCGCCATTTGCTCTTCGCTGGCGGGTTGTTGATGCTTCTCTTTCCATTGCTCATAAGGCATACCGTAAACATGTTCTCTGGCCTGCTCATAATCAAGGGAAAGGTCAGACAATTTAGCCTCTTCAACCATCCATTTGGATAAACAATTGCGACAAAATCCGGCCAAATTCATTAACTCAATATTTTGTACATCCTTGCGACTATCTAGGTGTTTTAATAGTTGTCGAAATGCAGCCGCTTCAATTTTAATTTGTTCTTCACTAGTCATGCTTATTCCTTTTTATCATAATTATTAACTATCATAGCTTGAAGCCCTGAATATTCTCAGAAAAATTTATACAATTGTTATATAGCCATGTTACCTCAAGATGCTTTGTCTGACATATTGAAGTATCATGGATATAGGGTACTAGGTGTTAAACATTGTCTCACTTGCAAAGTAAAACGACTTTACAAAAGTTATTTATCATTTGTCAGTGTTAGCTTTTAATAGGAAATTATTTATGCAGTTAAAATCCAGCCAATCTCAAGGATTATTACTTTTCAAATTATCCGCGTTACAAAGCTTCGCACTAGGCACGCTAAAAATACAAGAAATAATCCCTTTTCAACCATTAACTCAACTTCCCAATGCACAAGCTGATGTCATTGGAGCAGCGAGTTTCCGTGGCATGACACTTTCGGTGATTGATATTGCTGCCGCGGTGGGGTTCCTGCAATCCCAATTGAAGAAAGAAAAGATTGTGTGATCATTATTACCGATTGTAGCCGTATGAAAGTCGGTTTTTTAGTACGTAAAATAGAGCGAATTATCGAATGTAATTGGCGAGACATCGCTCCACCACCAGCATCATTAGGCAATAGAAGTTATATCACTGGAATCACTCATTTTGAAAACAAACTCATACAATTATTAGATGTTGAGTTATTGCTTTCGCAGGTTTTTCCGAGTCAAGATGAAAAAAATGTCACAATCAATGGTATGCAAAAAGGCTTTTTACAAAATAAAAATATCCTTTTGGTGGATGACTCCGCTGTCGCTCGTAAACAGCTTGAACAGGCATTAACTAATATTGATGTGCCCTTTAAAGTCTGTACCAACGGGATGGATGCATTGGAGATCATAAAAAAACTCGCAAAGACAACCAATGCCATTGATATTCTAGTGAGTGATATTGAGATGCCCGGATTAGATGGCTATGAGTTAACCTTTGAAGTCCGCAGTATGGCTGATATTCCGCAACCCTATATTATTTTACACTCCTCTCTATCGAGTAAAATGAGTGTATCTCAGGCAACACAAGTGGGAGCCAATGAGGCTCTCACTAAATTTGCAGCACAGGCGTTGGTAGATGCCATGTTAAGGGCCAATAGTGATAACAAATAGCCTTTACTATTCATTTAAAAGGCTCTCTTGAGCCTTTTATTGCAGTTTAACCTACTACTCTTTTAAGCGAATACCCTTTTCTTCAATATCAATCAAATGACTGCGATATAGCTGACCAATCGATTTTTTGAAATTACCCTTACTCATTTTTAATATTTTAGCAATTTGCTCAGGGGAGCTTTTATCGGAAAGTTGTAAGAAACCTTGGTGTACCTTCATTGTTTGCAGAATTCGTTCCGCCAATGCATCAACCTTCGCATAACCCACCTTTGTCAGACCAACATCAATTTTTCCATCTTCACGGATCTGTTTGATATAACCAACGCATTTTTTACCAATGCCCATTTCACCAAAAACTTCACTTTCAAATAAAACTCCCCAGTGTTTATTGTTGATAATTGCTTTAAAACCTAAATCGGTTTTATCGGCAATCAACAACTCAACTCTCTCACCCACTTTATAGTTAACGGGCTCCTTATCTAAAAATCGATCTAATTTCGATGAAGCAACTAGCCGCTCACTAATATCGTCTTGATACACATAAACAATGTAACCAAAGCCCACTTTCATAGGAATTTTTTGTTGATTAAAAGGCACTAAAAGGTCTTTAGGTAAGCCCCAATCTAAAAAAGCCCCCGCTCTATTAGTATCAATCACCTTCAATGACGCAAACTGTCCGACTTCCGCTTTCGCTTTTTGGGTGGTAGCAATCAGTCTATCTTCTGAATCAAAATATAAAAAAACAGTGACTTTATCACCCACTTTCATTGCATCTGTAATATAGCGTTTAGGGAGTAATATTTCCCCTTCAGACCAACCATCTAAGTAAAAACCAAAATCAACACGCTTAATAATAGTCAGCTCGTTATAAGCACCTATTTTGACCATAAATTTCTCTTTATTTTAAATTTCAATTAATCATTCAGCGCTGATAATTAAACATCAGTCGCTAAATGCTGTTTCGGTTTATCTAGCACAGCCACCGTCAGGCGCGAACAACAGAGCAGTTGCGCCCTTTCATTAACAATTTCAATATCCCATACTTGTGTAGTACGTCCAATGCGTAGCGGGCGTGCAATTCCCGTAACAATGCCTTGCTTTGCACTACGTAAATGGCTTGCATTTACCTCTAAACCGACGCAAATTTTATTTTCTGATACGGTAAGATTAGCGGCCACACTGCCTAATGTTTCCGCTAACACCACGGAAGCGCCGCCATGTAACAAACCATGAGGTTGATGCGTTCTCGCATCAACGGGCATGGTTGCTTGTAAAAAATCATCGCCGATTTGCGTATAAAAAATCCCCAAATGGGCAATAATGGTATTTTCACTGAGCTTATTTAAACGCGCTAAATCGGTGTTTTTTTTCCAAATTGCCATAATGTTTTACCAACTTATTATAGAATAGACAATAAAGCTTGTACTGGATGTTTTAGCGTCTGCCCTTCTATGCGTTTTACTTGACTACGGCAAGAATACCCCGTTGCCAAACAACGACTGCGGTCACGCTTCGCTATCTCCCTTTCCCAACTCAAACTATAAATAGCTTTAGAATCGCTTAAATGCCCCGCATCATGACCATAGGTTCCCGCCATACCACAACAACCAACGGGCACATTCGTTAATGTTGCACCATAGTGTTTAAATATTTTAGCCCAATCACTGCTTGATGTCGGCTCAGCGGTCACTTCTGTACAATGACCAAATAGGAAAAACTGTTCATTGCTTTGAGGACGTTCGGCTTCGCCTAATCGAGGCAATAACCATTCTTGAAATAGATGCACGTTAAAGTCACCACGCTTATCTCCCAAGGCATGTTTATATTCATCACGGTAGCAGAGCACCATCGCAGGATCAGTACCGAGCATCGGAATATTTAATTGTGCCATTTGATTAAGAAAGGCAGCCGAGTCCTCTGCAGTTTTCGCAAACTGACTTAAAAAACCCTTAATATGCTGCGGCTTACCATTAGGTTTAAAGGGTAACAGTAACGGCTTATAACCTAGCTTTTTAATCGTTAATAATAGGTCTCGTACCACATCAGCATCATAATATGTGGTAAAAGGATCCTGTACGACTAATACGTAAGATTCACGTTCGGCGTCTGATAATACCTGTAATTTTTGTAAATCAAACTCACTAATATCATGTTGTTTAACGGACGACTTCAGTGTCGGTGAGGATAATAAAGGAATATCCACCATACCAACAAATTTCTCAGTTAGTGTCGCCGTCAATTTCATCTTCATAAAAAAGTTAAAGAAATTCGGCATTTTCCCCATCAAAGGTGCATAGGTTTCAACATAGGCAACAAAATAATCCTTTAACGGACGTAAATAACGGTTATGGTAAAGGTGCATAAAACGCGCACGGAAAGTCGGTACATCAACCTGAATAGGACACTGACTCGTACAAGCCTTACAGGCCAAACAGCCCTGCATAGCTTCCATCACTTCATGGGAGAAATCATATTCACCTTTACGTTTTGCGACTGTGTTGAAAAACTTTTTAAAGACAGTGGCATTTTTACCCGCGTAAAGATTGCTCTCCAATTGCAATACATCAATATCATTGTTAGCTAATTGACGCAGCCATTCACGCATCAAACCCGCTCGCCCTTTAGGTGAATGACGACGATCTTTAGTCACCTTCACCGACGGACACATCGGTGAACTGGTATCGTAATTAAAACATAAGCCATTACCGTTACAGTCGATACTCTCTTTAAAACTTTCACGCACTTTAATGGGAATTTGACGGTCGAAGGTGCCACGTTTTAGCGCATCAACACTTACCAATGATTCCATTGAATTAAGTGGAGTACAAATTTTACCCGGATTAACACGGTTATTTGGGTCAAATGCCGCTTTAATTTTACGCAGTTCAGTAAATAACTCTTCACCAAAAAACTCAGGGCCATACTCACTGCGAAAACCTTTACCATGCTCTCCCCACATCAACCCTTTATATTTTGCTGTTAAAGCCACCACCTTATCGGAAATATTGCGCATCATTTTTTCTTGTTCAGGATCGCACATATCTAAGGCGGGGCGAACATGCAACACCCCCGCATCAACATGACCAAACATACCGTAATGGAGATTATGTTCATCAAGCAGTTGACGAAACTCAATGATATAGGCCGCTAAGTTTTCTGGTGGCACACAGGTATCTTCGACAAAGGCAATCGGTTTTGCGCTGCCTGCTGTATTACCTAACAGCCCCACCGCTTTTTTACGCATGCCATAGATGCGATTAATATCAGCTAAATCATCACAGATTTGATAACCGATCACGCCATCTTCTTGATTTGCAATCAAGGCATCTAGTTTAGCGGCTAATGCGGCCACTTTTTGTGCCTGTATTTGTGCATCTTCTTCAACAAATTCAACGATATTTAAACCATCAACACACTTCCCAGGGACGTCAGCAATAAGCTCACTAACGCTGTGCCACACGATATCTAACTTCGCTAAATTCATCACCTTAGAATCAATTGTTTCCACGGATAACGCATTGGCATTAACCAAAAATGGCGCATGTTGTAATGCCGATTGGAAACTATCGTACTTAACATTAAAAAGCGTACGGTAAGTCGGAATTTTTTGAATGTGTAATTTAGCTTCGGTGATAAAAGCAAGCGATCCTTCCGCACCACACAAAATACGCGTTAAATCCACCGTGCCCGTTTCTGCATCATAAACGTGTTTTAGGTCATATCCCGTTAAAAAGCGATTTAATTTTGGAAAAGCATCGCTGATTTTCTGTTGCTTAGTAGCACAAGTTTCTAAAATTTGACGGTAAATTTTACCGATACTATCATCTCGCCCCCTCAGTTCAACTAGCTCGGCACCTTTAATAGGGGCGCTATTTAAGAGAGCCCCATCAACTAAAACAGACTGCAGCGCTAATACGTGATCACTGGTTTTACCATAAACTAAAGAGCCTTGCCCTGAAGCATCACAACTTACCATTCCGCCAATTGTCGCACGGTTACTGGTTGATAATTCAGGGGAAAAGAACAAGCCATAGGGACGCAAATAGGCATTGAGTTGATCTTTAACCACCCCAGTTTGTACACGTACCCAACCTTCTTTTTCATTTAATTCAAGAATATTGTTCATGTAACGGGATAAATCTAGAACAAGGTCATTGCTCAATGATTGTCCATTGGTCCCCGTACCACCACCGCGAGGTGAAAAACGAATATCAGCAAACTCATCTTGCTGTGCAAGCTGACAAATTTCGACAATATCCTGCGTAGATTTAGGGAAAAGAACCCCCTGCGGTAAGCACTGATAGACGCTATTATCCGTTGCAACAGCTAAACGACTCGCATAGCTTTTTTCAATATCGCCGCTGTAATCCGTGCGACTTAACGCTTCTAAGAAAGCAAAGTAATCTTTTTTAATATTTTCTTGATGGGTTAATTTGGGGATCATGTCTAAAGCACCCTAGTCCGTTATTGGTTTGTATATTTCAGATAAAAATAGTTGCGCATAATAGCACATATTTATCGCAGCTTGGGGAGAAAAAATCACCTCCCCATTAAGAAAAAGAGTGCCAAGATGCAAGATATAAAATTGAACTACCGTTATTCTACATAGCAATTTTACAACAAAGCTGATCAGGACGATTTACGGGGCCGCAGCGAGCAAACCAGTGCTGCGTAACACGCGAAAGGTGAGGAGCAACAACTTCATTAAAATTTTGATATGATCTATTTGCGCCCTTTATTAACAATACAGAAATGACCACGCTTAGTACGCCATTTTGAACATGTTTCACACTTCGCTGCCTAAGCCATCATCCTTGTTGTTATTCATGTTACCGGATCTCGATAAATATTGGGCTGCCAAATCTGCATTAGCATCTCAGGGTTTTCAATTTCCTTAAAACCAAACTGCGAATATAGCCCATGTGCATCACGTGTTGCGAGTACCATACGCCTTAGCCCTTGTAGCTCGTGATGTTCAATGATTGTTTTCAACAGCCACTTACTTAGCCCCTGCCCACGATAGGTTTCAAGGATAAAAACATCAGCAAGGTATGCAAATGTCGCTTTATCTGTAATTAACCGCGCAAAACCGACTTGTGCCCCCTGACTATCAAAGACAGCAAAGCAAAAAGAGTTAGCGATAGATTTTTTTAACGTCTCTTTAGGAATACCTATCGCCCAATAACTTTGAGAGATGAATTGATAAATAACCTCAAAATCCAACTCGTTATTATTTGTACTTATTCTAAATCCCTTCATTGTATCTTCCTAAGTTAACCTATCATGGAGATCTATACTTTTACTTTATCAAAGAACGGCCATGGATGAGTAATACCAACTCCGGTAAGTATGTGATCTAAATTTTGCGTAGGAAAAACAGCTTAATTCAAGGCGTAATTTGACGTAAATGGTTATTCCCTTTGCGAAAATTACAACGCAGCAGTAAGTTGTTTTAACCAGTAAAATAGATCAGCTATTTATCGGAATTGGTATAATGATATGAAAAGTAAAAAGGCGCAATAAGCGCCTTTATTCATCATTAATGGTGGTAAGTTACCCTATTCCCATTCAATGGTGGCAGGCGGTTTACCTGAAACATCATAAACAACGCGTGAAATACCATCAATTTCATTAATAATACGATTTGATACATGACCAATTAGTTCATAGGGTAGATGAGACCAACGAGCCGTCATAAAGTCTATCGTTTCCACACAACGTAAAGAGACAACCCAATCATATTTACGGCAGTCACCCATTACCCCAACCGAGCGCACAGGCAAAAAGACAACAAAAGCCTGACTTACCTTATGGTACAAATCGGCTTTGTGTAACTCTTCAATAAAAATAGCATCGGCACGGCGTAGTAGATCACAATACTCTTTCTTCACCTCACCTAATACGCGCACCCCTAAACCAGGCCCAGGGAATGGATGACGATAAAGCATATCGTAAGGCAAACCTAATTCTAAGCCGATTTTACGTACTTCGTCTTTAAACAACTCACGAAGCGGCTCAACCAGTCCCATTACCATATCATCGGGTAACCCCCCCACATTATGGTGAGATTTAATAACATGTGCTTTGCCATTTTTAGAAGCGGCAGATTCAATCACGTCAGGGTAAATCGTTCCCTGAGCCAACCACTTAGCATTTGCAAGTTTTTTAGATTCTTCATCGAAAATTTCAACAAAGACACGACCAATAATTTTACGTTTCGCTTCAGGCTCACTGACACCTGCCATTTGCTCAAGAAAACGATGTTCAGCATTAACATGAATGATGTTTAACCCGAAATGGTCGCCAAACATCTCCATTACCTGTTTGCCTTCATTTAAACGCAACAGGCCATTATCAACGAACACACAGGTCAGTTTATTACCAATCGCACGTTGCAGTAACATAGCAACCACGGAAGAATCAACACCGCCAGAAAGACCAAGAATAACTTCATCATCACCAATTTGCTCTTTCATACGAGCAACGGCATCATCAATAATCGAAGCCGGTGTCCATAGCGTTTCACAGCCACAAATATCAACAACAAAGTTACGCAACATACGTTCACCTTGGCGAGTATGTGTAACCTCGGGGTGAAATTGCACACCATAAAAATGCTTTTCTTCATTGGCAATGGCAGCGAACTGACATGTTGCCGTATTAGCGACAGCGACAAAATCAGAGGGAATAGCTGAGACTTTATCACCGTGGCTCATCCAAACATCTAATAATGCATTGCCACTTGGCGCTACCGCATCTTCAATCGACTTAAATAATTCACAGGCAGCTTGCACTTCAACTTGCGCGTAACCAAACTCCCCCTCACCTTCACCCTTGATAACCGCACCACCTAACTGTTGTGACATGGTTTGCATGCCGTAGCAAATGCCTAATACAGGGACTCCGGCCGTAAATACATATTCAGGCGCACGCGGTGAGCCTTGTTCAGTCACACTTTCAGGACCACCCGCTAAAATAATACCGTTAGGGCTAAATTCTTTGATATCTTCTTCGTTAACATCCCAGCTCCAAAGCTCACAGTACACTCCAATTTCACGAATACGACGGGCAATTAATTGTGTGTATTGAGAACCAAAATCTAATATTAGAATTCGCTGTTCATGAATGTTTTTGCTCATTGAAAAATCCTTGCATATAAAAGAACAAAAGACGTCAATACGCCTTTCAAAAATCATCTTAATTAAAGAGGTAAGCGGGTTAACCAATCCGGCACTGAATTGGTTAACTTATCTCGCAAACAATAATTAACCACCGGTGCGATAGTTTGGTGCTTCTTTGGTAATAGCAACATCGTGCACGTGGCTTTCACCCATACCAGCGCTAGTAATTTTTACAAACATCGCTTTGGTATTCATCTCTTTGATTGTTGCACAACCAGTCAATCCCATAGAAGAACGCACGCCACCCATTTGCTGATGGATTATTTCTTTTACTTTACCTTTATAAGGAACACGGCCTTCAATTCCTTCAGGTACTAATTTATCGGCTGCATTATCAGATTGGAAATAACGATCAGACGATCCTTGAGACATCGCTCCTAATGATCCCATTCCACGGTATGATTTATATGAACGGCCTTGGAATAAAATAATTTCACCAGGAGACTCTTCAGTACCCGCAAACATACTGCCCATCATTACACAGGATGCGCCTGCCGCTAAAGCTTTCGCTATATCACCAGAGAAACGAATACCGCCATCTGCAATGACAGGAATACCAGTACCTTCTAATGCGGCTACGGCATCAGAAATCGCGGTGATTTGTGGAACGCCTACACCTGTTACAATACGCGTAGTACAAATTGAACCAGGGCCAATTCCCACTTTTACGGCGCTACATCCAGCAGCAACTAACGCTTTAGCGCCTTCACCCGTTGCCACGTTACCACCAATAATTTGTAGATCTGGATAACTAGCACGAGTCGCTTTAATGCGATCTAATACACCCTGTGAGTGGCCATGTGATGAGTCGATCAGCAATACATCAACGCCCGCCTCAACTAATGCGTCGATACGCTCTTCATTGCCAGCTCCAGCGCCAACTGCCGCACCAACGCGTAAGCGACCAAATCCATCTTTACAAGCGTTTGGTTTGCGTTCTGCTTTACGGAAATCTTTAACCGTAATCATGCCTTGTAACTTAAAGTTATCATCGGTTAACAGTACTTTTTCAATACGTTTAGCATGCATTAATGCTTCAATTTCATCGCGTGGAGTGTCAGGTTTTGCAGTCACTAAATCAGCTTTTCCAGTCATTACTGCAGACACCGGCTTGCTCAAATCAGTTTCAAATAGTACATCTCGCCCCGTTATGATACCGACTAATTCACCCGTTGTTTCCACCACTGGATAACCTGCAAAGCCATTTTGCTCAGTGAGCTTTTTAATCTCTCCAAGTGTCGTTTCTGGTGAAACGGTAACGGGTTTATTAACCACACCACTTTCATGGATTTTAACTAAACGAACTTGTTCAGCCTGTTGCTCAATAGACATGTTTTTATGAATAAATCCCATGCCACCTTCCTGTGCCAAAGCAATCGCAAAACGCGCTTCAGTCACAGTATCCATCGCCGCAGAAACAACGGGAATATTCAAAGATATGGTTGCTGTTAGTTGGGTTTTTAAATCCGCGGTATTGGGTAGTACAGTCGAGTGACTTGGTACTAATAATACATCATCAAATGTTAATGCATCTTTGGCAATTCGTAGCATTGCAATATCTCACTTATAGTTGGGAGGATAGGTATAATATTGCGGATGGATTTTAATCGTTATGCGCGCTAACTACAATTAAAAAATCACTTGTAGACCATTTCTTTTTATCAAATTGAAAAAATGTTAACATCAGGGCTCATATTTCATTTATAAAACAGTGCTGATAAACGATAATGGCTTTACAAAATAAAAACATCTACAGTGTTAGCAGCCTCAATCGCGCGGCTAAAACCTTACTTGAATCTGGACTCGGCGTTATTTGGTTGTCTGGTGAAATATCTAACCTAACTATTGCTGTATCGGGGCATTGGTACTTTACCCTTAAAGATCATAATGCACAGGTACGTTGCGCGATGTTTAAGGGCAACAATCGCCATAGCGGCTTTACCCCAAAACATGGTCAACAGGTTTTAGTTCGCGCTAAATTGAGTCTCTACGAAGCGCGCGGCGAATACCAATTAATTATAGAGAGTATCGCTCCCGAAGGAGATGGTTTATTAAAACAGCAATTTGAACAACTAAAATGCCAATTAGCGGGTGAGGGATTATTTGCACAAAGCCACAAAAAGCCTTTACCACAAATAATTAAACGTATTGGCATTATCACTTCATCTACCGGTGCTGCTCTGCATGATATTCTCAGCGTATTACAACGACGTGATCCTCGCTTGCAGGTAATTATTTACCCCTCCTTAGTACAAGGCGCAAGCAGTGCACAATCGGTCGCAGCACAAATTCAACTCGCCAATGCACGTAATGAATGTGACCTGCTAATTGTTGGTCGTGGTGGCGGCTCTTTAGAAGATCTTTGGTGTTTTAATGAAGCCGTGGTTGCCTATGCCATTTATCATAGTGAATTACCCATTATCAGTGCGGTTGGCCACGAAATAGATGTCACTATCAGTGATTTTGTCGCCGATCTACGGGCGGCAACTCCCTCAGCAGCGGCAGAGTTGGTGAGTGACAATAAAGCCAATGTAGAAACACAACTACAAACCTTAGTTAACCGTTTAAAGCAAGCGATACAGGGGCAATTACAACGGCACCATCATCAACACAGTTTGCTGCAAGAAAAGCTTAGACAACAGGATCCCAAACATAAATTACAGCAACAAAATTTACAGCTTGATGAACTCTCTTTACGTCTTAGCCATGCGATGCAGCAAATATTAAATTCACACGAGCAACATCAACAACAATTACACAATAAATTACGTCACTTTAGCCCAGCACAAACAATTCGCATAGAAGGCCAAAAACAAGCCCAGTTATTAGCCAATTTACAACAAGCAATGCAGCATAAATTAAAAGAGTGTGAAATGGACCTGCACGGTACAATGGCAAAGTTACATGCCGTTAGCCCACTGGCGACCCTCGCTCGAGGCTATGCCATCGTCAAAGATAAAAATGGCAATGTAATAACCAATGCCGATAGCGTCAATGCGAAAGAAAAAATTTCAATTCGCTTGGATAAAGGCGAAATACGGGCACAAGTTCTAGCAGAATAATGTTACAAAGTATGCATGCGTTTATACCCATGTTAATTCAAGATGCAAAGTCAGCAAGGAAAAAGAGTGCCGAGATGCGAGGCATAAAATTGAACTATAGTTATTCTACATCGAGATTTTATAACAAAGCAGATAGGTGCTATTTTTCTTGCCCTACGGGGCGCTAGCTCGAAAACCAGCCCTGCGTTGTAACACTTGAAAAGTGAATAACAATTACCTCGTGTTACGTCTTGCTCTGGTATCCGAACTAGTGCCTGACAAAGCAGCTTGAGGTAACATGGGTATATATTCTTAGTCTGCCGCTTTTTCCATGTGAAAGGAGATCAACTTTTGTTCACCGATTTCGGTGCTTAACTGTTTTTTAACTTTAAAACCAAAGTGTTCAAAAAAAGGCTTAGCTGTAATACTCACCTGTGCAAAGTAACACTTTATTTTTTTCTTCTCGCCTTCATGAAATATCGCCATCATTAATGTTCGCCCAATGCCATGACGTTGATACTGATGGTGGCAAAAAAAATGGTCGATTAGACCATCATTTTGTAAATCGGCATAACCAACTATTTTACCCTCTATCTCTGCAACAAAGGGTTCAATATCAATCATCCTTTTATTCCATATAAAAAATCCATCGATTCTGCTGCCCATGCTTGTAACTGTTCTTGCGTATAATCCTGTTTATTAATATTACGCACTGTATTAAAGAAGAGTGACCACGTTGCCTGCGCATCCTGTTCATTATATTTTCTAAGTGTAATCATAATAATTATATCCACTAAAATGAGATTTTAATTTACTATCAGCATATAACGAATTTGCTTAACTTAACAACTTATCCATTTTTTAAAAATATCGATCCTTACACTTAACAATATAAAAAGATCAGAGGTGTCACTTGTTTTCTATCGCGGCTAAATCATGGCTTAGTTTATACTTCATCTCTTTCCTCTTTATTTGGGGGGTATTTTTACCTTTTTGGGGCATTTGGCTAGAAGAGCAAGGCATCTCTAGTGAAACAATAGGCCTACTTTTTTCGATTGGCTTAGCTTTGCGTTTTGTCAGTAGTCTGACCTTATTACCAAATATCTCTCGTGGTCCTTCATTATTACAACTAATACGTATATTGGGCTTTTTAAGCTTACTGGCTTTTAGCACCCTATTTTATCTCAAAGGGGAGTTTATTTGGGCGTTAATAACACTATTAGTCAACTTCCTGATGGCTCCGATGATGCCATTAGGCGATATTATTGGTGCGCGATTAGTAAAACAGATTAATTTAGATTATGGACGCGTTAGATTATGGGGATGGGTAAGCTTTATTGCCGGTTAACCTGTGTCGGTTGGTTTATTGGCGAATACGGCAAACAGGCTATCCTGTGGGTAATAGTTTGTGCCACATTGGTCATGTGGCTACTTACTTTATTACAATTATCACCGCAATTAGAAGAACAGGCAACAACATCAAATGAACCTAAGAAATCACTATTTTCACTACTGAAACGTTCCGATGTTCGGCTGTTTATCCTGATCACGGGGGCCATTCAAGGAAGCCACGGAGCCTACTATGCATTTAGTGCTATATACTGGAATCATCAAGGCCTTTCTGAAGTATCAATTGCATGGCTATGGGGAATTGCCGTCTTTGCAGAGGTGATATTAATGCGTTTTAATTATTCATTATTTTCCAAGTGGTCCATAAGACAGATGTTGTTATTAGGGTTAACTGCTGCCATTGCACGTTGGTTAGTACTGGGACTTTCTACTGATGTCTATCTACTCGGCGTAATACAGACATTCCACGCATTCACTTTTGCAGCAACACACTTAGCGGCAGTACGCTACATTGGGCTACAAAAAAATCATGAAATGGTACGTTACCAATCACTTTACTCTGGTATTGCATTGGGTTTAATTATGGCGTTATTTACCTATCTTTCTGGACTATTTTTTAAATCGCTACAGGGAAATATATTTTTAATAATGTCGATAATGCTAATCCCTATATTCTGGTGCATTAAAGTTTGGAAAGTCTCCCCTGAGGAAGATGAGCGGGTAAGCTTATAAACGTCTCATCGTACCAATGTTGATGAGTCCACTGAATATTTTGCGAATATCTTTGTGAATTGATCGTTATCTTTCAATTTTTGTAGTGCCCTATCAATCTCAGGCATTAAGCTAACATATGGCGATTTTTTGCTCATCATAAGATGAAAATCAACGGGGCCAAACCTTACATTCGTTAGCTCAATCTCTTTACTTAGGCCTAATTCAGCAATAATAGGCGACATTGAGAAGGCGACATTAATCATCCCATCAACTTTTTTTGATGCAACAAAACGGGCTGCGTACCTATCTTTTTTTACTATTTCAGTGCGCACGCCCTTTTTTTCAACATTCACACTATGCCACCCATTTCCAGCTGTAGAAACCAATAATAAATTCAACGCTTTAATATCTTCAATGGTTTTTATCTTTTTAATTGCTTCAATGTTGGGGTGATTAGCATAAACATAGAGGTTGAAATATAACTGGTAAAATGGAAACTCCGTTACTGCACTATAAGTGCGCCTCTGTTGGTAGGAATGGTAAGGATAAAGTCGCTATGACCAATCTCCACTTCGAGTTGTGCTCTTTTCCATGGCAGTAATTTATAATTAAGCGCTAAGCCTAGTTCTTGTTCAAATAAAAGGGTTAACATCTCAGGAAATATTCCTCTATTGATATTATCCCCCTCTTTAATATAACGAAAAGGAAACCAATTTTCATCACTGGTTGCATATTCAATAGATGTCTGAGCAGATGTACAGACTGCATAACTCAATAAAAACAGCACAACAAATAATCTGTTTATGAGCTTTATTTTAAGTATGTACAATATAATTAATTCTTCCATAAATTAAATGACAATCATTTGCTACTTTGCAAAACAACCTCAATGACTAAGGCCTGATTTCAATCACAGTTCCTATTTCAACCAATTCCCATATCTCTTTTATTTCACTATTCAATACACCGATACAGCCATTGGTCCAATCTCGATAATAAAATGCAGCTTCCTTTTTTTCCATGCCATTAGGTACGCCATGTATGAAAATATCCCCCCCGGGATCCACGCCATTTTGTTTAGCTATTTCTATATCCTTGGCACTGGGATAGGTAATATGTAATGAAAGATGAAATCGACTATTCTCATTTCTGTAATCAATAAGATATCTACCTTCAGGGGTTTTATCGTCGCCCTCCTGTTGCTTATGACCGATGGGATTTTCACCTAGAGAGATGTAAAACTCACGATAAGTCTCTCCATTGCTCATTAAATACATTTTACGCTTTGCTTTTTCGATTAAAACAAGATCGATGTTAGGGTGAACAGTTTGAGCAAAAGCCAAACTGGGAATTAAGCAAATAAAGGTACTGAGCAACGGCGATTTAAAAAAAACTATAATAGACCACAATACTGATACTAATTGCTCAATTTTCCTATATATTCCGCTCATTAAACTGCCTGATATTAAATGTAATACACTGTCGTGGTGATTATACCCCTATTTCATTAACAAGTAACAATTTGTAGCGCGATGATGCTCTTGTTTTCATAAAAATCACTCAAAAAATAACATTCAATAACACTAACAAGACCTCATCCATAGACTAAAATTATAGTAAGTAGGTGTTTTAGGAATCGAAAATGGCTGACTTTGTACAAAAGATTCACTATAAAGGGCAGGCAGAAGAAGATATTTATTTTGCTAAATTAGACCAGCAATTGATACAAGAGCTGCACGATAAGCAAGCCAAACAAGCTGAACAAACAAAAACGGCCTTAAACAAACCATTACTCCTTAAGGATTCTGAAAAAATCACCCATAGCAGCGCCCTAATCGACAAAAAGATTACCAAAAACGGGAGAGAGATAATGAAATATCGACATATTTTAGTTGCAATCGATTTAACTGATTCAAGCGAATATATTATCAATAAGGCAGTTTCTTTAGCGAAAATGAGCAATGCAGAGCTATCATTAATCTATGTTGATATGGATTATAGTAATATTTACACAGGGTTAAGTTATTCAGAATTTACGAAAATTGAGCCAGATAGCCAAAGAGTTACCTCACTACAAAATGAATTAAAATCGTTAGCAGAAAAAGTTGATTACCCTATTAGTCATCGCTTATTTGAAAGCGGTGATTTAAGTAAAAATATTCTGCAATCCACAGAGGAACTAGGTGCAGATCTATTAGTCTGCGGGCACCATCACGACTTTTGGAGTGGACTGTTATCATCATCACGAAAGTTACTTAGAAAATCAGTGATAGATATATTTATCGTGCAAGTTTAATCCGTAAAATTCAAGCCATCAGGTGCGATGGCTTGCTAGCTTAAGTTGATTTGATGGTTAATTTGCATAACAGAGGTTAAACCGTGTAAAACAGCAAAACCATTATCATCTATTTCAACATGCCCAACGGAAGAGGTTGCAAAGGCAGGAACTCCCGCAGAAGGAACCAATTCGCCTATAATATACCCTACTAAGGGGAGATGTGAGACCACTAATAAATTGTTAACGCCCTCTGCTTGCAAAGCTGATATTTCATTGACGGATTTTCTCGCGCTGCCACCTGGTGTTAACGATTTAATGGTTTGAACATTAGCCACCTCAGGAAAAAAAGGGCGAACAGATTCCCATGTTTGCTGAGCGCGTAAGTATGGACTGACTAGAACCGCATCAAGAGTCACACCTCGGTTGGCTAAATGTGTCGCCATTTTTTCTGACTCAGCTTGACCTAATGACGTTAAAGGTCTTTCTGCATCAGAGTTAGCCATCATTTCAGCTTGTCCATGGCGCATAATATATATATTCATTGGTTATCCTTGATAACTCTTTTTCATTGAAGAGTATCACTAAATCAGCTTGCAATGGCTATTTAATAAATATTGCTAAACAACATTAATCTTCAATAGGGGTTTCGCCTAACATATTCAATATAACAGCAGAGACACAAAACACACCAATAAAGCCCATAATAAAAATCACAGGCATGGCAGAGTAACCGAGAATGTGCCAAATAATAGATTCTAATTCACTCATTTTTATTCCTCTTCTTTAAATTAATGGTAAGGATACGTAATAACTAAGAAAAAAACATGCGCAATATCATAATTTTTTAGCTTAGTCGATTATTGACACTATATACAAGGTATTGCATTATTTTAAATAAACTATATATCTTGAAGTTGGGTATCATACTCAGTATATTTTCTTTCTTTCCATAAAAATCAATATTTTAATAGAGTATAAAGATGGCTAAAAAACAACTTGATGCATTACGAACTTACCTTAATAAAATGATTTTAGGACAAAGCGAACTGGTTGATGGCTTATTAATTGCCTTACTTGCTGATGGCCATATCCTTGTGGAAAGCCCTCCAGGGCTTGCAAAAACACGAGCAATCAATGCGTTATCAGAGGGGATTGAAGGTGATTTTCACCGAATTCAATTTACGCCCGACTTGTTACCCTCTGATTTAACGGGCACCGATATATTTCGCCAAGAGACTGGTGAATTTATTTTTGAAAAAGGGCCTCTATTTCATAATTTAATTTTAGCCGATGAGATAAACCGCGCACCAGCCAAAGTACAATCAGCACTATTAGAAGCGATGGCTGAGCGTCAAATTACCGTGGGTAAAAAAACCTATCCATTACCCGAACTATTTTTAGTAATGGCGACACAAAATCCATTAGAGCAAGAAGGCACCTACCCATTGCCTGAAGCACAATTGGATCGTTTCATCATGCATTTAGAACTAGATTACCCTGATGCGGCTACTGAAAAAGAAATTTTACAACTTAATCAAAAAGAAATTTTAAAAGAAAAGGTTGCCGAAGTAACACCACTATTAAACGAGCAAATATTCTCTATACGTGAAGAGATAATGACCATTAATATTGCTCCTCATTTAGAGCAATATTTAATCGACCTCATCATCGCAACACGTCAACCAGAAAAATATGGTGCACAATTAAAAGAGTGGATAAATTATGGGGCCAGTCCCCGTGCAACTTTGGCATTAATGCGTACCGCAAAAGCACGCGCATGGCTTGATAATCGCGATTATGTGATGCCTGATGATATTATTAGCAACCTTTATCCTGTATTACGTCATCGCCTGATACTAAGCTACGAAGCCGAAGCACAGGGCATTAATGCTAACCGCGTTATTCAAGAGATTATCAATCAGGTAGCGATTCCAGCCTAATGAACGTCACTAAACCACAAATTTTTGCTAATACGCCCTATTTAACGGGCGTGGATGTTAGCCTTAATGAATTGCTCAGTTATAAACAACAGGCAAAACTGAAGCTGCAACCCATTACTCATGTTGCGGCAAAGCATTTAGCAGGCAACTATTTAGCCAATATTAAAGGCCGCGGCATGGAGTTTGCCGAAGTACGTCATTATCAACCGGGTGATGATGTCCGCTCGATAGATTGGTCGGTCACGGCTCGCACCGGAAAAGCACATACTAAACTGTTTCAAGAAGAGAAAGAGCGCCCCGTTTTTATTTTACTCGATCTCTCTGACAGCATGATTTTTGGTAGTCAATTTGCGTTTAAATCCGTACAAGCTTGTCATTTAGGGGCTTTATTAGGCTGGCAAGCGAAACAACGTAATGACCGTTTAGGTGGCATAATATTCAATCAGCAGAGTGTCGCAGAGTTAAAACCCGCAGGCCGAAATAGAGGTTTAATGGCATTCCTTCACCAAAGTGAAGCATTATGTCAATCTGCCCCCTTGAAATTGAATGATAATCCTCAAGCTTTAGTATTACAGCTACAACGCCTTTCTCGTTTAGTACAAACGGGCAGCCAAATTCATTTAATTAGCGATTTTTCACAGCTAAACAGTGACTGCCAAAAACTAATTAGCTTGATGCGTCGACATAATCAAATCAATGCATGGCAAATTAGTGATCCGCTCGAGTTAACACTCCCTAAAAATGTACAAAAAATTAATCTGAAAATTAATAGCCTGTACGGCAGCGGCTACTTCAACGAAAAAAATGCACTGCAACAATATCAAAATGATGCGAGTCAGCGCCAACAGCAGATCGCGAGCCTATTTATCAAACAAGGTATCCCACTTCATCAGCTTACGGCAGCAACCTCATTAATGGAGCAATTTCATGTCCCCGCAAGCTAATGCAAGTCCACTCGCTCAACTACATGATGTGATAGCACCGAGTATACCGAGTTGGTGGCCTCTCGCTGCAATATATTGGTTTCTAATAGCGCTTGTTATTGGCTTAGCAATCGCATCTACCTATCTCTATAAAAAACAACAGCAAGAAAAACAGAAACAGCAAAAAGCGCTGCAACAATTACGGCAACTGCAACGCTCTAATGCTAATTTTGTACTGTTAAATCAACTATTAAAAGGTGTCGCATTAAGTTACTTTCCAAGACAAAAAGTGGCATCATTGCATGGTGAACAATGGTTTGAATTTTTACATATCCATGCCAAAGAGCCTATTTTCAACAGCAAAGAAGCCTTTGTAAAACGTCTATATCGAAATGATACACCTGCCTGCACCGATAATGATTATGATCAGGCCAAAAGGTGGATAAAAAACCTCCCTGTACAAATCAGAAAACGAGAACAAGAGGTTAATAAAAATGTTTGAGTTTATTTATTGGTGGATTTTCCTACTTTTACCACTGCCATTAGTGGTACGACAATTGTTACAGGCCAAAAAACAACAGGCTCAGCAAATTTGGCTGCCCCTTGCTCGCGCTCTATCACCACGACAGTCACCACTAAGTAGTAATAAATTTAAGCAATTTATTCCATGGCTTGTATGGTTATTATTACTAACAGCATTAGCCAAACCAATCTGGTTTGGCGAGCCAATACGCCTGCAACAACAAGGCCGAGATATGGTTATCTCATTAGATTTATCAGGCAGTATGCAAGAAGTGGATATGCCCTTAAATGGCAGAAACGTCGATCGCCTTACCCTTGTCAAAGATCTATTAAAAACCTTTATTAACAAACGCGAAGGTGACCGTTTAGGATTAATCCTTTTTGCTGACCATGCGTATCTACAAACACCACTCACCTTTGACTTAAAAACCATTAATCAAATGATTGATGAAACGGAAATTGGCTTGGTAGGTAAACGCACCGCTATCGGAGAATCTATCGCACTGGCGATTAAACGTTTTGTTGAAAACCAAAATGATCAACGCGTACTGATTTTATTGACCGATGGCGCAAATACCGCAGGACGAATTGATCCCATACAAGCAGCTACACAAGCAGCTAAAAATAACATCACCATCTATACCATTGGTATTGGTGCGGATGAGATGATTAAGCGCGATATATTCGGCTACCAGAAGGTAAATCCTTCTGCAGATCTTGATGAAAAGGCGTTAACTGAGATTGCTAAAATTACAGGAGGAAAATATTTTCGAGCCCGCAACCAGCAGGAGCTAGATGATATCTACACACAATTGAATCGACTAGAACCAATAGATAGTGACTTCTTAGAGTTTCGTCCAGAAAAAGATCTTTTTTATTGGCCCCTATCAATCGCCTTGCTGATATTAATCATATCTTCACTGTACTTTAAATTAAGAGGGATTTATGTTGCCTGAAAGCACCTTGATGCCACTGCAATTTTTACGACCTTTATGGTTACTTGGATTGTTTGTTATCCCTCTCTTTTTGTTGATAAAACAACAATCGGCTAAAAAAGAGCGTGCAAACCCGTTAATTGCTCCCCATTTAAGCAAACAGTTAGTGAGTACCGATACCTTCAGCAAAAGCAAACAACTGCTGTTACCTTTACTCACTACGATTGCGTGCATCGCATTATCGGGACCAAGTTGGCGTAGTCTACAATTACCCGTTTATGAGATGCAAAAAGCACAAGTTCTAGTGCTAAATCTCTCCTACTCTATGTACGCAACGGACATCAAACCTAACCGCGTAAGCCAAGCTAAATACAAAGCAATCGATCTTATTAAACAATGGGGGGAAGGCGAAAAAGCGCTAATAGCTTATGCTGGCGAGCCCTTTACTATTTCTCCCTTAACCCCAGATGGTAATTCCATCATCAATCACATAGCCAGTCTTTCACCGGATATCATGCCCGTAACGGGATCGAATGCAGACATAGCGCTAGAGAAAGCCATTGCATTGTTACAAAATGCCAATTACCAACAAGGGCATATTGTTTTTATTAGTGATGGTATTGATGAAGAAACATCACAAAAAATGTTACAACGCATTGAAGGAACAGATTGGATTGTTTCAATGTTAGCTGTCGGCACTAGCAAAGGAGCACCAATAAAATTAACGGATGGCACTCTATTAAAAGATCAGCAAGGGGATATTGTTATCCCGACCTTACAAACTAAAGCGATGTATGCAATAACAAAGGCTAGTGATGGCTTATTTTTAACAATAAAAAATACAAATTCAGATATTAAACAACTCGGCAATTATTTTAGCGTACCAACGGGTCACAAAAGCGAAGACAAAACCTCATCAGCGGATCAATTTCCTAAAGATGATGGCTATTGGATCGCTTTTCTATTGCTACCACTTTTTTTATTACTATTTAGAAAAGGTCTTTTTTATATCGCCTTACTAGGGTTAACGACAACCTTAGTTACCCCGCCAGCGGCACAGGCGTCAATTTGGCAAAATAATCAACAAAATGCCTACCAAGCATACCAAGAAAAAAACTATGACATTGCCGCAGAATTATACAAAAACCCCAATGCAAAGGGCAGCGCGCTCTATCAAAACAAGCAGTACCAAGAAGCACTAGAGCAATATAACAAAGCTACGCGAGCCAATCCCAATGATGCCACGGCTTTTTATAATCAAGGAAATGCCTTAGCACAATTGCAAGAGCTTGATAAAGCTATCACAGCCTATGAACAAGCACTAAAAATCAATCCGACATTACAAGTTGCGGCAGATAATAAAAAATTAATTGAAGAGTTACAAAATCAACAGCAACAAAACGAACAGCAACAAAATGAGCAGCAGCAAAACGAACAGCAGCAAAATGAGCAGCAGCAAAATGAGCAGCAACAAAATGAGCAGCAGCAAAATGAGCAGCAACAAAATGAGCAGCAGCAAAATGAGCAGCAACAAAATGAGCAGCAGCAAAATGAGCAGCAGCAAAATGAGCAGCAGCAAAATGAGCAGCAGCAAAATGAGCAGCAGCAAAATGAGCAGCAGCAAAATGAGCAGCAACAAAATGAGCAGCAGCAAAATGAGCAGCAGCACAATGAGCAGCAACAAAATGAGCAGCAACAAAATGAGCAGCAGCAAAATGAGCAGCAGCAAAATGAGCAGCAGCAAAATGAGCAGCAACAAAATGAACCACAACAATTAGCTGAGCAAGAAAATGGCCCTGAAAAAAATCAAGAGCTTGAAGATCTTCCCATGTGGTTAAAAAACATGCCCGATGATCCCGCTCTTTTATTACGCAACAAAATGCGTTTGGAATATCACAAAAGAGCGGAGTCAAAACCCGTCAAACGACAAAACAGTGGAGACAGTTGGTAATGCGCACACAAATATCTCTTTTTATCGCACTTTTATTAATGTTATTTCAACTACCTAGTGCTTTAGCTAACACACAATTACAAACATCTGTTTCTAGTAATCAAGTTTTCTTAGGTGACCTATTTGTGTTAACTATTGAACTTAATGATACGGGATCAGAATATAAGTTAGATACACGACCACTTGAACAAGAATTCACAGTATATCGCCCCTCTGAAAGCCGAAGCACTCAGATTATTAACGGAAATGCTCAGCGACAAACGGTCTGGCAAATTAATCTACAGGCAAAACGAATTGGTGAGCTAACCATTCCCGCCATCAATATCGGTTCTTTGAAAACAAAACCGATTCAAATTTCCGTCAAAAAACCCTCCGAAGAAGCAACTAAACTTGCCGATAACGCGGTATTTATGGAAAACAGCATCACCAAGAAAAGTGTTTATATTGACCAACCACTGCGATTAACAACAACTATCTACCTAGCGCAAAATAGCCGTGATTTAGAGCTCAACCCTCCCCAACTTAATGGTGCTAAAATAAGTGTGTATGGTGAAGATAAAAATAGCATCACTATTCGTCATGGCATGCGTTATCAGGTAATCACACGACAATATCAAATAGAGCCTACTGAAGTCGGCACGTTTACCATATCATCGCCTTTATTAACCGGAAACTTACGAAAATTAGAGCAAATAAGCGATTGGCAGAACCGCATTGTCTCTGAGCCAATAAATATCCGAGGAGATAGCTTAACGATACAGGTAAAAGCACAACCCCAAAATTACCAAGGAAAATGGTTGATCAGTGAAGATGTACGTTTAATAGAAAATGAGCAGCTAACAGAAAAAAGTTATCACGTCGGAGAGCCCATTACTCGAAAAGTCACACTACAAGTTGCCGGAATTAATAGTGAAAAAGTGTCCGACATTGATTTCAATTACCCTGCAAATTTACGCTATTACCCTGATAAAGATAACTTACAGGAAGAAAATATTAATGGTTTAATTTATGCATCACGAATAATGACTCATGCAATTATTGCAGATAAAGCAGGCCAATTAACCTTGCCAGAAATTAAATTAGCATGGTGGAATAGCATTACCGACAAACAAGAGTTTGCCGTTTTACCAGCACAAACGGTCACCATATTAGCAAACGACAGCAATACGCAAACAATAGTTCAACAAACAGCCCCCCCACTACAGGAGGAGCAAGCCAAACAACCAGTCAATAACATCATAGTTAATAGTAACGAACTTATTTATTGGCAAATAACAACGGCTATACTGCTGTTTGCTTTACTAGTGATGATTATTTACCACTTATACATACGTAAACAATTAACAAATGGAGCCTCCCAAAAAGCAGAACAATCAGTGAGTGAAAATAAACAAGCTTACCTCACACTACAGCAGGCATTAAAGCAGGGGAATGCGCGACAAACCTATCAAGCACTTTTGCACTACTGGCAAGGCGAACTTCCACAACTGAAAAGCCTTAAACAACTCGGCGATCAGCTCAAGTGGCAAAAACAGATGACAATGGAATTATCTGAGGAAATCAAACAGCTAGAAGAAGCCTGCGCCAATCAAAGCAATTTATGGCAGTCAGAAAAATTAGGCGTACTGCTAACAAAATACAACGAATTCAAAAATAAACGCTCAGATAAGGATGATACTGAGATAATGGACATCAATGATAATAATTATTAATTAGATTTCTTTAAGCATGTCGCATTTTTACAAATAAAGACGCATTATTTTAGTGCAACATGCACCAAAACAGTACTTTTTAAAAGCAGTTCTCTTATATAGTGCTACGCTATTTTCATAACGTGGCATTTCATATCACAAATAAGCAATTGAAATACCTAATTTTAAAGAAAAAACACGTTAATTTTAAAATTGGCACAATATCTGCCTTTGTAATAAGTGAATAAGTGAATTCGCTTTATTGAAATTAATCATCATGCCAATTTCAATAGTTAAAGAATCGACGGGTCCAAAGAAAATGAATGTAGGCAAAGGCTGTGCTAAATGTACTGTTATTCAACGGCCTATTTACTTTCAGATACACCAATGACTTAATAATTATTGAATTTGCTACTATCACACTCTATAAGGAAATAAAGATGAAAGTTACAAAAATAGCTTTAGTTTTAGGCATTGCTTCACTCCTTCCTAGTCTATCGTCCGCCTCTACACTCGAGCAAGTTACTAAAAAAGGCGCTTTAAATTGTGGTGTATCCACAGGTATTCCAGGCTTTTCCGCAACTGATTCAAAAGGGGTATGGAAGGGGCTTGATGTAGATTTATGCCGTTCAATTGCCGCGGCTGTATTAGGTGATGCTGAAAAAGTAAAATATATTCCACTAACAGCTAAAGAGCGCTTTACTGCACTTCAGAGCGGTGAAATAGATGTGTTAGTTCGTTCTACCACTTGGACAGCAACGCGTGACACTTCACTTGGTCTTAATTTTGCGGGTGTTAACTATTATGATGGACAAGGTTTTTTAGTTAATAAAAAACTAGGTGTAAAAAGTGCCAAAGAGTTAGATGGTGCAACTTTCTGTATTCAAGCAGGTACAACAACAGAGCTAAACTTGACCGATTACTTTAAATCGACAGGCATGGAATATAAAGCCGTTACCTATGATACATCAGGGCAAACTATTGATGGCTTTAAAAATGGCCGCTGTGATGCAGTAACTTCCGATGCATCTCAGTTGTATGGTTTAAAACAAAAACTTAATGATCCAAACAGTGCCATCGTATTACCAGAAATTATTTCTAAAGAGCCTTTAGGTCCAGTGGTTCGTCAAGGAGATGATGACTGGTTTAATATCGTCCGTTGGACTTTTTACGCAACCCTAGAGGCTGAAGAGCTGGGCGTAACTAAAGCGAATGTTGATACACAACTTAAATCTGAAAATCCAAGTATTAAGCGTTTACTTGGTACTAGCGGTAGTGCAGGTGAAGACCTGGGACTAAAAGCGGATTGGGCATATCAAATCATTAAGCAAGTGGGTAATTACTCTGAATCTTTCGATGCCAATGTAGGTAAAGATTCACCATTAAATATTGATCGTGGATTGAATAATTTATGGAATAAAGGCGGGTTAATGTACTCAATGCCAATTCGATAATATTAATTTAGGGGGTTCGCCCCCTTTTTAAAGGCTACCTATGAACAATAATACACACTCCCCCAAAAACAACAGTTTACTCTCTGCTATTAACAACCCTGACAATCGCGCGGTAATATACCAAATTGCAGCATTGTTAGCGGTATTTATACTGGCATATTACTTTACTAATAATATGTTCGATAATATTGAAAAAAGAGGTATTAGCACAGGTTTCTCATTTCTAAATGAAACGGCTGGCTTTGGCATTAGTCAAACATTGATTGAGTATGACGATGGCGCGTCAACATATTATGATGTATTCGTAGTCGGATTATTAAATACACTACTCGTATCGATAATAGGCATTGTATTGGCGTCATTACTGGGGTTATTAATAGGCGTTGGACGATTATCTAGCAACTTTTTAATATCTAGATTATCAGCAGTTTATATTGAAACTTTTCGTAATATCCCGATTCTCTTACAAATTTTATTCTGGTATAACGTTGTACTTGCAACGCTACCGAGCGCCCGTCAAAGTTTATCCTATTGGGATTCCATTTTTTTAAATAACCGTGGATTATTCCTACCCAATCCAATCTTTGAAAATGGCAGTATGGCTATTATAATCGCTTTTTTACTGGCCTGTGTTAGTGTTTTCTTTTTAGCTCGCTGGGCAAGCAAACGCCACGACACAACGGGTGAAGAATTTCCAATTATCAAAGTATCCATTGCATTACTTGTTACAGCCCCCCTGCTTCTCTATTTTATTACGGGTCAGCCGATCAGTGCAGAATACCCTGTATTAAAAGGATTTAATTTTAAAGGTGGCTTAACCATTATTCCGGAATTATTAGCCCTTATTTTTTCATTAAGCATTTATACGGCAACTTATATTGCGGAAGCAGTACGAGCAGGTATTGAAGCGGTACCTGATGGGCAAAAAGAAGCAGCGAAATCACTCGGATTAAAAGATCACATTATTTTACGCAAGGTTGTTTTACCACAAGCTTTACGCGTGATAATTCCTCCTGTTATTAATCAGTACCTCAATTTAGTCAAAAACTCTTCGCTAGCAACTGCGATTGGTTACCCTGAAATAGTCACATTATTTTCAGGTACAACACTCAACCAAGTGGGGCAAGCTATTGAAATTATATTAATGACGATGGCTGTTTACCTAACATTCAGTATTGTTATTTCACTGTTCTTAAACTGGGTGAATGCCAGAATGGCAATTAAAGGAAGATAAAATGGCAGTGTATACTTTAAAAGAAGCGAAACCAGCACCCGCAACCAGTAAAGGATTACTGTTTTGGCTTAGAGAAAACCTTTTTTCAAATATCAGTAACTCACTACTGACATTATTGGGATTTTATATTATTTACTTAACCATCCCACCATTAATGGACTGGATGATTTTCGATGCCACATGGAGTGGAAGTAAAGAGGAGATAGTTAATAGTGGTGCTAGGTGGATATTTATTAGCGAAAAGTTCAATCAATTTATGTATGGATTCTATCCAGAAGATCAGATTTGGCGGCCAAATCTAGTTGCATTGATCAGTGTTGCATTTCTAATTTTATTGCATGTTATTAAAAATTTAAAAATAAAATTAACGATGATGCTGCTCTATCCTATTACTTGTTTTATTTTAATTCATGGCGGCATATTTGGTCTAGAAACTGTAGCGACAGAAAAGTGGGGGGGATTAATGCTAACCCTAGTTGTTGCAGCAGTCGGCATTATAGCCTCATTCCCTATCGGCATTGTGTTAGCACTTGGGCGGCAATCGGATATGCCCATTGTGAAAACGTTGTGCGTTGGATTTATCGAATTTATACGCGGCGTGCCGTTAATCACCATCTTATTCATGGCATCGGTTGTCTTACCGCTATTTTTTCATGATGGCATTGATTTTGATAAATTATTACGCGCATTAATCGGCATAACACTCTTTCAAGCCGCTTATATCGCTGAGGTCATTAGAGGAGGATTACAGGCGATTCCCCGAGGGCAATATGAAGCATATAAATCATTGGGGCTGAGCTATTGGCAAGGTATGATTTTAATTATATTGCCACAGGCTCTTAAAATTTCGATCCCAAATTTAGTTGGTTCGTTCATCTCTTTATTTAAAGATACGACCCTTGTCTTAATCATTGGCCTCTTTGATGTATTAGCCATGGTTACCTTAACAACAAGTGATAGTAACTGGCTAGGTTTTGAAGTAGAAGGTTATGTTTTTGTCACCATGATTTATTGGTGTTGTTGTTTTACCATGTCACGCTATTCAAAAGCCGTTGAACGAAAATTTAATACTGAGCATTAATAGGAAAAAACCATGTCTGAACAAGAATTTATGATAAAAATGCAAGATGTCAATAAATGGTATGGTGACTTCCACGTACTAAAAGACGTTAATTTAAATATAAAAAAAGGTGAAAAAGTGGTTATCTGTGGCCCTTCAGGGTCTGGAAAATCAACGACAATTCGCTGCTTAAATCACTTAGAAAAATTTCAAAAAGGGGATATTACCATTAATGGTACAGCTCTAATTGATGATGTTAAAGTGGTTCGTCAAATACGTGCCCAGGTGGGGATGGTATTCCAACATTTCAACCTATTTCCACACCTATCTGTATTAGAGAATCTGTTAATAGCACCAACATGGGTACATAAAAAACCTCGCCAAGAAGCGATAAAAACCGCAATGTATTATCTTGAACGAGTAAAAATTGCCGATCAGGCACATAAATACCCAAATCAATTATCGGGTGGACAACAACAACGTGTTGCGATTGCTCGTTGCTTATGTATCAACCCTGAAATCATGTTATTTGATGAACCCACATCGGCATTAGACCCCGAAATGGTATCTGAAGTATTAGATGTGATGGTAGAGCTTGCTGAAGAAGGTATCACGATGATCTGTGTCACTCATGAAATGGGGTTTGCTAAAAAAGTAGCCGATCGCGTTATCTTTATGGATGCAGGACAAATCATCGAAGAGAATGAACCTCAAGCCTTTTTTAACAATCCGCAATCGGATCGATTGAAATTATTTTTAGATCAAATCCTAGCGCACTAAAATCAAATTAAAGGTTAGGGACTGTTGACCTTTAACATTGATTTTTACAGCAATATTTCGCACTTTCAGAGTGTAGTTATTCTACATAAACTAGTGATTAGCTAGTAGAAAGTGCGAAAACGTGCAGCCCCTAATTACTCATACGCACATTATCTATCATTAACACTACGCCACGTTGATTTCCCCAATCAGGTAAAATAGCAAATGGTGCATTAACATTGCGTAAATCCAATGTCGAGCCTGAATAATTAACCAAATCTTTTAATGTAACCGAGTAATGTGTCCACTTATCCAACTCAGGTTTTCTAATGGGAAACGGCCCCGAACTGCAAGGGTGAAAACAATCCATTTTAATAAAAAGACCACCATCATCACGAGGATCTGAAACTAATTTTAAATCAAATTCAAGATAATTATAATCCGAATAATCGATGCCACCACTACTATCGAAATAAGCAACCCCTTTATTTGTGGAATAGCGAACACGGGATACCTGACCGTGTTCTCCATCCATCGCTGTATTAGTCGAAACAGTGTCATATTGCGCATATTTTCTTAAACGATAGGGCTCAGAAACGCCCTCCGTATAAATATCAAGTATTTTCCTTTTTTTAACGGCTGGCATTTCTGGCGTTTTAGCAATGGCAACAGGCTCTGCATCGTTAGCAGATTCATCAATTGCTTTCTTGCTTGCTTCTTTAAGTGCTTTGGCCACTTCAAGTGCGACAGCTTCATCAAACGCCTTCTTTGCTGCAGCAGCTGCGGCAGCCTCATTTTTAGCATCAGAAGTTTTTGTAGACTCAGGGAGCTTCGATTTTTCTAACTCCTTAATTTTAGCGGCAGCAAGAAACTCAGGATCGTCCTTAATGACCTCTTTGACCGATACTTTTTTAGCTTCGGCTATTTTAGCTAAACATAATTTAGAGGCGTCCTTAGAACCTTTACAATATTTTTTCAACGCTACATCAAGGTCTTTAATACAGTTTTTAAAGGCATTTACCGTTTTAGCTGGCATATCAATTTTATTGTAAACCGGCATATCAATTGTTACTCCTCCCTGACGCATTTGAATTTTATCTACAGCTAAGAAAAGGTCGAATAACTCTTTTTTATAAAACAACTCGCCATACACAGAAGTATCATCTGCATACTCATAAATTTTGCCGATTTTTTTATCATAAAAAGCTAACGTACTAGGCTCACCTGGTTTTATTCCATAGGGTAACCAAGATTGCATCCCTTTTTGTAATTCCCCTTCTTTGAGTTCAGCTTGGAAAGTATAAAATACAGGCATTCCCTCTGTCGTTAGATAATCACTATTTTTGTAGGTTAAAACACACGCAGTATCACCGATATTCTGCATACGCACTTCACTATGTTTATTCTCATTATGGGCAACTGTTTTTACCTCAGCTGCAACTGAATAAGAGAGTAAACTCAACGCCACGACTAAAATGTTATTTCGCATATTTTATAATATTCCTTTTATTAAAATATCAAAGCCAATTAACGATATTCATTTATCTAAAATTGACATACCCAACCCAAATTGTAAGCGCTTCCTTTTTTGTAGTTAGTAACTTAAAGAGTAGAAACAGTATCATTTACAAAGATAGCTGCTCTATTTATGCTTTAAAGCAAAATCTATGATAGATGATATTACGCTAACAATTGATCAACATCTAAAGGCAAATTATACAGATTAACGAACAGCCAAAAAGAGAACTACAACACAAATGGAAGCGCTTTCACAAAACAGAGAGTCATTACTTTGATTATATGATCTATTTATACCAATCGACATAAGTATCTGATCTATCTTTGCGGCTTAAAATAATAAATTGCGGCGTTGCATGCAATCGCAATCGACTACTATTACTCAATTATGTCGCTTGCTCTCCCTTATTTTTCCTCAGCAAGTTATGATCACAATATTATGCGGGTTGGTCTTAGACGTTACAACAAATGGATGATTAGAGAAAAGGAGCAGAGTGTTATCCTCTGCTCAAATAATGGTAATTAATAAGTCATGTTTTAATAGTTTGACAGGGTAATACTATCTACTTGTAATTTAACCCCATTTTGACTTCCCCAATCTGGGAAAACGGCAAATGGCACATAGACATTAATAAGATTAAGGTTCGAACCAGGGTTATTAAGCAAATCCTCTAACGGAACCTTGTAGTGCTTCCACTCTCCAAGTCTTGGTTTTTCTATCTTGTATGGACCTGAACTACAATAACCCGCACAATCCATCTTGATATTTAGATTAAAGTTAGGATGCGGATCTGCGATTAGCTTAAGGTCAAATTCAAGATAAGTATATTCAGAGTAATCTATCGCATTTTTAGTCGCAAAATAGGCAACATCTTTATTGCCCAAATAACTAATGCGCATAATATTACCACGTAACCCACCGTTAGAAATTTTTACATTAGCAGCACTATGTTTGCCATATCGATTAAGTTGATAGGGTCCTTCAGGATTATCAATAAAGATAGAAATTTTCTTCTTGTTTTTTTCTTCAGCAGCTTGTTTTGCCTCTCTAGCAAGAGCTTTAATGCGCGCTTGTTTAAGCGCCTTTGCTACTTCAAGGGCAACAGCATCTTCGAATGCTTTTTTATCTTGACCATCTTGACTTACAACAGGCGTACTTATAGATTCTGATCCCTTTGACTTTTCCAACTCTTTGAGTTTAGCCGCTGCAATAAAATCGGGATCGTCTTTAATAACTTCATTAACAGATGCTTTTTTAGCATTCGATTTTTTGGCTAAGCACTGTTTAGAGGCGTCAGTAGAGCTTTTACAATATGTTTTCAAGGCGCCATTAAGATCATTAACACAACTTTGAAAAGCCTTTATTGTTTTACTTGATATGCCGCTATTGCTATAAACAGGCATATCTATTGTCACACCGCCCTGACGCATTTGAATTTTATCTACATTCAAGAAATGGGTAAACAAGTCTGTTTGATAAAAAAGCTCGCCATAGGAAGAAACTTTATAGGTATACTCATAGATTTTACCGATTTTTTTATCGTAAAATGCTAAGGTACTAGGCTCCCCAGGTTTTATTCCGTAGGGTAACCAAGATTGCATCCCCTCCTGTAACTCGCCTTCTTTGAGCTCAACTTGAAAGGTATAAAATACAGGCATCCCCTCTGTTGTGAGGTAATCACTGTTTTTATAGTTAAAAACACAGGCCGTATCCCCAATATTTTGTACGGTTACTTCACTATTTTCGTGCGCATCAGAGGCTATTGTTTTTACGTCAGCGATAGCTGAACATGACAGAAAGCTTAAAGCAACTGCTAATACTTTTATTTCCATACTTTATAAAATCCCTAATAAAACTTCGCGAATCAGTGTGACACATTTACTAGATGGAGCTAATAATTAGTGACATTATCGCGTTGATAAAATAATTTTTGTAAATATACCATGAGTTTGAATAAATTAACTGTTAGATACGATAATTAAAGATTAAAAGTAATAAATACTTCTCAAAATTAATGTTAATCACGTAACCGTTCGTATTCCAACAAAATCAAATAAAAAAAGACGATACCGCTACAATATTCCTCCTCCTTACTAGGTAAAAGGTAAAACATTCTGCACTAACATTTATCATACGTTTGTTAATAACTTATCTAATATACCGATTAACCCTAACGCCATTTTATTTTTATAATTAGCTCAGCGAATAGCGTTTTTCCCATTTTTTAAAGGCGTAAATAACAGAAAAGGTCAGACACATATACAGCAAACCGGCCATTAAGTAAGCTTCAAATGGGGCATAATAGCGCGCGTTGACGACGCGTGCTGCCCCCGTTATATCGACAATAGTAATAACCCCCGCAATGGCACTACCATGGATCATAAAAATAATTTCATTACTGTATGCGGGTAAAGCTCGACGCATAGAGTTAGGCAAGGTAATACGACGCAAAATTTTCCACTTACTCATACCATAGGCTTTGGCAGCCTCTATTTCACCTGCGGGCATCGTTGCGATAACTCCACGAACGATTTCTGCCGTATAAGCCCCTGTATTTAAAGTAAATGCTAACAGAGCACAAAACCAAGCTTCTTGAAAGTAGTTCCATAACCAACTATCGTGCAATTGTACAAACTGCGCGGAACCGTAATAGATAATAAATAATTGCACTAGCAAGGGCGTACCACGAAAAAAGTACATGTAGAGCCAAGCAGGCCCCTTAACTAAGTAATGATTACTGCCACGTAAAATACCAACGGGAATAGCAATCAATAAACCAAGTACCAATGAAATGGCCACGAGCCAAATCGTCGTCCATAAACCTTGCAAATAGAAAGGAAACTCATTGATTATAATTGAAAAGTCCATGCGCCCTATCTCGTCTGAATGCTATATTTACGCTCAGCATAACTTAAAAATGCAGTTGATACTGAAGTAAAAAAAAGAAAAACTAAGGCAACGGCTAGGTAAAACGTAAAGGGCTGCTGTGTAGAGCCAGCTGCATCTCCTGCTACTTTCACCATATCCTGTAGACCAATAATTGAAACTAATGAGGTGGTTTTTAATAAGACTAACCAGTTATTACCGATTCCAGGTAATGCATGACGCATCATCTGTGGAAACATGACACGTACAAAAATCTTATATGGATTCATACCATAGGCTCTAGCTGCTTCCAACTGGCCTTTTTCAACCGCCAAATATGCGCCACGAAAGGTTTCTGCCATATAGGCACCAAAAATAAAACCAATTGTCATGATTCCGGCAAAATAGGGGCTGACATCAATATAATCGGGCAAAAAGGAGTACCACTCGTGGCTAGGTTGAAAACGGGTAATAATGTCGTTTAACCACTCATTTAAGTTATAGCTCAAGTTATTAACGAGCATCTGCCCACCAAAAAAAATCAACAACATCAGAATTAGATCAGGAATACCACGAATAACGGTGGTATAGAGTGTTGCAATGCCCTTTAACAGACGTGACTGGGATAATTTTGCAAGCGCCCCGAGCAAGCCTAAAATAACCGCTAAAAGCAGAGACAACAATGCCACTTGAACGGTTAGCCAAGCACCAGTGAGCAATATTCCTTGATAATTTATTAATTCATGCATAAGTGATTCTTTCAAAACTCAATAAAAAAGGATGGTTTCCCATCCTTTGTATGGATCCTTAACAAATTTTATTGCTAACCGCCATAAACGTCAAAGCTAAAATATTTGTCTTGGATTGTTTTATACGTACCATTAGCACGAATAGCTTGAATGGCTTTATTAAATTGCTCAACAAGATCTTTATCTTGTTTACGCACAGCAATACCCGCACCTTCACCAAACCATTTTGGATCATTTAATTTTGGACCAATAAAGGCGAACTTTTCCCCGCCCTCTTTATTCAATAAACCATCAGAAATAGCTGCAGAGTCAGCCATTACATAATCTAAACGATTTGCTTTTAAATCAAGATACGCTTCGTCAGCGGAGCCGTAACGTTTGATTTCTGCACTTGGGTAATTATCTGAAATGTATAAATCCATTGTAGTCGCACGTTGTACACCGATTTTTTTGCCCTTCATAAAGGAGTCATCACCTTGGTACTCTGCACCTTTTAAAGCAACAAAACGCGCAGGGATATGTTGATATTTATCAGTAAACGCCACTTTCTTTTTACGCTCAGCGGTAATATCCATTGTTGCAATAATAGCATCATACTTACGCGCCAATAATGCAGGAATAATGCCATCCCAATCCTGTTTAACAAGCGTACATTTCGCTTTCATTTCAGCACAAAGCGCATTAGCAATATCAATATCAAACCCAGTCACACTGCCATCAGCTTCTGTTTTGCTAAATGGCGGGTAGGCACCTTCTACACCAATACGGATCTGCTTCCACTCTTTTGCCTGAGCAACATTAAAAGACAAAGCAAAAAGTGCAATAAGTAAGCTAGTTTTTTTCATTGTATATCCTTATTTAACAGTAAAATTGTTTTTATTAATAAATTACATTAATAAACAGACGAAATAAATTGTTTAAATCGTTCCGATGAAGGGTTATTAAAAATATCTTCAGGTTTCCCCTCCTCTTCGACTAAACCTTTATGTAAAAATAAAACCTTACTCGATACATCGCGTGCAAATGCCATTTCATGAGTGACAACTAACATCGTTCGCCCCTCTTCTGCTAAACCTTGCATTACACTCAGTACCTCGCCAACAAGCTCTGGATCGAGTGCTGACGTCGGTTCATCAAACAGCATCACTTCAGGTTCAACAGCTAAAGCTCTGGCAATTGCAACACGCTGCTGTTGGCCACCAGAGAGCTGCCCAGGATAATAATCCTTACGTTCATATAAACCGACTCGTTGCAAAAATGCCTCTGCTTTAACAATCGCCTCTTTTTTAGGAACGCCAAGTACATGCACAGGAGCTTCAATGACATTTTCTAATACTGTCAGATGTGACCATAAGTTAAAGCTTTGGAATACCATTGCCAAACGAGAACGAATACGCTCTACCTGTTGCATTGAAACAGGCACTGCACCTCGATTTTTATCCACTCTCATTTCAATCAACTCACCATTTACCAGTATGTCACCGGATGTAGGCGTTTCAAGTAAATTAACACAACGCAGTAATGTACTTTTTCCTGAACCTGACGCGCCCAAAATTGATATAACATCACCTTTATAGGCATCTAAATCAATACCTTTCAGTACTTCATTGTCAGCAAATGATTTATGCAAATTTTTTATCGATAAAGTGGGAGTAGTTAGTGTCATTAGTCAAAGTTCATTTTCATAGGAAATTTCTCTAATTCTACCTATTTTATTGAACAACACTAATAAAATTTATACAAACATTTTATCGCTCAGCAAATTAAGTTCGTTAAAACGGAAATAAATTAGAACTGATATATAAATCAACTAAAAACCGATAAAAAGGTGACTTGATATTTATTGTTACAAAT
This sequence comes from Psychromonas sp. MME2, assembly GCF_040566515.1. NCBI lineage: Bacteria > Pseudomonadati > Pseudomonadota > Gammaproteobacteria > Alteromonadales > Psychromonadaceae > Psychromonas > Psychromonas sp. MME2. The sequence goes on along the minus strand of NZ_JBEWXI010000012.1, from coordinate 420,299 downwards.
CACTTTACAAACATTTTTTCCATGTTATCGTGCGCGCAATCTTCCCTATTCAACTAACAAAAGGTATCTAACGTGTCACAATCTCTAAATTTAGCAAATCCAGGGCCGCTTGGCTTAATGGGTTTCGGTATGACAACAGTCTTACTTAACATTCATAATGCGGGTTTTTTTCCTATTAGTGCAATGATTCTTGCAATGGGTCTTTGCTATGGTGGCGCAGCACAAATCATCACCGGTATTCTTGAATTTAAAAAAGGTAATACCTTTGGCTTAACTGCATTTACATCCTATGGCTTTTTCTGGGTAAGTCTTGTTGCATTAATCGTAATGCCTACCTTAGGTTGGGCGGAAGCGACACCACATGCATTTATGGCTTGGTATTTAGTCATGTGGGGTGTTTTCACTGCATTTATGTTTATCGCAACACTACGTGGCAACTTTGTGCTTAAGTTTATTTTTGCAAGCCTAACTGTTCTTTTCTTTTTACTTGCTGCTCGTGATTTTACTGGCTCAAGCTTGATTGGCACCATTGCTGGCTTTGAAGGTATTATCTGTGGTCTAAGCGCTATTTACTTAGCAATGGCAGAAGTCATCAATGAACAATTTGGTCGCACTGTTTTACCTATTGGTGAAGCAAAGTAATAAATTTTTCTAGCACACCGACTTTCTTTAGTTAAGCCGAGTCTCACTCGGCTTTTTTATGCGTGTAGATAATTTCCACAACAATGCATCTTCTCAATTTTCTTTCAGGCATAAAAAAGGAAGCCTAAGCTTCCTTTTTGCAATCAATAAAATGATTATTCTGCTGCTGGTACGTCTTTCTTCTCAGTAGCTTCTTTAATACTTAAACGTACACGACCTTGGCGATCAACTTCTAGTACTTTAACTTTTACTTCTTGTCCTTCAGACAAGTGATCCGCTACTTTTTGTACACGCTCTTCACAGATTTGCGAGATATGAACCAACCCATCTTTACCTGGAAGTATGTTTACAAATGCACCGAAATCAGCTAAACGAACGACTTTGCCCGTGTAAATAGCCCCCACTTCTACCTCAGCAGTCAGTGCTTTAATACGGTTAATCGCATCATCAGCTTGTTCTCCTGAAGTTGCAGCAATTTTAACGGTACCGTCATCTTCAATTTCAATCGTAGTGCCCGTTTCTTCACATAGCGCACGAATAACCGCACCACCTTTACCGATAACATCACGAATTTTATCCGTGTTAATTTTCAGTGTATGAATACGAGGCGCAAACTGTGAAATATCATCACGACCTTCAGAGATAGCTTCATCCATTACAGATAATATGTGTAAGCGTGCCGCTTTTGCTTGGTTTAAAGCAATTTGCATGATTTCACGTGTGATACCTTCAATTTTGATATCCATTTGCAGTGCTGTGATACCGTTAGTTGTACCAGCAACTTTAAAGTCCATATCACCAAGATGATCTTCATCACCTAAGATATCAGAAAGAACAACGAAGTCATCGCCTTCTTTAACAAGACCCATCGCAATACCAGCAACGGAAGCTTTAAGAGGGACACCTGCATCCATCAACGCAAGAGAAGAACCACAAACAGAAGCCATTGAAGATGAACCGTTAGATTCCGTAATTTCCGATACAACACGTACTGTATATGGGAACTCTTCAACCGTCGGCATTACCGCTAAAACACCACGTTTAGCAAGACGACCGTGACCAATTTCACGACGCTTAGGCGAACCAACAAAACCTGTTTCACCTACACAGTATGGAGGGAAGTTATAATGCAATAGGAAGTGATCTTTCTTCTCTCCCATTAAGCTGTCGATAATTTGTGCATCACGTTGCGTACCTAATGTCGCAACAACTAATGCTTGTGTTTCACCACGAGTAAAGAGTGATGATCCGTGAGTACGAGGTAAAACGCCAGTACGCACATCAAGTGCGCGAACACTTTCAGGATCACGTCCATCGATGCGAGGCTCACCTTTAATGATACGGGTACGTACTACTGTTTTTTCTAAATCATGCAGATATTCACCTACCTGTTTAGCATTTAATGTTTCATCTGCCGCTAATAATTTTTCTTTAACGTCAGTAGTAATCGCTTTAACCGCATCGTAACGCTGACCTTTATCACTGATCTGGTACGCTTCTTCGAAACGCGCACGCGCTTCCTGTGCAACTAAAGCATCTAATGCTTCATTACGAGCAGGTGCAGTCCAATCCCAAGCTGGGCGAGCAACCTCTGCTGCAAACTCTTTGATTGCAGAAATAACCGCTTGTTGCTCATCGTGACCAAATACAACCGCACCTAACATCACATCTTCAGAAAGAATAGAGGCTTCAGATTCAACCATTAATACGGCGCTGTCTGTACCTGATACAACAAGGTCAAGTTCACTTGTTTCTAATTCAGTTTTGGTTGGGTTTAGTAGGTATTGGCCTTCTTTATAACCAACGCGCGCACAACCAATAGGGCCATTAAAAGGCATACCTGAAATAGCTAATGCAGCAGAAGTACCAATCATAGCAACGATATCAGGATTAACTTCAGGGTTGATTGAAACAACTGTTGCAATCACTTGTACTTCGTTTTTGAAACCTTCAGGGAACAGAGGACGCACTGGACGGTCAATAAGACGTGCAATTAGCGTTTCTTCTTCAGATGGACGGCCTTCACGTTTGAAGAAACCACCTGGAATTTTACCCGCTGCATAGGTTTTTTCTTGATAATTCACGGTAAGCGGAAAGAAATCACGCTCTTCATCATCTGCGTTTTTCCCAACAACCGAAACGAATACAGAAGTATCGTCCATGCTACACATTACAGCGGCTGTCGCTTGACGAGCAATTACGCCAGTCTCTAGTGTTACCGTATGTTCACCATACTGGAAACTTTTAACAATAGGAGTCATTTTTTTTCCTTTAATAAATTTAATTTTTATGCTTTTTATCGCGCCGATAGTATAGCTGAAACTGCTTCCAATGAAATAACTTTCCTACGGCATAAACAAAAAAAGAGCCATATAGGCTCTTTTTAAAAGGTTTTTTAAACTCAGAATTAACGACGTAGGCCTAATTCTGCGATTAATGCTGTGTAAGATGCAACATTTTTACGCTTTAAGTAGTCAAGTAATTTACGACGTTGACTAACCATACGTAATAGACCACGACGGCTGTGATGATCGTGGATGTGCTCTTTGAAGTGACCTTGTAAATGGTTGATTTGTGCAGTGTATAATGCAACTTGTACTTCAGTTGAACCAGTATCGCCTTCTGCGCGACCAAATTTTGCTACAATTTCAGCTTTCTGTTGTGCACTTAGTGACATAACATACTCCAGTATTTTGTGGTTAAGTGAATTAACCTATTTTAAATGATTATTGCCGATCACTAATTCAGCAATAAAGTGAAGGGCGCATAATACGGATAACTCAGCAACTAAGCAATCATTATTGATGATTAAATCAATAAAAAAGTCAATATATCATACCCTATCACATAGGGTTACATGGGGGATGATACGGCACTCTATTTGAGTCAGCGCCCGTCGGACAAAAAAAAGCACCACTTGCCAAAGGCAAACAGTGCAAAAAAAATAATAATCGCGTGATTCTCTACTAGGATTTCATTTTAGGTAGCAGTAAATTTAAAGCGATAGCAACCACACCACAAAGGCTAACACCCTGTAAACTAAAGTTACCAAAACCAAATGCCATACCGCCTATACCAAAAACCAAGGTCACAGAGACAATACATAAATTGCGCGAGTGAGACAAATCGACTTGATGACGAATCAAGGTATTTAAGCCTACCGATGCAATAGTACCAAAAAGTAAAATCATGATCCCGCCCATTACCGCCGTGGGAATGGTTTGCAAAATAACCCCAAATTTACCGACGAATGCTAAACATATCGCAATCACTGCTGCCCAGATCATAATTTTAGGGTTAAAATTACGCGTCAACATCACGGCACCAGTCACTTCGCTATAGGTTGTATTCGGTGGACCACCAAACAATGATGCAGCACTCGTAGCTAAACCATCACCAAATAGTGTGCGATGTAATCCCGGCTTCTGTAGAAAATCTTTTCTCGTCACATTGCTAATAGCAAGAATATCCCCTACGTGCTCAACAGCAGGCGCAATCGCAACGGGAATTAAAAATAAGACCGCATGCCAATTCCACTCTGGCGCGACAAAATTAGGCATACTAAACCATGGCGCATTAACAATCGGAGAGAAATCAATAATCCCCAGCAAAAATGATAATAGATAACCGACAATAACCCCTGCGAAGATAGGGATCAATTTGAAAATCCCCTTCGCCATGGTGGAAATCAGTAATGTTGTTAATAACGAAGCGAGCGAAATAATCATCGCCGTATTTTGCTCAACTAACACAATACTGCCATCGCCAGATTTACCCAATGCCATATTTACAGCAAGCGGCGCCAGCCCTAAGCCAATAACCATGATAACAGGTCCAACGACGACGGGTGGTAATAGACGATGGATAAAGTCCACACCGCGCAACTTAACCGCATATGCCATTAACATGTAAACAACACCGGCTGCAAATAGACCGGACATGGTCGCAGGAATACCCCATGTTTGTATACCGAACGCTATCGGTGCAATAAAGGCGAAAGAAGAAGCCAAAAATATAGGCACCTGACCTTTAGTGACAATGTGAAATAATAGCGTACCGATACCCGCCGTAAAAAGTGCGACATTAGCATCAAGGCCAGTGATTAATGGCATCAACACCAATGCACCAAAGGCGACAAAAAGCATCTGTGAACCAGCGAGAATTTGCTTAAACACACTTAAATTTTTTGTAATATCTTCAACGGGAACATCCAACGTCTCTTCCAATTCATTGGTGGAATTAGCCGACATACTTTTCTCCAATAGAGTTATAAACTCTTTTATTATTTAGTACCAAAAATTTTATCGCCCGCATCACCTAAACCAGGAACAATATATCCCTTCTTATTCAAGTGGTCGTCAATTGAAGCAGTGTATAACTCCACATCGGGATGTGCAGCCTCTAATGCCTTTAAACCTTCCGGTGCAGCAACCAAGACTAAAACTTTAATGTTATTACAACCGTTCGCTTTCAATAAATCTAATGTAGAAATCATCGAGCCACCTGTTGCTAACATCGGATCGACGACTAATGCCAAACGATCTTCTATCTGTCCCACCAATTTTTGAAAGTAAGGGACAGGTTCAAGCGTCTCTTCATCACGGTAAATTCCAACCACACTCACCTTGGCACTTGGCATATGCTCTAACACACCATCCATCATGCCTAAACCAGCGCGTAAAATCGGCACGACCGTTGCCTTCTTACCTTGAATTTGTTGTACTTCAATCTCTCCGTCCCAACCATCAATAGTAACGGTTTCCAACTCAAGATTTTTGGTTGCCTCATAGGTCAGTAAGCTGGCAACTTCGCGTGCTAATTCACGAAAATGTTTAGTACTGATATCCCCCTTACGCATTAAACCTAATTTGTGTTGAATTAATGGGTGCTTAACTTCAAATACTTGCATACTTACCTCTTAATTAAATGACTCAATATCTTATTAAAAATAAAAAAAGGGCATACAGATTACGCTGTTGCCCTTTCTTTTGATTAAGTAAAACCAACTTAGTTATTATTTAAATTTGTTGCACCGATTTGGTGGACAGAAAGGTCGGCGCCGTTAAACTCTTCTTCTTCAGACATACGTAGCGGCGCGAATTGATTGACTAATTTATAGACGACAAAACCGCCAACTACCGCAAATAGGACACCAACAATCGACCCAAGCAACTGGCTTATGAAGCTCACGCCCCCGATACCACCAAAACTTTCTAAACCGAAAATACCCGCAGCGATGCCGCCCCATAAGCCACAAACACCGTGTAATGGCCAGACACCTAGCACATCATCAAACTGGGCAAATTTATTTTGTACATAGGTAAATAGCCAAACAAATAGGCCGCCGGCAATAAGCCCAGTCATTAGCGCACCAATAGGATGCATAATATCAGATCCTGCGCAAACAGCGACTAATCCCGCCAAGGGGCCATTATGAATAAAACCGGGGTCTTTTTTACCAATAACCAAAGAACTAATTATTCCCCCAACCATCGCCATTAATGAGTTCATGGCAACTAAACCACTAATACCTTCGATGGCCTGTGCTGACATCACATTGAAGCCAAACCAACCGACAGAGAGGATCCAAGCGCCTAATGCTAGTAATGGGATATTAGAAGGTGCAAATGCAACGACTTTACCACCACGATAACGACCATTACGGCTACCTAAAACAATAATAGCAGCGAAAGCAATCCATCCACCTACAGCGTGAACAACAATTGAGCCAGCAAAATCATGGAAAGCGGCACCAAAACTACTTTCTAACCAAGCTTGAAATCCCCAATTCCCATTCCAAATCAAACCTTCGAATAATGGATATACAATGCCAACACAGAGTGCTGCAGCAATTAACATCGGGTTAAATTTGGCTCGCTCAGCAACTCCACCAGAAATAATTGCCGGTATAGCAGCGGCAAATGTCATTAAAAAGAAAAACTTAACTAACTCATAACCATTGTTTTGCGCCAGTACAGATGCACTATCAAAGAAAGTTACCCCATAGGCCAACCAGTAACCAAAGAAAAAATACACCAAGGCAGAGACGCCAAAATCTGACATGATTTTTACTAATGCATTAACTTGGTTTTTATGGCGAACAGTCCCCACCTCTAAAAATGCAAAGCCAGCATGCATGGCGAAAACCATGATTGCCCCTAGTAAAATAAATAGGGTATCCGCACTACTAACGAGTGCACTCACGTGATTTTGAATAGATTCCATTCTTTCCTCATGAATAAAGTAAATTAAAATTGGTCAGAACATTAACTTATCCGCCGTAAAATTAAAAATACTTTTATCCGATCTAGTACAAAAGACGACAAAAAATGATTAAAAACAACAAATTTAACGATAAAAAAATGATAGAAACTTATTGTTTAATGCGAATTTTCTATCTATTTTTCCCCATGCCACCTCAAGGTGCTTGCTCAGCTACCAGTTCAAATAGCAGATCAAAGTACAACATGAGGTAATTGGTCGTCATTTTTTGAGGGTAATACCAATCTACATAATATGATGGGCATTCTTGTAAACTTGGCCCCTTGAAGTAGCCCGGGTATATTTCTCTGTGGCATACAAAAACGGCAACTTGTAGAAAGCTGCCATTTTTATTTATAGACGTTAACGGTCAAACTCACGTTTAGGTAACGACTAACCTTTAGCAATAAGCTGATTAGGATCTAAGCGGCTTACCCGCGCTCTAATCTTCGCTTCAAGCTGTTCAATGACTTTGTCGTTATCAAATCGATCGCGTTGACGCACACCATCTTCGTAAAACCCGCTCTTATTTTTACCACCTGTGATACCTAAATCTGAAATTAAAGCTTCACCAGGTCCATTGACAACACAACCAATGATAGAAACATCAATAGGAGTAATAATATCTTCTAAGCGCTGTTCCAGTGCATTTACCGTTGCAATGACATCAAATTCTTGTCGGGAACAGGTTGGGCATGCGATAAAATTAATACCACGACTACGAATACGCAGTGATTTTAAAATATCAAAACCGACTTTGATTTCTTCAACAGGATCAGCAGCTAAAGAAACACGCAAAGTATCACCAATCCCCTGTGCCAGTAACATTCCTAGACCTACCGCTGATTTCACTGACCCACTACGTAATCCGCCAGCTTCGGTAATTCCTAAATGTAATGGCTGAATAATTTGTTTTGCGAGCAGCTGATACGATTCAACCGCTAATAATGCATCGGATGCTTTAACGCTCACTTTGAATTGATCAAAATTAAGGCGATCCAAAATATCCACATGGCGTAGCGCTGAGTCAACTAATGCTTGTGCTGTTGGCTCGCCATATTTTTCTTGGATATCAGCTTCTAATGAGCCACCATTGACACCGATACGAATAGGTATGTTTTTATCACGAGCACAATCAACAACACTGCGGATGCGCTGCTCATTACCTATATTACCCGGATTAATCCGTAAACAATCGACGCCATATTCAGCAACCTTTAAAGCAATGCGATAATCAAAGTGAATATCAGCCACCAATGCAATATTGGTTTGCGCTTTAATCTCTTTAAATGCCTCTGCTGCATTCATAGTAGGAATGGAGATGCGAACAATATCTGCACCGACCGCCTCTAAGCGCTTAATTTGCGCAACAGTTGCAGCTACATCGGTGGTTAATGTATTTGTCATAGACTGCACAGAGATCGGTGCATTACCTCCAACGGGTACATTACCAACCATGATCTGTTTTGAAACTCGACGAATAATTGAAGAAGAATGACTCATAATAGTTTTTACTCTTTGCTATGTTCAGCGGATCTATTGCTCGTGGCAGCTTTTATGGAATAGTAAATCGCGTAGTGCGGCCACTTTTAAACTGACCATCAACGATTTCACCTTGATATTGTATCTCAACCGCCGCTGGGTCACCTAATTTCAATTTAAATGGGGCAACACCAATAAGGTTTAATTGCGCCCCTTTTTTATATAAATTAAATGCTAAACGCTTATTGTTTGCATCAAATATTTCCGTCCAGCAATCTTTAGAGAAGGTCAACGTCAATCTCTCTTGACCGATCATCGTATCATCAAGCGTCGTTGTATTTATAGTCGACAGCGATTCACTAACACCATTTTCTAATACGCTTTTATCAAGCGTAGACTCAGGTTCAACACCATTAGAAACAGCAGGTATATCTAACTCGTCATCCATGCTTTGAGTAGAACTATCACTCTCATCTGGCTCAACAGCTTCCTCTATATTATCGCTATTTAATTGACTTTCTTGTGCCGCCGACGTCTCTTCTGTTTGCTCAGCATTTTCGACTATCAAAGTTTCCTCTGCGGCAGAGTGTTGAATATCTTCATCGCTTGGCGCACTATCAATTTTCATCGTTGCATTTTCGGTTTTATTCTCGATAGGGGTATTATCAGTAAATAGTCCCTGTTGATCAGCAAACCAATAAAGCGTAATGAACACAATAGTCGCCAGCAACAATAACCAAGTAACTCTGCGCTTATTTTTTCTTGGCGGCTTTCGCTGCGGAGCTTGAAATGTATATTTATGGTGCTCGGTCAGCTTTTTAAACTCAGCAAAAGCACTTAAGTCATGCAGGCCAACCAGTTTGCCATAATTGACAATGTAACCACGTAAATAGATACTTGGATATTTATCAGAATCAATGGTCACATCCAATTCATTTTCAATATTTAGCACGGTGCTAGCACTCAGATTCAACTTCTCAGCGACATCATCAACGCTTAAGGATGCCACTATTCGAGCATCTTTTAATGCCTGGCCAAGTGGTACGATAATAGCTTGCTCTTGGTTATTCATAGTACTCATGATTTAAATAATCTAAGGCTTGTTGAGAATCAGGGAATTGATTTAATAATTCCCCGGCGTATTTATTAAGAGTGGCACTTTTTTCCGTTGCATAACTCAAACGGATTAATTGCCACAACAATTCAGGCGAAGCTTTATTTTTTTTCTGATAATTAAACAGATTTAGACGTGCTTCTGTAAAGTTTTTTAAAGTAATATTAAACTTTGCCAAATACAAATTTAGATAGTATTTATTCGGGTTATGCGATATTGCGTATTGATAATAAAAAAGCGCCTTATTGATATCGCCAGCCTTTTCTGCACAGGTACCCGCATTTTCATAGGTATTCGCCACATTGGTGTAACTACTTTGTTTAACCGCAGTAAGAAATGCTTTTTCAGCCTCAGCATAACGTGCTTTTTCACATAAAAAAGTACCATAATTATTATAGGTATCAGGATTTTTAGAGTCCATTGAGAGGGATTTTTTATATAACTCTTCGGCCTTTTGATCTTCATTGACTCGCTGGTAATAATATGCAAAAACACGATAAATATTGGCATCATTCGGTTGATATTCTAATGCCTTTTCAATATTTTTTTTCGCTTGCTGCATATCATTTTTTTGTAGATAAAGCAGCGCTAATTTAATGCGAGTATCAGCAGCGGCTTGCGGATCAAAAACCTGTGGCTGTCCACTTCCACCATTACTGGTTGTCACCGATGTTTCACTGGAGACACAAGCGGACAGTAAAAACAAACATGAAATGAGCATAAAAAATTGGTGCATATATTCCTCAATAACTATCCCTGAAATACGCATTTTGCATAACACAGTAGTAATACCATTGTGAACGATATTGCCCCCGCTTGCATCCGTTTTTTCACCGTTATTGAATATCGATCATCTACTTAGTATCATTTAAGCATCAGAAATTACAATATTTTCACCCTTTTGACGTTTCTTCATGGTACGTTTCGTACGATCAATAACATCGCCAACTAATTGACCACAAGCAGCATCAATATCATCACCACGCGTCTTACGAACAATAACCGTGTAGCCATATTCCATGAGCACCTTATTAAAACGATCAACGCGGCTATTGCTTGGTTTTTTATATTCATTATCTGGAAATGGGTTAAATGGAATCAAATTAATTTTACAGGGTGTATCTTTAAGTAAATGCGCCAATTCATGAGCTTGATCCGTTGAGTCGTTATAGTGATCTAACAATAAATACTCAACCGTAACCTTGCCTCGATTCGCATTTGACTTATCAATATAACGTTTAACACCCGCTAAAAAATCAGCAATGTTATACTTATCATTAATCGGCATCATTTCAGAGCGTAATTTATCATTTGCAGCATGCAACGAAATAGCTAAAGCAACGTCGATTCTATCCCCTAAAATATCCAAAGCAGGAACAACGCCAGAGGTTGATACCGTGACGCGACGTTTAGAGAGTGCGTAGCCAAAGTCATCGAGCATCAACTCCATTGCAGGGATAACATTATTAAGATTCAACAATGGTTCCCCATCCCCATCATCACCACATTAGTAATTGGGCGCTTGCCACTTTCACCCATCACACCAACCACTTTCGCGGCTCGCCATACTTGGCCAATAATTTCAGACACCGCTAAATTACGATTAAATCCCTGTTGCGCCGTAGAGCAGAAATTACAGGCTAATGCACAGCCTACTTGTGAAGAAACACAAAGTGTTGCGCGATCTTTTTCTGGAATATAGACAGTTTCAACATCTTGATCGCCGACAGTCATCGCCCATTTTATCGTACCGTCGCTACTACGTTGCTCCACTTTTATCTCTGGCGCTCTAATTTCCGCCCGCACTTTTAATTTCTCACGTAATGTTTTATTAATATTACTCATTAAATCAAAATCATCACAACCAAAATGATAAATCCACTTCATTACCTGTTCAGCGCGGAACGGTTTCTCGCCTAGTTCAACAAAAAACGCACGTAAACCTTCGCGGTTTAAATCTAATAGGTTTACTTTTTTAATACTCATGGAAGCCTCGTTACAACAAAATGGGGGCAAAATTGGAAAGGGATTGTACAAAGTATAAAAGGATATAGCCAGTCAAAGCGTGCGCTTTATCCTGTACAATACCCATATTTATTTAAATCACTGTTAACGTAGGAATTTGCGCCACTTGCACATAACTGTAATAAATAATAGGTGTTAATTTAGCACCACGTTGGTTAATCGTTTTTTGAATATAACCACGTTTTAACAACACAGCCATCATCGGGGCTAGCCCCTCTTGAGTTAAACGAAAGTGCTTAAGTAGCACCGCCTCATCTACTCTTTTAGCCGCTTTAATATAGTCATTAAGTGATTGTAAAATCATTATTCAGCCTGTTTTACTTGTATATTGGCAAGCACATTACCTTTCCGCTTCAAGGTGTACAACATACTTAAAACAATAAACATTGAAACAAAAAGATAGACTAAACTCATGCTTGGTTGCAGTGTAAAAGTCGCTAATTGATAATAGGAAACCGATACAATATAGGCAATTCCAGTGCTCCATAGAGCGATAAATTTAGCCCATTGACCACCAACCTCACGAACAATCGCCCCCATAGCTGCAGCACATGGTGCATATAATAGGATAAATAATAAATAGGCAAAAGCGGCTTCTTGAGTGACAAATGATGCCTGAATATTGCTATAAATTGCCAGATCTACCCCTTGGTCTTCAGCGGCTACGGATAGATCAGCCACATCACCAACATCTAAACCTAACGGATCGCTAATATTAATATTTAATAAATTTTCAGGAATGGTCTGTAAAGCTTGATTAAACTTTTCAAGCAAAGTGACATCTGATGTGGTTTCTATTGCCTGTGTTAAATATAAATTATTTAGTGTCCCGACAATCGCTTCTTTAGCGAACAATCCAGTAACGATGCCCACCGTTGCAGGCCAGTTATCATTAGTGATACCTAGTGGAGATAATACAGGGGTCACAAACTGAGCTCCTTTACTCAATAAAGATTGATCACTACCTTGATGACCAAAACTACCATCAACACCAACAGAATTGATAACATTAAGCAAAGCGACAACAATCACGATGGTTTGCCCCGCCCCTAACACAAAGTTTTTTAACTTTTGCCATGTTTTAATCAATGTGTTTTTTAAAGTTGGTACTTCATAATCGGGTAATTCTAGAAATAAATTTTCACTTTTACCGGGTAAAATCGTGCGGCTTAATACATAGCCAGTGAGTACAGCAACGATAATCCCTATTAAATAGAGTAGAAAGACAACATTTTGACCACTTTCAGGAAAAAACGCACTCGCAAATAAAGCATATACAGGTAAGCGCGCACCACAGGACATAAAAGGTGACATAATAACCGTCAGTAAACGCTCGCGCTCTTTTTCTAATGTTCTAGCAGCCATAACAGCAGGAACAGTACAACCAAAGCCAACAATCATAGGGACAAAGGATTTGCCTGGCAGCCCTATCCATTGCATCGCTCTATCGATAACAAATGCAGCGCGCGCTAAATAACCCGAACTTTCAAGAATCGCTAAAAAAAGATATAAACAAGCAATAACAGGTATAAATGTCATCACCGTTTGTATGCCGTTACCAACACCATAGGATAAAACATTAATTAACCATTCCGGTGCAGCAAGGTTAGCCAGTAACTGTGCACTCCCATCTACAAAAATAGCACCGGAGGTAATATCAAAGAAATCAATAAATGCACTGCCGATATTAATAGAGAACATAAACATTAAATACATCACAAATAGAAAGAAAGGGATACCCGTAAATCTATTTAAGGTTAATGCATCAATTTTTTCCGTCAGACTCCGCCCCAAATGCCCTTGCATACGGACAGCTTGTTGAGACAATTGATAAATAAAGCTATACCTTGTATCGGCTATTTGTAAATCAATATCAATCGGCAAACTTTGTTTAGCACGCACTATTTCTTGCAATTTTTCGGCAGAAAAAAGTTGCATAATATTCGCGTCATTTTCTAATACTTTTATCGCTAGAGCACGATCTTCTAACCTATGTTCAATACTCGCAAAGAGCGTCGACACATGCTCAATAACCGGCTCTAAAGATTGCCCATAATCTAATGCAATCGCTGCCGTTGAGATCTGTTGCTGTAATGCGGGTAATCTTGCTTTTAGTTTATTAACCGCAACTTGATCATGTGCAGATAAGCTAATAACTGGACACCCTAACTCCTTAGCTATCATTTTTTCGTTGATTACTAATTGTTTTTTTTCTGCAACATCCATTTTATTAAATACAACCACAACAGGTAGCCCAAGTTCTTTAAGTTGTAGTGTTAAATATAAGCTGCGCTCTAAACAACTAGCATCGATAACATTAATAACAATATCTGGCGAGTTATGCATAACATAATCGAAGGCAACACACTCATCCAAAGAGCTACCTTCACTATCATAATCAAGATTGTAGATGCCAGGCAGATCAACCACGGTAATTAACGAATCATCTGCTAATTTAAAATGTCCCGTTTTCTTTTCAACAGTGACACCACTCCAATTACCAACACGCTGATTGGCACCGGTGAGTGCATTAAATAACGTCGTCTTTCCTGAGTTGGGGTTACCAATCGTTGCAATTGTTAAACTCATGACAACACCTCCACTTTAATCTGCTTAAGTAAATTTTTACGTAACGCAATAGAACTATTTGCACAGCGGATCACAATCGGATCGCCCATTGGCGCTATCCGTAATAACTGTACCTCTGCTCTGGGCAAAAAACCTAAATTAAGTAATTTTTTACGCATAGCTGGCTGAATATCTTGCAAACTTGTAATATGCGCAATTTGGCCAACTTTAAGCTCAGATAAGATCCATTGTATTTCCTAATGTAACAACCAGTTGTTGTTAATAATTATCATTTACATAATAATAAGGCAAATATTCGCGATAAACAATGCTCTAGATCAAATTTAATTTTATATACCTACTTTTATTCAGGGAATTTTTAGGATTATTTACGTTATCAATTAGATTATGCTCTGCTAAACTAACCGAAAAGTAATTTTTGGAATTTATTATGGACTTCAGCGAACTTAACCTTGTTTACTCCACTGACGGTGGAAAAATAGACAAACCTAAAGAAAAGAAAAGCGCACCTGCAGGCGACGGCATCATTCGTATCCACCGCGAAACTAAAGGTCGAAAAGGTAAGGGTGTGATGCTTATTAAAGGACTCTCTTTGGATGAAAAAGCATTAAAACTATTAGCTAAAGAGATAAAAACACGAACCGGAACGGGTGGCAGTGTCAAAGATTTCGTGATTGAAATACAAGGCGATCAACGTGATCTCGTGAAAACACTATTAGAAAAAAAAGGCTATCAAGTTAAATTGGCAGGAAGCTAATGTGAGTGACAGTAACAGATTTGCAATACACAAAGCTGTTACTGCTTTATAAAACGAATTATTTCTTAGTTAACGCCTGCCCAGAAAAATGGATAGCAGACCAACCATTAATTATAAATTGACGAATGTTTTGATGATCCTTCGCCTCGGGATGTTGCAATACATGTTCGCGATAATAATGCCCAAAGCACGCTAAGGTTTGTGACTCATTCAATCCTTGTAATTTAGCAAAAGAAAAGAGTTTACATGAGCCAGAATTCTCTTCTGCGGCATTAACTTGCAAACCATTCGTGAATGCTGTTGCAGTAAAATTATAGGTATTATCGATCACATCCATCGTATCACTAAATTCGATAGCCTCGGGCTGTGTTGTCAATTTATCTAAAAACTCAGTTAATAGCATACAAAAAAATCTCCGTACTTAATCAAAGTAGATGGTGTTGTCAGGTTTAATCTGCTCAGGGTCAGCCGGCTCACCTTTAATGCGTTTTTCTTCATTAGCCCATTCACCAAGGTCAATTAGTTGACAACGCTTACAACAAAAGGGTCGATAAATATTTTCTTTACTCCATTCAACTTCTTTTTTACACGTTGGGCAATTAACTTTCATTTTTACTCACCTATATCAGCAACAAATCTGCTGAAATGAAACATTTTCAGCGCGATGATTTTCAATATCCGCATTCATAAAACGGATCGCATAACGATTTTTATGACCACTAATCATCGGATAGACAGCCTGATTTTTTGCTACATTAATAATAACAAAGGAGCAATTTTCTACCTCACCTTGATAAAAACCATTTTGTGCAATTAAGTCACTCGCCACGCCCTGTGAACGTTTCATTTTTAAAAATAGAGAGAGTGCTTTATCTAAATTCACAAAATGACTTAACCACTTTTGTGCATCTTGCTGGCGTTGCGATAACTCACTATTCATCCAGAAATGAAACTGTGGTAAATCAAAGTTACAAGTACCACTTGGGATTGAAAAGCGCTGTTTAAGCGAGGTTAAAAAACGGTTAGTTTTAAAATAACGCAACTGCTTAGGCATATTTGATAGATTAATGACCAGCTCTTCTATCTCAGCAATCATTGTCGATACAGCTTGATGGTCGACTTGATCTAGACTTAACCATTCCTTCATTTGCCCTGAAAGCTGCCGTAAATCTTTAATTAAATCATGGCGGATATCGCATCGCTCAATTAATTCAAGAAGATCAAATAGATTTTTGAAAAAGGCAGTCATATCACTATGATTAGCAAACTGACTAGTCTCATTAATTTGTAAAAAAAGAAATTCAAATCGTAGATAACTACGGATTTTTTCATTTAAAGGGTATTCAAAAGCGATCATTTTTTCTATTTATATTGGTCATAAAGCATTAATCCTACAGTAAAAACAAGTAAACAGGAAAAAAAACATCAGCAATTTTCTTTCTTTTGTAAAAAATTAAAACGCTTGTCTAAATCTAGCACGCTATTTTTTAATTCATTAAGTGATTTGTCACTATTATTGATCACAAAGTCAGCCTGCTTTAAACGTTTCTCGCGACTAATTTGCGACGCTACAATCACTTTAATCTGCTCCGCTGAAACATCATCACGTCGGCTTGCACGTAACACCTGTAGCTCAGGCTCAATATCTACCACCAAATTATAATCGGTCAGATCATCTAATTTATTTTCAAACAATAAAGGTGCTTCTAATAAAATATAACGTCCTGTTGATTGTGCAAGTTGCTGTGAGATTTTATGACGAATTAAAGGATGTAATAAGGCTTCTAGCCATTTTTTTTGCTCTGCATCGTGAAAAATAATCTCACGTAATAGTGCGCGATTTAATTCACCTTCTATTAAAATTTCACGCCCAAAATGTTGTTCTATTGAAATTAATGCCGGTTGCCCTTTAGCAACAACTTCGCGAGCAAGTATATCGGCATCAATAACCGTAACATTTAACGCAGAAAAAAAGCAGAAACAGTCGATTTACCACTTCCTATTCCGCCAGTTAAGCCGATAATTACTGTCATACGCACTCCTATTTAATCACAAACAACTATTTTATAAGAGTTCTCGTTTGAGATCATTGCTATTAACAAGGTATTGAAGGTAATATTTATTATTATTTATTATTTAATGGGAACAAAGCATGGTTGGAAGTGAAATAGCGGAAAGCGTAAGAATCGCCTTGCATGAAGATTTAAATGGCTTACCAGCCACAGAAGGAGATATTACAGCAAACTTAATTCCTCAAGATAAGCAAGCCAAAGCCCTTGTCATCACACGTGAAGATGCTGTTTTTTGTGGTCAAGCATGGACGCAAGAAGTGTTTAGGCAACTCGGTAACCAAGTAAAAATAACGTGGTTGGTTAAAGATGGTGATTTTGTCCCGGCCAATAGCAAACTATTCTATCTTGAAGGACCCGCTCGCACATTATTAACCGGTGAGCGCACTGCACTTAATTTTATTCAGACACTCTCTGGAATTGCCAGCAAAGTAAAACTCTATATAGACTTAATCGCAGAAACAAAATGTAAATTACTCGATACACGTAAAACTCTACCGGGTTTACGCAATGCGTCGAAATATGCGGTACTTTGCGGCGGTGGGGTTAATCATCGTTTAGGGCTGTTTGATGCCTATTTAATTAAAGAAAATCATATTTTAGCTTGCGGTGGCATTGCTGAAGCTGTCGCGGTGGCAAGAGAACAACATCCAGAACGTTGGGTTGAAGTGGAAGTTGAAAGCATTGACGAGCTAAAGCAGGCATTGGATGCAGGCGCACAGCGTATCATGCTCGATAATTTTACTATTCCGATGATGGTTGAAGCTGTTGCTATCAATAACAGCAGAAGCCACAAAGCCGACTTAGAAGTATCAGGTAACGTTAACCGTAAAACCATCCTATCCTATGCACAAACTGGGGTTGACTTTATTTCCGTTGGCGCGCTTACCAAACATGTACAAGCAATTGATCTATCGATGCGTTTTATTGAATAGCGCGTTATCGTTTGAGTTCACAGTAACACTTTGAATAATTGAAAATTGCAGAAAAACTTCCTAAAATCACATTTTATAGCCCTGCATTTTAGGAAGTATCTTTATGTTTACTCGGTTGACAGTATATTTTGCCTTGTTTTTTTGTTCATTACTGCACGCGATGCCGCCCCCACCTATTCAACTCGCAACAATTTATCATGAAGATATTGATATTACAGAATATTGGGTGAGTGAAAAACTTGATGGCTTTCGTGCATATTGGGATGGTAAACAACTTATATCACGACAGGGTAATGTATATAATGCGCCTGCTTGGTTCACTAACGATTTTCCCTCTGTACCATTAGACGGTGAACTTTGGATTGGACGTAATCAATTTCAAACAGTAGCCTCTGTTGTGCGCAAACATTATCCCATAAATAGTGAATGGAAACGTGTCTCTTTTATGATATTTGACCTTCCTACCTCCCCATTAAACTTTACTCAGCGCATTGATAATATGGAAAAAATTATCGCTAACAGCTCATCACCTTATCTTAAAATGATCCCACAACAAAAAGTACAAAATAATCAGCAATTACAACAAATGCTCGAGCAAGTCTTATCTGGTGGTGGAGAGGGGTTAATGTTGCATAAAGGTACAGCTTTGTACCAAGCTAAACGCAGCCAAGATTTAATGAAGTTAAAACAATATCAAGATGATGAAGCCGTTGTGTTGCAACATGTTCCTGGACAGGGCAAATACGCCGGTAAATTAGGCTCAATACTGGTTAAAAACAGCGAGGGTGCCATCTTTAAAATTGGCACTGGATTTTCCGACACAGAGCGCGAAAATCCCCCACCGATTGGAGCGATGATCACCTATAAATACATGGGCAAAACGGATAATAACATTCCTCGTTTTGCTAGCTATATGAGAATTAGAGAAAATTTTTAAAGTTTTTCTACATAAAACAGCGAGACGGCCCCACTTTTTTATAATTGGGCAATCACGCTTTTATTGGCTTGTGGAAATTCATATAAGCTCAATTGCGCTTGGCTGACCCACTTAATGGGCTGACCTTCTCGTCCCGTTGCGATACCACTAAATTCAGTGACTAGATAAAAATGTAAATGTAACTGCGCATCGCTATAGTTAAACAGCTTAGATTCTATCAGCACATATTGCTGAGCAATTAAACCAACCTCTTCTTTAAGCTCTCGGCACATAGCTTGCGCTGGTTGTTCATCGCTTTCAACCTTACCACCGGGAAACTCCCATTTACCACCTTGATGTACCTGATCGGGGCGTAAACAAATTAAGTAAAGACCATCGCTATTTTTGACAACAGCGATACTGATTTCAGTGATTTTCATATTTTGACTAAACCTATTCTGCCATTCAAAATTAATTATACCACTCGGGTTAAGTATGTGATCTAAATTTTGCGCAGGAAAAATGGCTTAATTTGAGGCGTAAGTTGACGTAAATGGTTGCTCCCTTTTCGAAACTTACAACAAAAAAGTAAGTTATTTTAACCAGTAAAATAGATCAGCTATTTACTCCGATTGGTATTACTTAAAAAATTTAAAGGTAACTTTACTCGTCGCTAAAAATTCAACGTCGTAACAGTCATTTCTATACCCATGTTACAGTGTTACTCATTTTTAAAAAACTCAATGAATATCCCAAACAGTTCTTTGACGCTGCCGAGTTGATGGGATCTATTTAGCGATGTAATGCCTTAGCAAGCGCACTTAGAGAGGATTTTTTAAAAATAATGGTTCAACGATTGTTGAACCAAGCCCTGTATGGCTTACTCCACCCGAATAAGGTAGTGATGAGTTCGGGGAGAACCATATCTTTACACTGTAGTATGACTAGTTTAATGACGTCTGATAGTCCGAAAATATCTTTCTGCCATTATCATCTGTGATATTAATGCTATAGCTGCTCGCAGATGAAAGTGATGAGTCGAATGAAATATTTACCCAAATTCCATCTAATGTAACCGAGTATAGTGCAGAATCTAGCTCTAGATTCGTTTCTCTATCAAATATAGAAACAGTAAACTCCCCAAGATTATTGAATATAGGCAAAATAGCCCGTGACATAGAACCAAGTTGTGTATCCTCTTCAGCAGGTGATTGAACAAGTCCGTGATTGGGAGATAGCCCAGAATAAAAAAATCTATCTTTTATATCAGCCTTGTCTGTAAGAATAGGTCCCTGCTTACTTAAAAAACCAGTACGGCTGGTGAAAGAAAATATATCAGATTCCATGGCAAAAGAAGCAGCAAAACGATTTCCAGGTTGGTAGGTCTGACCATTATCGAATTCCGTTTCAATATCAAAAGAATATGGACGGGGATCAAATTTTGAAATTGAGGCTTTAATACGGCTTTTACCATCATCAATAATTAAAGTCCCATTAAGGAAGTGATTACTATAAATTAATTCAATCGGTTCAGGAGTGGTAATAAATACTGAGACATCTTCACCATTATATTTTGTTATTTGACCATCATAAGCAATGCTATAAATACCCGACTCATAATCGAGCTGTCTCTGCAAACTCATACTGGCAAATTTTACTACTTCATCATCACTCAAATGGTTGCTAGCTATAGTACTTTCTGAAAAATTAAGTGTCGTTAATGTACGATGTGATCCCGTGATTGTTTGTACCAATTCAACATCGAAATCATCTCTAAGTTCGGGCTCTTCATCTAGTGAAGAAGACCAGCTTATATTGCGACTAGAGAGCCTGCCATTCAATGCCAGCAGATAGCCTTCTTTTTCAATATCAGTGAGTTCAAGTACTAACACACCATTAAGATGAGGCAAAAAAACAGAGCAATCGTGAAACTCCATTTGCAATATATTATTATGCAAAGTAGCAGTAAAAGTGCCAAAATTGCACTTGCCCTCCTTGGTCCCCTCCTGTGCATTCAACAGATGTAATGCACTGAGAGTGGTGTCTGCTAAATAAAAATAAGGGTTTAAATTTTCCAAGCTATCACTGGCTATACCATAGGATGCCTTCGTCTGTGCTAGCATCTCCTGATCATTAGTCGAATTCTCCTTGCATCCAGACAAAGCAATAAAACAACATGCTGTTATAAATAAAAACCGTTTAAAACCGTCCATGTACATCGTAATTTCCTTTCCAAGTTTAGGGTTGAGCGTATCAACCATGAAAATGTCACGTATAAAATCGTGGGCCATTTAACGTTTAACGAGGCTATCGCATTTATCACTAGCAGCCTGATTTTATTAAAAAAAATAGTAACTCACAGTTATTTGACAATAAATTAATATTTGTTTTTTTTAATCACTAAATACTTAAATTGAGTAATAATCTCTTAATTGGGGGGTAATTCGGGGGGTTAATTCGGGAAAACTGGGTGAATTCGGGGAAAACTGGGGAATTCTCCTTGCATCCAGACAAAGCAATAAAACAACATGCTGTTATAAATAAAAACCGTTTAAAACCGTCCATGTACATCGTAATTTCCTTTCCAAGTTTAGGGTTGAGCGTATCAACCATGAAAATGTCACGTATAAAATCGTGGGCCATTTAACGTTTAACGAGGCTATCGCATTTATCACTAGCAGCCTGATTTTATTAAAAAAAATAGTAACTCACAGTTATTTGACAATAAATTAATATTTGTTTTTTTTAATCACTAAATACTTAAATTGAGTAATAGATTCTTAATTGGGGGGTAATTCGGGGGGTTAATTCGGGAAAACTGGGTGAATTCGGGGACATCCATATCTTTTCATTTATAAAAATATAATAGCCATTCTTTTTAAAAATAATCTTAATCAGCGCTTTGCTGTAATTAAATAGTTAAATTCCCGCACTTGAGACTCAATCCAATATGTTTAAACAAGTTTTATTAAAATCAACGCACAGAGCCTCCTTAACGAAGCGCTAATAGTTAATAAAAAAACAAATGATTGGGAGTTAATGCAGCATACAACTCAGTTTGTTTTGCCCAGATACCCAACATCGGCCTGTATGCTCGGCAAATAATGTCAGCTCTTCGAGTGAGCCCACTGCACCATGGTAATCTTTACCAAAACTCACCGCTAAGGACAACCAGGTATCACTCTCTAAGCCAAGGGTACTTAATAAGCTTGGCAGTTGGCTCGAAATCACGCCGCGCTTATCCTCTCGAATGGCTCGTCCAGTCCAATCAACAAGCTCTAAATAATCGAGCAAGGCATAGGGTATACCTTCTTGGGGCGTATGACATTCTGCCGCTAAAAAACCAAATAAGGGTTTACTGTTATCATGGTGATGCAACGCTTCATCGTGACTACATTTACTGTGGATACGCTCAAATATGGACGTAAACTCCGATGTTTCCACACTTTCTGACATTTTTGCTCGCACGGGGTTTAAATCAACATAAGCCATGCAAGTTAATAGTGCTTTTTCATCAAGCAATGCTTGCGACTTAAAGCGCCCTTCCCAAAAGCGTCCTTTACAGTTATCTTCGGCGTTCGCTTTGCGGGCAATAAATTCATTTAATGCGCGCATGAACCAAGAGATATCAAGCAAGCGATGACGCCATTTGCTGATTATATCAAGCGCCACCTCTATTTGACCTGCGCAAGTCAGCTCCCCTTTGCGCCATCGCGAAACTATTTCTGAGCCGGAATAAAGTTGATACCAACGTCGGCAAACTTCTTCATCGCTACAGGCGCTAATCTCGGCTTCATTAGCATGTAAAACAAGGTGATAGTGATTAGACATAATCGAATAAGCGCAAACATCAATGGCAAAGATATCACTTAATTGCCGAATGCGATTCATCATCCATTGCCGGCGATGTGAATAGTTTTTACCGCTGTAATTATCTTCGCCACACAAAAATGCACGGCGAACACATCGAGAAATGCAATGATAATAAGGTGTGTCCACAAGAGAAATTAACGAAGCACGTGATTGTGTCATACCAAACCCCCACAACTGTAAACAAAAACACTGTTTATATAGTAGGTACAATATTCAATTTAGTCAAAAAGGTGTGGGTGTCCTGAACTACTTGACATCAAACATATTAAAAGACTTTGCCTCACGACAGAATAAAGGTGACTTAGGTTTTACCAGCGTATTACACACACATAATCGTAAAAGAGAATGTCATCCTCATCTACATATCATCGTGCCCAGTGGAAGCTATGATGCAACGAACAAGCAGTGGCATAAAAATGATAAGAAATATCTCTTTAATGAATTGGCACTCGCCAAGGTATGGCGAGCAAGAGTGATTGATGCAATCAATCACCACCCCGAGTTAGCTATGCCCAATGATATTGCTAAAAAATGGGTCGTTGATTGTCGCAAGGTCGGATTTGGTTTGTCATCATTCCAGTATTTATCTCGTTACCTGTACCGTGGCGTGTTACCCGATAAAGACATTATTAATGTCAGCGAAAAAACAGTGACCTTTAGATATAAAGAAGGAGGAACAGATATTATCAAAAAGCGAACATTACCCGTACTTAAATTCTTATGGTTAATCTTACAACATGTATTACCAAAAGGCCTGCAGCGCGTTCGTGATTACGGTTTCTTGAGAGGTAATGCTAAACAACTTCGCTTGCAAATCATGCTGATACTAGGGAGTCATTTAAGCACGGTGGCAATAACACCAAAACGAAAAAAAACCGTCTACATCTGCCCATGTTGTCAGCATGAAATGAGTTTTGTAGGTATAAAGCGACTGAGAAATTAGCGTGTTATCACGCGTGATCTTCTACGAAGAATTCATAACAGAAAGCGAATAAAAAGAGGTGTATTGGCATTCAACCAAAAAAGATAACAGATTGATATAATTGAACTATCAATTGTATATTAGCGAAACTCGCCTAAAGAAAAGTGACAAATTAAATTTAGCCTTCAGCAAAATCCACTATTTACTATAAAGAGAAGCAATTCCCAATCGGGCTTGTTCAACACCCGAATAAGGTGTCGGCTGCGCAACACCTATTCTTGTTTGTTATAGCTCTAGCTTTGCGGGACGGTAATCAAATGAATGAACAATTATCTCTCCTGCATGAACCAAATCATGGCAAGTTTTACATACAACTAGAATATTCTCAGGTGTAGCCTCACCGCCCAAACTATAATCTAAAATATGATGCCCATGTATATCTATATCCGATTCACACCGTAATTCACACCTATATCCTTCTCGAATTTTAGCTAATGCAATAGCACGAGCATGGGCGTGATTTCGGGTACTACTCATCGTTGTCATCGTTATTACCCTCTATTAGCTTAATCCCAGTAGAAGGTGATTCAAGACCTAGCCTTTCAGAAGCAAGGGCGATAACTTCTTCCATAAAATCTTCAATTTTTTCTTCATCACCAGATGCCTTGGCCATAATATCCGAAGCGGATTTGTTTTGTAGCTTACTCTTCTCTACTTTATTTGGAACTTTATTGATTACTAGGTCTTCACCTATTAAGCCTAACTCTTCTGCCTGTTGAATAATTTCATTGAATGCTTCTTCAACTTTAGCATTCTCGCCAGAGAATCTTGCAATGATACTTTTCTTTTCCACACCTACTTCCTTTCAATGATATGAGATACTAGCCCATGCTTTTTAGCCACCTCTTTTATGAGCTTTTTAAGCTCCTTTTTCTTTTCAGGAGGTACACGTCGATAAATTAATGAACCAGTTACTTGATCGCCATCCGTAATCTCAGTACCTGTATTAATTTTCTTAGGAGGTTTAGCCACTTTACTCCTCCCATAGCTCTGCAAGATCATTCAAATCTGCGTCAGCAATTAACTCAAAATCACCATCCCCTTTTGTAATAGCAAGGACATCGAATCCAATTACCTGATTTTCCTTGTCCTTGTCCATCTTCATCTTGTATATAACATACTCGCCAGTATCTTTACTTACGTGAATATCTTGTCCTTCTACTTTTACCACCCGATCACCATTTTTGATGTCTAGGATTTCAAATTTTAAAATATTCATTATTACTCCTTATGAGTTACAAACTTAAAAATATGAGTGAGCTATAACGCCGCTAAACACTGGCGCGTAGGTTGGCAGTGTTTTTGCTGGCTTTTTGTTTTAGCAAAAACAGTGACACCCGTTATGCGTCCAGTGCTTTGCTTTGTTAGTTTTGTCTGCGCGTTGATCTACTTTTATAGACTTTATTCTTTTTTAAAAAGCTAAAGGAATTAATATTAAAGTGTCCACTTCCTAGACTTTTAGGACACACCATTAATTTATTATCTTCTTGTTCATTTGTGATCATTTTTAAACCGCAATGAAACTTTTCTGTATCCGCAGAAATTAATATAAAAATAAATGAGTAGGTTTCATTATGAGAAAATATTGAAGCATCCATTTTACAAATAAACTCTTCGATTTCTCCAGGTTTTAGAAGTTTTTGTATATCAAAACTTTTACTTGTAGCATTAATAGAAGTGTCATCTCCTTTATTTATATATAGCCTATCAATATATAGGTTTTTATTTCCTGAGCATGAAATAAAAAACTTACTTTCGTAAAATTTATTATCATTTTCAATCTTCCAACGGAACGAAATTAATCGACAATTAAACTCTAGCGAATTCCAAATATGAGTTTTAAATATGCTGAATAGTGACAAAAAAACTGCCGATATTGATATTAATACAGTCCAGCTTTTTGCGTCCATATAAATTCCAATTTGAAAATAGATGCCAATTTCTATGGCAAACTAACGCCGCGCTCTGCGGAAATTTAGGAGCGCCAGCGAGTAAATTTTCCGTAGCAGCGCCTTGTTAGATGATTAGTTACACTCAAGCACTTTTACAACTTCGCTTTCTAATCGCTCCCTAAGAGTTTCAAGGGTGCCTTTTGTTAGAGCATTTACATTGTATTGATAAAAGTGCCTTTTCACTATTTCATGGCTTCTATTCACCTTTTCTAGCCCAACCATTGAATATTCTGCAGAAAGCTTTGCTTCGTCATGATTAGTGTGAATCGCAATGCTTGTTGAGATTGCCTCTATGCTGCCGGCAAGCTGGACGAGACCATGTTTATTTAATGAATTCCATGCGTAATAAGGAGAGTGCCTGATCGTAGACACAAGCGCAGCCATGTACATCGCCAACTTATTATGATCAATTTCAGTTTTATCTGTGGTTATGCTTTGAAGGTCATGAAAAAGATACCATTTAAATTCATCTACTATGCTGAAATCGAGAGGGTTTGTTATTGGCGAAAAAATATCATTGTATATTAGAGTTGAAACTACAGGAGAATCAACTTTACCCGGAAAATCTTTGTGGAAATGATGAATAGCATCTGCATCGCTAAACACTCTACAACCTTTACCTCGAGCTTCATGCTTTGCTGCGCGAGTTACGGCATCGCCAAGAATAAATGAACCAAAAGATTCCTTGTCATTTGTTGGTATTATGACCTCGCCGTAACTTAAGCCGCCTCGGCATAACACACCAGAAAGCGTTAACTCCCACATCAGTTCTGACGAAGCCAATAGGAGCTCGCGGCTACTCTCCGACCAAACAAAAGCACAATCTGAGAGCTGCGATATTTTCACATCATATTTGTAGTGAACATTACGGAGCACCTCTCTAAATCGTTTAAGAGTCCATGCTGCAATAATTTGATTAGGGCTTGAAAGCCCTTTGCTTCCATTTATTTCTACTTCATAGATAGAAGTATCTATTTTTTCATTAATTCCATTTAAATTTATCTCGCCCTCAGTAAGCGCGCTCATGCCAAGTATATCAATGAAAAATACAGCGGCTTCTTTCGTCTCAAATTTCATTGATTGGTTATTCCTCTCCATTTTTGGTTTTCATCTAACAGCTTTATAAATGGCATGATGTAATGCACCGCGCCACTTATCTTATTTAAAATGATCATCACAATATCTATTAATCATCATTTAATCAATCAGTTCGCTAACTATTTGCATAAACTTTGATTTGAGATAGGTATGACACTGCCACCTATCACCTTTTTGAAATCATGCCCTAACCCACTAATTTATATAGAAAATCAGAATGTTAACAAATATAACCTGCACGGTGACGTAAAACTCAGCGCCACCTATCTCATTTTTTTAAACAATAAAAAATAGAAAAATAACGATTAAATTCAATTGGTTAAGCCTGATTTGTAACATAACGCCTTCTGAGATAGGTATGACACTGCCACCTATCACCTTTTTGAAATCATGCCCTAACCCACTAATTTATAAAGCAAATTAGAATGTTAACAAATATAACCTGCACGGTGACGTAAAACTCAGTGCCACTTATCTCATTTGGTTAAACAATGCGAAATTAAGAGTATCCACTTTTTTTAATAAAAACAAAAACCAGTCTCACTCTGCTGGCTTCTCTTTGGTATAATTCATGCGCGCCGCGAAAATGAACAAATCGCCCCTCTTATTGATGCGTCTAGCAAAGCGATCAAATATATTATAAATAGTTTGTCATTTTGCTAGATCTAGCCCAATTTCACTACCGCTAACATTTGCAATTTAATGACATGCAATTATGATGGAGGTATCCGAATGTAATAGAAAAGTGAGAATTATAATGATTAAAAACTACTCTGATAGCCTATTTGAAGAAATGAAACTGCTCGCTAAATTCCCTGAAAAATCTCAATTAGAAGGTATTAAAATTCATCACGATGCGAACCCTGCAATGATCTCCGCTGCACAATCTTTATATGATAAAGGGCTGATATCACAACCCGATGGTGGATATTTAACCGATAGTGGTTTAGAAACCGCGGATCATCTTCACCACGTACTTGTCACACTAAGCTAATCGCTACAATTGCCTATTGAGTTCTATCCCTAAGCAAGGTACATTCAGCCTTAATATTTCCCAATTAAGGCTTTTTCTATGAAAGTTATTTCATTTAATATCAATGGGCTACGCGCTCGACTTCACCAGCTTCAGGCTATTATCGATAAACATCAACCTGATGTAATTGGTCTGCAAGAGATAAAAGTTGATAATGACGCTTTCCCGCGTGAAGCGGTTGAGGCAATGGGATACCACGTTTATTTTCACGGCCAAAAAGGGCATTATGGCGTGGCGATGCTCTGTAAAAAGCAGCCAACAGCAGTGCAATATGGCTTTCCTACTGATAATGATGATCATCAAAAACGGATGATCATGGTGACCCTTGATAATGAACATGGTGAAAAAACACAAGTTTTAAATGGCTATTTTCCACAGGGTGAAAGTCAAGACCACCCTATTAAATACCCTTATAAGCGTCAATTTTATCAAGATCTTAATCAATACCTACAAGAACATCACAGTGCTGATGATAATATTATTATTATGGGTGATATCAATATATCCCCACTCGACCTCGATATTGGTATTGGTGAGGTGAATGCTAAACGTTGGTTAAAAACAAAAAAATGTAGCTTTTTACCTGAAGAGAGAGAGTGGCTTGCTAAATTAATGGATTTTGGTTTTGTCGATACCTTCCGTTTATTACACCCAGAAGTAACTGATCAATACAGTTGGTTTGACTATCGTTCTCGTGGTTTTGATGATAATCGCGGACTACGTATTGATGTCATTTTAGCCACGGAAAAACTAGCAGAAAAAAGTATTGAGGCAGGGATTGATTATGAGTTAAGGGGCATCGAAAAACCTTCTGATCACGCCCCTATCTGGACTGAATTTGCATAATCTATCCGCTCAGTAACATTTAGCCGATTTACTGCTGACAATCACCCTGCCCAGAAAATCGACCCATTGCAGTCAATAACATAGGCAATGAGTCGACAATTTCGTGCATGCTAGGGAGCTGCATGAATAACTCTCTCATTGCGACATCTTCCGTCTTCACATGTGCCATTTTGCTCAATAATAGCATCGTTGTTTGCACAATTTGCGCAAATTCTGCCCCCGATTCTTCACTCAATTGCCCCCATACCTCTTCTGCATACTGAAATGCACGTAAGTAGCCCGTAGCAAATGCCATGCCCGCTGCTGTGATTTGCTTATTTTCATCTAACCATGTATCACGCATCATTAATGCAAGAGGTTGCTGGCTTTGATACTGCTCTAAGCAAGCTTGATAAGCGGTTAATATTGTCGTGGCAAATTCATTGGCTAAGGCTTCACTGGTAAAATTAAACGCTTTATCTTGCTGCCACAGCATGGGTAACCAAAGTTGTAATTCGACTTCTTCAGGTAGCGCCGTAATTGCGTATAAAAATCCAATTACCTCATGAAGGTCACGGCCATTCTCTTGTATTTCTTGATGCTCAAATAAAGCCGTTAATAGCGGGTAGAGTTGTTGATGCGAATTCATAATTCAACCTCAATTTTTGGCTATCGTAGATAATAAAAAACCTACCAAGGGTAGGTTTTTAAATTTTGCAATGAGAGCGGTTTAATTTACACTAGCTTTTGCGATAGGTCGTATAAATCTTGACGGAATGTACGCTTCATACTCTCTAAACATTCAATAATATCGTGGTTAACTAGTTTTCCACTTTGAATACCGATACAACGAGCACTCTTACCTTCCATCAATAATTCAACAGCATTAGCCCCCATACGGCTCGCAAGAATACGGTCGAAGGCCATTGGAGAACCACCACGTTGAATATGGCCTAATACGGTTGCACGCGTCTCTAGACCCGTTTTCGCTTCAATTCGTTTTGCTAATTGATTCACATCGGTTACATGCTCTGTAATAGCAACAATTGCATGTTTTTTACCTTTTTCAACACCCGATTTTATTTGCGAAACTAGCGCGTTTTCGTCAAATTCAACTTCAGGCACAATGACAAATTCACTACCACCAGCTATCGCAGCCCATAAGGTTAAATCGCCACAGTAACGTCCCATAATTTCTACAATAGAGATACGTTTGTGTGAAGAAGAGGTATCACGTAGACGGTCTACAGCATCAACAACGGTATTTAACGCTGTCATAAAACCAATGGTGTAATCAGTACCTGCAATATCGTTGTCGATAGTACCGGGTACGCCAATACATGGATATCCCATCTCACTGAGTTTTTTCGCTCCCATATAAGATCCATCACCACCGATAACTACAAGTGCTTCAATACCATGTTTTTCTAAATTTTGGATAGCTTCTCTACGAACACTTTCCTCTTTAAATTGGGGAAAACGCGCAGAGCCTAAGAATGTTCCCCCTTTATTGAGGATATCAGAAACAGAATGACGATGAAGTTGCTTAATTTTATCTTTATGAAGGCCTTCATAACCGTCATAAATCCCGAACACTTCAATACCATTTGCTAAACAGGTACGTACCACCGCGCGAACTGCGGTATTCATTCCTGGAGCATCACCACCACTTGTTAAAACACCAATTTTTTTAATCACTTGTTACCTCTACCAATTACATAAATTGACAATAACCGACATTTTAACCATTCGCGTAAACGAACGGTTAAATCGTTGGACATTATAATATTAAAACCATTACGGCATATACCTATAATCACTCAAATTACGCTCATCAATGTGTTGTTAAGCTTCTTGCAAGACGCTAATAGTTTGCAAGAGTAATTATTATATTGCAAATGAAAACAGGTATATACGATACTGAAAATCCCCGGCGAGAAGATAGAAGCATCATGCTACTTATTATCTCAGCTGCGCCGACAGTAACGAAAACAACTCAAATACAGCACTAGTTATAGTTTACCTTTTTTTATTCAATGTCGTTACTTGATCAAAACAAAATTAACATAAAAACAAAAAACGGCTTATATACAATTATTTGTAGTAATTATACTCAGCTTTGTGCAATTATCTTACAGTAAATATGACCTTTCTTTGTTCTTTCGCAAAATAGTTTCAAATAAAAAATAGCTTTGCACTGTCATCGTCATGTCACATTTCTATATTACTTTATCTCAACAATAAATATAAAGAGAAATAATATGAGAAATAAAAAAAAGACAATACGTAATAAAAACATTTGGTATTCAATTTGGACTTCTAAAATCACAAACTTTAGCCCTAAATGTGATGCTCCGTATCGCCCCATTCGAGTTTCATGCAAATAATAACAACCGATTAAATAATCGATTGTTATTGTTTTACTAACCTAATGTGTCTGAAGCCACTTTATAAGATGGATCTTCAATAAGATTAACTTCAACTAACACGCCGGCCTTGTGCAGTAATTTACGGCAATCACGGCTGAGGTGGCGCACATGCACTTTTTTACCCTCTCGCACATAACGGTCGGTTAATACGCTTATCGCCTCGATTGCAGATTGATCGACAACACGCGATTTGGCGAAATCAACGACAACATGGTGTGGATCATTCTGCACATCAAAGAGCTCTAAAAAGTTACTGACTGAGCCAAAAAATAATGGTCCATCAATACGATAGCTCTTTTCTGTCTTTTCTAAGTTATGTTCAACTTCAGCATGAATATGCTTAGCATGCTCCCAAGCAAAGACTAAAGCTGAAACAATAACACCAACAAAAACAGCTATCGCTAAATCACTGATCACAGTGACAGCACTGACTAAAACGATAACAAAGGCATCTTTTTTAGGTATGTTACGCATCATTTTGAAGGAAGCCCATTCAAAGGTTCCCAATACGACAATAAACATTACACCGACCAGTGCGGCAAGCGGTACAATTTCAATTAGACTAGAGGCAAACAAAATAAAACATAAGAGCCCTAAAGCAGCTGTAATACCAGATAAACGGCCACGACCACCAGAGTTGATATTGATCATCGATTGGCCAATCATGGCGCAACCGCCCATACCACCAAAGAGACCATTAACCATATTTGCAGCGCCTTGAGCAATACACTCTTTGTTAGGACGCCCACGCGTACCAGTCATCTCATCAACAACGGTTAAGGTAAGTAACGATTCAATTAATCCGACCGCGGCCAGAATTAATGAATAAGGGAGAATAATTTGCAATGTATGCCATGAAAATGGCACTAAAGGTAAAGCAAAACTCGGTAGACTGCCGGCTACAGTGGCATTTTCATCCCCCGTCATGGTGCGTAAAAAATCAACAACGGTACGCGTATCTAGAGCCGGAATGAATTGAACCAATAGGGTGACAATAACGATAGCCACTAATGTTGAAGGCACAGCTGTCGTCAATTTAGGTAAAAAATGAATAATTAACATCGTTAGCAAGACTAAAGCCAACATAATGTATAATGGCGAGCCTTGTAACCAGTCGAACTCACCCATTGCATTTTTAACTTTAAATTGCCCAAGCTGAGCTAAAAAAATAACAATCGCGAGACCATTAACGAAACCTATCATCACCGAATGGGGCAC
Source organism: Psychromonas sp. MME2 (assembly GCF_040566515.1). NCBI lineage: Bacteria > Pseudomonadati > Pseudomonadota > Gammaproteobacteria > Alteromonadales > Psychromonadaceae > Psychromonas > Psychromonas sp. MME2. The sequence goes on along the minus strand of NZ_JBEWXI010000012.1, from coordinate 388,099 downwards.
CATTCTGATAAATTTACCAAAACGGAAAACACCAAACAGTATCTGCAATAGCCCCGTTAATAATACCGCAGCAAATAAAAATTGCAGGCCATGTAATGAAACCAAAGCCACCATAACAACCGCCATTGCGCCTGTTGCCCCCGATATCATACCCGGTCTACCACCAAAAATAGAGGTAACTAAACCAACCATAAATGCAGCATAAAGGCCAACCATGGGGTCAACACCTGCAACAAAAGCGAATGCAACGGCCTCTGGCACTAAGGCAAGGGCGACGGTCAACCCAGAGAGAAAATCATTTTTGACACTGTTCTTACTGAACGTGGGGAAATCAAACACGGCTTATAGTTCCTTAATAGCACGAATAAATGGGGGCAAATTATAGCCATGTTTGATGGGAATTGATAGCTAACGATTAATAATCAATCTTTATAACGCTCATTTATTGCTTGAGTGCTCTCTTGATAACGCTGCATATTCTCTGCTTGTTGTTGCATAGCATGTTGCTGTAAAACAACGCCACGAGCATCTTCATTAGTAGATAAATAATATGCTGTGGGAGCCGATATTCCGTCTCCATTACCGGTCAGGATATTGGCCATATCTGCATGAATTTGATACTGGGCTTGTGCTTTTTTAAATTGCACGTATTGCTGCAACTTCTCACCGGTTAGTGGTGTGTCAGGTTGTTCAGGCAAAGTGACGTTTTGCGACTGAAGCGGTGCCGTTTTTATTGATGCATTTTCACTTTCAGCAAGCTTTATCGCTTGTGCTGAAAAATTAACCTGCACCCCCGGCTCGGCGGTTACAGTGGGAGTTGTTTTTGCGGTATCAACGACAGAGGTCGATGTGGGCATGAGTTGGATCTGTTGATAGCCATTGATTTGCATAAATAGATAGCCTTAACTTAAGTGGAATTCGCATCCTACACCGCTTAATTTTCGCACTTAAGTTGCGCAAAAATCAATCAAATCCATTTGCAGGAGCGAATATACATTAATTATAAAAATAATCAATAGCAGCTCAAAAGGTTATGGCGAAAGCTCTGTCTCTCTTTCCCACGCTTGCTGATGATATTGATATAACTGGTTTGATCCTAAGTAGTTAACTTTTATTTTCTCTTGATCGTCGTAAAAATGTTTATTAAAAATAAAAGCACTATCGATAAGTGGGCTAGTTATCCATTCTGTGACAACGGGGATTTCATTGATTTTCTGCAAACGATGTTTAGCACTAATGCCTCGTTTCGTCGCGATAGTCCACCCCCACTCTCCAAATGAGGGTACATTCTCATGAAATTGTTGAACATGATTAAATTGTGCTTTTTGAACCGTTTTAGCAATCGATATAAAGGCATTTTGAGCATGAAACGGCGAAGTTGACTGCACCACCATAACGCCATCGGCATTAAGTAGATTATTTAAACGGTAATAGAAATTCACACTATAGAGTTTATTGAGATCTGGGTGGCTAGGATCCGGTAAATCAATAATAATCGTGTCAAAAATCAGCTTTTCTTGGAGTAATTGATCAATGGCGATAAATGCGTCATCGTTAATGACCTTAACACGCGGATCATGAAAACTATCTTTATTTAGTGCAGATATTTTACGGGCGAGTTGCTCAGGTAAGTACTCACTGGGTGATTTAAACAAAGCCACTAAATTGGGGTCCAAATCAATCAACGTAACGGCTTCAGGTTGCCACTTCAATACTTCACGTAATGCCAAACCATCACCACCACCAATAATTAGGATGCGCTTGTGTTGATTTGATGCGAGCATGGCTGGGTGCACTAAAAACTCATGGTAAATTTGCTCATCTAAACTAGAAAATTGTAAACGACCATTAATATAAAAATTAATGATCGACTCCATTCCGCCACCTAAATGTCGTTCTGTAAAGACTAAATTTTGATAAGGTGTTTGCGTTTGATAAACCACCTTATCCAGATAGAGCATATTTTGCATCTGCTTTTGCCAAAAACCACCATATTGGAAAACTAACGCGACCAACAAAGCCAAAAGAAAATGTCCACACAGTAAGATTTTAATATTGCGAAGCTGTTTTTTAAAGCGCATTAAAAATACAAAACCAGCGACTAAGTTAAGGCTTGCGGTGATAGCAGCGGCTTGACTGATTTCTATACGTAGCATAAAAATCACCCATATCGCCGCGCCTACCCCCGCACCAATATAATCCGCCCCATAGATAGTCCCCGCATTGTGCGCAAGATAGTGGCCATAAACCTTTTCACGGATACGGGCAATTAAGGGAATTTCCATACCAATTAAAAACCCTAAAATAAATGCAAAAAGATAGGGTAATTGCGTGCTGAACCAACTAAATTTAGCCAGTAAATCTCCCTGAGGAAGCGCATCCATTGGTAGTTGATAGGTATCTGCAATTAAGTGCGGTAAGGTTTGGCTAAAACCAATCACCGAGGCGATAAACAGTGTTGCACTGCAACCAATAAAGGCCACTACTAACTCTAAAATAACAAAGCCTTGAAAAGCATCTTTTACTTTTTTTGCTGCAAATGCGCCTAACCCCATGGAAACAATCATGATGCCGATAATGGCATAAATGACCGTTTCAACACTCCCTAGGATACGGGCAGAATAGTGCGAAAGCAGGTATTCGTAAATCAAGCCGCAACAGGCTAATGCCGCCATAATTACAATTAACAGAGTGTCATCAATTAATAGTTTTAATTTTTTTGCATCAAACATCGATATTCTCAGTGGTCGAGATATAAAAAAAGGCCATCGGGGATGGCCTCATCAAATACTGCTTAAAAAAGGCCATCGGGGATGGCCTCATCAAATACTGCTTAAAAAAGGCCATCGGGGATGGCCTCATCAAATACTGCTTAAAAAAGGCCATCGGGGATGGCCTCATCAAATACTGCTTAAAAAGGCCATTGGGGATGGCCTCATCAAATACTGCTTAAAAAGGCCATTGGGGATGGCCCCATCAAAAACAGTTAATACTGGCATTAACTTAAGCCATTAGTGCCATTAGTAATAAAGCAATGGCAAATGAGATGGCAAATTCTATGGTAGCAATACCGATATTTTCTTGATTTTCTATCTCTTCACGACGATCAATGCCCCATAGAACAATACATTTCGCGAACATGGTTAATACCGTTAATACGACCATTAAAATCAAGCTAATAATTGCCCAAGAGGCAATGCCATCGAGTAAGTTTTGCGCATCATAAACAATGAAGTAACTCGCTGCGGTCACTGACATTGATGTGGAAACAAGGTATCCCGCATAACGGATTGCCAATGCAACTTGTCCAAGTTCTAAGGTTGATTGGAAACTATTGGCATTATGACGTAAGTACTGCCATTCAAAAATACGGGTAATGATAACGAGCATAAGCTGCGATACAATCCATGCACAGAAAATAGCAATAAATGTTTTTATGTTTAGACCATCAACCCAAATAAGCGCAGCTCTCACCACTATCGCGGTGGCGATAACCGATGCCGCATCAACAATACCCACTGAAATATTACGATTTAATATTTGCTCATGTTTGTTGAATTCAGGTAGCGCCATTTTATCATGGATATAACGCCCCGCTTTAATCATCACCAAGCCAGCAAAGCCGTAACATAGCATGCCGATTAACTCGATTAAATATGAGCCTGCAAGCTCCCCGGTAATGGTTCCGCTTAAGGCGATGCCCATCGCAGCAACGCCACCAGCCATACTGATGCCATAGGCAAAATTATCTTTAATGGCAAGTTCTTCATTAGTATTGACTTTACCAATCATCCCCATGGTATAACGCATACCACCTAAGAGCAGAATGGCCACGCCCATATCAATTAAAAGATAACCAATAAGCGAGGCATCTTGCCCTAATAATGCGAATAATTCATTCATATCTAAATCCTATTTTTCACAATTGCCATCACTACGATGGATTAACTGTTGCTAAACTTTTTTAATAAAGGCAATAAAATAAAGTAGCTTATATTTCGCCTATCCCTATTTTATATCTTACTTACCGCGCCTAAACCCGCGAGAAGTTGTCGATTTACTATTCCTAAAACTACTTGATGATTTAGCTTTAGAAAAACTAGATTTCCCAGCAAAAGGCGTTGCTTTTTGCGCCTGGCGACTAGAATTGGAAATACTGCTTGCGCCAGTTTTCGATTTAGCATAAGGACTTTTAAAACCACCTTTGTTAGCAAACTGTTTACGCGTTTTAGTGGCTAAATTATCCTGAGCTTTAGCCTGTTGTGGAGACGTATAACGGTTTCGACCATAGTCATTATAATAGCTATAATCTCGACGTGATGACCAACGGTCATACTGTACAGGACGTGGCGATAGTGCAGAAAACATCGCATACATACCGTACCATTGCCAAAAAGAGATACCACTACTATTGGTTTGCCACTGACCATACCCCGGATTACCGACTAGCTGACTACCTGGCCCAGAGTCTTCTGCGCCGTTAGCCCTTAGGCTTTGTTGCTTGCTAATGGCATTGACACGCGCTAACTGACCATCGGACATATCCGCAATAACATTAATGGGATCTGACAGTGCATCGTTAAAAAGAGCGGGATCAGAGGCGGCAATAAGGTTTTCTGATTCTAATAATTGCGCTTCGATATCGCCGAGCACTTGAGGCTGTTCTTTAAGCGTTTGCGAGCGTTGTAATAACCCCTGCATCATCGGCCCACTACGACTGGCATCTAAACTCAATTGTTGTAAGAGTGGCTGTAACTCTGCTTTTTGCTGCGCTAATAACCTTGCATACTCTCTTAGTAACATGCCATTACGAATGCGGTTGTTATCAAGATCATTGGCCAAGTTATTGAGTAAGTAGTCTGCGGTTTGAATATTACTCTTGAGTTTTTCCGGTCGATCATCACCGCATCCGCTTACCAAAAGAGTGGTACACAATATAAGTAATAGCTTTATTTTCATTACTTTTCCTAATTCGATAAATAATTTATAACACGTTGTAAATCATCTAATGTATCAACACCAGCAGGGGGCACTTCACAGGCCTGTTGCACATCAATTTTAAAACCATGCCACAATACGCGTAACTGCTCAAGCTTTTCAATGGACTCCAGTGGCGAAATGGACAGTTGCGCATACTGTTCAAGGAAACTAACTCGATAGGCATAAATGCCGATATGACGTTGTAAGTTCGCACTATTCACAGACTGTTTGCTTTGATTCTCCGGGGTGAAGTTATCGCGATCCCATGGAATGGTTGCTCGGCTAAAATAGAGCGCCATATTATTTTTATCGCAAACAACTTTAACGGCATTACTATTAAAGACATCGGAAAATTCATTAATGGGGGCACTTAATGTTGCAACACTCGCTTGCTGATTGTTTTGTAAATTAGTTGCCACTTGACTTATCACCGCAGGGGGAATTAGTGGTTCATCTCCCTGCACATTAACAATAATTTCATCACGGTTAAATTGGTAATGGTGACAGACTTCCGCTAAACGATCCGTTCCCGATTCATGGGTTGCTGAAGTCATACACACATCGATATTATTGAGCGCCTTTAATGCATCTTTAATACGGTGATCATCTGTTGCGACAATTACCCTTGATGCACCACTTTTTAGTGCTTGTTCGGCAACACGCTGGATCATTGTTTTACCAACAATATCAAGCAACGGCTTAGCGGGTAAACGGGTAGAGTGATAACGCGCTGGAATAACCACAACAAAAGACATTTTTATCGTTCCTCATCACAGCTTATTTTACGCGCTCGATTGTGCAACAAAGCAGGAATGCCATCTTCAATGGGATAGGCAAGATGGTCAAATTTACAGATAAGCTCATTATTGTTTTTATTAAAGCCTAATTTTCCCTTACAAACAGGACAAGCAATAATATCGAATAGTTTAATATCTAACATTTTATTTCCTTAATTTTATCTAACAACTGCACAGCAAAGGAGTCTGGTAATACCGCTTCGATGGGTAAATACCACCAATTAGGTTGTGCAAAGGCTAAACATTTTACGGCGTCTTTTTCAGTCATCACTAAGGGTCGCTTACTATCGAACTGCTTAAAATCATCTTTACCATAGGCATAGTGATCCGCAAAGGAGACTGTTTTGTGTAATTTATAGTGTAGTTTTTCTAATGTTGTAAAAAATCGTTGTGGGTAACCGATTGCAGCACAGCTATTTATAAGGGTAGGTGGATGTAATTCTCCACCTTGTCCATCGACGCGCACACAGTCACGCGGCTGAAACAGCATAGCGACTTCCGTCTCTGATTGCCCACCATTATTAATCACAAAATCGACTGTTTGTAAACGTGATAGCGGCTCTCGAAGTGGTCCCATGGGCATTAAGTGGCCATTTCCCATGCGCCGCTGCCCATCGACAACCACAATTTCTATATCTCGCTGCAAGGCATAATGTTGCAGGCCATCGTCGCTAATTACAATATCCACGGAACAGTGCTGATAGAGATGATCAACGGCCTGAGTGCGAATGGGATCAACGACAATGGGAATACCAAGACGCTTAAATAACATAACGGGCTCATCACAGGCACTTTACCACTGACTTGATCCGTGACTAACAGGGGGTATTGACCACTTTTCCCACCATAGCCGCGGCTAACAATGCCCGGTTTGTAGCCCTGTGCTATTAGCAACTCACATAACCATATCACAAAGGGGGTTTTACCATTTCCACCGACAGAGATATTTCCAACTACAATAACAGGTAATGGGCTTTTACGACTTTTAAGCAATCCGCTTTGATATGATTTTCGGCGCAGCGCGCTAATTAGCCATAACAGCAATGAAAAGGGGTATAACCCCCAGCACCACCAACTTACGGGACGATACCAAAATGGCATTACAGCTCCCCTGAAGCTTGCATTTTACATAGGCTATGGTAAATCGCTTTGCCCGATAATAATTCGCTATGAGTCCCCTGCTCAACCACTTTACCTGCATCAATCACCAATATTTTATCGGCATGCTCGATGGTAGATAAACGATGCGCAATAACAATCGAGGTACGGTTTTTCTGTAATATATCTAAAGCCGCTTGGATATGACGTTCAGACTCGGTATCTAACGCCGAGGTCGCTTCATCTAAGATCAAAATTGGGGAATCTCTTAATAATGCACGCGCAATCGCTAAACGCTGCCTTTGTCCACCCGATAACATTAAGCCATTCTCACCGATAATGGTATCTAGCCCATTTGGAAAGCCGTCAATAAATTCCATCGCATGCGCCGTCGTTGCAGCTTGAACAATATCCTCATGGCTGTATTTACCTTCACTTGCATAGGCAATATTATTGGCAATAGTGTCATTAAACAGATGTACACTTTGTGAAACAATAGCAACTTGCTGGCGAAGTGAAGCTAAGGTGTAATCTTCAATATTTTCACCATCAAGTGTGATTTGCCCACTATCAATATCATAAAAACGGGTTAATAAATTAGCGATTGTTGATTTACCACTGCCAGAACGCCCGACTAAGGCGATCGTTTCACCGGCTTTAACAGTAAAACTAATGCCATCTAAGGCTGGTTTTTCAGCCGTAGGGTAAGTAAACACAACATTATTAAGTTGAATATCTCCCTTAGCACGTTGGATCTTAAGTTGGCCATTATCCTTAGCAGGCTCCGTATCTAAAATATTAAACAAACTACTACTCGCAGCAAGACCGCGCTGAATTTCAATATTAACCTGCGTTACCGCTTTAACCGGTTTCATCAACATGATCATAGAGGTAACGATAACAACGAATGTTCCTGGTGTTAGGCTCGCCATGATCTCCGGAAAGGTGGCAAGGTAAAGAACAAACCCCAATCCAAAGGAAGCGATGGTCTGAATTAAAGGGACACTGATTGCCGATGCGCTAGTCAATTTCATGTTTTGTGAGCGCACCCGATTACTGACGCCATTGAAGCGGTTGCTTTCCACATTCTGCCCACCAAACATTAACACTTCCTTATGCCCCTTGAGCATCTGCTCGGAAGCCGTCGTGACAGACCCCATTGCATTTTGTAGATTTTTACCGATTTTTCTAAAGCGTTTACTAACGACACTGATAGCAATACCAACAAAGGGACCAACCAATAAAAAAACTAATGAAAGCTGCCAGCTTTGGAAAAACATCATCACCATCAGTGCTACAACGGTTGCCCCTTCTCGGAAAATTTTGACCATGGCATTACTGGCTGCATTGGAGACTTGGCTAGCATCATAGGTAATTTTCGAAAGGAAATTGCCGGTATTCGTTTTATCAAAATAACTGATGGGTAAAACCATTAAATGGTTAAACAATTGGCGTTGTAACTTCATGACAACATTGTTACCTACCCAAGCCATGCAGTATGAACTTAAAAAAGCAGCGAGCCCCCGTGCCGCGACGATCAGGACAACAAAAAATGGCATAAAGGTAAGAACACTCGGATCATCCCCGTTAATCCTTTATCCATTAAGGGTTTAATCGAGTACACAAAGGTTGCATCGACAACCGCATAACCGACCATGCCAATCACAGCTCCAAACCATCCCATTTTAAATTCTTTTACATACGAGGCTAAACGTTTAAAGACTAGCCAACTATTCTGTTCTGAGTTTGTCATGAGCATACCAATTCATAAGTTAAATAATTCCGATTAGGTATTATACCAATCGGAATTAAGTATGTGATTTAAATTTTGCGCAGGAAAAATGACTTAATTTGAGGCGTAAGTTGACGCAAATGGTTGTTCCCTTTGCGAAACTTACAACAAAAAAGTAAGTTATTTTAACCAGTAAAATAGATCAGCGATTTATTCCGATTGGTATTATTCTCTTTTCTAAGAAGAAAGAGAATGATGATACCAATAAGATGCAAGATCTTCTCTATATGTTTGTATCTTAATTTGTTCTTTATCGATAGTAAAACGAACAAACCCGCTTAAACCACTATTGACCATTTTAACCGATTGATTTTTATAGCGCAGTTTAACCTGTTCATCGGGAAATCCCCAACGATTCATAAATCCACTCGTAAACACGACCCATTGTGGTGATGCACTACGAATAAATGTAGCACTAGATGAATAGCGACTACCATGATGAGGAGCAAAGAGTATATCACTAGCAAGTCGATGTTCGGCATTTTTTACTAATAATAACTCCTGCTTCTTTTCAATATCCCCGGTCAACAATAACGAATGTAAGCCATCACTAACCCGTAATACACAAGAGTTATTATTGTTATTACGCGTTAATACGTTTGGAGAGAGCGCCGTAATGGTTAATCGCCCCATTAACCAGCGCTGCCCCGCTTTACATTGCCGTGTCACTACCTCTTTATCTAATCCAGGTAATGGTTCGCCCATTATGATTTGCTTTATGGCAAAGTGATGATTAATTGTAGCCAAACCACCCGCATGGTCATTATCACTATGACTAACAAATAAATAGTCTAATGTTGTTATGCCCAGTGAATTAAGATAGGGTAATATTTCACTCTTGGCGGTCACAAAGCCAGATGGATAACTAGGCCCTGTATCATAAAGCATGTATTGACCTTGGCTGCGAATCAACACTGACAACCCCTGCCCCACATCCAACACCTCAACAAACCATTTTTCCTGCTGTTGTTCTTCTTGATACAATGATATGCCAACAAAAAAGACAAGCAGCACTGAAAAAAGATAAGTGACAACAGGCGTTGCGCATCTTTGATAATGGATAATCAAAATAACAACCAACAGGCAGATGGCCATCATAATTAACTTTACCGCAGTAAAAGAATAATCCTCATACCCTTCACTAAAGATTGCAATATAATGTAAAAAATGGCCAATAAGATAATCTGCAAGCGTAAATAAACCACTGGCAAGCGGTTCTGCGAATATGGTTAACAAACAAGCGAATAAAACAAGTGGAATAATTAATAATGAAAATAGCGGCACTGCAATAAAATTAACAACGGGTGCAAATAAGTTGAAAGCTGAAAAACTAAGCAACTGCAGTGGCAGCATCAGCAAGGTTAAACCTAATTGAATCAGTATTAATGCTTTTATATAACCCCTTGATGTTTGCCAGAGAGTTCTTTTTTTGTCGATATTATCTATTTTAAAAACAGAGCTAAAACGCCAGATAATCAGCAAAATAATGGTTATCGCCGCAAATGATAACCACAAACTAAGGCTCAATATCGATAACGGATCCCAAAGCAAAATTAGAAACAGAACCAACATCAAGAGATATGTTAAAAAATACCTTCTCTTCAAGGATAACAAAAAAACGGCAATCGCCAACATCAGTAATGCCCGTTGTGTTGGCAAAGAAAACCCCGCTAAATAGGCATAAAAACACACCCCACACAACGCGCCATAATTGACAATATAGTATAATTGCCACCCCAAATAATTTTCCGCTAATAATCGCTTACAAAAATAGCTTAATAGTAGATAAAAAAAGGAAAAAAACAGACCAATATGTAAACCTGAAATAGCCAAAAGATGGGTAATACCTAATTTTTTAAATAACGTTTTTTGCTCAAAACTAATTAAGCTCTTATCCGCAAAGGAAAGGGCTAATATGACCCCCTGTTGTGGCAAGGTAGCGATGATTGATTGTACTTTCTCATAAAAACGACCACGCAATGAAGGAATTTGAGAAACGTATCCCAAATAAGACTTTACCGAGGCTTGATAAGCAATATGCTTCAGAGTAGCGCCACTTTTGACTATCAAATCCAGCCGGGTTACCTCGCCCCCATATAGGTTTTAAACGCACTTTAAAACGTTGAATTTGCCCCTCCTGAAGCGACACATTAGGAGAATACCAGCTCATCAACAATGATGGATGATAATTTAAGGCCCCACCATCAACTTCCATCAATTTAGCGGTAAAATAGCCTCTATTTTTAACACTTATTAATGAACTAATTTGCACAATTATGGTATGGTCTTTCCCGTCTACTAGCTCTTGTAAAGAAGCGTTATTAGCAATGGGCAGAGCAAATGGCAATGCGCCAGTTAACGTTAGTTGCGCATAACAACTAAAATAGATGGCAGTAACAGGAATAACAGTTAGAATACGAAGCCTTGGTAAAAATAATAAAACGACACAACAGAGAGCCAACAACAAAATGGCATGTTCACTTAATAACTGCGGCCAATATAAGGTCGACATAAAAACTGTAATTGCGAGACTCAAGGCAATACGCATTATTATCCGAATTATTAACAATAAATCCTAATTATATGCCAAAAAAATTTATTCAACGGTTTTCTCCAAAACCAGAAACATTAAAAGCACATCCTCATTTAAAGTATTTAGGTAAGGCGTTGCATAACCCGGGCCTCTGGCATCTAAATAGAAGAAGCGCTTCAGGTGCCATTGCTGTTGGGCTGTTTTGTGCTTGGATGCCAATCCCATTTCAAATGGTGCTAGCGGCCGTTATTGCCATGATTTTTATGGTAAACTTACCTCTTTCTGTTGCTTTAGTTTGGATTTCTAACCCAATAACGATGCCACCTCTTTTTTATGGTGCTTACCGATTAGGGGCTTTTATCTTGCAAGAAAAAGTGGTTGATTTTAATTTTGAACTCTCCTTTTCTTGGCTAGCGCAAATTTTAGAGACCATTGCACCTGCGCTTTTATTAGGATGTTTTATTCTCGGTATTGGTTGCTCATTTTTAGGCTATTTATTAACCCGTTTAATCTGGCGTTTCACCATGGTTCAAAAGTGGCAGAAACGTAATAAAAAATATAATTAACTCAATATATTAGATTGCCAATCATGGATCATAAACAAGGATTACAAATGATAAACAAACATCTTTTTATTATTCCCCTTGCAACACTCGTCTTTTCCCCTATTAACAGTATTGCAGCAGAAAAAGATTATATTACTGTTAGTGGTTACCTAGGCGGACGAATTAGTAATGACTTAGAAGATAAAGAAACCGATGAAAAAGCGGATCTAAGTAATGATTTATCACAGGCGCTTTCCGTTGCTTGGCGCTATAGCCGTAATAAAGAAACTGAAATTATGTTTTCCACGGCCAAACAAACCTTAACGACCTCTGGCGAACAAAATATAAAAACTGACCTACGCATAAGTTATTTACACTTCGGTGGGCGAGTCATTTTCCCATGAAAATGGGTTTTCCAACAGCGTTGGTTTAGGGATAGGGGCAACCGTTTTCTCCCCAGATGATAGTCAATATGACACAGAAATAAAATTCTCAGGGAATATTACCGCGGGACTGCGTTATGAATTAACACCACAATGGGCACTTCGTGGCAATCTACGCGTTTATGGTACGGTATTGAATTCCGATAGCACTATGTTTTGTGATAATGGAACCTGCTTAATTCGTTCCAGTGGAGAAGTTTACGTACAAACGGAAATCATGACCGGAATAGAGTATAAATTCTAATAAAAATATAAAAGGGTAAAATGACCGAATATCAACATTTTACCCTATTAATTTATCAGTCTTCTAATGTACTTAAGTCTCCCTCATCGAGCCCTAATGCACGCGCTTTTAATACACGACGCATAATTTTACCGGATCGCGTTTTTGGTAAACTATCCACAAAGGTAACATCTTCAGGCTTCGCTATTTTACCAAGCTCGTTAGCAACATGCTCTTTTAACTCATCTTGTAATACTTTGTCGCCTACAACGCCCTCTTTTAACAAAACAAAGGTATGGATTGCATTGCCTTTTAACTCATGCGGCAAGCCTATGGCTGCTGCTTCAATAACCGTTGGATGACTCACCAAAGCACTCTCAATTTCCGATGTACCAAGGCGATAACCTGACACTTTCAGCACCTCATCCATCCGCCCGATGACCCATATATAGCCATCTTGATCAATTTTAGCTGAATCTCCTGCTTTATAATATCCTTTACCTTGGTAGTCTCCCCAGTACAGCTCTGCGTAACGTTGATCATCCCCCATAATCGTGCGAGCCATACCCGGCCAAGGATTTTTTATGACCAATTTCCCCTCTTCACCAACGGCTACGGCATTACCATCATCATCAACCACGCCAATTTCATTACCAAAAAATGGCTGTGCTGCTAATCCCGGTTTTAATGGCGTAATTGGTAACGGACAAATCATAAATCCTCCCGTTTCAGTTTGCCACCAAGTATCAATAATTGGGCATTTACTATTACCGATCACCTCGTAAAACCAACGCCATGCCTCTGGATTAATTGGCTCACCCACACTGCCCAATAGCCTTAGTGATGATAGATCATGGCGTTTCGCCCATTGGTCACCAAAACGCATCAGCCCTCGGATAGCTGTCGGTGAGGTATATAAAATATTAATGCCATACTTTTCAACCATTTGCCACCAGCGATTGGGGTAAGGGAAATTAGGAGCACCTTCATACATAATGATAGTGCTAGCATTGATTAAAGGACCGTAAACGATATAACTATGCCCTGTTATCCAGCCTGGATCTGCTGCACACCACCAACAATCAGCAGGTTTAATATCAAAAGCCATGCGGTGCGTTGTGCTAGTATAAACACTGTAACCACCATGGGTATGGAGCATGCCTTTTGGTTTACCCGTCGTACCTGATGTGTAGAGAATAAACAGGGGATCTTCAGCATCTAATTGCACCGTTGCACATTTAGAACTAGCAATGGGCAGTGATTTTAAGTTGTGGTACCAAAAATCACGTTCAGCTTCCATATTGACATCCAAGCCGTTGTATTTAACGGTGATACAGACTTCAATCGTCGGGGAACGCTTCATCGCTTCATCGGCAATACTTTTTAAATCTATTTTTTTACCACGACGGGAACCACCATCCGCGGTAATTAAAACACGACTATTTGCATCACTAATACGTGATGCTAATGCCTCGTAGCTAAACCCTCCATAAACAACACTATGAACCGCACCTATTTTTGCACAGGCTAACATAGCAAAAACTAACTCAGGTATCTGCGGCATATTCAATCGTTACTATATCGCCTTTTTTAATACCCATACTGGTTAAAATATTGGCAAACTGACACACTTCACGATTCAGTGCATAGTAGGAAAAACTACGTGTTTCACCACCTTCACTCTCCCAAATTATCGCAAGTTTATTGCAATCTGCACCTTGTAAATGACAATCTATGGCGTTGTGTACAATATTAGTTTGTCCACCAACGAACCATTTATAAAAAGGTTTATTACTATCATCTAAAACTTTATCCCAAGGCTTATACCATTCAAGCAGTGATGCTTGTTCAGCCCAAAAACCTTCTCTATCTTCAATTGAGCGTTTATAAAGTGTTTCATAATTTTGTACATTGGCTTGTTCTACTACTTCAGAGCTAGGGAAATAAAGTTGCTGTTTAGAATCCATCGTAATATACCTCTATTAAAAAAACTAAATTGAGTATAGGATGAATAAAATATTGCTAATTCAAATTACCTTAAAAAGCACATTTCTATTAAAACTATTTGATCTAAAACACAAATGCGATTGTTTTTTCAGGAGTGATATGAGCCAAAGGTCACAAAAAACATTTTTTATTAGAGAAATAAAGAGTTAACTATGAAGTAATAGTCTTATAAACTTTTTACGTTATAATTGCTCCCATGTTCCCGATATAGAATTAAAATAACATGCGCACACCTCGATTTTATGATCCACAACCACTTTTGATTAATAGTGAAATTATGCTTGGCGATGATGCTACTCAGCATATTCGCGTTTTGCGTTTAAAGCCGGGCGCAAACATTATGTTATTCAATGGATCTGGCGGCCAATATCTTGCCACTTTACAAGATGTACAAAAGCGCAGTTGCAGCGCCTATATCGACTCTTTTCAAGAAACAAATAATGAAAGTCCATTAGATTTACATTTAGGGCAAGTCATTTCCCGTGGTGATCGCATGGAGTTTGTTATTCAAAAAGCGGTAGAATTAGGTGTCAACGAGATAACCCCCCTACTCAGTGAACGGTGTGGTGTAAAAATCAATCCTCAACGCATGCAAAAAAAGCAACAACAATGGCAAAAAATAGCGATTGCAGCCTGTGAACAATCGGGACGCAACATGGTTCCCACCATTCATGAAACTCAAGATTTAGCCACTTGGTGTGCTATCCAAGAAACCGCTGTGAAGTTAACATTACATCCTCGTGCATCAATATCAATTAATCAGTTACCTGATAATATTAATAAAATTCGTTTGTTAATTGGCCCCGAGGGTGGATTAACCGACGATGAAATTAACCTAACAGAAAAACTAAACTTTACAGAAACATTACTCGGACCGCGCGTTTTACGTACTGAAACAGCGGCCTTAACAGCAATCACCGCATTACAATGTCGTTTTGGTGACCTTGCATAATCTATTGCCACGACTAAGGAAATAATATGTCCATTAAAATTGGTATCGTCATGGATCCAATCTCTAAGATTAAAATCCATAAAGATTCAAGTTTCGCTATGTTATTGGAAGCGCAAGCGCGCGGATGGGAGCTTTATTACTTAGAAATGCAGGATCTCTATTTAGAGAATGGCCGTACTTTTGCCAGCAGCAAAAAATTAACCGTGCAACGCGATCCTCAACATTGGTATCAACTCGAAGAGAGTATCGACCATCCTCTCGCCGATTTAGATGCTGTATTAATGCGTAAAGATCCACCATTTGATACCGAATATATCTATGCCACCTATTTACTCGAACGAGCAGAAGATGAAGGATGTTTAATCGTAAATAAACCACAAAGTCTACGTGATGCCAACGAAAAATTATTTACCGCATGGTTTAGTGAATTTACTCCCACAACTTTAGTAACACGCAGCAGCCAAAGAATTCGAGATTTTCATAACAAGCATAAAGATGTTATTTTAAAACCCCTCGATGGGATGGGCGGCGCTTCAATTTTTCGTATTAAAGAAAACGATGCCAACATAGGCGTTATCATCGAGACATTAACCAAACACCAACAGCGTTACTGCATGGCGCAAACATTTATACCCGAAATTAAAGATGGCGATAAACGTATCTTAATAGTAGATGGGGAGCCGATGCCCTATGCGCTTGCACGTATTCCAGCTAAGGGAGAAACACGAGGTAATTTAGCAGCGGGTGGAAGTGGTGTTGCACAACCTTTATCGGAAAGTGATTGGCACATCGCGAATACGATTGGACCAAAATTAAAAGAGAAGGGCTTAATTTTTGTCGGGCTCGATATTATCGGTGATAAAGTTACTGAAATTAATGTTACCAGTCCAACCTGCATCCAAGAAATTGATAATGCCTATGGCACCAATATCAGTGGAAAGTTGATGGATGCCATTGAAAAACGCATTAATAATAAATAAAAAAAATAATATACCTAATTTTTGCCATACTTAACGTGTGGCAAGCACAAATTTAACGGGGAGTATCACATGGAAAATATCATCAATGATAACCCTAACAGTACCTATAGCAGTACTGAAACGGAAATAATTGACACGCTAAAGAACCATTTTTTAATTGCAATGCCCTCACTCACCGATCCTTATTTTAAAAAATCAGTGGTCTATATTTGTGAGCATGATGAAAAAGGAGCGATGGGATTTATTATTAATTTTCCGGTAAAGTTAACGCTACAAGAATTATTAAAAAACGTAGAAACCATTTCTCATCAACCAGAGCCACCACTGCTCGATCCTGTTTTTCTAGGTGGGCCATTAGAATTAGAGCGTGGTTTTGTATTGCATTCGCCATTAACAGATAACTCACAAAGCACACAGTTAAATGAACAGCTGATGATGTCTAACTCGAATGCCGTTTTATCAATATTAGGTACCGATAAAGCACCCGAAAAATATATGGTTACCTTAGGCTATGCGAGCTGGGATCCCGGCCAGTTAGAACAAGAGATTAATGACAATAATTGGATCACCATAAAAAGTGAAAACGATATTATCTTTAATACTCCGCCGCCGATCGTTGGAGTGAATCTTTACATCGACTTGGTATTAACCCGGAACAATTATCAACAACAGCTGGCCATGCCTAAAAGCGAGCCAAAAAAGCGATAAATATGACTGCAATTAAAGAAACACCAAAAACCGTGTTAGGTTTTGATTTTGGCACTAAAAGTATCGGGGTTGCCACTGGGCAGATGGTGACAGCCACCGCACAGCCTCTTGCGGCAATTAAAGCAAATGACGGTATTCCCGATTGGAATATCGTTGAGAAAGTCATTCGTGATTGGCAACCAGACCTAGTCATTATCGGTCTCCCTTTGAACATGGATGGCACGGAGCAGCCTATCACTCAACGAGCTAAAAAATTCGCTAACCGATTGAATGGACGTTTTGGGGTAAATATTGCGCTACAAGATGAACGGCTTACCACGGCTAGTGCTAAGGAATTTATCTTTTCTCACGGTGGTTATAAAGCATTAGAAAAAGGTAAAATAGACAGTGTCTCTGCCGCATTAATTTTAGAAAGCTGGATGGAAGGTTATTACCAATAATAGATAAGCCTCATTTATCTTAAAACGAGACTTATCTCACCACATTATTCTTCTTTGATATGTTTAGCAAGCGCGCTATATTGCGTTGTAACATTGCTGCCAAAGAGAGGATCCATGTAATCTTTATGCTGCCACTGCTGCTCTAAATTTTTCCAATCATCGGCAGTTAAACTCTTTTCAATAAGCGGTAATATTTCTTTCTCTTCATAGTTTAAATGAGAGGATTGCAATCCACAAACTCCTGCAGTTTAACAATAAAAAGATCCTTAGGGACGATTGCATCAAGTAAAATAATATCTAATAGCTCATCAAACTCTATTGTCACTTTTTTTATGGTTTGGTGCTCTTGCGATAAGCGATTAATGATCTCGTCTGGTACGTCTCGGTACTTAATATAGTAATCGTAAATAAGATCTTCCATTGGATGATGGTATTGATCCGCATATTGGCGTAAATAGGTGATAATGGCTTTAATCAGGCGATAATCGACCTTTTCATCAGCCTCTAACAAACGTATATTTTTGCGTAATAACTTTAAAAGCAGACTCATATTAACATGATCATTATGGATAATTTTTAGCATAATAGATGACTCATCAAGTGATATATAACCAAGAGTATAACCATTCATTAGAAATAATCCGCAGAAGTAAATCACATTACGCATTATTTTATAACAGCGTAATACCAATTCGCATAATATTATAGTCATAGCATGTTGAGGAAAAATGATGGAGAGCAAGAGTATGATTAAGTAATATCTGTCTATTACAATTTAATGCAACGCTGTTATCTATTTTTTTAATCGATAAGATAGATCAGATACTTATGCTGATTGCTATGAAACAATTAGCCCACGGCAACATTTTCTCGTATCATTTATACTCGAGTTACCTCACAATGTTTTGTCAGCCACGAGCTCAAATAGCAGAGCAGCCCCAACGTGAGGTCATTGTTCTTCACTTTTAGAATGTGGCAAGCTAGGACTGCTTTTCGAGCAGGCCCCCCGTTGGGAACGCTTGCTAGCTTTGCATTTTAAATATAGCAACATTAATCAAATTTGGTGATCATTGTGAACACATTCAGTCAAGAATTTAATAGCATTAAAGGATGGCAAAAGAGCTTACCTTGCATGACGGCTCTATTAGATAATATTGAAAAAAATGTTAGGGATATTACGGCGGATAACCTTATTTTGCCTAGCAGCAATATGATATTTAATGCATTTAAACATTCCACTTACGAAGATATTTCAGCGGTAATAATAGGGCAAGACCCCTATCACCAAACCGTTGATATGAACGGCCATACCGTCAATCAAGCAATGGGACTCGCCTTTTCTGTCCCCGAAGGGGTTAAATCCCTCCTTCATTAACAAATATACATAAGGAGCTTGAAAATAGTTTTAGCCATTTTACGCGACCAACACACGGCAATTTAACCGCTTGGACATCTCAAGTGCTGTTACTTAATTCATCCTTAACCGTAGCGCACAGCAAACCCGCAGCTCATGCAAAAACAGGGTGGAATAAATTTACCGAGGAGATCGTTAACGCATTAATTCAAAGACAAAAGCCTTTAGTATTCCTGTCATGGGGTAAGCACGCCCATAAAATTACCGCACGCGCAGAAAATACACACCACTATGTCATTAAAACCTCACATCCCAGCCCCCTAGGAGCAAGAAAATCAGGACTAGATTTTGATGCATTTCTAGGCTCAAAGTGCTTCTTAAAAGCCAATGATTTTTTAAAAATGCAAAATCAGCCCCCAATAAAATGGCAAATAGAGTAATAGAGATTGGTATCACACTCTAAAAGTGAATAACAATTACCTCATGTTACGTCTTGCTCTGGTATCCGAGCTAGCGACGGATAAAAAATATTGAGGTCATACCAATCCGCATTACTTTCTACTCAACCTGGTTGCTTAAAATAATAGAGAGCGGCATGCTCCGCGATGAAGCATTAACTTTATGATATTAAAAATTTTTGCGCTTACATTATTCCAAGCTGAGGTTATTTAAAAAACGTTTTAAAATTACAACTTGGAATAATGCTCAGAAAAAGAATAGTAAAAGAAAAAAGAACGCCTTACAGCAAAGGTGAAATTTTCTAGCAATAAAAGAAGCAGATAAAGACCATTTATCCTATTTTCCTCCATTACCATTTTAATTTTAATTTCTTACCTTGATAAACAGATAAGCAATTGTTAAATAAAAGTTAATTACTAACAATTACTTAACAATGACGTTGTATAAAACCGTTATTTATTAAATTGATCTAAAACAATTAAATAACCGATAACTAATTGTACTGTATGGGTTTATTGATTTTTATCAATTTTATTTTAATAAACCGCATTAAAAATACGTGATTATTGATTTACATCAAGCAAAGTTACCCATATAATAAATTCAGAATTATTAAGAACCACGCAAATATAGTAATAAATTTACTAAGTTGTAATTTTATTACTAATTATTTTTATTAAACATATGAATAAGGAGCTTAACATGGCTTTTGGTATCCAAATTACTCAATCTGAAAACAAATCTCTACTTAACTCATTCTGGCTATTAGATGAAGCAAATGCACAAGCACGTTGTTTATGTGTAAAAGATAATGCATATGCTGAAGATCAAGTTGTTTCACTTGCAGAGTTAGGCGACATTCAATACAAAGAAGTTGCTGTTCAAGCTCCAGCAGCACAGGAAGGCGGTCAACATTTAAATGTAAATGTATTACGTCGTGAAACATTAGAAGATGCGATTAAACACCCTGAAAACTACCCACAATTGACTATTCGTGTTTCAGGTTATGCTGTTCGCTTTAACTCTTTAACACCTGAGCAACAACAAGATGTATTAACACGTACATTTACAGAATCTCTATAAGAGAGGCTAGATAATAAAAAGGGAAGCTATTGCTTCCCTTTTTTATTGCTATGATTTTTTACGTCGTTGGCGAATTAATCCCTCTTGAATCGAACTGGCAACCAACTTACCTTCACGAGTAAAGAAACGTCCACTCACTAAGCCTCGGCCATCGGCTGCAACCGTACTTTCGATTTCATATAATAACCAATCATCAAGATGAAAGTCATTATGGAACCACATTGAGTGGTCAATGGTAACAACTTGCATTCCCTCTGATATAAAAGAGACACCGTGTGGTAGTAGCGCTGTTGGCAAAAAATTAAAATCGGAAGCATAGGCAAGTAAATAACGGTGTACACGTAAATCACTCGGCATTTTACCATTTGCCTTCATCCAAATTAATCGCTTAGGTGCTTCTATTTCGGGCTCCACTGGATTAATAAAAAGAACGGGTCGCATCTCAATAGGTTTTTCACAAACAAGTTTATCGCGAATAGATTCCGGTAACATATCACAATGGATCAATGCCATCTCTTGTTCAGAAATAAGATCTTCAGGTGGCGGTGCATCGGGCATGCTATTTTGATGTTCAAAACCGGCTTCTACGGCTTTAAAGGATGCGGTCATATAAAAAATAGCCTGACCGTTTTGAATCGCTTTGATACGTCTTGCTGATAACGTATTACCATCACGAATACGCTCTACATCATAAACAATAGGCTGATTGACATTACCAAGGCGCAGAAAATACGAATGGAAGGAGTGAATGTGCTGTTTGGAAGTACCGTCTCTTTGGCAGCAGAAAGCGCCTGTCCCATCACTTGCCCACCAAAAACAACCCCTAAACCCAGATCTTGGCTCTTTCCACGAAATAGATTTTCTTCTAATTTTTCTAAACTAAGCTGATCTAAAAGATCCTTTAATACTTTCCCCATCCTAAGCTTCCCTTAAAAAGAGCGTGTCACACGCTCTTTATTATTTGCAGATATCATTAAAGCACAAGCAATTATAAAGCCATTAATAATGCGCGAACTTTTGCAAAATCAGCATTAAACTCCTTTGACAATAAAGCTAAATCTGCACGAGAAGCGAGTTCTTCAGGAATAAATATTTCATGCCCTAAAATATCTTCAACACTCTCTTTAAATTTAGCCGGATGCGCTGTGCATAAGAATAGACCAGTTTCTCCATCATTTAACTGTTTGCTTAATTCATGGTATGCAATCGCACCATGAGGCTCACATAAATAGCCTAATTGATTTAATTCTAATAGCGTTGTTTTAGTCTGGGCGTCGCTCACTTTGCCATAGCCTAGCTCCGCTAAAGACCAGTTTTTTACTTTAAATAATTCTTCAATACGTGGCCAGTTATTTGGCGCACTAACGTCCATCGCATTCGATAATGTTACCACTGTTTTTTTAGGCTCCCAGTTACCTTGGGCAAGATAACGTGGCACAGTATCATTTTCATTTGTTGCAGCAATAAAGCGTTTAATAGGTAAGCCTAATGCTTTAGCTAATAATCCAGCGGTTAAATCACCAAAATTACCACTTGGCACAGAAACGACTAATTCTTTACGCTGCTCCACTGAAAGTTGCGCGAAGGCTTCAAAATAATAACAAATTTGAGCGACTAAACGACTGATATTAATAGAATTTGCAGAGTTAAGTCCAATTGCTTCTTTAAGTTCTTGATCATCAAACGCTTGTTTCACCATTGCTTGACAATCATCAAAATCACCTTCGATAGCGACCGTTGTAATATTGCCACCTAATGTACAAAATAATTTCTCTTGCAATGGGCTGATCTTACCCTTTGGATATAAAATGACGACATTAATATTTTCCATACCATAAAAGGCATGAGCAACTGCCGCCCCGGTATCGCCGGAAGTCGCTGTTAAAATAGTGATTTTATTATCACCTTTAAATTGCCCTAAGCATTGCGCCATGAAACGTCCGCCGAAATCTTTAAAGGCTAATGTTGGTCCATGGAAAAGCTCTAAGGCATTAATATTTTCTGTTACACTTTTTACGGGTGCTGGAAATGTGAAGGCTTTTTCAACAATACTATGCACAACATCTGCGCTTAATTCATCACCGATTAAATGCGATAAAATTGCACTAGAGCGATCAACTAAATTCATTTCCAATAATGCGTCAATATTATCAAGTGGAATAATTTTTTCAGGAAAAAATAGACCTTGACCACGCCCTAAGCCTTGCTTAACGGCTTGCTGAAAATCAACTTGTTCACTGTTATCTTTAATATTGTATAAATTCATAGTTCGTTCCTAACACGCGTGCGCCTTTTTCATCAAGACGACATATATGACAAAATCCTTCATCATTTTGAAGAAAATTTTCCGTTAACCATTGTTGTAATAATTGTGCTTGCTGAAGGTCAGTCATGACGGCAAAAACCGTCGGCCCAGACCCTGAAATCCCCATCGCCAATGCACCACTTTGCTCAGCAAAAACTCTGGCCTCTTTAAAGCCAGGAATCAATTGTGAACGATACGGTTCAGCAATTACATCCTTAAGCATCTTAGCCGCTAAATCTGCTTGGTCGCTGTAACAAGCATGTACAAATGCAGCTAAGCGACGCCCATAAGTTAATGTTTCGCTTAAACGGTATTGTGCAGGTAAGATATTACGTGCAGCAGATGTCGAAATAGAGATCCCCGGATAAGCAACGACCCAATACCACTCTTTAAATGAAGGGATCATTTGACTGATTATTCCACCTTCATTAATCATTAACTGCATACCACCTAAATAGCAGGGGGCGACATTATCATAGTGAATACTGCCGCTGATCTGCCCTTCCATTTCCCCCATTAATGTCAACATTGTATTTTCATCAAGCAGGTGGTCATGCCATGCATTAAGCGCTTCTAATGCGGCGACAATTGAGCTTGAACTTGACCCTAAACCACTACCAACGGGCAAGTTCTTTTCCAAAATCATTTTGACAGGCAATATCTCTTTATTTATTTTTTTTAATGCTGCCTGGTAGTTTAAATAACATTGATAAACAATATTACTGTCAGCGTCTTTAGGCAGCTTATCTGCATAACGGCCAACACACTCCAAAGAAAAACCAAAATCACCCTTTGATACTTTTACCCTGTCACCGAATAATTCACCACTTATAGGTGCTAAGGCGCCCCCCAATACATCAAAACCAACGCTAACATTGGCTGTCGAGGCTGGTGCGTATGCTACGACACTCATAAATTAAAACTCCTGTTTCCAATTCAGTGTACGTAATACGTCGGCAAATACACCCGCAGCGGTTACTTCCGTACCGGCACCATAACCACGTAAAACCAAAGGAATTGGTTGATAATATTGACTGTAAAAGGCGAGTGCATTCTCACCATCTTTCACTTTATTAAGAGGATCATCGGCCCCCACTGCTTTGATACTACACACGCATTTACCGTTTTCGATACTGCCTATATATCGTAATACTTGACCATTTTCATTGGCTTTTTTCTGTAATTCACTAAAGTAAGCATCGGCATCGCTCAGGCGTTCGATGAACTCTTCAACGCTACCGCTATCATCAAAACCAGGTGGTAAAGCTTGTTCGATTTCAACATCCTCAAGCGAAAGTTCCATGCCTGCTTCACGCGCTAAAATAAGCAGTTTACGCGCCACGTCCATCCCACTTAAATCATCACGCGGATCTGGCTCGGTAAAGCCCATTTTACGCGCTTCTTTAGTCACTTCTGAAAAGCTAAGTCCTTCATCTAACTTACCAAAAATGAAAGATAAAGAACCAGACAGAATACCATTAAACTTAATCAATTGATCACCTGCGTTAAAGAGGTTTTGCATATTTTCAATAACGGGTAAGCCTGCACCAACATTCGTATCATATAAAAATTTACGGCGTTTCATCAGCGCAGATAAACGTAACTGTTTGTAATATTCCATGCTGCTGGTATTCGCTTTTTTATTAGCAGTTACCACATGAAATCCAGCACCTAAAAAGTCAACGTAACGGGCTGCAATGGCATCATTACTTGTACAATCAACAATAACCGGATTAATAATATGTGACTCTTGCACCAAAGACTGCATATTGGATAAAGAAAGCGCTTGTTTGCCATTTTTTAGTAGCTCTCGCCAATTGGCTAAATCAATGCCTTGTTCATTCATTAACATCACACGACTATTAGCAATACCACAAACCCTGATTTGAATATTACGCTCGGCTAAACGATCCTGTTGACGATAAACTTGATCGACAAGCGCCCCACCAACACCACCGCAGCCAATTAAAAACATATCAATATATTGCACACTGCCAAAAAATGATTGATGGCAAGCGATAACCGCATCTTTGGCTTTATCTTCACCAATAACCACTGAAATTGAACGTTCCGAAGAGCCCTGTGCAATAGCACTGATATTAATAGATGCCTCGGATAGCGCAGTCAAGAAACGAGCAGCAACCCCATTCGCTTTTTTCATCCCATCCCCAACCAAGGAGATAATTGCTTGATTTTCCACCAACTCAATAGGCTCTAATAGATTGTTTTTAAATTCTAAAGCAAATTCTTCGCTTAAAACCCGCAATGCTTTAGGTGTATCAGCGGCACCAATACAGAAACTTAAACTATATTCAGATGATGATTGTGTAATCAAAATAATTGACACACCGGCACGTGATATAGTCGTGAATATACGCCCAGCCATGCCAACAATACCTTTCATGCCGGGACCTGAAATACTTAACATGGTTAAGTCTTTCAAATCTGAAATACCTTTGACTTGCAACGAATCATCTCCTTGTACTTGACCTATCAGCGTCCCATCTGCTTGAGGATTGTGGGTGTTTTTTATTAAACAAGGGATAGCATGTTGTGCAATAGGCGCAATGGTTTTGGGATGCAATACTTTTGCACCAAAGTAAGATAGCTCCATCGCCTCAGCGTAACTCAGTGAGCGTAATAATTTTGCATCTTTTACTAACCTTGGGTCACAACTATATACCCCATCAACATCGGTCCATATCTCACAACACTCAGCCCTTAAACAGGCTGCTAAAACAGCAGCTGAATAATCAGAGCCATTACGCCCCAACACCAGCGTTTCCCCTTGCTCATTACCAGCCGTAAAACCAGGCATAAGATAAATAGCGCCTTGAACAATGGCATCTTTAGCAAACAATGCTCGTGATGCATCTATATCAATTTGAGCTTCTAAATAACCACCTTTATAGGACATCAATTTTTCTTGAGGCTTAATCACCTCAACCGGATGCCCTTTAGCTATCAACAATTGTTTCATACAGGCAACACTTAACAGCTCACCTTTACTTAATATTTTTGCTTCAATATTTTCAGGGCATTGAGACAATAAACGAACACCTTCAAGTAATTCACTTAAATGTAAAAGCTCTTGCTCAAAAATAGTTTTTAGCAAATCATCGGCAAACTCTGCATAAGTACTTTTTAAACCGTTAATTAAATCGGCAAAAATACGTTGAATATCTGTTAAATGAGCTTCTGCAGAGAGCCCTTTACTGGTTTTATCGACAACGGCAACTAAATTATTAGTCACCCCCGCTGGTGCTGATAAAACTAAGGCGATTTGTGACTGCTGATGGTTATTAATAACAATATCTGCAACTTGATTAAAACGTTCGGCATTTGCTAATGATGTGCCGCCAAATTTAAGTACACGCATTTGAACAATCCCTGCTGTAACACAAAAAACCCGCAAATAATCGCGGGCTCTAAAAATGATTTATTAAAATAATTCAAAACTTGCCAGTGACTTATAATAACCTAACAAAAGGGCGTTCAGCACATAATAAGTTATATAAGCGATCATTGAATATTTTACTCTAGGTGATAATTGAAACTTTAAGCGCTATATCATAACAAAGCTTTATCGTGACTGAAACCTGTGAGTGTTTGCTAAACTCACTTTTATTCATAATATTGCTAGAAATGAGCATTTTTATTTTTTAAATTTGTTCCTCGCTTTAACCTTTTTTTTGAAAAGCTCATCAAATATTAATTTACAGTTGATACATATCAATATTAAATCTATATATGTAATTATTTAATACAATTTAGTTGTTATCTTAATGTTAAGTAATTATAGTTATTTGCATAATTACAAGGGTGTGAGTAACGATTAAAAGTCCTTCAACATAGGCGTTTTCTAATACTTCCTTTATCAATACCCTTGCAGTGAAAAAGAATAAAAAAACAACAAAACGTTAACACCTCCAAAACAGAGCTAAAATATCAAAAATCGAGACTATGACCCAGTCCAATAATCAGCAAAATGATTATTTAGATAACTAGCCAACGCTTATCAGCTAGCATGTAAACCTGCGTTTTGAGTGTAACGAATAGACAAGATTGAAAAATAGGAGTCAGCATGTCCACAGCAAATATACTCATAGTAGAAGATGAGCTAGTTACAAGAAAAACCTTAAAAAGTGTTTTTGAAGCAGAAGGTTATAATGTTTTAGAAGCAACTGATGGCAATGAAATGCATCAAATAATTAAAGAACACAATATAAACTTAATTATCATGGATATTAATTTACCCGGTAAAAATGGGTTATTACTTGCTAGAGAATTAAGAGAAATTCAGAATATTGCACTTATATTTTTAACCGGGCGAGATAATGAAGTCGATAAAATTCTCGGCTTAGAAATTGGTGCGGATGATTACATTACTAAACCATTTAATCCAAGAGAGCTAACTATACGAGCTCGCAATCTATTAACACGCACCATGCAAGATAACCTTTACTTTGAGGAAGTACGTCAAAAAGTAGAAAATTATAAATTTAATGGTTGGACCCTGGAAATTGAAAGTCGCTCATTAATCAGCCCTAATGGCGATGTATTTAAATTACCGCGCAGTGAATTTAGAGCTATTTTGCACTTTATTGAAAACCCAGGAAAAATACAAACGCGTGCAGAATTACTCATGAAAATGACTGGGCGCGAATTAAAGTCACACGATCGCACCGTTGATGTCACGATTCGTCGTATCCGCAAACACTTTGAAAGCGTGCCTGAAGGCGGTGAAATTATTGCCACCATTCATGGCGAAGGTTATCGTTTTTGCGGAAAACTTGAATAAATAACAGTAATTGGCAAATAGAAAATCCGGTGCACTCATGCACCGAATTTTATCTCCTCAAGTGCAATTGGTATAATACCGCGCGGCTATTGAGGCCGGCATGTAGCTCGATTTCGCATGACTTACTAGCGCCAGAAGATAACTTTTGTTGTGTCCAAAAGTCTACCCACTCCCCGTTTCCTTGCTCTTCTAAAATAAATTTTTTACTATCATCACTTTGATAATTAAATAAAAGGTGCAATTTCCCAAGCGGTCCCAAATCAAGTTTACCATGCGTTAACGATAAATCATCAAAGACAGTAGTGCCTTGCGTTATAGCCTGTCTAGCTATTAATACTGATAAGCTTTGCTCTGCAAAATCATTTAATTTATATAAGGGATCACCGGATAATAATAAACCTCCACTAGCGAGTAATACATCACGATGAAAATGATAGTTCTCAGCGCAAGTTTCTTGCCCTTCGATAGAGATTAATGTCGCACAATCGGGATCGATGTGCCATAAACCTTTATGCTGCCAACTTCGTAGAAATGTTTGTTTCGCTATTTGTTCAAAACGATATCCCTGTCGTTCAACATCATCGGAAACACGCATCGCATCGACTAAGCCAAGAGAGGGCCACATGGCAGCGTTGCATCCTAATAGCCAGGCATCACCTGCGCCCTTAGCAATAGCCTGCATACCCAGGCGATAAGCCTGAACACCAGTCATCGCCGTATCAAAACGACGTCCTTTTAATATTCCCCAATAATTGGCATCGAGTTTAAATAACTCCACGCCCCACTCTTCACGCATGGTGCGAACCACATGCGTTAAATGAGCGCAGACCTCAGATTGACTGCAGTCCAGAATATACCAAGGTGTACAACGCCATCCGCCATAGGTAACATCTTCAGCTTTCAATAAATCGCCATTTTCATGACGAACAAACCACTCGGGATGTTCTTTAAATAACGTCGACTCTGGTTGTGCAATAAAGGGGGCTAACCAAATAGCCGGTGTTTTACCTTTTGCTTTGATCTTCGCAATTACTTCTTTTACCCCCCCACTAAAATGTGCGGAAGGAGTTAACCAGTCCCCCATATATGCTTGATAGCCATCATCGAGTAGCACCCATTGCAATTCATCGAGTGGTCCAGACATAGCTGTAACATTTTGCAAAATATTTTCTTCTGAAACACTAGCATAATAGGCATACCAAGAACACCAGCCAATCGGCGATGGTTGGTTCACCCCCGCTCTTGGTGGATGATTGACATTAATCAATTGTGTAAAATCATGATACAACTGATTGATATCTCCTCCCTGTAAAACAGTAATCGACTCTAAAGCACGATTGTTCTCTTGGGCTTGTTGCAAGAGGTGTACACTTTCACCATCAATAAAAGCCTTAACACTATTATTCGTAAATTCAAAGTAGCCTGAAAAACAATGGCAGGAGGTAAAACCGAATAAAGTGAACTGCTTACCGTCTGCAATAATCAAGTAACTATAATATCTTTTTGCTAAATGGTTAGCATAGACGCGATAATTTTCATTGTTATCAGGACAACGTCCAAGGTCAATAGGATGGTTTAACGTGCCGATAGTTTGACATAACATTTGTAAACCATCACCTTGGATCGCAGCATCACCATTAACAGATAACTCAAATTCAGCAAAATTAAACTGTTCGAAATGGAAAGTATTGCCTTGTGAGGATGCAAATGTCGTTAATAGTTCATTACCATTTAAACGGTAATCAAGGAGCTCGGATGTGAGATTGACTGAAACTCCACAGGGAAAAGTTAGCGCTGCTTTGGTACTCATATCTTAACTCCTCATTCATTTAATACCAATCGTAATAAATAGCTGATCTATTTTACTGGTTAAAATAACTTACTTTTTTGTTGTAAGTTTCGCAAAGAGAACAACCAATCGCGCCAACTTGCGCCTCAAATTAAGCCATTTTTCCTGCACAAAATTTAGTTCATATACTTACCGGAATTGGTATTAATCCGATTGGTATAAAGAATCAATGTAATATAACCATCTAATTTATGCGACAAGTGTATTCATTTGCTTAATTTTAAGCAAAAAAAAACCTCAGTATAAATACTGAGGTTTTTAAAACTGGTGCCCGGAGCGAGACTTGAACTCGCACACCCATAAGGCGAGGGATTTTAAATCCCTTGTGTCTACCGATTCCACCATCCGGGCAAAACTTTTAAAATTTGGAGGCGGAACCCGGAGTCGAACCGAGATGGATGGATTTGCAATCCACTGCATGGCCATTCTGCCATTCCGCCAAAATTTTGGAGCGGTACACGAGACTCGAACTCGTGACCCCGACCTTGGCAAGGTCGTGCTCTACCAACTGAGCTAGTACCGCATCACATTTCATAATTAAAACTAATTATGTCGATAAGTTACTAACAACATGTTTCCCTATCGATGTGGCGCATTCTAATGATTATTAAGATTGAGTCAACACTCTTCTACAACTTTTTTCGACCTAAGCAATTGTTCGCTGTTTTTTTACACTAAGCGATCATTTATCGGACAAAGTCATCGACTTGATTTCAATGATGGCCATGCAGCCTTTAGATAAACCACCATTGACCAAAGCGTCAAGACCGTTGCAATATATAAACAGAAGAAGCCAACCCACTCCATTTCAATGGAATGTTGCCAAATAAGTAGGAATAACGCGAGCATCTGTGCGGCTGTTTTAATTTTCCCAACCCAAGAAACAGCAACACTGGCACGTTGTCCTAACTCAGCCATCCACTCTCTTAATGCGGATATAATAATTTCACGACATATCATAATCATCGCCGGAATGGTGATCCAGATAACCGCATAATGCTCAACAATCATCACTAAGGAAACCGCCACCATTATTTTATCGGCAACGGGATCCAAAAAAGCACCAAAAGAGGTTTGTTGATTAAGACGACGCGCAAGATAACCATCCAATACATCTGTGATACCAGCTAACCAAAAAATAAAAGCGGCCGCTGGGGCAGACCAATGAAAAGGTAGATAATATAGCAACACAAAAATGGGGATCAGAAAAATTCGAAAAGCGGTTAAAATATTTGGAATGTTTAGCATTAAGATGTCCTTTAAATAACGATACACGTAACGCTTGAACGTACCCTTATTTCTACGATTTGCGCTTACCTCTATTTTGGCATTTTATTGTTTCACAATGCAAATAGATAACGCGCTAAAATCACTAAAGAAGTAAATCAACGAGGCAACATGGATATAATAAAAGCGCAATACACAAAAAACATCCTTACTATCAATCAAAAGTTATGAATGTAACGCTTCATAAATATTTTCTGCCAGTGGTAGACTAATGCCTGGAATTTTGGCTAATTCATCAATACTGGCAGATTTAATCCCCTGTATCCCACCAAAATGGTTAAGTAATAATTGCCTGCGTTTTACTCCGACGCCAGCGATCCCTTCTAAGCTACTGGTGCGCCTTTTTTTATCACGCTGTTGACGGTGCCCCATTATCGCAAAGCGATGTGACTCATCACGAATTTGCTGTATTAAATGTAACGCAGGGGAATCCTCGGGAATTTCTAAAATATCATGGCTATAACCAATAATTAAAGTCTCTAATCCCGCCTTACGCGTCACTCCCTTCGCAATACCAATCAATAAAGGGACTTTATCTGGAAAATTATGCGCTAATGAACTAATAATATTTTCAGCTTGGCTAAGTTGCCCAAGCCCACCATCAATGAAAATAATATCAGGCGTATTTTCCACTGTCTGCAACGCTTTAAAACGACGGCCTAATACTTGAGCCATTGCCGCATAATCATCACCAGGCGTTATACCACTAATATTGAAACGTCGGTATGCTGACTTAGCCGCCCCCTCTCGGTTAAATACGACACAGGAAGCGACCGTTTTTTCTCCCATCATATGAGAAATATCATAACACTCCATACGCTCTATAGAGGTGGTCAACTCTAATTTCTCTTCTAACAATAGATAACGCTTTTGAATACTATTTTTTTGATTAAAGTGAGTAGTTAATGCAATTTGAGCATTGGTGATTGCGAGCTTAACAAACTGACTGCGTTGACCACGCACATCGATTTTCAATTGACATTTATAACCACAATAATCACTAAAGAGTTCAGTAAAAACAGCCCGTTCAGAGAAATCATCACTCAATATAATTTCCTTGGGAATGGCTCGTCCATTCTGCCCGGAAAGATAAAATTGACTCAAAAAAGAGCTCAGTATTTCATCTTTGCTCGAGTTTTTAGGGGTTTTTGGAAAATAATTACGACTTCCTAAAATACGTCCTTGGCGAACAAATAACAGATGCAGACTCGCCACGCCATGTTGGTAAACAAATCCAATAATATCAAGTTGCTCAATATCACCACTTACCCATTGTTGTTCTTGAACCTTTTTCAAGGATTGAATTTGATCACGGCGTTGAGCCGCCTTTTCAAACTCTAATGAGTGACTGGCCTGCTCCATTTCCTCCACCAGCTGCTCAATAACCTGCTGACTTTTACCCTGTAAAAACTCCGTTGCCAGCTTTACCTGATGGCTATACTCCTGCTCTGTCATCGCCTTTACACATGGTCCAAGGCAACGTTTTAACTGATACTGTAAGCAAGGGCGAGAGCGATTACTATAATAACTATCTTCGCATTGGCGAATTGGAAATAATTTTTGCATTAGATGTAAGCTTTCCCTTACCGCACCACCACTGGGGTAGGGGCCAAAATAAGTTCCTTTTCGCTTACGGTTTTGGGCTCTAACGAGCGTCAATTGAGGATGCTTATGAGCGCTGAGAAAAAGGTACGGGTAAGATTTATCATCGCGCAATAACACATTATATTTAGGCTTATATTGCTTAATAAAATTATGCTCTAATATTAACGCTTCCGTCTCTGTATGGGTAACGGTCACTTCAATATTAGCAATATGGCTAACCAAGGCGAGGGTTTTTGGGTGTTTTTGAGTCAGGCTAAAATAACTACTCAAACGTTTTTGTAAATTTTTTGCTTTGCCGACGTAGATAACCTCATGCTGACGGTTAAACATACGATAAACGCCCGGTTGAGTGGTAACTGTCGCTAAAAAATCTTCTGCAGAAAATAGAGTCATAAAAAAAAGACACCCTTAGGTGTCATTATATAAGTTTTTAACAAATGACTATCGTCAATAATGTTAAAGTTTGTCAGCATCAAGCATGCCATATCGAATAGCTAAATGGGTTAATTCAACATCGCCGTTAACACCAAGCTTCTCAAATAGTCGATAACGATAGCTGTTAATGGTTTTTGAACTGAGGCTAAGTTGCTCAGATATATCCACAACACGCTGTCCCTTAGTTATCATCATCATAATTTGCAACTCTCGCTCAGAAAGCACTCTAAACGGATCTTCATTATCAGGAACAATCTGCGAAAGCGCCATTTGTTGTGCTATTTCTGGTGCTAAGTAGCGCTGTCCTGAATTGACCGCTCGAATAGCATTAAGCACTTCATCTGGACAGGCGGCTTTACTTAAATACCCAGCGGCCCCTGCTTGCATGACCTTAGCTGGAAATGGATTTTCAGTATGCATGGTAAGCATGATAATTTTAATATCTTCATTAATGCGTAGAATTTTACTCATCGCATCTAAGCCGCCTATACCGGGCATATTCATATCCATCAACACAACATCAGGATGATTATTACGACACCATTTTACAGCTGCCTCACCACTATCTGCTTCTCCAATTACTTTCATGCCTCGAACATCATCAATGATACGGCGAATCCCTGTACGAATCAACTCATGGTCATCGACCAACAGGATATTTATCACAAAAAATTTTCTCCGTTAATACCTAAAAGGGTTTTAGATATCGAATATAAAGCGCAGTAACTTGCGTTAATTGATAGTAACCAATAAATAATCTTTTACAAAATTAAAAAATATCACGCTTTGCGCCACTTAACAATAATGTAAATCAATCGTGCTAATAACTTACTGCCAATAAATAAAATTGCCAGCGAGATAAAGAAAGATGAGCATGAGATAGATGTAACATACAAAAAAATATGCAACATAAGCCACTTCTATCGGCAATATATCTCAATATACATATCAGGTATTTCGGCACTATTGTCCTTGCAGATTTTGCATCTTGAAATAGCATAAGTATCAATATGGCATAAACAGTGTCATCTTTTTGTCATAATTATTAGGTTATATAGACAACCATCAGCAATAACGAATCAAAGATCATCAAGATCCATAGCGAAGGAATGTAAAATGAGTAAAGCGCCAGCATTAACGCCAAACACAGACAACAATTTTATTGCTCTAATAATGAATGTCAGTAAATATGATAATATCATCTATTTTAATTTCCATCTAGAAACACCGATATGTTTCTATTTTGATCGCGACAGTGGGTGCTTATTACCTGTTACACTTGATGGTAATGGCCATCATTCATTGAACGCTATCGACAATGAAAATAATTATAAGGTCGAAGGATTATTTGATATTAAAACTAAAACGTTCAATTGCCATACCGCAAGGATTAATAATGTAACGCCTGATAATAAAGGCGATTTATATAATGTCATAAAAACGATTGTGCTAAATAACTATAAATACAAAAAATCCCTAGATAAAAAAACAAAAGTCGTCATTAAAGAGCAAGATAGTGATATCACCAAACAACTTTCACTAAAATGAATAATACTTTGATAAATAGTTATTACTGCTTATTGGTAATACTTTAATGCCTATAAAGGGCATTCCTGAGGCTGTTGACCTTGCGAATAAAATTACTGCTAAAATGCAAGGTCAACAGCCCCTAAGGTAACTAAAATTTATGATTATATAAATGAAAACAACCTCCCCCCCACGGAACACCCACTGTTTTACCTGACCAATGCATTCTGCAGTATCTTGCTGAGTTAACGCTTTAGCAAAATAGCTATATACCCATGCCATTTTTAACCATCAATAATATTGAATCAATTTATCACAACTATCAAATATCATTACCCTTCGTTTTATCTTATTGTTTTTAAGCACCAAAAAACTCAAGTGCATTAATTTAATCGATATATTTTTACAAGGAGAAAAGCATGTTCAACAGAAAAATAAAAAATAAATACCAACAACAGAGCGTAAGTTATCGCAGGGATAAACGATGAATACTAACAGAAATTATCCCATTAAGTTAATCAACAGCCATCAACAGCCGTCCGCTCAAAATAGTGTATTAAAACAAGTTGAGCAATATGGTATTTCAAAGGTGCAAAAATCCTTAGCGAAATCCTTTGCATTAGCCATTTTTGCCAGGCGCATTCATCGCTATTGCATTTGTTTTTTATATCACAGTTACCACTGGTGCGAGCAATACCCCATGGGGACTGATTCGATTAGCAGGTGGCATAGCATTCAGCTTAGGTTTAATCCTTGTTGTAGTCTGTGGCGGAGAATTATTTACCAGTACGGTATTAAGCTGTGTAGCGTGGGCTCAGGGATTATGTTCAACAGGACAGCTCTTGAAATGCTGGGGACGCGTCTATTTAGGTAATCTAGTCGGAGCGGCGATAATGTTAGCGTTGGTCATCACTGCTCGCATGCACCTTTTAGATGGTGGGCAGTGGGGGATCAATGCATTACAAATAGCACAACATAAACTTGAACATACTTGGGCACAGGCTTTCGCTCTCGGCATTTTATGTAATCTACTCGTTTGTTTAGGTACATGGATGACGTTTAGCAGCAAAGATACTTTAGCTAAGTCCATGTTACTGATATTGCCAGTTGCCATGTTTGTTAGCAGTGGTTTTGAACACAGTATTGCCAACATGTTTATGGTGCCCCTTGGTCTTACGATTAAATCGATCAGCGATCCCGCTTTTTATATTAATCACGGTCTATTGATAACTGATTTTGCTCATCTCACATGGTCTAACTTCATTTTACACAACCTTATTCCAGTAACGCTGGGCAATATTGTTGGGGGTGGCTTATTCGTAGGTATCGGATATTGGTTGATAGACAGAGAAAAAACCACACCAACAAACAAAAAAACAACAAATAATAAACAATTAACCCCTTTAGGAGATATAGACATTATGAAAACAACATTACAGCACATAACAGTAAAAGATATCATGAATAAAACACCTTTACTGCTAACACAAACTCAAGATATTTACCAAGCACTCGCTTTATTAACCGAAAATGATCTTAGCGCTGCCCCAGTAGTCGATAAAGCACAACAACTGCTTGGTTTTATCTCAAAACAAGATCTTTTAAGACACCTCTGGTCTGAAGAATATTCAATAAAACTAGAATGCCAAATTAGTGATATTATGCAAACAGAGATCCTAACTGTTGATGCCGCACAACCCATCACGACTCTGCTTGAGTTCATGGTAGTCGACAAAGATAAATTATTCCCAGTGAGTGGCTCAGGCATGTTAATCAGCAATCAATATCAAAGTTATGATCAACGTTTGAAATCAGCATCAGCACAACGACCTTCTATATATCCTGTAACAGAGCAAGGCCGATTAGTTGGAGTTATTTCTCGCAGTGAACTCGCAAAATTCGTAGTTAAGCAGTATACACCTAATGACCAATGTAAAATTGAAGCGGCTTAGTTTTATAATCTTACTAATTGCTCATATCAACGAAATTATCGGGTGATTAAATAAAGAAGACTAGTTAATAAACTTAACAAGGTAAGTGTGCACTTACCTTGTTTTTGCTTTTTTAGAATTTGACACTAAACGTTGTGCTTCTCTTAGAACACAATCCCTTAATGGATTTTCACCCGTATTTTTTCGCCATATAAATGAAATACTTCTATCCATATTCAATTGAGGTGTTGACAATATAACTAAATCCCCCTTTTCAACCTCCTGTGCAACATCTAGATAAGGTAAGCAACTTAAATACACACCATTTTCCACTAACGCTTTTAATACTTGAACACTTTCATAAATTTTACATACATCAATATGTTCAATTATACCGTGGATAGCGCCATCAAAAATACGTCGAGTACCCGCCCCTATCTCACGCATCACCCATTTCGCTTGCTCTAATTGCGCACTATTCACTTTATTTAATTTGGCATAAGGATGATTAGGGTTGCAAAAGATAACTAAGTGGTCATCAAGCAATTTTTGCTGATGAAGACCTGTATGGTCAATACGCCCCTCAACCATTCCCAAATCACATTCATAATTTAATAGGCATTGAATAACAGAATCAGTATTCTCCACCATTAAATCTAAATGCAGTTCAGGAAAATCTTCATCAATTTTACTAATTAATTTAGGTAATATATGTTTGGCAGGTGTTTGACTAGAACAAATTGTTAAATTACCACTAATAATCTGTTGGTCGTGTAACCCGAGTTCAATTTGCATTGCCTCTTGTAATAAATGTTTTGCCTTTGGCCTTAACCAACGCCCCCAATGACTTAAAGCAAGTCGGTTCCCTTGCCTAATAAATAATGGTCTATCAAGTACGTGCTCTAATTGAGAAAGGGACATACTAACAGCAGACTGAGTCATTGATAACTGCCGCGCAGCTGCACTAACACTTTCATGCATAGCAACGGCATCAAACACCGCTAATTGTTTTAATGAATACTTCATGAACACGATTCCTGAATGATTTACGACGCCAAGTATCAATTTTTTTGATACCTGGCGTCGTAAATCATAGCGCAGCTATTGTCAGTAAACAATTAATTTAAATAGTAATTTATACCTAAGAAATAATGGCTATTTGA
Organism: Psychromonas sp. MME2; assembly: GCF_040566515.1. Taxonomy (NCBI): domain Bacteria; kingdom Pseudomonadati; phylum Pseudomonadota; class Gammaproteobacteria; order Alteromonadales; family Psychromonadaceae; genus Psychromonas; species Psychromonas sp. MME2. The sequence continues at coordinate 350,802 of NZ_JBEWXI010000012.1, read as the reverse complement.
TTGACCTAGAAACAATAAAGCCCCAACGTAAGTTGAGGCTTTATTGTTTGAATATGGTGCCCGAGGCCGGACTTAACCGGCACTTCTTTCGAAAACGGATTTTGAATCCTGATATTACAGGTTACCGTAGTAGTATAGGATACTTAACATATTGTTTCAAATGACTTAGGTTCTTTTCGGTTTAATACAACTTAGACAGGTTTACGCCAAATTTACGCCAAATTTCATACCCACAGAGGCATATTCAATTTAAGTTAAATAAGATTTATTTATTATTTAATTTTAACTAAAAAATAGGCTATCTATTTTTAAGTGCATCAGGTACAGGAACAAATAGTCTCTATGATGTAACCATTAAAAATGGTTATTTAATAGTGAACTAGCAAAAGATAACGTCATAGTGAATTTTATCAATGGCTTGTGTAGCCGTATATGGATTCAAAAGCTGTAAAATCTGACTTTCTAATTTTTCATCTAAATTCGGAAAGTCCATATGACTGTCAAGCAAGTCAAATTCATCCTCATATTTATCTTTAGCACTCTTAATTGATTTAGTTGCTTCTGAGGCTGCTGATTTAAAATTTTTATAAAGCTTCGACTCTCCCAAATACCCCCTCAACTCTCCATCAACAATCTGACCATGAACAGCATCCGCTCCGTATACAGGCATTCTAGGGTTGGTTTTCATTGATACTTTACTCAATAACTTAGGAGCTAATAGATATACGTCAAGTAAGGTAAACAATATCAGTTCTCCCAATTCTCCTTTGGCTGTATGTCTGCTAATTTTTCTAAGTGCTTTTTGAAAAAATATTCCGAAGCCGTTACACTTTTTATTCCTAGTTTTTTTCAACTTCAGAACAAGAGAATACAAAATTTTGGAGAATACTATTTTTTACACATTCAAAAAAATCTGTATAGTCACTTTTCCCATCTTCAGTACATGGGAGATATACTAGTAGAGTGTTGACATCTCAATCATCTGCTAACTTAAATGAAACTAGCACCTCTTTTAGTATGCTTTTTATTTCATCTACATTTGTTAATTGGGACTGTAAGGTGATATCCATAAACGATGAAAAATCCTCTGAAGCAAATGAGAAACAGCATACCCTATTAAGCATGAGTACCATTATTCAAAATCAATTATTTGTAAGAAAGTGATTTTTTTGTGATGAAAACACCACTTGAAAGCGTTATTTCACATCAAATTATACGGTGTCACAGTTAGGTTAAATATCAAAATTTGGAAAGTACTTCACAGGAGCATCATTTCTGGGGTCAGATCTTGCCTTTTGCTATTACTATTTTGTTGAGAGAAAATCAGGATAAATTGGGTATCTCAACCGATAATAGAGCAAAAGTTCTATCTCGCTCTGTGCCCCAAACCGAGATAGAAAACTAAATTGCAAACGACCCCAAGCGAGTTAGAAGCTATAAAAAGCGACCAGAATTACCAATCCACAACAATTATCAACTATATAAATGCAAACCAATTGTCATTAAAAATACTATATATAAGGAGGTTAGAGTTATTAGAAGAAAGTGTTAACTGGATATAATTGTTCTCCAGAATTTTCAATATCACGTCTCTTTATCTCCGATTCAACCAAGCCTAATAGTGCTAAATTATGGTTCTTGTTAGCGTACCGCTCATTAAAACTTTTTATACTTTGAGCAACACAGCTACCCATTAGTAAGGTCTGAAGTGCTATTGATATCTCTTTAACATTTTTAACCCAGATAGAAAGGTTTAAGGCTTCTAAACGAGCTGCATGGTCGAATTGATCATAGTCTTGAGGAATGACGATGCAGGGCTTCTCGAACTGAAGACAATAATACAAAATGCCAGCGCCACCATGATGGATCACAAAATCGTATTTTGGTAAGTAACATTCATAATTGATGTAAGAAAACCTAAAGCATTGATTATGACTTTTGGCATAACTATCGTTATTGGCATTCCCATCGGTAAAATGAAATACCACATCGGGAAATTGTATCGATAGTTTTTCAACTTCCTGATATATACCTTTTTTACACCAATCGAGGTGCGTTCCAAGAGTTACTAGCACATAGCGTTTATTTTCCTGAAACATAGGGGCTTCATGTGCAGGTTCATCTGTGATTTCAGGAGTATAAAGCATAGGACCAACAAATTTAGCCGCCTTTGGCCAGTTTTTTGAAAACTCAAAATCTTGATAGCCAAGGCATAAAATACAATGTTTTGAATAGATAACTTCTGTGCCATCTTCTCGGTAAATATTATCTAGACCTAAAGAACGAATAGTTTTTTTGCATAAATAAAAAGCACTTCGTTTAAATAGCCTCACCAATTTACGGCCTAACCAATCTCTAGCCTTTAACGGCAGACTGTCACTTTCTTTCCAGCCACCTAAATAACTCGGAGTTCCTGTACTAGATTCAATAACACAGGGCGAAGGCATACTTGTCCACCAAACAATGTCATTTTGATCCGCGACAATACCCGCAACAGGTAATGTGAAATCGGCAATCATTAAGTCACATGAACGTTCAGCGTAAATAGTTTCTAGCTCTGTTTTCAATAGTCTGAAAAAACTTATGACTTGCTTAAATTGAGCGATCAATTTTGTTGGTGAACTTCGTACCGCATAGGCAGGGTTAACACACTCAATCAAGATTTTATCGTCAATGGATGTAAGCAATAATGGTCTAAGACCTGCCGCTTCAATATCAACTTTGGCCGTTTCCGATGATAATACGGTAACGTCAAAGCCATGCGCTAACAGTTGCTTGCCCATCGACAAAATGGGGTGCAAGTGACCTTTGAAAGGGGGGGCTAAGAGATCAATACTAATTTTTTTCACGTGCACTTTTCATGTATATTATTCATTTGATTTTTCTTTATAGAACAGATGACTTGCTGCAAAACGTTTAATATCTCTGTACTCTCGAGATAGTCCATATGACCACAGTCAACGAGATAGTCTACCTCTTTGAAGAATAATTTTGAAAGCCAGTCATTTCTCCCTTGAATCATTGTAACTTGTGTTTTAGGTAGAGTTCTAGCTACAGGTCCATAAGCAATAACATGCATATTTTTAAGTAGTTTAACTGGTAAATGTAAATTATTTAACAACTCAAGCCCACAACTTCCAGCCATTACAATACAGTAACCATATTGCTCAAATTGTTTAATAACCTGTGCTCGGTATTGTTTTTCAAAATGAGGCTTTCTCGATAAAAAGTACTGTAAAGTATTTGATAAACTAGCATTCAATAAGTTAGTTTCATGATAAACATTCATTTGACTATCATACGGAAAATTAAAAGGCGCAACACTAACACCTTCTTCCTCAAGAAAATCAGCAATCTTTTTCTGTTTGGGGCTTAACTGGCAGCAACGCCGGTTGCTTTGCCCTGTTATAAAAATAGCTTTCATCAAAATCATTACTTTTTAATACTGGTAAATTGGCTATTGGAATCCACACGATAAAAACGATTTCTCCAGCGTATTTTTTTACTCATAAATGCATGTACTAAATGAAGTGTTTGTAAACTTTCTGATAAAACAGATAACAACAGACCTTTCATACTCCCGGCAATAATCCACTGTCGTACTATCAGCGTTATGAGTAGTGTCGAAGCACTAATAACTGAAAAGTTAAAAAATAACGTAAACCATAAGCTTAACAATAATAAGGACGGTAACCCGTGCAGTGAGAAAATAATGGCTTTAGTTTTATTGTTCTGTTTAAAGAATAAAATATTAGCAAACACATACCAACGGTGCATTTGCCTAAAATAATGCTTTGCGTCATCAACCGAGGTTGCTATTAGCTGAATAAACGTAGTTTGACGTATCGTACCACCATGGGATAAAACATGTTCTGCCATCGCAAAATCATCCGTCAAACAACCAAGAATGGGTTCAAAGCCACCTATTGTATTTAACTGTTCTCGTTTAAATCCATAACACATGCCATTAATCGTTATTGGTTTCATATAAGGAAGCAAAGATAAATAGGTAAATGAAGCATTATTATTAACAAAAGCCGCAAGTAAGCGTGAATAGAAATCACCTTGTTCACGGTATTGTGGCAAGCCAGTGACTAATTCACAGTGTGCTAAGTCGGCTAACATCATCTGTAATGATGGCTCAGGTAAAGTGGTATCGTCATCAAGCACTATGCAATAGTCTTGCTGACACTGCGATAACACTGCATTTAACTTAAACAGCTTGGGATTAATACTTTCAGGTGCTTCGGGGAAAGATAATTTAACGATATTTTTATCATGATGTCGCTTAATAAGCTCATCAACTATTTCATGCCCTACGGGATCTTCGTCATCAACCAACCAGTAAAAGCAGGCCTCTTTCAGAATAAGAAGATTGCTTTCTAGTGTCCATGACAAGCTAGCATCACCACTAAGTATGGGTTGAAAAATGGCGACGTTCTCTAATAAAACAGGCTTTTGGGGCAAAATGACTGTTTTACAATAAGATTGTGCGCTAAGCTTTTTAAACAGTTGTAGTGATAGATAAAGACAAGCGATCAAAATATTAAACATTTTCTAATTCCCACTGAATAAAGTTTTCAATGCCTTGCTCAATGGTCATTGACGGTGGACCGAAATCAGTTAGCATTTTAGTAACATCAAATGTTTTTGAATTAGCCAAAACACTCACTCCGTAACGAGTGATTGGCGGCTCATTTTTAATGTTGAAAGCGCGATAGCACCATTCAACAATCCCAGCCAACCTCATTGCAGTTTTCATACTGACTTTTTTCTTCGGTTGAGGATATCCAAGACGAGAAAGTACCGAAAGCAAAACGGCTTGTATTTCTATCGGTTTATCATTGGTGAGATTGTAGTCTCCCTGAATAGAGTCAGACTGCGCAGCAAACAACATGTAGTCTGTTAAGCAATCAATATAAATTAAATCACCTATCACAGGCTCTTGTGTCGTAAATAGTGGCAATTTTCCTTTTTCAGCTGCTTTTAGAATACGAGGAAATAATACTTCATCACCAGGACCAAAGATTGCCCGAGGCCTTAATATAACTTTTTTTCCAGAATACTTTTGAATACACTGTTCACCAGCATATTTAGTCGCCGCATAATCGTTAATAAAATCAGGGCCAATTGGACTATTTTCGGTAATATCAAACTGCGGTTTATCGTGATAAAAAACCGAACTGGATGATATATAAATAAGTTTGGGATGGCCATTTTTTTCACAAAAATCAATAACATTTTCAGTAGACAAAATATTGCCTTCAAAAAAAGTTTTCTTACTTCCCCATGGAGATACATGTGCTGCAGCATGAATCACAACATCGGGTTTAAAGTCGATATCAATACCTTTAGATAAATCCACCTGTGAATAATTATCCCAAGGCATAGGGCGTCTAGATATCCCGTGAATCTCAATGCCTTCTTGATCAGAGAAGCGTTTCAAAAAGCTACCACCGACAAAACCAGAGGCACCCGTAATTAAAATTTTCATCATTGTTTTAGTCCACAAAACTTGGTTTTTGATAACAGGCAATCCGGCGCTGCTTCTTCATAAGATCTTGTTTAATGCCCACGTTAAAGTTTATTTCAGGCTTATCAACATTCAAGCCGGTAAATAATTCTGTCAATGTAGCCGTAATATCTTGCTCAGCCTTAGCTGCGTCATCACTTTTATAAGTAAAAGAAATAACGCCACCGTGTTGTGCGATACGGTAGTCAGATACCTGGGTTTGACATATATACATTGCTCGGCGTATCAAATCAGGAAAAATAGCAACTAGTGACCCGTTAGTCGAATGAGGTAACCACAACATATCATCCTCTCGCCCCTCAATTTTTTGTAATCGAGTAAAATGCGAACCACAAGGACAAGACGCTTTTTCTTCAATCAAAATATCATTTAAACGGTATCGAATAATAGGTAAAGTGCGTCGATTTAAGTCAGTGATAATGGGAGCAAAGCGACCACTCTCTTTATCTATCCATTCCTTTTCGACAATCAATATATCTTCATTAATATGTAAGTTACCATGAGAGCAACTAGAGGCAATATAGCCCTCAGTTGCTTGATATATCTCGTGCAATTTACAAGGAAAACAATCTTCTACTCTGTCTCTCATCGAATTTTCCAATACTTCGGCAACAGATATTATTTTATCCGGTTTAATAGTGCTCTGGTGTTTGGCAATAATATCAAGCACATGAGCTGGGGCGATCAAAATATGAGGGTTATACGCTTCAAGCTCTGCGATTAAATCATCAAACGATTTGGTAAGATCAAAAAAACGAAAGTCCATAAATAGTCCGTTCGTCGACTCATAGAGGTTACTGTTAGCCCTTAGAAATAATGCAACCTTCTTTTTGCGAAAACTAAATGGGATGTTTTTAGCAATAATATACCCTGCCCACAAAGCTTGTTCACAAGGCGAGACGAGAAAAACACCTCTCTGATTACTAGTACCAGATGAAAGACCAACTGAAACCCCCTTAAGAACAGCGTTAAAATCACGGTCACTTTCAGCTTTAAGTCCGTGCTCTTCGCACTGTTTGAGATCTAACCCTACAGTATTAATTTCATCAAAATGAGCTAAAAATAACGGTTTATCGATTATTGGAAATTTACTTAAGGTTTGATTTTTAAATCTACTGTAAAAATGAGATTTATCTGCAACATGATTAATTAATTTTTGAAAGCGTTGCTGCTGTCGATTAGCCGTTCGTTCTTGCGAGGCAGTCCTACACTTGATAGCAATCATATAGCCATAAATAAAGTAGCAGGCCTGCTTAACTTTCCCCAGCATAAAAGGCCTTATAACTTTGGGTGCAATGTGAAGGTAAAAGCGTTAACTCTGAATTTTGACTATGTAACCGACTCAGCTTGTCTAGTGTGTCGTAGTACTCTCTCGTATTACTAAGAATTATCTGACTGATCGGGTGAGGATATCTCTGCTCTTTGATCGATTCAATGGACCAGCATGCATCACCAATCAAAAAAACGGGTTGTTTATTGCGATAGACCATCAAACCATAATGTCCATGGGCATGCCCAGGTAAAGCTATTGCTATTAGAGAGCCGTCATTAAATACATCATAGCCATATTGAAATGGCGATAACTTACCTGATATTTTTATGGTTTTACACTCTTCGATAAAAATAGTACGTTTAGAAAAGTCATCAGGTAATAAACTCAACAAGCTACCTTGCAATAGATTACCCAAACGAGATCCCTGCATTATGGTTTGTAAAGCCAATTTAGAACATATAAAACGAGCGTTAGGAAAGTCTTTCAAACCAGCAATATGGTCTGCATGAAAGTGCGATATATAAATATACTTAATATCTTGTGCTGCAATATTCTTCTTTGCTAACTGATTCACAAGGCGCTCTGAATCAGGAAGACACATCGGCGTTATCCAGCGATAAAAACGCTCTGGAAACGGCTGAGTAGCAGTCGTAAAGTGGTCGGCATATCCTGTATCAAATATAATATAGCCCTTACTCGGATGCTTTATTAAGCTGACAATCGAAGGAAACTCCGTTGGTTTCCAACTCGCCCCTTTTAACACCATCCTTTCTGGATGAAAGCAGTGACCTACTTTTAATAACTCTAACCTCATAGCGTTAGAATAACTCCGCCAATGCTTAAACCCGCAGAGGTTCCAAGCATTAGTACTTTATCTCCAAATTTAGCTTTACCTGATTGTCGCAACTCATGTAAACCAGATGGAAGAGAGACGGAAATTTGATTGCCTCGATCGTGGAGCAGGTTTATCACTTTTTCTGGCTTAATTCCCAACTTTTTGAAAAGATGTTTCATTGCTAGACCACTAGCCTGATGAGGAATAAGCCAATCAATATCCGCCAACGTCAGCTCTGTTTTGGCAAACAACTCATCCAAAAAAGGCCCTATAACGCTAACAACAGTACGGTAAAGCTCCTTACCCTGCATTTCAAAATAACAGTAAGGAGTGTAATCTTCATTAATTTTGCTAGGATGATTTAAACTACCGCCTCCTCGAACCTGGCAAAGATTAAGACCAACGGGGTATGTTTTAAATTGAGATGCAAGAATTGTTTGATTGGTTTCAGATTCTAGTGAGGGACTGGTCAAAATCAATGCAGCGGCACCGTCACCAAATAAACCAGCACATTCAATATCTTCCCAATTAAGAGCTGGCGAAGCCAAGTCACTCGAAACAACAGCAATGCATTTGTATTGTTTAGTGAGCAATAAAGATGATGCTAAGTCCATAGCTAACAAGCCACTAAGGCAGGTGGCATTTACATCAAAACCAGTAATCGGTTCAAGTAAATTTAACTCGGCAAGAATATTAGCAGCATTACAGGGAATAGCTCGCTCCATAGTACCTGAGGCAGCAATTAAGCAGTCAATATCACTAAGGCTTATATTGGCATCAATTGAGGCTTGATTCAGTGCCTCAACAGCCATAACAGAAGCGGTTTCTATCTGTGCAAAGTGTCGATAGGAAACCCCTGTTCTTTTAACAATGGTGCCCTTTTTTAAACCATGTTTTTTATCGAGTTCTTCGGACGAAACTTGTAAAGGAGGTAGATAGACTCCACTGCCTAAAATTTTAAAAGTACGCATATTTCAAATAGTTTCCAACGGTATATTCCTGCTCTATCGGTATTATCAGAGGAGTTAGGTATAGCTTTTAGCCCTATTTCAAAACGGCTTATTATAAGACTTTAAATGAGCATAGTAACACTTTGTAGATCACTTACAAACACATGTAATTAAGAGGATTTCGTTGACTTGATAGCCTTTAAAGCCCACACCAACGTAGGAAGCTGAGTATTCAGGTTAGACTTCCCAGATTTCACTAAGCCTATTTATAGAAAGATATCTAACTAATTGACTATTAAATCTATCTCGCTCTGTGCCCCTAAACGCCTCAGGAAGCTAAATCGCGAAGTATCCTAAAGTGCACTGACTAACGAAAATTAAAGTTATCACTATAACTGGTTACTCAAAATGAAACATTAGCTCCATCAAAATATCATTAGAAAAACGAGTAAATGTTCCGTTAGGCAATTGCTGCATATAACCAACTTACCTAAGTTCCAGCCTACCGACTAAAAAGTTTCCACAGAATTCAGCTGCCTCGTATTACTGCGTGAAAAGGCTGATGTTGCTAAGCATAAGAAAGAGATCAACAACCATCAATCAGGTATATCAACAAAGTATTTTCAGCTAACCTAACTATATATGCAGATTAAAATCAAATAATACTAACCACGTCACATTTTGGTGGTGTAAACCGTTCTATTACACCAAAAATAAATATTTATAGTCACTCCCGAACTGCAGCGAACCGCAGTATAAGGAAACAAAACTATGACTGATTTAAATGACTTTAATACACACGCAACAAACCTCAATAACTGGCAACCCATGACTAAGGTTGCCGAGGTTTTCCCTCAATTTACTCACACGCAATTAAAACGCCTGTTTTGGCAAAGACAACTACACCAAGGATTATCGACTTGTTACAAACAAGTGGGTAAACGTGGTTATGTTTGCTTGCCATTATTTGGCTTATGGCTAGCTGGAAAATTACCAGAATAAACCACGCAACGGATAAAAAATCCGACACTACCTCCCTATTTACAAGGCCTGCCAAGATATTAGGCGTAAACGAGGCGTAAATAGGGGGTAATTTGAAGGGAGAAACTATAAATACAACATTATTTTAGATAGCAAAATGAAACAAATATTGAAGGCCAGCAATCACACGTAAAAAGTTTAGCTAATACGCAACAATGAACAAGGAAAAATAAATGAAAGTATTATCAACGGCAGAAGTCTGTCAAATAACAGGCCGTCCATACAGCACGATATATCGATGGTGGAAAATTAAGAAGGTTTTCCCAAAACCAATATTACACCACGAGCGAGCTGTTGGGTGGCGTCAAGAGGATGTTGCAGAATGGATGCGAGGTAAACAACCTATGCGTTAACTCAGCAATGACTGTGAAAACGAATGAACGCAAATGAAATACTTTAATCTAGTTTGCTATGTTTATACCCAGTTCTATTAATCAGCTATTGATTAACTAATGCCTATGAACACTATGCATAAAGCTATTAATACAATGAAAACAACTGGGTATTTAATAATATCTATGGTCTTGATCGATTCCTGAAATGTCAAAATATAAAAGTGAAAACCCCATATACAGAACCAAAAACAAAGTGTTTAGAGTAAATAGCGGTAAGAACAAGCCTATTTTTACACATCAAATGAGGAAGATTATTGAGCAAATGGAAAATACTATCACTAAGCATAGTCGAACATTTATTGTCGTATTTGATTTACGAGTTGCCACTTTTTCGTCTGATAACAACGGTCTAAAAATATTATTGAGTAAACTGCGCTTTTACTTAAGACGCTATTACAACATAAAAAGACTAGGTTACACATGGTGTCGAGAACAATATAAATCATCGAAGCAACATTATCATATGGCATTAATGCTTGATGGTTCAAAAATACAATACCCCCACAAACTACTTAAAACAATAAGCAGTATGTGGCATGACATAACAGATGGCGGTCATTTATATACCCCAAAAAATTGTTACTACATGATAAAAAGAGGAGATCCATCATTTGAAGAAACTAAAGCCGAAGCAATTTATCGATTATCGTATCAAGCAAAAGTAAAAACAAAAGAAAAAAACACAGCAAGTACAAATGACTATGGCACGAGTCAATTGAAGCAAAACAAGTAACAGCTAGATAGCTTCATGGTATGCACTAAACAAATAAATACACATTATAGAGTAGATAAATAATAGGAGTCCTTATGGCAACACAATGGCACAAACTACATCAACAGTTTTTAACGGAGTATGCTTACTCAGGAATATCAGTAAAAGCATGGTGTAAAAAGGAGCAAATAAATTATGCAACAGCCCGAAGACATATAAAAATAAATGCGCAGATTATGCCCCCTACGGTGCGCACAATGCGCAGTGATGAAAATGTAAAAACTACGCATTTACCGCTTATTACAGAATCGAATAAGATCAAAAATCAATTAGTTAACGAAATTAACATTGACACTTCTACACACAAAACCACAGATAAAGAAGCCAGCGCCAAGAAACGAGTTGCATCATTGGCTAATCAGAATGCACGTACTTTTGGTCATTACAGTGAATTCATTACGACAAGCGAAGATGCTGTACGATATGCTTCAGCCGCAACGACGAAATTAAATGACGAACTGAAGTTAATGCGTATGCAGCTATCTAATTTAATGGTTGCCATCAAAATGGTTGAAGAAGAGCTACATAGTAATGCCTCCGTTGATCAAAAAATACCATTACATGAATCCTATGAAAAATACCAAACAGCTGCCAGCGTTAAAGTTGCTCGCATAGAATCATTAGAAAATTCAATTATTCGCAACGAAAAAATGAAAGTTGATATACAAAAAACCATTGTTTTAACAGAAAAAGCGCAATTAGAAGCTGATAAATTACGTGCAGAATCAAGTAATGGGAACACCCCCCTTCAAGATATTTATAATGAGATTCTAGCGATGGATAATGATGGTATGATGAATAATATGGACTATTGCATTAACTGTTCAGCCAAAAACAATAATAAGTAAACTACACTTTACTGGACTGTAACCAAATCAAACTCACCTATGCTGGGGGGTATTGCCAATTAGCCCCTTATTTATGGGCGTATGACGCCCCTTAGTGAGCTAGATTGATAGAGCGCTACAACGCAATATATACAATCAATTTCACATATTAAATACAACGAAAAAACATTATTTATGCATCAAAAAGCCCACATTTAACATAACAGTCATTTTGTGCATTTATATCTAACGTGTGCGTCTGGGGTCAAATATTGCTTTTTACCTAAAAAGAAAAGGCAATCCCCTCCCCAAAATAATCACGCATTAAGCCAAGGGCGACGCCCTCCCCCCCCATAATCCAACCTAATTAAGCTAATTCAGCGAACTATCACTCCATTTAACCAACTAATTAATAAGAACAATTAATCAAGCAAAGATCACGACCTGTGAGTTATTGTATTTTTTATTTAAAATAATCAGGTAAAAATGAAAAATTATACAGCCTAGTTAGCCACTCAGACACTTGAAATGTAGGCACCCATAACCAACAAAAAAAATAATCATAAAAATAAAGTAATTATCAACTTTATTTTTATGTGATATATTTGTTATTTAATTAACGTCCTCTATATGGAATTAAAATGAGCATGCATGACACATTTCGATTTAATGAAAATCAGCTTAAAACTAAACTTTTATATGATTTAAATCAAAATAAACTATTTAAAAATATAGACAGCATACCCGAACTTAATGGCGCGGCTGTGATTTATATTGATAGCAGTTATACCATCGTAGAATTGAGACCATTTATTCCTACTTGTAGTTTACACCCTATTAAAGTTGTATTGCGAGAACCTCCAAAAATGATGAGTCAAAGTGAATTTGCCGCACATTTAAAAGGTGGTCAAGGGAATATTAGAGAGTCAAAACTTGTAGAAGAGGTTGCTGGTACTGTTTTGAGTTGTGGCGCAGCTTTTTTAGGTTGGATTGTTGTGCTTGGCAGTAGTGCTGCGATTCCTTTGTCGGGCGGAACAAGCTCTGCAATTACTTATCTTGCTGTAGCCGCAAGTGCAGCTAGTTCTGCACAATGCTTCAATGGTATTGCGCGAAGTGGTCTAGAAGTAGCAGCCCCTCAAGTTAATGATTTTCTTGATTCACAAGAGTGGTATCAAAATATGACTACTGCCTTAGATATTATCTCACTAGCAGGAGCTGTAGCTGCTGGTGCCGCTACATTAAAAACCGTAAAGCTTTTAATGGCTAATAGTGGAAAAAGCGCTTCATCAATTTTAAAAGGGTTATCTCGTTCTGAAAGAAAACGATTAACTCAAGAAGTTATTCGTTTAAATAACCCTGGTGTATCGAACAAGCTATTAAAAAGTATGGTGAACAGTGGGAGTTTTCCTAAGCGCTATTCAGGCATACAAATAACACAGTCTCTTAAATTGCAGTTAAAAGATACCATTGGTGCTGCAATGAGTTTTTCAGGTAGTGGATTATCTGGTAATGTTAACTCTATCGCTATAGGGATATATGAGGAGTTAGCTCAATAATGACAAATCAAGAAGGAAAAACAAATTTTCTATTTCCGCCTTGGAAACTGATGAGTAGGTTTCTTTTAGTTACTATGCTAATTATTATCGGGACAGCTCTTTCAGCTGTTATGATTTTTTTTGAATACTTTAACATGCACCCCTCATGGTTATTTGGAGTCGGCTTTCCTGTCATTATTATTTTTTCCATAATAAATTTCAGGGTAATTCGAGGTTCTTTTTTTTGTACTAAAGCTCTAAAATATTACACGTATTTTTTGATAACTGTATAGGGTCATAAAGAATGAGATTTAAAGAGAGATATGGAATTTGGTGAAATTTTACGGTGGTATGTGGTTGAATAAGTAAGTGTGGTGATGATTTTGGCGATAGTTTTATTGTGGTGTTCTAACGGCTGTAAAGCCTGTTGTGGCTTAGTTTAGAGGGGGTCTCTTCTGTTTGATTGCGTGCTGTCCTGGTGCGCTTTAATCTTCCTTTTTGTAATATGGTTATTTGGTTAGATCGTGATCTTGTAAAAATGAGATCTTTTAATCTGATTTGGGGAAAATGCCGTTTAAAATGAGAAACGGCATTTTTCTGTTAAACAAATTTAATGAATGTTTAAACGCTGTTCTTACACATCTTTTGCGATGTGTACTACCTTGCCGATTACATCAAATTGTTCCATGTCTGCTTTTTTTATTTCCATTGGTGGGTAGTGAGAGTTATCGCTGATTAACAGGTAACTACCGAATAAATTTACCTGCACTCTTTTGACTACCAGTTGATCTTCAAGCCTAAATATATAGATATTGCCATCTACAGGTTTGTTTTCTGCTGTATGGACGATTAACGTATTGTTATCACCAATACTTGGCTCCATCGAATCACCTTTCGCCCATAAGGCAATTAGGTCTTGTGGCTTGAACCCCTTGTACTGCAACCACTTCTTACGAAACGCCAAATGTCGAGTAGGAATTTTTTCATCATTACCTACTGAACCAAATCCAGCTGAAACTTGCACGCTATACCCAGGTATTAGTACAAAATCATCAAAATCAGATGGTTCACCTACCGTTGGCGCTTCAAGGTATTCAACCCTTTCAGCTACTTCTTCACCTGTTGCTAGCCACTGAACAGATACACCACCTGCATTAGCGATTGCAATCAACCTTTCAAGATTTGGTGTTGATTCACCATCTATATATTTTCGCAAAGCTGTTGGAGATACTCCAGCTTTCAAGGCTAAAGAGCGAGCGCTGTTTGTGCCAATGATTTTATTTAAGCGCGACTGGAAACATTCAAGTTCACCAGGTTTACTTGAACGAGTGCATTCAAGTTCTTTTTTATCAGTCATATTCTTTTAATCCATTGATAAATATGCTTTTTTGCCTTATTTAAGAGCAAAAGAGACAGTTACTAACTTGAATGGGTTCGTGAATCTCGCATTCAAGTTCAAAAACAACTTGCAATTAAACCCATACAGGTTTATCTTAATTGAAATCGTAAGCAAATGAGTTCACGAAAACAGTTAAATCAAGGAGCAAAAAAAATGCAAGCATTAAACTCACATCAAAATACAAAGCAGGATATGCATCGTGCCGACATTATCGCTGGTCTAAAAAAACGTGGCACCAGCCTCGCAGCCCTAGCTCGTGCACAGGGTTATTCTTCATCTACTTTGCAAAATGCACTTAACAGCAAGTGGCCTAAAGGCGAGCGGATTATTGCCAACGCCCTTGGCCTTGAACCAGCTGAAATTTGGCCAAGCCGTTATAACAAACCTGCTTTCGGAGGTTGCCATGCTTAAAATTCAAGTTCTTACTGCAATAAATCGTATTGTTCGACCTTTGCAAGTTGCAATCGTCCCTCTCCAATCAGCACACCAAAGCGAGCTGGAAACGTTGTTGGTAACAGACACACAATGTCACGACGACCGCCTTGAGCCTCAAACTCATAATTCACAATCTCATTCATCCGCTGGATTGCGCTGCTCAACCTTGCATGAAGCGTTTGAACCAATCGGTAATCTACATCGCGCATCAACTGCCTCACGCTATCGCTTTCGGGTGCAGCCGTACCAAGACGCGTTGTGATTTCATACATGAAATTTGACCACTCTAATTCAGAAAGATCATGTTTGCTGTTAGGTGGCATGTCGATTCCATCAATGAAACGTTGTAATTCGATCTCTATTTCGCCAGCAAAAAATAGTGAGAGGGTTTCTTCTCTTGGTAAAGGCATTGATCTGGTTACAGGTGGTTTCATTTTTAACTTCCTTGGTTATAGGTGTGCCTAGAAGTATATAACAGTTAAGTGTTATAGCGAAAGATGTTAACGAAACAGTTAAAGGGATTAGTAAAATGAAATATTGGTTTTCAGCAACAGAGTTATGTGAGGTGCCTAACCTGCCTAGCACTGTGCAGAACATAAATGCAAAAGCCAACAAAGAGCAATGGCAATCTCGTCCTCGCTCTGGTCAAGGTGGTGGTAAAGAGTTTCACATCGACTCATTACCAACCGAAACACGCGCTCATTTAATGCTTCAAGCATCACAAATTGAAGTGAATGGCACTGTGTTTGACCTACCGAAAAAAGACAGTAGCGAATTAAGTTACTGCCCTGAAGCGCTCTGGTATAGCTATGAAAAAGCAACCAGTAAGCATAAAGAAAAAGCACAGCATAAGTTTACTATTGCCTGTGCAGTCGCAGACTTACGTAGCCAAAACATTCCTATTAAAAATGCATTAGAGATGGTGGCTGAAAAGTTTGAATCTAGTGTGGGGACCGTTCGTCGTACTTTCTATACCGTTGATGGTTATGAACGTTGCGATTGGATCACCTTATTTGTTCCCAAATATAAAGCGCGTAAAGCAGCATTAGATGCAGAATTTACACCTGAAGCATGGGAGTTTTTAAAGGCTGATTATTTGCGCCTTGAGCAACCTTGTTTAACAACAAGTATCGAACGCACCATTATTGCAGGTGAAGATAAAGGTTGGGTTGTACCATCGGAATCTTCCATTATTCGCAAAATAAAGCGTGAAATCACCAAAGATGAAATCGTGCTACTTCGTGAAGGCGAGCATGCACTGATGAGCCTTTACCCATCGCAACGCAGAACGGTTTTAAACATGCATGCAATGGAGCATATCAACGGTGATGGTTACCAACACAATGTGTTTGTTCGTTGGCACAATGGTGAAATTGTTCGCCCTAAAACATGGTTTTGGCAGGACATTTACAGCCGTAAAATTGTGGGTTACTACACCGATATATCAGAAAACACCGACTCTATCCGCCTTGCTTTAATGAGTGTGATTGAACAGTACGGCATCCCGAAAGAAGTCACGATAGATAACACCCGTGCTGCCGCCAATAAAAAAATGACAGGTGGCGTTAAAAACCGTTACCGCTTCAAAGTCAAAGAGGATGACCCAAAAGGGATCATTCCGTTACTTGGCATTAAATTGCATTGGACAAGCATCAACTATGGCAAAGGTCACGGCCAAGCAAAACCGATTGAGCGTGCTTTTGGTGTGGGAGGTCTTGAAGAGATGATCGATAAGCACCCATTAAATGCGGGTGGTTATACAGGCGCTAACCCAATGGCTAAGCCTGACAATTACGGCTCTAAAGCGATTGCAGTTGATGCTTTTTTGCAATCAGTTGAAGCAGGTGTTGCTCAATTTAACGCACGTGCTAAGCGTGAAACTGAAGTCTGTATGGGGCTTTCCTCTTTTAATGAAGTGTTTGATGTGAGTTATCAAGCTTCACAAATCAAAAAAGCAACCAAAGAACAGTTACGTTTGTTAATGCTGACAGCTGAGAGCGTCACGCTACAAAAAGATGGCTCATTTACTCTGCAATCCGGTGGCACGATAGCTAATCGTAAAAACCGTTATAGCAACCTTGAGTTGATTGGAATGCAACTTAAAAGCAATAAATTAGAGATCCGCTTCGACCCAAGAAACCTACATAAAAGCGTGCTTTGCTACAGCCTTGATGGTCGTTTTATCTGTGAAGCTGAATGTATTGATATGGCTGGCTTTAATGATACTAGCGCTGCGCGTGAACAACATAGACACCGCACCCAATACACCAAAGCGACCAAGAAAGCAGCGCAAGCACAGCAAAAAATGGATATAGCAGAAGTGGCTGCACAAATGCCTGCTATTGAACCACCGCCACCGCCAGAAACAAAAATTGTAGAAATGTTCCAACAGGTGGGTAACACCCTACGTAAGCAGCAAGTAGAAGTAGATGAGCGGGAAGATGCATTTTGCAGAGCGATGGACTTAATCCAGCTAGGCGATGAGATATAAAAAAGCCTGCTTATAGGGCAAATATAAACAGGCTTTAAATAACAATTAACTTTCAATTAAGGACAATATTATGACAGAAGAAAATGTAATTTCAATTAACAGTAATGCCAATTCACTGCGTGAGTCAATTAACACGCTTATTAATAGCTCAAGCTACACACAGGCACAGATATCACGTGAAACATCGATTGGTAAAACACGCTTGTCGCAGTTTTTATCTAACAGTTATACCGGTGATAACGCGCCGATTATTAGCACATTAAGTCAATGGCTTGAGCTTCACACTAACAAACAAAGCGTCATGCCCAGTGCACCTGACTTTGTAAAAACAACGACTGCAAAGCAAGTTATTTCAACACTGCGTTATGCACAAGCGAGCCGTGGTGATGGTATGAGTGTCGTAATGGGGGCTCCTGGTGTTGGTAAAAGCGCAGCCGCTAAATATTACGCCGACAATGCACCAAACTGCTGGCTAGTCGTTGCTTCACCAAGTCTTTCTAGCCTTGTAGGTTTTTTCTATGAACTTGCAATGGAGCTAGGCATTGATAATCCACCGCGTCGTGCTAACTCACTTTGTCATGTTATCCGCCATCGTTTAGAGGGCACTAATGGTCTGATCGTGATTGACGAAGCCGACCACCTGCAGCTAGAAGTGATTGAAGAATTGCGCGTGATGCAACAAAAAGTGGGTGTTGGTCTTGCGTTAGTAGGCAACCCAACGGTGTACGGCAAGATGGTTGGCGACTCTCGCAAAGTTGACCTTTCACGCCTTGAATCACGCATTGCAAAACGCCTTTCTATTCCAAAAGTAAAGCAAAGTGATATTACCTCTATCGCCACTGCATGGGGACTAACCAGTGATGTAGAGCTTGATCTTATTAATAACATTGCAGGAAAACGTGGGCAGTTAAGAAAGTTAAGTCACACATTACGCCTTGCTTCAATGATTGCCCAAGGTAGTAACCAGCGTATGAATGAATCACATATTCGATCTGCTTTTAACGACCTAAAACAAGAGGGAGCCGACCATGTTTAACCGCCGTTTACCTAAAATTCGTGGTGAGTTTATCGTCACCACAAGCAACGATCAATACCTGCTTGATGATGGCTTGCAGTATGAAATATCTGTATCAACAGAAACCGAGTTTGACCTTGATATTGATCTTGATGAAGATTTTAACGTGTGTGAAAAATTAGTGGTCACCTTCCGCCCGAACCGTGCAGGTTGGAAAAAAGCGTACCGCCGTTTACGTCAACAGTTTAAAGGACGTATTCAGTGCTTTGACAAGCGCGTACCACCTACATTAGCAACACGTTTACGTCATAAAAAAATGCTTGAGCAGTTTCACGGCATTAAACAAGGAGCCACACCATGTGCCTAGTTAACAAACTTTTTACTCAGCAAGGTTTTGAAGTGGTCAACGTGAGCCGTACAGGTAAACGCCCAATGGTTTTAGTGCGAGGCATTCCTCATCACTACCGAATTAAAAAAACAGCCTCTCACTGTACTGATGAGTCAGGCATTCAATACCGTCTTGGCATGTGGCTTGGTTGCCATGTTGCCGTTATCCAATAACCAATAGTGCAATCAAAGGAAAACAGCATGAAAGATGAAAAAAACAACATCCCAGAGGGATACCGTCGCAACGCTCACGGCAACCTCGTTCGTATCGAAAACATTAAACAGATTGACCTGTTACGTGATGAGTTAGTCCTGAAAATCGCTGAAAAAGCACAAGGTTTACAAACCCTTATTGCCGAGCATAAAGCCTGGGCGATGGGTGAAATTAACGCCTTTGTTGAGTTGAGCGCCAACGAGTACGACAAAACATTGGGTGGCAAAAAAGGCAATGTGACGTTGCATAGCTTCGATGGTGAGTTTCGCATTAACCGTTCAAAAGCCGATGTACGTCATTTTGATGAACGTATTCAAATAGCAAAAGAGCTTATCGATGAATGTATTCATAGTTGGTCAGATGGTGCAAACCCGAACTTAATGACCATGGTTGATATGGCCTTTAAGGTAGATAAACAGGGCAATATTGATGTTAACCAAGTGCTGGCATTAGGTCGCTTAGATATTCAAGACGATAAATGGGAACAGGCAATGAAAGCCGCACGTGATGCGATTCAGGTCACGGCTTCAATACCTTACCTGCGTATTTATCGACGTGACAAAAACGAAGAGTACCGCCCTGTGGTGCTTGAATATTCCAAACTTTAACCGAGCGAAACACGCTCACTTAATTTAGTGGTCGTGTCTGCCTAGCGTTGTGGCTGGGTACTGATGAGCAGCAAGGAGAATTTTATGAGCTTTAAGATAACAGCATTGCAGATTGCATATGAAATGCAGCGTAATAGAAAATTTTATACCCGTAGAGGGTTAGCAACAGATATGGGTATCCAATACCAGTATTCGGCAAAAATATTTAAAGAGCTGGAAGAAAACCCTATTTATATTATACGCATTCAGGCATCTCCCTACTCAATCAAAGTGCTGAAAATATCTGCAGCGGCGCCAAGCGTTCAATATGACGCAGCTAATAGCCGCGACGCATTAGCAAAATTACGCAAACGTTGTTGGGATTTAGCACTTGGCATGAATGCCTCTCAAGGAGTGTGAACATGGCTTACCCCGTATCAATCAAAACATTAATCACCAAAATCCACATAGCAAAAGGTCAGTTGGGATTAGATGACGACCTTTACCGTGCAATTTTAAAAGAAGCAACAGACAAAACAAGCTGCTCTGAGATGAACTTTGCTGAACTGATGATGGTATTGCATTCTATGGAAAAACGCGGGTTCAAAGCGAAAGCCCCAACGAATAAAAACGGTAAACGTTTCTCTCGCCCAAGCGACCAAACCGCTTATAGCCGTAAACCACAGGATAAAATTGTGGCAATTTGGATAACCATGCAACGTCATGGGTTTGTGAAAGATGGTAGCGAAACGGCGCTTGATAAGTTTATCAACAATCAAACCCGTCAAACGGGCATGTTTGCCGTTACTAGCTTACGTTTTTTAAGCCCACAACAGGCAAGTAAAATCATCGAAACGCTAAAAAAATGGCATATCAGAGAAATGACAAAAGCATTAACGCCACACGAAGTAGTGGGAGTCATGCCTTATGCAGATTTAGTTAATCATTTCAATAATATGTTCCCTGGGCGTGATAGTACCCACCCAAGGCATGATATAGATGCAGAGGATGAAAAATAATGAAGCTAGGTCGTTGCCCGATTTGTCGCACCCACCTGCATTTAGATGCGTTAATCAGCGATGATGCAGGTCGTGAATTATTGGGTGCAATCAGCAAACTTGATAAGCGTTTAGGGCAAGCCGTGGTGAGTTATATCAGCCTGTTTCGTCCTGAAAAAAGCGATTTAAGCAATGCCCGCGCTCATAAATTAATGACCGAAACGCTGGATTTACATAAAAACCCAGCGTGTTTGGCTAAAGCACTCAATGACACAGTGCAAAGTTTACATGCAAAACGTCAGCAACAGCTTAGTTATAACCAAGTGCCTAAACCGTTGGCTAATCATAACTACCTCAAGCAAGTGTTAAACACCATTCAAGGTGAGTTTACTGCCAGTTCAACGCCGGTTAAACAAGGCTCAAGTATCGAGATTAAAGAGTTTGGTGGTGCAGTGACCGATGCCGAAAACGATGCAAAGAGAGATGCTTTGTTTAAGAAATTCAACGCAAAAGTAGGAGTGAAAACCAATGCCTGAAGAGAACCAATTAAGCCTATTGGGTGAGATTGACGAAACCGAGTTGAACGCCCTCAATAAACAGCTTGAAGCGCTGAGCGACGACGATCATCAATGGTCGGTATTGCGCTGGCCAGAACGACTACAAACCTTATATGCCGTGGTATTGCGTGAGCTACAAAGCTTAACATTTGACGATAACAGCAAACATCGTTTAGCGGTCAGCATCATCACTGCGCAATCACACTATTTAGGGGGGCGCGAATTATACCTGCCAACCAACAAAACCTTAAAAGAAGCGTTACGCGACTTGCACATATTCAATCGTTTTAGAGGCAATAACATTAGCCAGCTAGCCCGAGAGCATGATCTCACGGAACGCACTATTTACGACATTCTTGCTAAACAACGCAAAATTCAACTTAACCGCAGACAGAAGAGTTTGTTTTGAAGAAAGCGGTTAGCCGTTAGTTGTTAGTTAAACCACCGCCCCTTCATTGGGGCTTTTTGGTGCAAACCCACCACTTTTGATGGGTGAAAATAGGAAATTTATATGACATTAGAGCAATTTGATAAAACTAGTTTTGGTGCATCAATGAAGTGCATTTATAAGGGAAAGGAAAGATTAATTGGAGGAGTTGAATTTGAAGAGCGATTAATTGGCCTTGTAAATGAGTGTGATGAAGATGACCGCGATTGGGTGAGGTGTGAAAATATTAAGTTGATTTAATTAACCAAATATTTCAGCCCCTTCATTGGGGCTTTTTGGTGCAAACCCACCACTTTTGATGGGTGAAAACAGGAAATGAATATGAAACATGAATTAATTGCTAAACAAGCAGAGGCACAACTAATAGAGTCCAAAGCCATCCAGGCTAATTTAGAAGACCGATTTGGCGCGACTATTCCAGTAGATGAAACCGTCAGCGTATCAGCTGCAAACCTTGCGTTCATGAATGAAATTGTCGCAGAGTATGCACAGTTAAAGCTATCACTCGTTAAAATGATGGATCTTAAAACGATAAAAGCAGGCGAATTAACATTAGAAGGAGTTCATGCTGATATATTTAAATTTGGAATGTCTACTGCACTTGAACTTGTTGGCTCTCCCTGCGTCGAATGACGAAATCTAACTAAACAGATTAACCCTCGCCCCTTCATTGGGGCTTTTTTATGTATTAAATTCTGTTTTACGTGTCATTTAATTTATTAAATAATTAATCTATGTATGATTAGATTCATTATGAATAAAAACAGTCTGCTTGTTCCATACAAGGATATATATGATCAGCAAAACTAATACTTTTGAATTATTCAGATATCAAATTCTACCCGTAGATAGATATTTTCAAGGCGATTTATTTAGTGGAGCTAATAACATTGAAGATATCATTGCTCGTAAGAACTCTTTCTTTAAAGACGCTCTTGTAGGACAAAAAGATTTTTCAAATCAGACCTGTAAAACTGCGGTTAAGCTTTTACATCAGGAAGAAGATTTCTTCTTATATAGACTAGCACATAACAAAACACTACATCTTGAAACTCGGGATTTTAAAAACGAAGCTGTTGATAGTTGGCCATCAATCATGGTTGCAATCTGGAACCATCCAGAAAAGCAATACATTGCTGTACAGAAACGTACAACTGCGTTTGCAAAATGTGAAACGGTGGCGAAGTTAATCCTTGAAAAACTTGAACCTCAATTAACACACTTTCACCTCCGTGCAATCTATGAGCCTTTATTTGAGAAACAGCAATTTTGGACACTCTTAAGGCGGCATAGAGGGAAAATAAAATCAGTTGATTTTGAAATAATAACCCCTAACATGGCAAATATATCAGGCACATTACCTGATGATTTAAAACTATTCGCAAAATGCACCAATTCAACTCGAAACCATTTGAAAATTGAATCGGAACCAGATGCAGCGCTTTACTTAGAAGAAGATAATGCAGCCCTTAAGGGTTTAGTTGACTATAGCAGTGAAGGAGGTGGCAACATTTCAGTTAAAATAGATGGAATTAAAAAGCATCATCAAACCTCTCGCACAGTTAAAGAGTTAACATTAGGAGAAATAGAGATGACTGGCGGTGCAGAACAACTAGCCTCAATTTTAAAAGAGTTACTCAAATGATTTCGCATATTGTAAAAACTTCATTCTTAGCATTAGGTATCGGCTTTATCGCTGAAATTCTAAACCTGTGGCTTTGTTCTGAGTTTCTACATAAGTTTCTTAGTGAAAATTTAATAACAATTCTTATTGCATTGTTGGCAATAAACGCAACAACAATGGGAATTGTTTTAACCAAAGTTAGAGAAATGGTTGATGCGAAAGGTGGAGCTAGTTGTTTTAAAAGAACTAGGGATCAAATGCTTCTTTCCATAAAAGAGCAGATTTCTTTAATTGTTATTTCTATCATAGTTTTAAGCGTAAAAGGTTCTATTCATATATCTTCAATTGAAAACTTACCATTGCTTTTAAATGTTTTGATTATTGGAGTTTTTGCCTACTCGCTACTTGTGCTTTATGATACTGCAAAAAGTGTCCTTATCATTATCGACCATGAAGAATAATTAGAAGAATTAATCACCTACAATATTTTAAGAACACCTACAGCAAGTTATATATCCCGAATCACTTCAAATCCAATAAATCCCCAAGTTCAGCATACTCGAACCATTACCTAATTGGGATTGAGGTCATTCGGGATTAACAATGAAAATTACAAAACACTTCTCAAAAACAGAGTTTCAATGCGCCTGCTGTGGGGAGCAAAAGATAAATTTAGGCTTAGTTATCATCCTTGAAGACCTACGCGCTCACTTCAATGCCCCCGTTTACATCAACAGCGCCTACCGTTGTGAAAAACACAATAAAGCAGTGGGAGGTGCTGAAAATAGCCAACACGTTAAAGGTAATGCCGTTGATATTGTGATGCGCGGTGTTTCACCTCGTCATGTTTATGCCTATTTAGAAGATGCACCTTATGCCAATCTTTTAGGGTTAGGGTTTTACGCAACGTTCACCCATGTAGATTTGCGTGGCACCAAAGCCCGTTGGGGGGAAGTTAATGTGGGATAACATCAAAAATATTATCGGCAGTAGCGCACCATTAATCGGCACCTTAATTGGTGGTCCTGCTGGCGCTGCCGTTGGGGGGATGGTTGCTTCTGCACTGGGTTGTGACAATACGCCCGAAGCGATAGAGCAATCGCTTAAAAGCAATCCTGATGCGTTAATCATCCTTAAAAAATTAGAATTGGATAATCAAATTCAGTTGAAAAACCTCGCCTTTAAACATGCAGAGCTTGAAAGCGATGAACGCAAACATGCACTGCAACAGCAACACGTCACTATGCAAGCTGAACTCGCCAGTCACGATGCCTATGTCAGACGCTGGCGACCGACCTTTGGTTATGCAATGTGCCTCGCGTGGTGCTTGGTTTTTTTTGGGTTGACCTATGCCATGGTCTTTCATCCAGAAAAAGCAGCTGATTTAGTGAATAGCGTGGTTGCGCTTACGCCCCTGTTTGGTATCGCGCTGTCTGTGTTGGGCATTAGCATTCATAAGCGCTCGCTTGATAAACAA
The DNA here is from genome assembly GCF_040566515.1 of Psychromonas sp. MME2. NCBI lineage: Bacteria > Pseudomonadati > Pseudomonadota > Gammaproteobacteria > Alteromonadales > Psychromonadaceae > Psychromonas > Psychromonas sp. MME2. Next base: position 326,009 of record NZ_JBEWXI010000012.1, on the reverse strand, counting down.
GTTGCAGCAGGTATTCAACCAGTCGGCATTTTACAAGGGATAAAGCAGGCCATTGTGAAAACTGGCACACAGGGAGATATAAGCAAATGAGCGACATCATTGATAACGCCAATCAACAGAATGAAGTGTGGTTAGAAAGTCATATCGCTGCACAAAGAGCGCATAAAAACGAGCCAGTACATGTGATTGGTAACACACATTATTGCATTGATTGTAACGAGCCGATTAATCCTGAACGCGTTGCAAAAATGCCATCCGCATCTCGTTGTGTTGACTGTCAAAGCGCAATAGAGAAAAAGGAAAAGCACTTTGTTTGAATTTATTGGGAAATACTGGGTACAAATCTATGCGCTTTTGTCTGTTATTTTTTATGGCACAACGTGGGCGATGAGAAAAACTTACGCTAGCAAAACACATGTTGATGATTTAGAGCGACGAATTACCCAAGTTGTCAATGATGTCAAGCAGTTGCCAACAGATAAAGACATGCACCAACTCGCACTAAAAATAGTTGAAATAGGCGGAAAAATGGATGGTGTGTCAGTGCAGTTATCAAAACTACAGCGCACTACCGAAATGTTGGTTGAAAACGAAATACAGGGAGAAAAAAGATAATGTCGATGAAACAGATCATGCAAGAGCATCAACGCTTGGTGGTTTTGCGCTTATTAAGTGAAGACTTAGGTTATGACTTAAATGAGTCAATTTTACAAGATGGCCTTGGTGTTTATAGCCTTTCTATTAGTCGCGACGCACTGAGAACACAGTTAGCATGGCTTGAAGAGCAAGATTGCATTGAGTTGACGGTATTACAAAACGGCACTCATTTAGCCAAATTAACCTCTCGTGGTTTGGATGTTGCAAAAGGATTGGCAATTCAACCAGGCATTAAGCGTCCACGTCCGGGGGAATAATATGAGCGATAAAGCCACGCGTGGAAAGCGCTCTAAAATTGATTTGCTTCCTGATGACGTTAAAAAACTGTTAGATAGCTTATTGCGTAACAGTAAGCATTCACAAAAAGAGATCGTCGAGGCGGTGCATAGCTACATTGACGAACAAGGTTATGACGAAAGCATTAAACCTTCAACATCGGGCGTTAACCGCTATTCATCGAAGATGGAAAAAGTAGGTAAAAACCTACGTGAAATGCGTGAAATATCACAAGTATGGGTCGCTGAATTGGGCGACAAACCAACGGGTGAAGTCACTAAGTTAGTGCTTGAAATGGGCCGTTCCAGTTATTTAAAGCGATGATGAACAGCGATGGTGATACTGACGTTGATGTTGGCATGATTAAAGATGTGATGCTTGCATGTCAGCGCTTAGAGCAAACCGCCATGCTCTCTCATAAGCGTGAAAAAGAGATCCGCAAAGCTTTTGCAGAAGAAGCTGCCGCGGTGGCTGATAAAGTAGTGAAAGCAGCTGGCTTAACCAAAGAAGCCGTTGACCAGCTGAAAGCTGAAATATTAGGGATTGCCTAATGGCACAACCAGATCTTACCAAACCCAATATATTTGATGGCACCTCTTTTGATGAAAAGGAAGTGCTATTAGGTTATCAAAAGCGTTGGATTGCTGATGAATCACCTTTAAAGATTGCCGAGAAATCACGTAGAACCGGTTAACTTGGGCGGAAGCAGCTGATGGAGTATTGACCGCCTCAGCACAAAAAGCGCACGGTGGTTGTCATCATTTTTACGTTGGCTCAAACAAAGAGATGGCGCGTGAATTTATTGATGCAGCCGCTATGTGGGCCAAGGTATTCAATAAAGCCGCAGGCGAAATTCAAGAAGAAGTATTCATCGATGCAGGTGATGGTAAAAGCGGAGACAAGGAGATATTAACCTTTGTTATCTACTTTGCCAGTGGCTTTAAAATTCAAGCGCTATCAAGTAACCCATCAAACCTACGGGGTATGCAAGGTAACGTGACCATTGATGAAGCCGCCTTTCATGACAGACTCGCGGAAGTATTAAAAGCCGCCTTAGCCCTGACTATGTGGGGCAGTAAAATTCGCTTAATCAGTACCCACAACAGCGTTGATAACCTCTTCAACCAACTGATTCAAGATAGTCGAGCAGGTAAAAAAGATTACAGCGTGCATACCATCACCCTTGATGATGCCTGCGCGGATGGGCTTTATAAACGTATCTGCCAAATCACTAAAAAGCCCTGGTCGCAACAAGCGCAAGACGATTGGATTGCAGGGCTACTCAAAGCCACAGCCAGTAAAGAAGATGCGCTAGAAGAGTATTACTGTGTGCCCAAGCAAGGCGGTGGCGCTTACCTGTTGCGAAGCCACATTGAACAGGCAATGAACGCCGATTACCCCATTGTTAAATATGAAGCAGGCGATGAGTTTATTACGTGGAGCAAGCACCGTCGCGAGTTAGAAATTGAAACATGGTGCGATGAAGTTTTAGCGCCCTTGCTTGAAACCTTGAATGATGACCATAGCCATTCCTTTGGGGAAGATTTCGCCCGTAAAGGCGATTTAACCGTTTTGATTCCGATGGAAATCCGCAAAGATTTAAGCAAACACGTGCCGTTTCAAGTAGAGCTGCGCAACCTGACCTACGACCAACAGCGACAAGTACTGTTTTATATGCTCGATTCTATCCCTCGCTTAGTGGGCATGGCCTTTGATGCAACGGGTAATGGCGGTTATTTAGCCGAGCAAGCGTTACTGAAATACGGCGCGGAGATGGTCGAGTGCATCATGCTCAATGAAAAATGGTATCGCGAATGGATGCCCAAACTTAAAGCCGAGTTTGAAGATGGCAATATTCAGCTACCTAAACATGCCGACAATCTTGATGATTTACGCCATATCAAAGTGATCAACGGTGTACCGAAAATAGAGAAAGGCAAAAGCAAAGGTGAAGACGGCAAACAGCGTCATGGTGATATGGCCGTTGGGCTGGCAATGGCAAATCGTGCCAGTGAGATGGAAGGTAGCGCCATTGAGTTTGAAGCGATTCCCGAAAGCGCTTCACGCTTTGACCCGTCAAACGATGACGATGATTTTAACGAATTTCAGCCTAGAGGTTGGTAGGAAAAACAATGCTAATAGATATTCACGGTAACCCGATTAAATCGACCAAACAGCTTGAGCAGCAACAAAGCGATGAATCACAGCTTGCACACTTGCATCAACATATTGATGAGCACCCAACCAGTGGGCTAACACCTACGCGACTGGCGACCATTCTAAAAGAAGCGGAGAGCGGTCATTTAATCTCACAAATGGAACTCGCTGAAGACATTCTTGAAAAAGATGCGCATGTGTACTGTGAAGTTGAAAAACGTCGCAAAGCTTTGTTATGTGTTGAATGGGATATCACCCCACCACGCGATGCAACGCCTGCTGAAATTGAAGATGCGCAGATGATTAAGCAGTCGCTAGATGACTCGATGCTGATGGATGATGCCATTTTAGACATGGCAGATGGTATCTTTAAAGGGTTTTCATGCCTTGAAATTAAATGGCGTAAAGACAATAACCAATGGGTAATTGACGATTTGCTGTTTCGCCCACAGTCTTGGTTTCAGCTAAACCCTGAAAACCGTGAGCAAATCATGCTTCGAGATAACTCGCTATTGGGTGCTGCATTACAACCGTTCGGTTGGGTGGTGCATCAACATAAAGCAAAATCAGGCTACTTAGGGCGTGCGGGTTTAGTGCGTCAAATCGCATGGCCGTTTCTGTTTAAAAACTTATCGGTGCGTGACTTAGCGGAGTTTTTAGAGATTTATGGCTTGCCACTGCGATTAGGTAAGTACCCAAGTGGAGCAAGTAAAGAAGAAAAAGCCACGTTGTTACGCGCAGTGATGAGTATCGGGCATAACGCGGGTGGCATTATTCCCAAAGGCATGGAGCTGGACTTTCACAGTGCTGCCGTGGGTGGTGCTGAGCCCTTTGAAGCGATGATAAGCTGGTGTGAGAAGTCACAATCTAAAGCGATCATTGGTGGAACGCTGACCTCACAGGCCGATGGGAAATCATCAACCAATGCATTAGGTAACGTACATAACGAAGTGCGCTTAGAGTTTCGTAACTCCGACTTAAAGCAGATAGCCGCCACTATTACCCGTGACATTGTTTACCCGTTATACGTAATGAATGGCTCAACGTATCAATCAGAGCGCCGATTACCACGCTTTGAATTCAATCTGGTTGAGCCTGATGATATGAAAAGTGTCGCTGACTCATTACCTGCATTGGTTGGCTTAGGCGCACGTATTCCCGTAAATTGGTTACACGATAGATTACAAATTCCGATTGCCGATAAAGACGAGGCGATATTAGGCACGCCAACTGTCGAGCCTGGTGAAACCAAAACAAGCAGAGTTAGTGGCATTAAGTGCCAAGGCAACCCTTCACAAAATTAAACAACTCAGTGATGAGCACGATGCCCCTAGTCAGTTCGCTAAACAATTAGGCGCACAGATGAGTGATAACCTAGACGCGATGAACCAAGCGATTTACCAGCTTGTTGAGCAAGCCAATAGCTTAGATGAGTTACAAACCTTATTGGCAGATACCCATTTATCACTGGATGATGTCACGGAGTTGATGGCGCAAGCGATGGCAACCAGTGAATTAGCGGGTCGTGCTGATGTAGCAAATGAAGCAGAGAGCGAAGCCAATGAGTAGCGCCCGTTATGGCTCGTTACCCTTTAAAGAGCAGATAGACTTCTTTCGGGCCAAGCTCAATATCAGCACAGAAGCGTGGGACGATATTTGGGGCAACGCCCATAACAGCGCATTTATGGTGGCTGGCGCAATGGAAAACGATCTGCTTAATAGTTTTCGTAAAGCGGTGGATATTGCCATTAGTGAAGGCAAAGGCATTGGCTGGTTTAAGTCTGAGTTTAACGAAATCGTAAAGAAGAACGGTTGGCAACATACGGGTAATAAAGATTGGCGTGCGCGTATCATTTACAATACCAACCTACGCCAAAGCTACAACGCAGGCCGATGGGCACAGTTGCAACAGTTTGAATTTTGGCAGTACCAACATGGCGATAGCTTTAATCCACGTATTCAGCACAAAGCGTGGCATGGTCTGACCCTGCCCAGAGATGATTCTTTTTGGCAAACGCATTTCCCATCAAATGGTTGGGGGTGTAAATGTAAAGTGTCTGGTAAACGCAAAGGCACAGATGACAAAGCACCTGATATTGAACTGGTTGATTACATCGACAAGAAAACGGGCGAAGTGATTAAAGTGCCCAAAGGGATTGATCCAAGTTTTGACTATGCGCCTCATGCAAGCGAACAATTAACGCGTCAAAAACAAAAGCTGATCGATTCTGCCGTACCTTATCAAACACCAGAGCGGATTGTGCCCACGGCATTTAGTAGTGTTGAAAAGGTGGATATTCATCGTTTAAATGATGTGTTAGATAAATTAATGTTAACGGATGCAGCCCCTCAAATTCAGCTGTTAAGTGCATTTATTAAAAAGAATAATCGCAAAACGCTATTTATTAAAGAGTCTGAAATGACGTTGAATGCACAGGCGGCTTTGATTGCTAATGACGTTGCTAAGTACCTTGATGTTGAACCTATGGATGCTTTAAAACTGTTTACTGTGAGAAGAGCAAATAAACCATTAGGCTTTACCCGTGCTGATTTTCAGCATATTGTGATCAACACTTTTTTAAACGCAGATCTTAAAAAGGTGAATACACAAGCTATACTTGATGATGTTAAGCTGATTATTCAGCAAGGTATTATGAAAAAAGGTCGTCACCATTTTGATGATGGAGATGAACGTTGGTATGCTTTTGCAGAGGCTGGCGGTGACCTCTATGACAATGAGGCTGTTTTTCTTACTTGGCTACATGAGATGGGGCATCAAGTGCATTACAAGTTAGGCGTTCCTGAGCGCCCAACTGATTTATACTTAACACGCTACGCCAACAAAGACAGCAAAGAGTGGTTTGCAGAGCATTTTACTGCTTACGTCTTAGATCGTAATGAGTTAAACAATCACTGGCCTGATATCGTGGCATGGTTTGATAATATGATGGAAAAATTAAATGAATAAGCTTTCTCTTTTACAGCAGTCAGAGTTAATTTTTAAACAAGATCCTTTAGCTGATGATGCATGGCAACAGCTTGAAGCATTAGAAGCGCAAGCGACAGGTAAAGAAAAAGAGTACATTTCTCTGAGCTTTGAAGCACTGATTGCCAGCGCCACACCTGAACAGTTTGAGCGTTGGAGCCCAGCGCCCACGATTGAAGAGATGGAAGCATTAGGGCTTAACGTATAATGGCAGGCGCATTCCTCTCAGTTGATTTAGTCGGTCAACAATCGATTGCTGATACATTGCAACAACTCGCCAACCGCACCAACAACCTCACCCCTGCACTCAGTGAAGTGGGTGAATACCTTAAAGAGATTCACGCGCAACGCTTCAAAGACCAAGTAGCTCCCGATGGCACACCTTGGCAAGCGGTGAGAGCTGAAACCTTAAAAAACAAAAAACGACCCGATCGTATATTACGTGAAGAGGGAACGCTTGCCGATTTGCTGACTTACCAGATTGGCGATCAACAACTCAGCTTTGGTACTAATATGGTTTATGGTGCGACACACCAATTTGGTCGAGAAGATGCCAATATCGTTGCGCGTGAATGGTTGGGGTTGAATAGTGAACAGGAGCAATCTGTACTCGATATCTTGGTGGGTTATATTCAAACGGCTTAAAGCTCAAAATCGCACGCTAAGCGTCGCAAACAACAAAACCACACAACGAGCGCTTTAAAAATAGTTAAACAAATCTGAGCGTTTTTAAACGGGTTTTAAACGCGGTTCTAATATAAATTGTATTTGCAAAATCCTCTGTTTCCATTTTTACGCAAAAAAGCCTTATAGCACTTCCTGAATCACTTCAATCACAACTCGATTGGCAATCTCGCTAATCTAGCCTCATGAAAAAATTAAATAGCACAAACATCGCGGCACTGGTTGCTGAAATTCTCGACGTAAATGATGGTTGGCATCAACTGCTACCTGCTGGCTTTTTTAAAGCGGTTGATGGTCGCCCTCATGATGTTGCCACTGGTCAATGGTATTTAGATGCGCAGGTTTTCGAGCAGATGAAAGCGCGCACACCGCACCAAGCTTCTGATTTGGTTATCGACTACGAACACCAGACCTTGAATGCTAAAAGCAATGGCAACCCAGCCCCTGCATCGGGATACTTCAATTTAACTGAGCTTGAATTTCGTGAAGGTGAAGGTCTATTTGTGAAGCCTCGCTTTACTGACAAAGCCCTCGCATTCATCAAAAACAAAGAATACCGCTATCTCTCTTGTGTTTTTGCATACGACACAGAGACCGGCAAACCCACTTACCTTCACAGCGCGGCATTGACTAATCGTCCTGGTGTGGATGGCATGGCCCCCCTTGCTGAACTCTCAGCACAACTTTTAATTAATTCACCTCAACACAAGGAAGCAACAATGAACAAACTGCTCATTGATATGCTCGCAAAACTGGGTATTGACCTGCCCGATGCGAACAATGTCACCCCCGAACAAGCCACGGCAGCGCTCTCTGCTCTGGATAATTTACAAACTGATGCCGCTAAGGTCGAGGGCTTAAAGACACAACTTGTTGCGTTAACGGCAGAAAGTACGGGCGTTGATTTAACAAAGTTTGTGCCCGTTGAAACCTATAACGCCTTGAACACTGAATTTGCAGCACTCAGTGCAAACAGCGGTAAAGCGCAGGTTGAAGGCTTAGTAAAGCAAGCTTTTGATGAAGGCAAAATTCGTAAAAGTGAAATGGGTTATTTAACCGATTTAGGCAATCAACACGGTATTGCTGCGCTAACGGCCTCACTCGATGTACGTGTACCGATTGCAGCACTCAATGCAACACAAACCGATGGCAAAGCCCCAACAGATAAAGTTGCTGGTCTTGCTCAACTCTCAGCAGAAGATGTTATTGCAGCCGATTTATTAGGCATTAGCCATGCAGACTTTGCTCAATCAAAAGGTGAAAAATAATGGCGTTAGTAACTCCTGCATTAATTTCAGCCCTGTTCACAGGCTTTAATCGTGAATTCCAAGGTGGCTTAACGGGTGTAGAAACGCAATACACTAAAATCGCCTCTGTTATTAAATCAAGCAGTAAAAGCAATACCTACGGCTGGTTGGGTAAATTTCCATCATTGGCTAAATGGGTCGGCGACCGTCAAATCAAGTCGATGCAAGCACACGGCTACCAAATCGTGAACGAAGATTACGAGTCAACGGTCGGTGTTGATAAGAACGATATCGAAGATGATGAGCTAGGTATCTATTCGCCACTCTTCCAAGAGATGGGTAATGCCGCCGCGATTCATCCTGATGAGTTAGTGTTTGGCATGTTGAGCGCCGGTTTCACGACCCTGTGTTATGACGGACAAAACTTCTTTGATACCGATCACCCCGTGAATGATGCCGTTGATGGCAGTGGTGCGGATGTGTCTGTGGCGAACATGATTGTCGATGGCGCTTATGTCGGTGCACCTTGGTTTATTTTGGATACCTCTCGCGCTATTAAACCACTGATTTATCAAGATCGTAAAGCACCGTCATTAGTCTCAATGACCAAGAATGACGATGAAGCGGTGTTTATGTCGCGTGAGTTCCGCTACGGCGTGGATAAACGTTGTGCGGTGGGCTTTGGTTTCTGGCAAATGGCCTTTGCGATGAAGAAAACACTGAACGGTGATTCTTTATGGGAAGCGATTGAAGCAATGCGCGCTATTAAAGGCGATGGTGGTAAAAAACTGGGTATTAAACCAACGATTCTAGTGGTCCCAACCTCACTTGAAAAAGTGGCTACGCGTTTGCTTGAGCGTGAATTAGATGCAAATAGCTCTAATGAACTCAAAGGTCGAATTGAGTTACTGGTGGCTGATTACCTTTAACCCTTACATTTTTAACTTAGTTCCCATGCTTTGCGTGGGAATTCAGACTTAACATGGAGTAAACATGAAATGGCTAACAAAAGTATTACTGTTTTTAATTCTTCCCATTCTGGCTATCGTCGTGCTGGCCTCGTCTTTAACAAAGGCGATAACGTCATCGACGATGCAACGGATGCGCAAATACACGCGATCACAAATGATAAGCGCTTGGTATTACAAGGAGCCGATAAAGCAGACACCGCTACGTCAGCGGACTTGGTGGCAGGGAATAACAGCCTACAGCAAAGCGTAGAAGGTGATGGCTCAGGTGACGCATTACCACCTGTAGTTGTACCACCTGAAAGTATCGCGTTTCTTGTTGCGATCATGCAATGGTTACAACGTGCAGGCACGTTAGAGCTGACAGGCTCAGGCGCACCTACTACAAAGTGTTTAGAAAATGCGATTGAAGATGATGTGCAAATCAGTGCAGCAATGCGTGATGAAGCGTGGAATTGGTTAAAAGAAAATCCCACTTATCAGGCAGAGCAGGAATCACCAGAAGTTGACGTGACAGAAGACGAAGTAACAGACGTTGAAACGCCTGAAACTGAGCCTGCGACAAGTGAAACTTCAGAAAGCGAAGGTAACGCCTAATGTATTGCAGTGTGAACGAGATGGCTAAGCGGTTCGGCCAAAAAGAGCTAGACAAATTAGCGCGAGCTGATGATAACTCCTTTGATGCCACGCAGGTTGAGCAAGCCATTACGGATGCCACAGACCGTATCGACGGTTATTTAGCCTCTCGTTATACACTGCCGTTTATTAGCGTTCCCACCGTGCTGAACCGTTTGTGTGCGGATATGAGTCGTTACTTTCTCTATGACAGTAACGCGCCAGAGCAAATCAAAACACGTTACGACGAAGCGATTAGCTTTCTGAAAAGTGTTAGCACTGGACAAGCATCATTAGGACTTACCGATGATAACAGCACTCCCGAAAGTAATGATCTGGCGGAAATACAATCCGCAGGCACTTTGTTTGGGCGTGCTGACTCAAAAGGGTTTATCTGATGAACTATTTAGCCTTGGGGGAATTGTTGATCTCGCGTTTAACCGATATCACCGAGTTTATTGATGTGCTATCAGGCGAACAGCTCAGCAAAGTCACGGAAGAGAACCTTAGTACCCCTGCTGCGCATGTTGTGTACCTTGGTGATGCGATTGATAAAACAGCCCAAGGCGGTGTTATCAGCAAAATCAAACAACGCTGGATGGTGGTCATTGCGGTGCAGACCTTTGATAGCCGTGATGCTCAGCAAGAAGCGGGTGAATTAATGGGCAAGGTATTTGAGCAATTACAAGGCTGGAAGCCTGCCCCTGAGTTCACCAATTTACACCGTGAAAGCGCAGGCACGCCACCCCTTTACAAAAATGGCTACGGCTATTTTCCCTTACTTTTTACAACCCACATGACCATTAAAGGAAAACGAACATGAGTGAATCTACAGGCCTGCTCTGTGCAGGTAACTTTTACCTTGAGAAGCTAAACGCCCAAGGTATCGGCGGTGGCTTAATCGGACCGATTAATACCACTAAACTTGAAATTAAACCCACCAGTGAAGATAAAACTCGTAAATCCACTAAAAAAGCCAATTTTGGGCAAACAGCGGATAGTGTAACGATTCCTGGCGCAACAGAAATTAGTATTGCCCTCGATGAACAACCCACTGAAGTAGTTGAAATTGCCCTTAATGGGACCAGTGAAGCGATCAATGTTGGCGCAGGTAGTATCACTGAAGAGTCGGTAGTCTTAGTAAAAAATCGTTGGACAGAGTTTTCACTGAGCAATGTTGTTTCTGATGGATTGGTTATTACTGACACTGATAATGCCGATGCACCGTTAGTGGTTGGTGACGACATTGAAATCAACTACCAGATGGGCATGGTCAAGCCGATTGCAGGCGGCGCAGTGGAAGATGGCGGTAACATCAAAATCACTGCCACCTCAAATGCGATCACCGGCACACGTGTTAAAGCAGGCGCTGCATTAGGCACTAAATACCGTGTTTTATTAGATGGTCAAAACCTTGCTAATGGCAAAAACGTTAAGCTTACCGTGGGTAAATGTACGCTTTCAGCTAGTAACGGCACGGACTTTATGGCGGGTGATTTTGTCAGCACCGAGCTATCGGGCCAAATCGAATTGAGCGCACAAGGTGTGGCTCCGTACTTCTTTGATGAAACGGATGCATAAGTAGAGAGTCGTCATGAGTAATTTATCCTTATCCCTTAATATTGATACGCGCACCACTGGCAGTGAAAGCCTTAAAAAACTCTCTGGTTTGATTGATGAGCTAGGTGAAGAGGCACAGCACACCCACGGTGAGGCGAAGCAGTTAGGGGCGAGGATAAATGAACTTGAGCAACAAAAAGGGGCAATCGCCTCTTTTCGTTCGCTTAAAAAAGAGCTGGGTGAAACCACCGCTAGGCTTGAACAGGCAAAAGCGAAAGCCACGGCATTAGGCCGTGAAATGGGCGAAACTGATAAACCCACTAAAGCGCTTAGCAAATCATTTAACGATGCCAAGAAAAAACTCACTGCACTTAAAACCGCAGAACAGCAGCAAACCCAATCATTACAAGCGATGCGCGGACAGCTTGAGCAATCTGGTATTAAGACCAATCAGCTTAATAACGCCCAAAAGCAGTTAGCTATCCAGTTGCGCGCTACTGACCAGTGGGCAGAGATGTTAAGCAATGAGCTTGAACATCAAAAACGCACGCTTGATAAAACAGCCACTTCAACAGAAAAACTTACCACTAAAAATAAGAAAACTAACCAAAGTTTCAAAGAAGTGACCACGGGTGGTAAAGGCTTTAACGGTCAACTCAATAAAATTACCACAGGGTTGGTTGCTGCAGGTGCTGCCTATGTGGGTATTAATACCGTTACTGGTAGCATTAAAGACCTATTAGCAACGGGTGGTAAGTTTGAAAAATTAGATACACAGATGCGTGGCATCATGGGCAGTATTGAAGCGGGTGATAAAGCAACCGAGTGGGTGAAAGACTTTGCTAAAAATACGCCACTGCAATTAGATGGTGTGACTAAAGCATTCATTAAAGCCAAAGCCTACGGACTCGATCCGATGGATGGCACGCTCCAGGCATTAACCGATTCAGTCTCAAAATTAGGCGGAGGTCAAGAAGAGCTTGAAGGTGTTGTATTAGCCGTTGGCCAAGCATGGAGCAAACAAAAGCTACAAGCTGAAGAAGTTAACCAGCTCGTTGAGCGCGGCATCCCTGTTTGGTCATTACTTGAAACGGCGCTAGGAAAAACCACCGCTGAACTTCAAAAAATGAGCGAAAAAGGTCAAATCGGCCGTAAAGAGATGAAACTGCTGATTGATGAGATGGCAAAATCATCGGCTGGTAGTGCTAAAGCGATGATGACCACCTGGGACGGCATTGTCTCTAACTTGTATGACAACATTGATAAAGTTAAAAATACCATCGCTAAAGCGGGTCTGCTTGATACCTTCAAAGCGGAGCTGTCTGGCATTAGCACTGCGATTGATGAGATGGCCGCCGATGGTTCATTGCAAACCTATGCCAAAGAGATAAGCGATGCGATTGTAGGCACATTAAAAACCCTGAAAAATGGGCTAGTGACTGTTTATGAGTGGCGTGAGGAATTAGCCACGCTTGCAAAAGTGGTGTTAGGCATCAAATTAGCCTCTATGTTCGGTGGGTTCGTTAGTAGCGCAGCAACCGCGACGACTGCATTAGCTGGATACAGTGCAGGATTACTGGCAACTGCGAGTAGTGCTAAAGCATTTACCCTTTCAATTGGTGGTATCGGCCTTGCGATTGCGGCAGGACACTTTGCAATCACCGAAGTGACTAAATACCTCATTGATTATGACAAATCCATCAATGCGGCTAAAGAGTCACAAGCTCGTTTAGTTGAATCAAATAAAGAAGTAAAAGCCAAATTCGCAGAATTCAGTGAACAAGTTGGCATCACCATCAAAGATATCGATCAGCTTGACCAGTTGATTGAGCAGGGGGTGATTGCGTGGGATAACACTGCAAATGCTTACGTCAATGTAGCGAACGCAGCCAAAGCGAAAGCAGACGCGATTAGAAAAGCACGCCAAGAAGAAAAACAAGCAATCCTTGATGCTAGCCCAATGCTTGCGCAGATTGATGCGATTAGCACTGCTATCACCAATCAAGTTAGCGCAATAGAAACCGCCGCATCATCGAACAAATTAGGCGAATGGGCGGAACAATTTTTTATTCAGTTTAACCCTGCATCCATTGAGCAAGTAGCAACATTAACTGGCACGCTAGATGAGATAAACAGTCGTAGTGACCAGTTAGGTAATAAGTTACAAAGCCAATTAATTGATAAATTAAAGGATCTAACGGGTACGCAGTTACTTGCTTTTCAGCAATCAGCACATAAAGCCTTTGAGCAAGGCCATTTAAGTGCGGACGAACTAAGCGATACATTAACAATTAGTTTGTCTTCTGCACTGAAGAAAGTCGCTGTCGATGCTCAGGTGGTAAATGGTGAATTTACCGATATGGGCGTTGATATTGTCAATACCTTTGATGCGATTGTTAGTAACGCAAATGCTTCTTCTGCTGTTATTAAAACTGCCTTTAATGCGGCTTTAAATAAGGTTTCAACACAGGCCGATTTAAACGAATTAAGCACCTCATGGGAGAATTACGCAAAATCTGCCAAGTTGTCAGCCGATGAGTTAGCCCTTGGTTTATTAGAAACCAAAGTAAAAGCGCAGGATTTAACCTGCGCTTATGACTTACTGGGTATCACCTCCGCTGAAAAATTAGCCCTGACCGCGGAGCGTCATAAACAAGCTTACGAACAGATTAAAATCCATTCTGCTAATACGAACGATCATAAGTTAGCGGTGTTAGCCTGGGCGGAAGCTGAAATAGAAGCTGCAACAGCGCAAGGCAGAAGCGTTGACCAATCAGTAGTGCAACAAGCCGCTATTTTAGGCGTCACGCTTGAAATTGATAAGCAAAATAAAGCACTAAACGAACAAGGCAAGCAGCTCGATAAAAACAGGGACAAATATATAAACCGAGCTGCAGCCAGCAAAAGTATTGTTGATGCTGCCGTTGAAGAGCGTAATGCGACAAAGGATACCAGTGAAGCGGTAAAAGAAGGTGGTGACATTATTGTTAATGTTACCAACCGCACAGTTGATGCAAGCGTTTCAATGGCTGGCGCATTCATGGCGGTCGCTGACCAAGCCGACTTAACACAGCTGAGTATTGGCGGGTTAGCGGATAAAATAGAAGAGCTTGAGGGACGTATTTACCAGAATCGTCAAGTTCACAGTGAGTGGTTTAGTGATATGGCTCGCGATCAGATTGTGCTTGACCAGCAATCTCTGAAAATTGCACGCCAAACAAAAACACTACGTGAATTAGAGCAAGCGTTGGGGCGACTGAAAACCCAACACTGGCAATGATTAATAATACTGAGCATGCAATTGGTAGCTTAAACCGTTTAGATTCAAGTCAGCTTTCTGCGCTTCATAGCCAGTTAGATAGCGCGCGTCAAAAACTAGAATCACTAAAAGCCAGTGCTGAGTCTGCATTAAATAGTGTTCAGGATGAAGTTGATCGGATTGCTGGTAATGAAGCAGCTATCGAAAAGCGTAAGTATGAAACTAAATTAGCTTCATTAAATAACCAGTTACGTGATGCAAAGCTATATCAAGATACACAATCGATTAATTCTTTAAAAGAAGCAATTCGTTTAACAGAACAGCTATACAAACAAAAGCTAACGGCAATTAAAACTGAAAATAAAAATCAAACTCAAGCACAAAACGCCAATATTTCATCACCTGTTTCAGCGTCACAGCAAACTGTGGTAGTAAAGTTAGAGCTTGGCTCTCAGTCAGCGAATATTCAAACCAATGAGGCGGGTAAAGATGATTTATTACGCTTGTTACAACAAAGTAAATTAACAACTATATAATCATTTTACGCATCATCACGAAGCGCCTCAATCCCCCTCGCCCCTCCATTTTTGCAATACTAATTCCACACCAATATAGGATTTAGTATTGCATGATTTCATTAGATGGCATTGAACTACCAGATGGTTTGCGATGGCAAGCTGATTTGAATTACTGCCCCATTAAACAAGAAGGCAAGCCCTCTATTACGGGCCGACTGGTGCTAAACCGTGGGCGTATGAAAGATGGACGCCCGATTGTTTTGACCAGTGGCAACGCCTGGGCCCCATATTCAAAAATAAAGCTACTCAGTGCATTGCGCCTTACCCCAACAATGATGCAACTCAGCTATCACGGCACGATTTACAACGTGCGTTGGGATTATGCAGATGCAGAGCATTTTGTTGCTACCCCTTTAGTTGAACACACCGACGAACCTACTGACGACGATATCTACCTGCTCCCACTTATTAAACTAATTGAGGTTCTAGATTAAATGCCAATATACAAATCAGATATAAAACTATTTGCCTCCAAAGTCATGACCGATGAAAGTGATGGCGGCGGTGAAATGACGGGCAATGAGATAATTTCAGGCGAGCATAATAGTATCTTTCCTGATGTATCCGACCTCGATAGAGCCTACGGCGTAGTCAATATTCGTAGCGTTCATGCTGCGGTTAAAAGTGCCTTGGCTGAGACTTATTTTGGTGCGACTGTTGGCGTATTAAAGCAACCAGACGATCCCAATGTTTCTATCACGTTAATGAGCCAAAATTCACCTTACGTTATGCGTGACGAGTCCCGCAACGTTATCGAAAGCTATCTTGCGCGCGGCGTAAAATGGCAAGGGGAATTGATGTACGATCAATTAAAAGGCTCTCGCTCTATCCGTCTCATTCAGCGCATCGGCATCAAATTACCTGTTAGCGGTGAAGTGTTAGTGGCAACCGACAAACAAACAGGTAATGAACAATTCGTTAAAATAGTGAATGTGCAATCAGCGCTTCAAAGCTTTTCCTATCCCGGTGTGCCAGATTTCACCCGCCGCGTTGTGACTTGTGAAATATCCGAACCGCTACGTTATACATTCAAAGGTGTTGAACCCAGTCCGTATGATCCCATTAGCAGTAATAGCGCGTGTTATGAAACGATGGTTGCCGATGCAGCAAAATACTACAGCGTAAAACCGCTACGCGAAGATGCCCAATTTGCAGCTAACGAAGTCACGGTGCCGAGTGTTTATAATCAACTTGTACCGAGCGCGTTAATTGAAACCGCGCATGTAAACAAACCCATTGTTGATACGATGGAGATCACCATTAAAAGCAATTCGGCAGGGACGCGCAGCGTTTTAGCACCTGTTTCTCTCGAATCGCAGCTATTACAAGTTACCAAAGAGAATCAAGGCTATGTTTACACGCAAACTCTTGTTCCTACACCATCCCTAGGTACTGTAATAGTATCATACATGGTACAGGGGAAATGGTATGAATTACGCGACCGCGGGGACGGAGTCTTGGAAGGTTTTGACGAAAGCTATGGGACTGGACAGCTCGATGAATTCGGTAATATTGCAATCACACTTGGCGCATTGCCTGATGTAGATAGCCCTATCTTATACCAGTGGGCCAATACCAGTATTACAACAAGACTAATCACTGATATTGCCGCTGATGCAGGATTTAACGTTAATCTGCCAAGCTATCCGCAAGCCGACACGTTAACAATTACGTGGGATGATAAAATGGCAACCGTGAGCAATAACATTATTAGCGGCGATGCAGCGGGCGTCGTTCAGGGAGAAAAGTTTCATTAATACCCAATGCCTTGCCACCAGGTTGGAACCGCTTATCAATTTGATTGGACAAATAAGGCGAATAATAACAGCTATAACTTGCCGTTGAATCCATCAAACAATAAATTAACTTTTACATTAGATGGCAGCACAGACATTAGCCCTAACTCTGTTGAGATAAATTACCCCGTTTCACCAGCAGGCTATCTTGTTACCGATGGACGAGAAAATTTTCAAGATGAATTTATTCAAGTTCATATTATTGATGATGGTAGCGGCAATCTAACTTACAACGGTAATGCGGTTGGTACTATTGATTACCAAACCCGTGAATGTGTGATTAATACCGGTTTTAACGTTGAAGCGATTGCGATTGAATGGACCAAAAACCGTTTAAGTTTTTATGGTCAAGACACCTATAAACGCACCAAATTAACGACTGTTACCGTAATGGGCGAAATTATTGCATTACCACACCATATTAATATTGCGTATACCAATATTAATATAGGCTCTGAAGTAGGTACTCATATTGAAACGCCTGTGTCAATTAACGTTAATATCCAAACAGGTGGCTTTAATGTGATGGCATCCTCGCTTGAATTTATCTTGGCTGGGCTTACATATACAACGATTGGTAATACATTGTACGCGGGGGGAACTCAAGCAGGAACAATTAACCTTGTTAGCGGTGAATGTGAATTAACGTACTGGGACTCAGGCAGCACAGACGTTGCCTTGGTTGCTGGTTTACTAAAAGCGGCGTTACCAGATAAAACACAAGATCTCGCTTTTGTGACAGCAGGAAATCCCGTTGCCTCTCTTTCATTACAAATAAACGCGATTGCCGCTGATGGTACACCTATTAACTGTACCGTTGATGCCGATGGTAATATTTTAGGTAACGGATTTAGCGGCAAAATAAATTATCAGTTAGGTGTGGTTGAAATCGTTAACTCGATGCAGCTTGATAGCAGTTCCATCAAATACAATTGTGTATCGTACAACTATTTGCCTCTTGATGCCGACCAATTAGGACTCGATCCAATTCGTTTGCCGAGCGATGGCCGTGTAGTTATTTTCAGTAAGGGCGATGTGTGCGTCATTCACCAGGATGAAACAATTACAAAAACCGTTGCCGTTAATGAAGTTGTTAATTTGCCACACGTCCGACTAACAGAATTAACCGTAACCGGTGCCGATTACACTGCCGATTTAGATGCCGGAACAGTAACATTTACAACGGAAGG
This sequence comes from Psychromonas sp. MME2, assembly GCF_040566515.1. Lineage (NCBI taxonomy): Bacteria > Pseudomonadati > Pseudomonadota > Gammaproteobacteria > Alteromonadales > Psychromonadaceae > Psychromonas > Psychromonas sp. MME2. Next base: position 308,036 of record NZ_JBEWXI010000012.1, on the reverse strand, counting down.
TGCGGTTACTATTACTTACCGATTTGAAGATATGTTCTTAGTGACGGATGTTGATATTTCCGGTCGCTTAAAAACATCGCGGCCATTAACTCATGCCTACGATGCCGATAAAGCGATGGTTTCCAGTGTGTTGATTGCCGGTGATTTGTTTGCGAGATACACAAATCTGTTTGATCAATCAACGTGGACTGGAGAATTTAGTGATGAACTCATAGGTGGTGAACCTGCCGCTGAATATAACGACACTATTTACCCGTTAATTATGACTAATGACGGTGCAATCACTGAGCGCATGGCCATTGTTTTCACATCCAGCACAAACTTTAAATTGATTGGTGAACATATAGGACAAATTGCCGTGGGGGATGTTAATACCAACTTTGCGCCTATTAATCCAATTTCCGGCAAACCGTACTTTACGCTCAATAAATTAGGCTGGGGAACGGGCTGGGCGACCAATAATGTATTGCGATTTAATTCCATTGGCGCTGTTTATCAGCTTAATGTTATCCGCACTATCTTACAAGGTGAGTCAGAAAACCCGATAGATACAGACACTTTTGCTCTGCAAATACGCGGCAATATCAATAAAGAGGTTGCCTAATGAAAGCACAAATAAAAAAAGCAGGGTTTGGTTTTTCCATCAATGCTGTTGTTGATGTGGTATGCGATGTAGACAACAAGAATTTATTCGTTAAATCAAAACACCTAGCTCGTTCAATCCCAAAATCAGCAGTAGAAATTATCAAGGAAATTACACAATGAAAACATATCCAGTTAAGTTTTATAACGACAAAATGCAAGGCGCACCAACGCATGAAGCATACGGTCTAAAACAGTTGATAAATACGTTAACACCTGTTTTGGTAACAGGGTTTGGCGAGACTGTTTGTGATTCGTTAGTGTTTGACGCAACAAAAGGATGGGCTAAAGCAACTTTTGCGAGTGGTCATAAGTTCCAAAAGCACAGCGTCATTGAAATATTAAACGCCAGTGTTGCAGACTATAACGGTGAGCACCGCATTATGTTGATCGATACAAACAACGTTTGGTTTGAGTTAGACACAGTGCCAAGTGGTGACGCAACTGGCTCAAGCATGAAATACCCATCGCTAGGATGGGAAATCACACATGAAAGCGGCAATGGTGAACAGGTTATTTACGCACCAAAAGGCGATCAGGGTGACGTTAGCTTATATATTGATAACAGCGAGTATAGCGGTGTAAAAGTAGGTTATGGGCGCACAGCAAGAGTAATCATGGTTACTGATGTAGTTGATATCAACACATGGACTAAATGCTTTACAGCTAATGAAAACGCAGATTATTGGCAAAGCGGTGGTGATAATGAGGTAAATATAAACGGGAATGGAGCTGATCGTTTTGCTTGGCAATTGATTGGCAATGGTTCGATATTTAACTACCTACCAGCTATGGCTCATCAACAATACAGATATTGTGGGTACACGGCAGGTTATATCGACTCTTATCGTGTGGCAGATCGCTTTCATTTTGTAATGTTTTGTGGACACGCTAAATCCACTCAGTTATCTGGTAATTCTTGGGGTTACAAAGGGACTGCCGCAAATTATTGTCAAATAGCTAGGGATCACCACCAGCAGTCTGGCGATTGTGTTGCTTACGTTCCATCTATTTCATCTTCTACTGCTAATGTACAATTTAGTCAGTCATCGCCAAATGTAGTTGATAATGGCTTCTACGTTAGCGGTGAAAATCAAATGGTGCTAACTAAAGCAGGGTCTACTTATCTTAGTCACACTAATAACCATGACAGTGCAATTAGAGGAGAAATGCCAATATTGAGAGAGGTGATTGCGAGAATTAGCAGCGGATTCATAGAAAAAAATAACTCACTGCTTTACATAGAGCAGCAGTGTTCAGCGGTTAATTCCACACAAAGTGGTGACTCATATGAAAAAACTTGCGCTTTTGATATTTCAACGGTTGAGGTGTAGTTATGGGGATTCCTTTGGATTTGGGCGATATTATAGTACGGTTTACACCAGACTCTTTGCCTGTTTTCTCAAATAGCAACCAAACAAAAGAGGAGGCTTACCCTAGCCCCACGGTTAGCTTTCAGATTCTTGAGTGTGGCGAGTTAACCAGCTTCCCGACACACGACAGGCTAACGCTAATTGATCCTAATGGCGAACAATACCCAGCAGGTAGAATCAAAGGAACGGTAAAACTGCAAGGAACACCAGTATCGAAAAAGGTGATGTGCTTTACGCAATACGGTCAAATTGTTGCTGAGACTTACAGTGATAAGTTTGGTAACTTTGAGTTTACTGAGTTGCGCCACGATAAAAAGTACATGATAACGGCTCAAGCAGGTCATGAACCTAATGAACCACCAGAACATCACCCTGATACCGTAGGCTACATGACACCAGAGGTTTACAAGTTATGAACTTGAGTTTAAGTTTGAAAACCAAAAGGGCGCAAGCGTTGGTTGATGAAATAGACTCAACCAACGGCAAGCTAAATATGCTTAGCATAGGCGGTGAAGTAATTGTGTCTTTGCCGTTTGCTATACCTTGCGCTTACGCTGTTGAGGATGGGGTAATTACTTTTAATCCTATCACCGAGCAAATGGCGCTACTTAGCTTGGAAGTGTCGAGAGCTGAAATAGTGAGTGATACAGATGGAGTTATCGCAACATTATCCGTTACTGATGCAGATGGCAATGGTGACATAAAACTTAGTCGCACGATGTTTTTTGCAGGGGATTTATTCAAAATGACAAACTGGACTGTATCAGAGCTATGAGCAACGAGCTATCTTTCAGTAAAGCATGGTCTGATGAAGCAACGCTTGATATTGGTGGTAACAGTGGTGAACCCATTGATGTGCCTCAATGGTCAGGCGAGGCTGATTTAAACCTTGAATTTGCGTGGGATAGCGAACCAGAGCTTGAGTTTGTCAGGGTTAATCCGATCCCCCCGACTAATGTTTGGTCGGATAAAGCAGACTTAGATATTGTAAAAGTGTGGTCTGCTGATGTGGATCTTGATATTAGCCCTATTGACGATAGCGATAAGCCACCTGTAACAATTATTGAGGGCATGGGCGAGTCTTATCTTGCATCGCCTATCACCGATTCAACTACGTTTGTTTTTGTAACTGGAGAGTCACACGCAACACTTGATGGTGTATCAACCAACTCAGAAACGAACATTGATATTAATGTTTACCGTGGAATTAGTTTAATAACTGAGTCAAAAACCAGTAATGGAACTAATGTTGATTGTGCGAATGAAAGTCTATTTAGCGATAGTCCAAAACAGCACAACTCAAACGTAGTTAGTATTTTTGATGGTGAAAAATTGGCTAACGGCATCGTTCACTTGGCTTACAACTCACCAAAACTCAGTGATAGCAAAGAGGTTGGGTTTTTTGATGGCGAAAAGCTAGCAAGCAATGAGATCGTTCATCTAGAGAATAGGATGAGCGATATTGACAGTGCCAAATTAATTCAATTTAATGATGCACCAAAACTCAATGCCGACCAATTATCATCACTGTACAAGCACCCACCAAGAGCTGATTGTGAAAGAATCATCTCTATGGTTAGATGCTGAGAAATACCATAGAGAGTGGAACTCAGGTTTTGAAAGTGGCTTGCCAATAAAAAGAGAGTGGCTAAGTTACTACGAGGATGCGATAGACCCAACTGGTATAAGGCCAGTTTACCCCATTGAACCCCCATTACCATTGCCAGAGACATTGGCTGATTTAGATATAAAAGTGTTATGGTCTAAATTAGCCAATCTTGAATTTGTACGAATAGAACTGGATGCGTTAATTATTATGAATGAAATAGATATTTTTCATGTGGCCAGTGATGGCAAAAAAACAGCTATTCACCCTATAAATGCCACCCTCGACTTTGATATAGATTCATTTGTATGGAGCTTCAATGGGCAATTGTTAGGCAAAGATAACCTGTCATTTTTAACTCATCGCGCCAAGTTTGAGATCAATGTAAATGGTCATCAATTACGCTTCACATTGCGAGAATTTAGTAGAGCAGGCAGTTTTGCTAATGATGCTTATTCATTTACATGTGTAACTAATTCTCAATGGTTAGGTCAGCCGTTTGCCGCGCTGCATAACGGCACAGTTGATAACCCAATCGGAGCATGGCAATTAGTCGAAGAAAAGTTTGCAACTGAAGCCTTTACTTTAAACAGATCATTAACGCCAGAATGGACGCTGCAGACTGATTCATTTAGTTACTTAAATAAATCACCAATCGAACTAGCATTGCAAGTCGCACAAGCATGCGGCGCAATACTTCAACCAGATAAGCTACAGAACATTATTCATGTGCAACCGCGTTATAAAACCAGTCCATGGAATTGGCATGCGTTAACCAATGAAGAATGTGATCATGTTATTAATGCCGATTATGTAGATACAGAATCAAGCAATGATAACACTACGCCACAAGCCAACAGCGTGTTAGTCAGTGGTGAAACCCATGGCGTGATCACCGAAGTGGTGAAAGCAGGAACCGCTGGCGATGTTCGTGCTAAAGATGTGCTAAGTCCATTATCACAAGATCACAATGTTAATGCAGAGCTAGCGCGTAATATCATTGCAGACAGCGGCGAGCAGGAGGTTCTTGGTTTGAATATTCCATTGTTACCGCCTGATTCATCGTTTGGGTTGCTATTACCAGGGGAAATAATCCGTGTCATTTACCCGGATAAAACCATTACAGGGTTATGTCTCAGCAACAGCGTACCGATTCAATCAATCACAGACGTTTCTCAAACCGTAAAATTGGAGCTAAATAATGGCTACAGTTAATATCACCAAACAGTTTAAATCACTGCTAACCGAAACCGTTCGTTTTCGTGCAAAGGTGTTGCTTATTGATAACGGCTTAAATCGCGTGAAAGTACAATGGGGCCAATCATCTTTGTGGGTAACAGCCATAGAAGCGCTGGCTGTTGATGATCAGGTATTGGTGGAAGATAATAAAGTAGTAACCAAGTTGCCAGAACTGCCTTTTGCGCAAATAGCGATAATTTAATTTAAACGCACATTAAGCATGATTTAAGCATTGATTAATTTTTCTATATTGTGACATCAATCACCTCAGAAAACTCGTTAGGATGCAATCTGAAGCCTCTTTTTAAAAGTTCACTGTAATATAGCATCGTAATCACGCGCATTAAAATGATAAACTACACCACTTAAAACGAGAAAAACCGCAAAGAATGAGATCATCTAGCGGTTTTCATTTTAAGTGGTGATGCGTCTCATTTTTCAAAACGCGCTACAATAACCCTGTGCGCCCCTCTTTTGTTTATAGTTGTTGATAGAAATTATTACCTACTTATATTACTAAATTTCGTAGTGCTAATAAGTACGGTATATTTAATATCAGGAAAGACATATCAGAAATTTGTTCAGTATCAGAACGACTTTTTTAAAGAAATTAAAGAAGCGAAAAATGCGGTAGAAAACGAATTAGCAAAACCATGCAAGCTCAAAAATCGCAGCTAATACAATTTACCATAACACCCGTTATGCGAAGTATTTAAAGCTACCAAAATGGTAGCTTTGTTCTATTTGCAATCTATTAAATCACGAACGCATCTGGCACTAATATTTTCAGGTAAGCAGTTGTATCAACGACAGTTTTTTAGTGCTCAGGTATCAGAAATCTAAATAGCGGTTAGACTTATTTCTTTAAATGGCTTTTATTAACTAATTTTGAGTTTGCACAATGAAAAATAATAGGTGCCGCACAGCCCACACCTTACAATCAATGCTTAGCTTTACAGTGCAATTTTTTTTAGATATCCCCGTACAGTGATCATACTGACACCAATATCTGCAGCAATCTGCATAGCAATAGCATTTTTAGATATTTTAGGATTTTCTTCTTTTAATTTTTTCGCTTCAATTATCGTTTTCTTTATGCGTTCCTCTTTAAGTTTAATTTTAGCCTCACATGCATCTTCTATACGAGACTGACCAGCACAGATCTCTTTTTGATAAGCAGCTATGCCTGTCGTAAGGCCGCCAAAGTAAGCATAATCAATAAGCCCTGATAATTGCTTAAAGTCTCCGTTAAATATAAGCCATGCTTTTTTAAAAACAATATTAATAATATAAGCTATTGCAACCATTAATGCGTTGTTTTCAATGGATCCACGAGCCTCCAAATAAAAACGAAGAGATAACTCCACGCCCTTGTAATTATATAATTTAAATAAATCAGGAGTGATTCCTAATAATTCCAAATCCTTGTAAATTGAATTCAAAATGGACATCTCCTTATCAACAGTAAAAAGGTGCGGGGCACCTTCTCGTACTGGCTTTATTGCTTCGATTTCAATTCGGCTTTGCTCTACGTACTCAGCTTTCATTTTATCGGTAAACGTTTTAAACGGCTTTTCAATAATGCCATCTTTACCACTTTTGGTTTTTAAATATTCTTTGGTAGCAACAGGTATATTAAACACCTTCATATTATCCATTTACAATTCCTCCAAAGACCCTGTCGGTTAATTTTGCTTTATGCGATACGCAAAGATGACTATACCTTTGCGTCATTGTTATCGATTTATGCCCTAGTACTTGAGCTATTTCAAGTAAACTCGCACCATTCATGGCAAGTAAACTTGCGCATGTATGACGTAAATCATGAAATCTAAAATCACTAATTTTTGCATCAGATAATGCAACTCGCCAGTGAATATCAAAATTACGGAAATATCTTTTAGGCTCCCGTGGATGTGGAAAAACATACCCACTTATATTTCTATACTTCATTAACTCAGCAATGACATCAGCGGTTAAGGTTAAAATACGCTGATCACCATTCTTAGTTATAGGAAGGTGTGCTGTTTTGCTTTTAAAATTAATATTATCCCATTTTAATGTAAGCATTTCTGTACGCCTAGCCCCTGTTGTTAGCGCCATTAATACTAATAGATACAACTGTCCCCATGTAGATTCTTTTACAGTAATAAACAGCCTAGATATCTCTTCTGCAGTTAAAAAACGAGTTCGGCCATTATTTTCTGCATATTGCCTAATGCCTTTAACAGGGTTGTAGTCAATATCAAATTCATCGGATAGGTAACTATACAAGGCGCCAATGGCTGCCTTATATCTATTTAAGGTGGCAAGTGCTTTATCATTCGATAGAAGCTTTAATTCATCTTTAATTTGCTGGCGCGTAATTTTACCGACAGTTTTATCAGCAAAGATAGAAACCCAATAATTCAAACGTTGATGTTTACTCGAATCTTTCCCTAAATCTTGAGCTAAAAATTTTTTTACTGCATCAGAGAAAGTTAATGTGGTTAAAATATGATTTGTTAAACTATTAGCGAGATCATCATCCACCAGCAATAATGCCATGAATTTTTGAGCATCTTTTTTAGTTTAAATGATTTTGAAATTCGATTACCTTCTCGCATGAATTCGACACGATAAGTAATGCTTTTTTTGCCCTTACGGACTTGAAGAGTTGCCATATTATTTCCTTTTACGCCAAATTACGCCAAAAACGTAACCGTGTATCTGGAAAGCAAAACCATATTGACTGTTTAATGTTCCTAACTAGTTGACTAGACTAGAAAAAAAAACATGGTGCCCGAGGCCGGACTTAACCGGCACTTCTCTCGAAAACGGATTTTGAATCCGTCGCGTCTACCAATTTCACCACTCGGGCATAAAACGTTAGTAAATAGAAAAGATTATTTACTAAGTGCGCCGATTATACCTAGTGATAATCTTCTGACAAGGTTTTTCATACACTAACGGATCAACTGCTCAAAAAGAGAGCAAGTTAACTCTTTACACTGCTAATTCACAGTCAAAAAAGAGAGTAAACTCTTATCACTACCGAATAATCAATGCTAACTGTTTTGCCTTTTGTTACACTTCAAATTCACCCATTTAAGGAGCTATCATGAGCACGAAGAAGCAAAAAAGTACAACGATACTTACCTCACAAGAACAATATCAGAGCTGCCCAAGAGCTAATTTACTTCGCCGTTTAGGTGCATACATTTATAATCTGTTAGCCGTTATAGCCTTACTCATGCTAGCAACCGTTATTGCCCTTGTCGTTGTCGTGATTGCAGAGGCATTATCAATAATCGACACCAGCGCTTACCCTGACGTTGCAGGCTATCTATCTAATAGCTTGATATTCGCCTCTTATTTAGCTGCAGTTATTATCATCTTTTTTGCTTACTTTTGGAGTACTGCCAGGCCAAACGCTTGGTATGAAAGCTTGGCGTTTACGAGTGCAAAATAGTGACGGTAGTAATATCACTATTACGCAATCTTTAATTCGCATGTCTACTTCTGCATTTGGCTTAGGTAACTTGTTTTCCGTCTTTAAGGACAGAAATGCTTTCCAAGATCTATGGGCTGAATGTGAAGTTATTGTATTAACGAAAGAATTAAATAACTGGAAAGGGTTTAAAGGTTTATCGTTTTTACAACAGAAAGATAAATAATTATTACGTAATAAATATCAGTTAAAATAACCGCTGAAACAGATAGTGGTCAGCGGTTATTGCAATTAATGAGTTAGAAAAACGGGTTTAGCATGGTAAAGCGGGATCGTTGTCTGCGTAAAATCATCACAGCCATTGTTTATTAACTGTTCTCTATCAAGCAGATCACTATATTGCACTAAGACCCAAGTACGTCGGTGACGAGTATCAACATCAATCCAGCTATCTTCATTAAAACATTTTTCTACGTGCTCTGCTGGCGATAAAACCCAGCGTTTTTCAGGACCTTCACTTAACCATTTCGCGGCAGCTTTAGTCTGCTTTTCACGGAGAGTATGAAAACCAAACTGCACGACATCGCGCTCACTATGTAGTAGCAACTGCTCTTTAAAGTTAATAATAGCAAGTTCACTTTGCGGTCCGGTGATGGTATTTATCTCAGCCATCATATCTTTAGGAGAGCGTGTAGGCTCCATAAGCCAATAACCAAAAACAGAATAAATCCCCCAGCCTAAAGCCAAACTAATAACGGCACCTCGAATCGGGTTGCGTACACGCCAATATAAGGTTGGCAACAAAAATGCCCCCCCTAAGGCAATAATACAAAGCAGCGTTGCATTGGCTTCCGTCGGTAATTTATCTAAGAGTTGCGGCATAAAAAAGAAACTAATTAACGCGCTGGAAATGAGTGTGGTTGCAATGGCTAAAGGCATTACCCAAGCGATTGCTCTGATACGAATATTGGCGGTTAATTCATCTAAATAGGGTGCTGCAATAAGAACTAGCATTGGGACAATGGGTAAGATATAGACACCACGTTTACCTGGACTATTACTAAAAAAGAGCAACACTAAAATCGCCCAAATCACGGTAAGAAAAACAAGGCGATCACCATTTTTTATCGCTTTAAACCAACGCGGAGCGAGCCACGGCAATAATATGCTTAATGGTAACCAGAATAATGGAATAACAGAGACAATATAATAATAAAAAGGTTTTTGATGGCCGAGAGAATTAACATATCTTTCAGCGGTTTGTCGTAACATAATATTGTCACGATAGGCTAAGTAACTGGCATCTTGATTTACTTCAACGGCGTAATACATGGGGCCCACCCATAAGGCAATCGCTAATAACATGACGATTAATCCCACCGAATGCTGGACAATGCTTTTTATATTAAAGCGACACTGCTCCTGCTTAATCAGCAACCAAATATAAGGGAGGCATAATAAGATAGGTAAGAACCCGACTCCTTTTGTTATAACACCTAACCCCATTGCAAACCAACCTAAATAGTATAATTTCCAACAAGGCCCCTGCAAAAAATGGCGTAATAAGGCGTAATTACCAATCGTTATCCACATACATACGGTCATATCAATTTGAGCAAGCTTTGCTTGCACCATAAACTGAATGGTACATAGCAACAAAATAACAGCATTACGGCCACTATTTTGCCCATAAAAACGTTGTGCCAAATCGTATATTAACGCAACACACACTAAGGCACCTAACAGCGATGGTAATAAAAAAGCAATCTGCATCGAGCCAGTAAGAAGGTAAAAAATGGCTTGCATCCAGACGAAAACAGGGGGTTTATCTGGATAAAGTTCACCACCTCGATGTGGGAACAACCATTCGCCACTGTTAACCATCTCTAAGGCAATCAAGGCAAATCTAGGTTCATCCGCTGGCCAAGGTGAGCGTAGGCCAATACCAATGGCAATGATTACAAAACTTGCAAAAAGTAACCATAATAACTCGCGATAGGATCCATTTTTATCGGTAAAAGAGCGATAGGTGGCGATCATTTATCATCTTCCTTGTTTAATGATGATTGTCGAATTAACCATATATTTCTAAAATAGATAAAAAAACCAATTGATTGCCCAAGAATAAAGACCGGGTCTTGACGATAAATTGCATAACTTAACAACACCGCACTACCAGCAATACTTAGATACCAAAAAGCCATTGGAATAACACTTTTTTTCAGTTTTTCACTCGCCAGCCATTGCACTAAAAAACGGGCTGAAAATATCCCCTGCCCTATCAGACCGACAATCACCCATAGGCTATTGCTCATTCTTGTTTCTCCGTATTTTCGGCGTAACAAACGGGATTTTTTTTACGAGCACAAAGCCATTTCACACCAATTAGGTCAACAATACCAACCCATAGGCGGTTTGCTATACCATACTTGGAGGTACCCGCTGTGCGGTGGCGATGATTAACTTCAACAATGATCACCTCTCCACCATTACGTTTAATTAACGCAGGTATAAATCGGTGTACATGGTCAAAAAATGGCAATGCAAGAAATGCGCTGCGTTGCATCGCTTTTAATCCACACCCAGTATCAGGCGTATCATCGTGTAGTAAACGAGCTCGTATATTATTCGCAATCAATGATGACCAACGTTTCGATGTGGAATCATTGCGCTTTTTACGATAGCCAGCCGCACATTGATAACGCGGATCGTGCTTGTTGGCATCTAACAGAGCTTGATAGATCGGTAATATATCCACCGGGTCATTTTGCCCATCACCATCAAGTGTAACAATCCAATCTGCACGCGCATTACGAATACCCGTTAAGACAGAGGCACTTTGTCCAAAACAGCCATTATGACGGAGCACCCTTAATTGCGCATAGCCTTCAGTTTGCAAAGCCGTCAGTTCACTAAAGGTATTATCATTACTTCCATCGTCAACATAAATGAGTTCATACTCAATTTTGTCCTCTAAATGAGATTTTATCTCATTGACTAATGAACGAATGTTTTCCTGCTCATTGTGTACCGGTATAACAATAGAAAGTTGCAAAATAAATTCCCCTTGTATATTTTGCTTTCGAATATCAATGAATGTTAGTTCATTTATATGCAAAAATGGTTGTAAAATTTATGTTTATAAACAGCGCTCAATAAAACAGTCGATTTGCTTTCCAAGCAAATGCTGAAAATAGTATTCAACAAGATTGAGGGACTTACTCGACTGACCAGTACAAACTCATCATGTTTGCCTTTGTAGTAGGTACATAGCGATAGCTAACACGATGAGACTTGGCAACAAGGCTCCTAACAGTGGGGGCAGTGAAAAAACTAGACTAAAGGGGCCAAAAAGCTCCCCCATAATATGGAAAGTAAATCCACTAACAATGGCAAATATCAATCGTGTCCCCATCGTAACACTGCGCAATCCACCAAAAATAAAGGAGACGGATAACAACATCATCACCAATATCGTAAAGGGCAGTACCGCTTTTCGCCACAGAATAAGCCAAAACCCACTTGCTTCTTGTTCGTTTGTTTCTAAGTACTTAATATAGTTATAAATATCACGCATCGGCATGATATCTGGATCGCTTAATACCACTTGTAATTTTTTCGGTGTTAATTCGGTATTCCAAACAGATTCATCATAATGTGTTGTCGCGGTTTTATCCTGAAAAAAAGCTGTGCTACTGACATTTTTTAAAAGCCATTGGCCATCTTGATAAACCCCATTTTGGGCAAGTTTCGCCTCAATCAGCTTCATCTGTTCATCGAAAAAATAGATCTGTATCGAAAATAGTTGCGCATTGGAGTTCATGCGACCAATGCTAATAAATGAATTTGCATCTTTAACCCAAACACCATAGGTATTAGTGACACTCTCTTCACCATGTTTGGCAATTGCTCGCGCTGAATAGGCTTCTTTATCTGCGGCTGGAGCAACAAATTCTCCGACCAACATAACCGCAATAACCATAGGAATAGCTGTTTTTAACACTGAGCTAGCAATGCGTAATTTCGATAAACCAGCAGCCTGCATAACCACCAGTTCACTGCTACTCGCAAGCGTTCCTAAACCAATAAGAGCCCCGATTAAAGCCGCCATAGGAAAGAAAATAACCAACTCAGCGGGGATCTTTAAGACAACAAAATAAGCTGCATCCCATACTCCATAAGTGCCCTTACCGACACCTTTCATTTGCTCAACAAACTTAATAATACTGCTTAAGCCCAGTAAGACAAATAAACTTAACATGGTCGCAGAAAAAATTATTTTGCCAACATAGCGATCTAAAATACCCATACTACAATTCCGTTAACCTACTGTTAGGTTTATTTGCGAAAACCAAAAAAAGAAATCTTGCCTAAACTTTGCAGATGTAAAATAACACCAACCGATAAAAATATAATTTGCACAAACCAGATGCTATACACCGGAATAGCGGCCTCTTCAATGAGGCTCTTGGCAGTACTGAGCAATAAGAAATAGGATAAATAGAGTGCTAAAGCGGGTAATAATTTTGCGTAGCGCCCTTCTCGTGGATTCACTTTCGCCAACGGCACAGCCATAAAAGTAAGTAGCAAAATAGATAATGGAATGGCAATTCGCCACTGCAATTCAGCCTGATATTCAGGATCATCGATGCCCATTAATTGCATTGTGGATAATGCCGAAACACCACGCGTTTTCGTTTCAACTTCACGACTAGCAATATGCACTTCAAAACGGTCAAAATTACTCACATCAAACTCATTATGCCCCACATACCCCGCATACCTATCGCCATCAAACAAAGAGACCCAAATACCATCCTTTCTTTCCTCGACAGTACCCGATAGCGAGGTGATTACGGAAGGTTCTTTATTTTCTGGCCAATGTGCGGCAAAAACTTTGTCTAATTGTTGTCCCTTTTTATATTTCTCAACGTAGACCACACCTCCATCGACGGAAGTTTTATGAAAACGACCTTCAATTAAAGTGGCAGTACCCGCATCAGATTCAGCATTTTCAATAACAGCCACCATTTTATCCTCCGCAGAGGGGGCTAGATAAAAGGTGTTATAAATAGCAAAAACAAATGTAAATAGAGATAACAACAGGGCTGATTTCAATGTGCGATTAGGGCTAAAACCACAGGAGGTCATTGCAACCATTTCACTTTCGCTATGTAATCGTCCTAGGGTAAATAAAAGGGCAAGATAAAAACTGATTGGCAGCATTAATATCGCCAACGACGGTAAATTCAGATATAACAGCGTCATCACTAAATCAGTAGGGATCACGCCATTAATAGCCTTCGCTAAAATAGCAATAAATTTTTGACTCACAAAAATAAGTAATAAAACGAACAGGATACCCACCTGGCTTTTAAATATTTCCAGCATTAAGTAACGAAGAAGTATCACCCTGCTCTCCTGTTTAATATGTCTAAGGTTCTGTGAAAAATAGTAAAGATGCTATTTTTAGTGGATTAAGCAAACAAATACGGTAAAATTACTGATTTGATAATAGTTACAAGAATTGTAACACTCCACTCACTTCTATAATAACTGCATTTTAAAAAAAATAGCACAGTTAATATCAACATAATCACAGCATTAAGGATAGATATGGAATTTTTTGTAAAAAGTGGCAATCCTGAAAAACAACGCAGTGCATGTATTGTTGTCGGAGTTTTTGAACCACGTCGCTTATCCCATGCTGGCGAGCTATTGGATGAAATGAGTGAGGGCTACCTAAGTACCCTATTACGCAGAGGTGATATTGAAGGTAAAGTGGGTCAAGTATTATTTCTACATCATGTACCCAATGTATTAAGTGAACGTGTTCTATTGGTCGGTTGTGGTAAAGAGCGCGAGCTAACTGAAACGCAATACAAACAAATCATTACTAAAACCATTGCCACACTAAATGATACGGGCTCTTTAGAAGCCATTTGTTTCCTTTCTGAATTACATATCAAAGGGCGTGATAGTTATTGGGCAGTGCGACAAGCCGTAGAAGCTGCAAAAGATTCTCTATACAGTTTTGACCAATTCAAAACCAACAAAGAGAACACTCGTAGACCATTGCGCAAATTAACTTTTAATGTGCCTAGCCGTAAAAATCTAACACGTGCCGAGCAGGCATTACAGCATGCGTTAGCTGTCGCCCAAGGCAGTAAAGTGTGTAAAGATCTTGCCAATATGCCGCCAAATATTTGCACGCCACTTTACCTATCAGAACAAGCAAAAGGTCTTGCCGAACGTTTTCAAAAGATTGAATGTGAGATTATTGATACCGCGCAGATGCAAGCGTTGCAAATGAACAGTTATTTAGCTGTTGCACAGGGGTCAAAAAATCCAGCTTACATGTCATTAATTCACTATAAGGGTGGTAAAGAAGAGCAAAAACCCATTATCTTAATCGGTAAAGGATTAACCTTCGACTCTGGCGGTATATCACTCAAACCCGGTGAAGCGATGGATGAGATGAAATACGATATGGGAGGCGCAGCTAGTGTCTTTGGTGCAATGCAAGCTCTAGCGGCGTTGGACTTACCTATCAATGTCATCGGTATCTTAGCGGGCGCTGAAAATATGCCAAGCGGTAATGCTTATCGCCCAGGTGATATACTGACAACGATGTCTGGGCAAACCGTAGAAGTGCTTAACACTGATGCTGAAGGTCGCTTAGTATTATGTGATGTTTTAACCTACGTAGAACGTTTTCAACCTGAATGCGTTATCGATGTTGCAACACTGACCGGTGCTTGTATTATCGCACTCGGGCATAATATCAGTGCATTAATGACACCGCACAAAGGGTTGGCCAATGAATTATTAAATGCATCAAACCAGGCCAGTGATAAAGCATGGCAACTACCGATGGATGATGAATTTCAAAAACAGTTAGATAGTCCCTTTGCCGATATGGCTAATATTGGTGGTCGCCCAGCAGGTTCGATTACAGCCGCTTGTTTCTTATCGCGCTTTACTAAAAATTACAATTGGGCACATTTAGATATCGCCGGTACGGCGTGGAAATCGGGAGCCAATAAAGGCTCAACAGGTCGCCCGGTTCCTTTACTTACACAATTTTTAATTAATCGCAGTGAAAGTGATCAAAATGAGAGCCATATTTAAGTGGTAAAGATTTCATGAGCCAAGTTGTTTTTTACATCATAGAAGCGCAACAGGCGACAAGACATAACATGATTAGCGACCATTTTGCCTATGCCTGCTCGCTGGCATCCTTTTTTTATTTACAAAATAAAAAAGTGTTCATCTATACGGACAATCAACAGGATGCCTTTGCTATCGATGAATATCTATGGCAATTTGATGGTGATAGTTTTGTACCACATAACTTACTCGGTGAAGGACCTCGTTTTGGTACCCCCGTAGAAATAAGCTGGCACGCACCGACTCACCCTCGCTCAATATTAATCAATTTAAGTGCGAACGCACCTGAATTTGCGATTAATTTTCAACATATTGTCGATTTTGTGCCCGTTGCAGAACCGTTAAAAATTAACGCGCGAATTCGCTATAGCGCCTATAAAAAAATGGGCTTAACTCTTTCCACTCAATCTGCAGTCAATAACGATGCGATTGAGTTAACCAACCATACAGAAGATTAAAAAATGGAAAAAACATACACCCCCAGTGCTATCGAACAAAAGAATTACCGAATTTGGGAAGAAAAAGGTTATTTCAAACCACATGGTGATACCAGTAAAGAGAGCTACTGCATCATGATACCACCGCCCAATGTCACGGGTAGTTTACATATGGGGCATGCTTTCCAAGATACCATTATGGACACGCTCGTCCGCTATCAACGTATGCAAGGTAAAAACACGCTATGGCAAATGGGTACCGACCATGCGGGTATTGCCACTCAAATGGTCGTTGAACGTAAACTATTTGCAGAAACAGGACAAACTCGCCAAGAGCTAGGTCGCGAAACCTTTATTGATAAAATTTGGGAGTGGAAAGCGGAGTCTGGCGGAAATATATCTCAACAATTACGTCGCTTAGGCACATCCGTTGATTGGGATCGCGAGCGCTTTACGATGGATGAAGGACTTTCTGAAGCGGTAAAAGAAGTGTTTGTGGACCTTTACAATGATGACCTAATCTACCGTGGTAAGCGCCTGGTGAACTGGGATCCAAAACTGCATACCGCAATCTCTGATCTCGAAGTAGAAAATAAAGATGTTAAAGGGTCAATGTGGCATTTTCGTTATCCACTCGCCGATGGTGTTAAAACAGCCGACGGTAAAGATTACCTCGTTGTAGCAACAACGCGTCCAGAAACTATGCTCGGTGATACCGCCGTTGCCGTCAATGGTGAAGATCCTCGCTATAAAGATCTTATCGGTAAAGCTATCATTCTGCCATTTGTAAATCGTCGTATTCCAATTATTGCTGATGAACATGCGGACATGGAAAAGGGCACTGGCTGTGTAAAAATAACGCCGGCACATGACTTTAACGATTACGAAGTTGGTAAACGCAATCAACTGCCCATGATCAATGTATTGACCTTTGAAGCTGCAATTCGCAATGCAGCAGAAGTCTTTAACAGCAATGGCGAAATAAGCGATGTTTATGACACCGCCCTACCAGCACAATTCCAAGGTTTAACCCGTGAAGAAGCACGTAAGTTAGTCGTAAGCTCCCTTGATGATTTGGGGCTATTAGATGAAGTGAAAGCACATGATTTAACCATTCCCTATGGTGACCGTGGCGGAGTTGTCATCGAGCCGATGCTGACAGACCAATGGTATGTACGTGTTGCACCGTTAGCTAAAACAGCAAAAGAGGCCGTTGCTAATGGCGATATCGAGTTTGTACCTAAGCAGTATGAAAACATGTATAACTCTTGGATGAATGATATTCAAGACTGGTGTATTTCGCGACAATTATGGTGGGGACATCGTATTCCTGCTTGGTATGATGAAACGGGCAAAGTTTATGTCGGTCGTGATGAAGCAGAAGTGCGCGCTAAACATGATTTAGGTGATGATATTGTCTTACGTCAAGATGATGATGTACTCGATACATGGTTCTCCTCTGGTCTATGGACATTTTCAACCTTAGGTTGGCCGAAACAAACTTTAGATCTAAAAACCTTCCATTCGACGGATGTACTCGTAACGGGGTTTGATATTATTTTCTTCTGGGTAGCCCGCATGATCATGCTCACCATGCATTTCATGAAAGATGAGAATGGTAAGCCACAGGTGCCCTTCAAAACCGTCTATGTAACGGGACTTATCCGCGATGAAAATGGCGATAAAATGTCTAAGTCAAAGGGTAATGTACTCGACCCCCTCGATATGATTGACGGTATCGATTTAGAAAGCTTAGTGGCTAAACGTTGCGGCAATATGATGCAACCGCAATTGGCTAAAAAAATCGAAAAAGACACGCGTAAAACATTTGAAAATGGTATCGAAGCACATGGTACTGACGCCCTGCGTTTCACATTAGCGGCAATGGCATCAACGGGTCGTGATATCAACTGGGATATGCATCGCCTTGAAGGTTATCGTAACTTCTGTAATAAGTTATGGAATGCTAGCCGTTATGTATTAATGAGTGCTGAAGGTCAAGATTGTGGTTTCTCTGGCAATAACGATATGCAATTTAGTTTGGCAGATCGTTGGGTCCAAGGACAATTGCAAACCATGATTAAAGAGTTCCGTCATGCCTTAGATACTTTCCGTTTTGATATCGCCGCGAATATTTTATATGAATTCATATGGGATCAATTCTGTGGTTGGTATTTAGAGTTAACTAAACCGGTACTATTTAAAGGTAGTGAAGCAGAACAACGCGGCACGCGCCACACATTAATTTCCGTATTAGAAACGTTACTGCGTGTCGCACATCCAATGTTACCTTTTATGACAGAAGAAATTTGGCAGCGAGTTAAAGAACTAACAGGGCAAGGTGGTGAGACGATCATGCTCGAAGCATACCCAGAATTTGATGCAGCTAAAGTTGATACCCAAGCGGTAGAAGACCTAGAATGGGTTAAACAAGTCATTGTCGCAGTTCGTAACATCCGCGGTGAAATGGACATTAGTCCGAAAACCCCTTTAAATCTACTAATCAAAAATGCCTCTGCAGCCGATCGCCGCCGTTTTACAGAAAACGAAGCATTCTTAGCTGCATTAGCAAAACTAGAAAGTGTCACTATTGTTGAAGCTGGACAAGAAACACCCGTTTCTGCAACGGCATTAGTCGGTGATTTAGAAATATTAATTCCAATGGCAGGGTTAATTGATACAGAAGCGGAGCTATCTCGTTTAAATAAACAGCTTGAAAAAGCTGAAAAAGAACTTGATAAAATTTCAGGAAAATTAAGTAATGAACGCTTTGTTAGTAATGCACCCGAAGCGGTCATTGCTAAAGAGCGAGCTAGAGAAGCTGAATTACAAACGGCCTGTGATAAATTAAATGAGCAGATATTAGTGATAAAAGCGCTATAGCATTAGCATTGATATGCTAATTATAAAGGGGAGATATTTTTTGATATCTCCTTTTTTATGACATTTTATTATCCTAAAACCTTGTGATATAGCGTTACTTATTAGTATTTTTCCTTCATCTATATTCAATAAACAATCTATAGTTAAGTATCAGCACCAATAAATAAAAGGGGAAATAATGGTAAAATATCTGAGTTTTTTTCTACTACTGTATTGCTCTCTCAGTTCAGCACAGGTAAGCAAAATAAAAGTATGGGAAAGCCTTTATAATAACCCAGATAGACTTATGATGGATTATTTACAAAGAGCCTTACAGGTAACTATACCTGAGTATGGTGATTATGAATTAACTGCATCGGCTCAAATGGAGCAAGGGCGTTCATTAGTAGAGATAGCCAAATTAGAACATTCAAAACTGGATATCGCCGTTTTTGGATCTACGAAAGAACGAGAAGAAGTTGCTATCCCTATACGTATTCCTGGGCTAAGTGGACTGATGGGTTATCGTATATGCCTCATTAAAGAAGGTAATCAAACCATTTTTGATGGTATTAAAAATAAACATCAATTAATCGAAAAAAATATCACAATTGGACAACATCAAGATTGGCCTGACACCACTATTTTACGCGCTAATCATATTTCGGTGCAAACAACCCATAAAAAACAGTTACTTTTCCAACAATTAATTCGAGGACGTTTTGATTGCTTTAGTCGAGGAACTAGCGAAGTTTATGCTGAATATTTGAAATATAAAGAGCAAGGAATCATTATCGAAAAGAACTTGATGATCTACTATCCGCTGCCTTTATTTTTCTTTGTTAATAAGTCTCGCCCTGAGCTGGCAGCACGATTGCAATTAGGGCTACAACGATTAATTGAATCGGGTGAATTTGATAGTATGTTTGAGCAGGTATATGCACCTATAATCAAAGAGCTGAAACTCACTGAACGTACCGTTATTGATTTAAACAACCCGACGTTATCAGATGAAACAGTTGAAGCAATGCGCGAACCCACTCAAAGATTTAGAAATAAACATTTACTCCAGGATTAATATGCAAACTATTTATGCTATGGCGCAGGAGTATGAAAGATGAAACAAAAAAAGATATTCGTTTTAATTATGATGCTAATTTGCTCTGTTAGCCATGCAGGTATAACTAAAGTAGTCGTCTGGGAGCATACATTATACAAGCCCAATTTAATTAGCACTACGTTATTTCAGGCATTAGATATAACTAAAGCAGAGTATGGCGACTATGAAATAATATCATCGCACCCTATGCCGCAAGACAGAGCGCTTAAAGAAATTTCCAATGGAAAACTCGATGTCGGCCATTTTATTGCCACCGAAGAAAGAGAAAAAAATGCTCTCGTTATTCGTATTCCCATTATGCAAGGGTTACTCGGTTATCGTATCTGTTTAATCAAAGAGGGCAACCAGCATATATTTGATAACATCACTAACCAAGTAGAGTGGATTGAAAAAAACATCACGATTGGACAGCAAACCAACTGGCCCGATACTGAAATATTAAAAACGAATGGTTTTAACGTGGCAACTACCTTCAAGTATGAACTCCTCTTTCAGCAACTCGCTAAAGAACGCTTTACTTGTTTTGCCAGAGGTGCAAATGAAATAAATAGAGAATTTATTGAATATGATACGCTAGATTTAGCAATTGAAAAAAATATCGTTATTTATTATCCATTTCCACTATTCTATTTTGTTAATCCGCACAATAAAATGTTAGCAGAACGTTTAGAGTTAGGGCTCAACCGTTTACAGCAAAATGGAACTGCAAATAAATTATTTGAGCAAAATTTCAGCTATATTTTACATGAATTATCGCTCGACAAACGCCATATTTTAAAACTTAACAATCCAACGTTATCAACGGAAACCATCAATGCAATCAATCACTTTCCAATGCTAAAAAAATAAATGCCATTAATTAGCAACACTTTTTAACAAACGATCCATGGCTCTATAATTTAAAGATTCTAATAAATGTGCACGTTGGATATCTTCACTACCAGCGAGATCCGCAATTGACCTCGCTACTTTTAATATACTATGCCAAGATTGCACAGATAGCCCCATTTTATTAATTGCATTCTCTAAAAATTCAGCATCCTTAAAACTTAATTGACAAACATTAGCAATCGCCTGTGTAGTTAATCCATTATTAAGGCATTGTTGTCGTGATACTTGTATATGACGAGCCTGTTGCACTCTTGCTTTTACCTCTGCTGTCGTTTCACCTTTGTTTAATCCTCCAGCCTGTGATGCCGCTAACATCCCCTTTGGCAGTAGTGGCACCATTATTGATAATGCAAACCTATCTAAAAAAGGGCCCGATAAACGACCTAAATAGCGCAATATTTGATCCGGTGTACTGCGCCTCAACTCACCACTAATATGACCACAAGGGCTCGGATTCATCGCTGCTATTAATTGAAAATTTGCAGGAAATGTCACTTGATTGGCGGCACGAGAAATGGTCACTTTATTTGTTTCTAGGGGCTGACGCAAATTATCTAGTACACTTTTTGGAAATTCAGGTAATTCATCTAAGAACAAGACACCATTATGAGACAAGGATATTTCTCCGGGTTTCGGTTTTCCTCCTCCACCAACTAGCGCAACGGAAGAAGCACTGTGATGTGGCGAGCGAAAGGGAGGTAAATACCAATTATCACGTTGTTTACCGCATACAGAATATATAGATGCTGTCTGCAATGCTTGCGCCTCGTTCAACTCTGGTAATAATCCCATAAAACGTTCGGCCAACATGCTCTTACCAGTACCAGGAGGGCCAACTAATAGTAAATTGTGCCCGCCAACAGCTGCTATTTCTAACACCCGCTTAGCTTGCTCTTGACCTAAAACATCACAAAAATCTGCTTCCTTAGTGGTTTTAAGCGGCCTATTTGCCTGTGCTTTAGGTAACTCTTTTACACCTTGTAAAAAAGCACAAACGTCACTAAGCGTCTCTGCAACAAATGCCGTTACCCCCGTTAGGGCACTTTCATACTGATTTTGATTACAAACTATCAATTGACGGTGCTGGCTTTTAGCAGCTAGTGCACAGGGGATCATGCCATCGATTGCGCGTAGCTGCCCCGATAATGCAAGTTCGGCAAAACACTCAAAGTTATCTATTTTGCAATCCGTTAACTGTTCAGAGGCGATTAAAATAGCCAATGCAATAGCCAGATCAAAACGCCCCCCCTCTTTTGATAAATTAGCAGGGGCGAGGTTAACGGTAATGCGTTTATTTGGAAATTTAAAATTGCTATTAATAATGGCACTACGGACACGCTCTTTAGCCTCCTTAACCGATGTTTCAGGTAGCCCGACCAAAGAAAAACTAGGTAAGCCAGTCCCAAGGTGCACTTCCACCTGCACCTCTGGTGCATCAACACCAATTAATGCACGACAATACAATGAAGATAACGACATAAAATAACCATACTAAAAACATAAAAATTTAGTATAGTTTATTTTGGGTCATTGATTAAGTAAAAGGAAATTAATCAAGGACTAAGCGCGTTTTAGCAACAAATAAGAAATGTGACAAATATTGAATAAGCCACCGTATTTTGCTATAAAGACCCACTTTTTTAAGAATAAGTATCTATTAACTTGTCAAATATACAATTTAAACCAACGTCCAACCTTCACTAAATTCAGGAAGAAACTAATGAACGGTGCCAATTTCGTTGTACAAATATTAAAACAAAAACAGATCAAACAAGTCTTTGGCTATCCTGGCGGTGCCATAATGCCACTTTATGATGCGCTTTATGACGCAGAAATTGAGCATCTATTATGTCGACATGAACAAGGTGCTGCTATGGCAGCAATTGGTTATGCACGCGCAACTGGTAATGTAGGTGTATGTATTGCCACTTCTGGCCCGGGGGCAACAAACCTTATTACTGGCCTGGCAGACGCCCTACTTGACTCGATTCCTATTATTGCTATCACAGGGCAAGTTCATAGCCACTTAATTGGTACTGATGCCTTTCAAGAAATAGATGTATTAGGGCTTTCTTTAGCCTGTACCAAACACAGTTTTATGGTACAAAGTATTGATCAACTTTCCGATATTTTTGATCAAGCTTTTGAAATAGCTACAACAGGACGTCCAGGGCCTGTATTAATTGACCTCCCTAAAGATATTCAACTAGCCGATATCGTCGATTACGCTTTATTTAACAAACAAGAAAAGCAGCATAAAAAACACCCAATTGATCCTTTTTTAATCAAAAAATCGAGGGAGATGATCCGCTCAGCTAGTAAGCCTTTACTTTATATCGGTGGCGGCGTTGGTATGGCTGATGCGACTCAAGAACTGCGTAATTTCATTGCCTACACCTATATTCCGAGCGTCTGTACTTTGAAAGGAATTGGTGTTATCGCACATGACTCAGAATATTTCATGGGCATGGTCGGCATGCATGGTAGTAAAGCAGCTAATTTAGCCATCCAAGAATGTGATCTATTAATTGCTGTCGGGGCAAGATTTGATGATCGAGTAACGGGAAAGCTCGATGAATTTGCCAGTCATGCGGCAGTTATCCATATTGATATTGACGCCGCCGAAATTAATAAAATTCGTAAAGCCGATCTTGCCATTTGCGAGGATCTCAAGGAAATTTTACCCGCCCTTGAAGTTGAAACATTCATTAGTGCATGGCAAAAAAATATAGTCAGTATGAAGAATAAGTTTGCATTGAATTATAATCATCCAGGAGAACGGATATACGCACCAGCACTGCTCAATCAATTATCCAAATCAATGCCTAAGAACACGGTCATCTGCAGCGACGTTGGGCAGCATCAAATGTGGGTTGCACAACATATGTTTGTTAGCAACCCTAAAGATCATATTTCTAGTTCAGGATTAGGCACAATGGGCTTTGGCATTCCTGCTGCAGTAGGAGCAAAGCTAGCACGACCTGATGATACCGTGATTGCGGTTTCTGGTGACGGCTCATTTATGATGAATGTACAAGAACTTGGCACAATTAAACGCCAACAACTACCCATTAAGATAGTGCTTATTGATAACCAACGCTTAGGTATGGTACGACAATGGCAAAAATTATTTTTTGAGGGACGCTATAGTGAAACTATTTTAACCGACAATCCTAATTTTGTAACACTTGCGAGTGCTTTTGATATACCAGGAGAAACGATTGTTGCCAAAAGGGAGATACAATCCGCGTTAAAACGGCTATTAGAAAGTGAAGGTCCTTATCTACTTCATGTCTCTATTTCAGAAGAAGATAATGTCTGGCCGCTTGTTCCACCGGGTGCAGCAAATGATAAAATGATGGAGAGCTTATCGTGAAATATTTTTTAATTATTCAGGGTAATAATAGCCCTGAATTTCTAGAGCGCATATTAAGGATTTGTCGACACCGTGGTTTTACTGTGCAAAATTTAAATGCAGAGACAACACAAAACGAAGAATCACTACATATTACGATAACGGTTTGTAGTGAGCGGCCAATTAATCTATTAACGAAGCAGTTAGAAAAAACATTCGGTGTATCGCAAGTTGTCATATTAACACAAAATATAAAAATTCAGGCTAGCGCATAGGCTTGTTAAATGACTTCTTATCTGTTTAAATCAGTTAATAATAAATGAACAAATAACACGCATAAAGCGATGTTTATTATCAATACACAAGGAACTCAAATGCCACAATATCGCTCAAAAACCTCCACTCATGGACGCAATATGGCTGGTGCACGCGCTTTATGGCGTGCGACTGGCGTTAAAGATGATGATTTCGGTAAACCCATTATCGCGATTGCAAACTCATTCACCCAATTTGTTCCCGGCCACGTACATTTAAAAGATATGGGACAACTAGTAGCTGGTGCTGTTGAAGCTGCTGGTGGTATTGCTAAAGAGTTTAATACTATCGCTATTGATGATGGTATCGCAATGGGACACTCAGGAATGTTATATAGCCTTCCTTCTCGTGATCTTATTGCTGATTCAATCGAATATATGGTTAATGCCCATTGTGCCGATGCAATTGTCTGTATTTCTAACTGTGACAAAATAACGCCTGGAATGCTAATGGCTTCACTACGCCTTAATATTCCCGTTATTTTTGTTTCAGGTGGACCAATGGAAGCAGGTAAAACCAAGCTTTCAGATCAAATCATAAAACTTGACTTGGTTGATGCTATGGTGATGGGACCTGATAAGAATGTGTCCGACGAAGATCTTAATAAAGTTGAGCGCAGTGCTTGCCCGACATGTGGTTCATGCTCAGGTATGTTCACCGCAAACTCGATGAACTGTTTAACGGAAGCATTAGGGCTATCTTTACCAGGTAATGGTTCAATGCTTGCTACTCATGCAGATCGCGAACAACTATTTTTAGATGCAGGGCGTCATATTGTCGATATTACACGTCGCCACTATGAACAAGATGACTACTCTGTATTACCGCGCGCAATAGCAAGCAGACCAGCATTTGAGAATGCGATGGCACTCGATATTGCAATGGGTGGTTCAACCAATACCATTCTACATTTATTGGCCTGTGCACAGGAAGCAGAACTAGATTATACCGTCGCTGACATGGATGAAATGTCGCGCCGTATACCACAACTTTGTAAAGTCGCTCCTTCTACACCACTGTATCATATGGAAGATGTACACCGCGCGGGTGGTGTAATGGCTATCCTTGGTGAGTTAGATCGTGCAGGCTTATTGAACAGCGATATACCTACGATCATAAGCCCAACAATGAAAGAGCAATTGGCCAAATATGATATTATGCAAACGACAGATCAACAAATAATTGATTTTTATCGTGCAGGCCCTGCAGGTATTCGCACAACGCAAGCATTCAGTCAATCATGTCGTTGGGACACTGTGGATAACGATCGTGAAGCAGGTTGTATACGCTCAATCGACCATGCTTTTAGCCGCGAAGGTGGTCTCGCTGTATTATTTGGTAATATGGCTATTGATGGTGCCGTTGTCAAAACAGCTGGCGTTGATGATGACAATCTTACCTTTACAGGTCCAGCTAAAATATATGAAAGCCAGGATGATGCTGTTGCCGCAATTCTAGGTGGCGATGTAGTCGAAGGTGACGTCGTAGTTATACGCTATGAAGGCCCACAGGGTGGACCAGGCATGCAAGAAATGCTCTATCCAACCAGTTACTTAAAATCCATGGGGCTTGGTAAAAAATGTGCATTAATTACTGATGGACGTTTCTCTGGAGGAACATCGGGACTCTCTATCGGTCACGTTTCCCCGGAGGCAGCGGCAGGCGGTGTAATTGGTTTAATCGAAAATGGCGATATCATTGCTATAAATATCCCTACTCGTGATATTACGCTGCAAGTTTCTGAAGAACTCCTAGCAGAGCGTCGTATCAAAATGGATGCGCATGGCTGGAAACCACGAGATCGTCAACGTTACGTCTCAACAGCACTGAAAGTTTATGCATCGATGGCAACTTCTGCAGATAAAGGTGCGGTACGAGACTTAAGCAAAATTAAGTAAGTACGATAGTAAATCGCATATAATAAAGCCCGTTGATATCACTATCAACGGGCTTTTTAATTGTAATAATGTCATTACACCTATAAAATCAGCATATTATCATGATGTCCCCTTAGTTTAATGGATAAAACAAAAACCTCCTAAGTTTTAGATACAAGTTCGATTCTTGTAGGGGACACCAATTAATAATACGGAATAGTATTTCGCTACACTCGCCATAATGGAATGCCACACGTAACTACACTCTATATCCAATGTTCCAGTATTCATCGCAATCAAACGCCAGTAATAAAAAAAACAACCCTTAAAGACGGACTGGGGCTATCTTATTATTTATACCAATTCCGATAAGTATGTGATCTAGATTTTGCGCAGGAAAAACAGCTTAATTCAAGGCGTAATTTGACGTAAATGGTTATTCCCTTTGCGAAAATTACAACGCAGCAGTAAGTTGTTTTAACCAGTAAAATAGATCAGCTATTTATCGGAATTGGTATTATAGGCAAAGAAGGGCGCTGGCGGAACAGGGGTAGCAGTACTCACCCGCTCATGACAAGATGCTGTCGCATCATTCTGCCCTATCTATCACATGATTTGAATGCCACTGCGTAGATCTATTTTATAGCCAATATTCGAGTAGCTCATAAATAAACAGAAATACTTGAACGAGGTTCAAGGAAACAAGGAGCAACTAAGTACCATCAGCGCAGCTGCGTTTCACTTCTGAGTTCGGAATGGGAAGGAGAGCAAGGTCCATTAGTCCTTACTTGACGTTGATGGGCCACTTTTATCGTCTCTAAAAAGCAAAAAAGCCCTGATATTTCTATCAGGGCTTCTTCTAAATAGGTGTCTAGCAATGGAAAGTCGTCGCAGAGCACCGAAGCTCGTGACACATCGCTATCGCGATACTCGCCCTACTCTCGAGCAGGTCATCCTCGTCAGTACCCTAAAAAGAAAAAATCCCTGCTGACATCGTCAACAGGGATTTTTCGTTTATTAGGCGCTTGGCGATGACCTACTCTCACATGGGGAGACCCCACACTACCATCGGCGCAGCTGCGTTTCACTTCTGAGTTCGGAATGGGATCAGGTGGGACCACAGCGCTATAACTAGCCAAGCTAAAAAGTTAATTAGAAAAGCTGTCTATTATTCTTTAATCTTGCAAGTTGTAAAATATATTGTCGCAAACGTACTTTTTCTTGGTTACATCAACACGTCTTAGGTGTTGTATGGTTAAGCCTCACGGGTAATTAGTACAAGTTAGCTCAATACGTTACCGCACTTACACACCTTGCCTATCAACGTTGTAGTCTCCAACGGCCCTTTAGGGGACTTAAAGTCCCAGTGAGAACTCATCTTGAGGCTCGCTTCCCGCTTAGATGCTTTCAGCGGTTATCGATTCCGAACGTAGCTACTGGGCAATGCCATTGGCATGACAACCCAAACACCAGCGGTTCGTCCACTCCGGTCCTCTCGTACTAGGAGCAGCTCCTCTCAATTCTCAAACGCCCACGGCAGATAGGGACCGAACTGTCTCACGACGTTCTAAACCCAGCTCGCGTACCACTTTAAATGGCGAACAGCCATACCCTTGGGACCGACTTCAGCCCCAGGATGTGATGAGCCGACATCGAGGTGCCAAACACCGCCGTCGATATGAACTCTTGGGCGGTATCAGCCTGTTATCCCCGGAGTACCTTTTATCCGTTGAGCGATGGCCCTTCCATTCAGAACCACCGGATCACTATGACCTACTTTCGTACCTGCTCGACGTGTCTGTCTCGCAGTTAAGCTGGCTTATACCATTGTACTAACCTCACGATGTCCGACCGTGATTAGCCAACCTTCGTACTCCTCCGTTACTCTTTGGGAGGAGACCGCCCCAGTCAAACTACCCACCAAACAATGTCCCAAACCCCGATTCAGGGGCCATGGTTAGAACTCAAAACATACAAGGGTGGTATTTCAAGGTTGGCTCCACGTCATCTGGCGACAACGCTTCATAGCCTCCCACCTATCCTACACATGTAGGCTCTAAGTTCACTGCTAAGCTGTAGTAAAGGTTCACGGGGTCTTTCCGTCTAGCCGCGGGTACACTGCATCTTCACAGCGATTTCAACTTCACTGAGTCTCGGGTGGAGACAGCATGGCCATCATTACGCCATTCGTGCAGGTCGGAACTTACCCGACAAGGAATTTCGCTACCTTAGGACCGTTATAGTTACGGCCGCCGTTTACCGGGGCTTCGATCAAGAGCTTCGACCTAAGTCTAACCCCATCAATTAACCTTCCGGCACCGGGCAGGCGTCACACCGTATACGTCATCTTGCGATTTAGCACAGTGCTGTGTTTTTAATAAACAGTTGCAGCCATCTGGTATCTTCGGCCGCCAATAGCTCCATCCGCAAGGGACTTCACCGTCAGCGGCGTACCTTCTCCCGAAGTTACGGTACCATTTTGCCTAGTTCCTTCACCCGAGTTCTCTCAAGCGCCTTGGTATTCTCTACCTGACCACCTGTGTCGGTTGGGGTACAATCCTTATATTTCTGAAGCTTAGAGACTTTTCCTGGAAGCATGGCATCAATGACTTCATCACCTTAGTGACTCGACATCGTATCTCAGTGTTAAGAAAACCCGGATTTACCTAAGTCTTCCACCTACATACTTGAACCTGGACAACCATCGCCAGGCCCACCTAGCCTTCTCCGTCCTCCCATCGCAAAATATAAGGGTACGGGAATATTAACCCGTTTCCCATCGACTACGCCTTTCGGCCTCGCCTTAGGGGTCGACTCACCCTGCCCCGATTAACGTTGGACAGGAACCCTTGGTCTTCCGGCGGGGAGGTTTTTCACCCCCCTTATCGTTACTCATGTCAACATTCGCACTTCTGATACCTCCAGGATGCCTTACAGCTTTCCCTTCGACGGCTTACAGAACGCTCCTCTACCATGCCTATAAATAAGCATCCGCAGCTTCGGTGATATGTTTAGCCCCGTTAAATCTTCCGCGCAGGCCGACTCGACTAGTGAGCTATTACGCTTTCTTTAAAAGATGGCTGCTTCTAAGCCAACTTCCTAGCTGTCTAAGCCTTCCCACATCGTTTCCCACTTAACATATACTTTGGGACCTTAGCTGGCGGTCTGGGTTGTTTCCCTTTCCACGACGGACGTTAGCACCCGCCGTGTGTCTCCCGTGATTGCACTTGTTGGTATTCGGAGTTTGCATGGGGTTGGTAAGTCGGGATGACCCCCTAGCCCAAACAGTGCTCTACCCCCAACAGTGATACACGAGGCGCTACCTAAATAGCTTTCGAGGAGAACCAGCTATCTCTTGGTTTGATTGGCCTTTCACCCCCAGCCACAAGTCATCCCCTAATTTTTCAACATTAGTGGGTTCGGTCCTCCAGTTGATGTTACTCAACCTTCAACCTGCTCATGGCTAGATCACCAAGTTTCGGGTCTAATCCCAGCAACTATTCGCCCAGTTAAGACTCGGTTTCCCTACGGCTCCCCTATACGGTTAACCTTGCTACTGAAATTAAGTCGTTGACCCATTATACAAAAGGTACGCAGTCACCGAACTAAGTCGGCTCCTACTGCTTGTACGTACACGGTTTCAGGTTCTATTTCACTCCCCTCACAGGGGTTCTTTTCGCCTTTCCCTCACGGTACTGGTTCACTATCGGTCAATTAGGAGTATTTAGCCTTGGAGGATGGTCCCCCCATATTCAAACAGGATTTCTCGTGTCCCGTCTTACTCGTTTTCACTGTAAAGAAGTTGTCATATACGGGACTATCACCCTGTATCGTCGGACTTTCCAGACCATTCTACTAACTTCTAAACAGCTTAAGGGCTGTTCCAATTTCGCTCGCCGCTACTTTCGGAATCTCGGTTGATTTCTTTTCCTAAGGGTACTTAGATGTTTCAGTTCCCCTCGTTCGCTTCGTTAAGCTATGTATTCACTTAACGATGACACTAAGTGCCGGGTTGCCCCATTCGGAAATTCCAGGATATAACGCTTGTTATCAACTCCCCTGGACTTATCGCAGATTACCACGTCCTTCATCGCCTCTAATTGCCTAGGCATCCACCGTGCACGCTTATTCACTTAACCATACAACACCTAAAAAGTGTCACGCAGTGACGCGTTTTAGGTGTTGTTCCCAACAAGAGATTGACGTCTTTTTGTCAATGTCTGAGTGGGCAACACCATTTGGCATCACTACTTAATACTGATTTTTGTTTTGTATGTCGTTTCCAAGACGCTTGCGATTTCTCATATTTTACAATACAAAAAACAACATTCGTTTTTCGTGCACCTATCAATCATATGATTGAGTAGATACGTACTGTTCACATTTCACTACGTGAAAAATGAACTTTTTATTTTTGCTTGATTACAATAACTAGAATAAATTCTAATC
Source organism: Psychromonas sp. MME2 (assembly GCF_040566515.1). Taxonomy (NCBI): domain Bacteria; kingdom Pseudomonadati; phylum Pseudomonadota; class Gammaproteobacteria; order Alteromonadales; family Psychromonadaceae; genus Psychromonas; species Psychromonas sp. MME2. The sequence continues at coordinate 277,270 of NZ_JBEWXI010000012.1, read as the reverse complement.
ATTGAGAACAATTTCGTTTCGTTTAAACATATTGATATTAATATCGATACGTTCAAACAGAACTTTATCAGCTTTCCTAATTGTTAAAGAGCAGTGTTAAAAAACACTTTATAAGCATTGTTGCTTATAAAGTACTTTTCACTTAAAACGTAAACTTAGTTCCTACCAAAGGATGGTTAAAAAAGATCACCTATCTTTTTTATCGTATTGGTATCCCCAAGGGGATTTGAACCCCTGTTACCGCCGTGAAAGGGCGGTGTCCTAGGCCTCTAGACGATGGGGACATAGAACTTCTGCACTTCTTCAGTCTAATCAAACAATCTGTGTAGGTACTCATTGTTACTTGCGCTAATGCACCTAAGTACAAAAGATGTGTCTCGATACGTAAGGAGGTGATCCAGCCCCAGGTTCCCCTAGGGCTACCTTGTTACGACTTCACCCCAGTCATGAACCACACCGTGGTCATCGCCATCCCGAAGGTTAAGCTAATGACTTCTGGTGCAGCCCACTCCCATGGTGTGACGGGCGGTGTGTACAAGGCCCGGGAACGTATTCACCGTGGCATTCTGATCCACGATTACTAGCGATTCCAACTTCACGGAGTCGAGTTGCAGACTCCGATCCGGACTACGACAAACTTTATGAGATTCGCATACCCTCGCAGGTTAGCAACCCTTTGTATTTGCCATTGTAGCACGTGTGTAGCCCATCCCGTAAGGGCCATGATGACTTGACGTCGTCCCCACCTTCCTCCGGTTTATCACCGGCAGTCTCCCTAGAGTTCCCGGCTTGACCCGCTGGCAAATAAGGATAGGGGTTGCGCTCGTTGCGGGACTTAACCCAACATTTCACAACACGAGCTGACGACAGCCATGCAGCACCTGTCTCAGAGCTCCCGAAGGCACTCATCAATCTCTTGGTGATTCTCTGGATGTCAAGGGATGGTAAGGTTCTTCGCGTTGCATCGAATTAAACCACATGCTCCACCGCTTGTGCGGGCCCCGTCAATTCATTTGAGTTTTAACCTTGCGGCCGTACTCCCCAGGCGGTCTATTTAATGCGTTAGCTTTGAAACCCACGGCATATAGCCACAAACTTCTAATAGACATCGTTTACTGCGTGGACTACCGGGTATCTAATCCCGTTTGCTCCCCACGCCTTCGCGCCTCAGTGTCAGTCTCTGTCCAGGTGGCCGCCTTCGCCACTGGTATTCCTTCAGATCTCTACGCATTTCACCGCTACACCTGAAATTCTACCACCCTCTACAAAACTCTAGTTAACCAGTTTCAAATGCAGTTCCAAGGTTGAGCCCTGGGCTTTCACATCTGACTTAATTAACCACCTACGCGCGCTTTACGCCCAGTAATTCCGATTAACGCTCGCACCCTCCGTATTACCGCGGCTGCTGGCACGGAGTTAGCCGGTGCTTCTTCTGCGAGTAACGTCACAGATACAGGGTATTAACCTGCACCCTTTCCTCCTCGCTGAAAGTGCTTTACAACCCGAAAGCCTTCTTCACACACGCGGCATGGCTGCATCAGGGTTTCCCCCATTGTGCAATATTCCCCACTGCTGCCTCCCGTAGGAGTCTGGACCGTGTCTCAGTTCCAGTGTGGCTGGTCATCCTCTAAGACCAGCTAGGGATCGTCGCCTTGGTAGGCCTTTACCCTACCAACTAGCTAATCCCACTTGGGCTCATCTTGTCGCGATAGCTTATAAATAGAGGCCACCTTTGGTCAAAAGACATTATGCGGTATTAGCAGTCGTTTCCAACTGTTGTCCCCACAACAAGGTAAATTCCCAAGCATTACTCACCCGTCCGCCACTCGTCAGCAAAATAGCAAGCTATTCTCTGTTACCGTTCGACTTGCATGTGTTAAGCCTGCCGCCAGCGTTCAATCTGAGCCATCATCAAACTCTTCAATTTAAAGTTTAATTAGGTTATTTTCTACGAAGTAGAATTTAACCAAGCTCAATATTACTGACTAAAACTAAGTACCGAAGTACTTGTTATTCTGAATTAATCACCAAATATAAATATTTGGCCTGTTAATCATTGAAAGATAAATCTTTCAATGTAAATGAATTAATTCGTGTGTCACTTCTATTGATGTTACCTAAACAAGTTAGGTGTAACTTTCTGCAAGCAGAAGCGTTACTTTTTGATTATTTGAAATCACATCAACAATAAGTGCCCACACAGATTGTTTGATTAAATTGTTAAAGAGCTGCCTTGCGGCGAGGTGCGTATATTACGCGCCTTTCGAACAATGTCAACGTCTTATTTTACATTTCTTACGAAGCGATAAATGCGTTTGTTTTATTCTCAAACCGGCGGCTAACTTGCGTTACGCCCCGTGTCTGTGGATGCGCATTATAGGGATTCAGATCACATTGGCAAGCATTTATTAACAACACTTAACTGATTGCTTATTTTACAACCAACGTACTAATTTCTTTCATTTATATGCTAATTTTAAATTATGGTTAAATTCATAGTTTTATGATTAGCATCTAGCCATGTGATTTAGGTAACATATACTCTTTTATTTTCCCGTATTTTTTTGAGTGGTATTTTATGACATTTTCTTTAGGCCAGCGTTGGATTAGTGATGCAGAATCAGAATTAGGCTTAGGCACTATAGTATCCATTGAAGGTCGTATGTTAACCTTACTTTTTGCAGCTTCTGGCGAATCAGCGCCTTTATTCACGTGAAGAAGCTCCCATCACACGTGTCCGCTTTAATGTTGGTGACGAAATTCTTAGTCATCAGGAATGGAAGTTACTAGTAAAAGAAATTAGCGAAATTGATAACTTAATCACCTATCACGGGATTCGTATCGATACTAATGAAGAATGCCAATTAAAAGAAACTTTTTTAAACAACTTTATTAAGTTTAATAAACCACAAGATAAAATGTTTGCAGGACAAATCGACAAATTTGAACGTTTTGTTTTACGTTATAAAGCACTGTCCCACCAACATCAACAACAAAAATCTAAATTACGAGGTTTACTCGGCGCCCGAGTCGATTCTATTCCCCATCAATTTTATATTGCAGAAGAAGTCGGTAAACGTCACGCACCTCGTATTTTATTAGCCGATGAAGTGGGGTTGGGAAAACGATTGAAGCAGGATTAATTCTGCATCAACAATTAATTACAGGCAGAGCTAAGCGAGTACTCATCGTATTACCAGAAAATTTGCAACATCAATGGTTAGTTGAAATGGTGCGCCGCTTTAATTTACATTTTAGTATCTTCGATGATGCTCGTTGTAATGAAGCCTACCTAGATGCAATCAACCCATTTGAAACTGAACAATTAGTGTTATGTAGTATTAAATTATTATGTAAAAAACAACATTTTGAACATGCCTTAGAGGCTGATTGGGATTTACTTATTGTTGATGAGGCACACCATTTAGCTTGGGATAAAGAGAAACCAAGTCGCGAATATCAAGTTGTGGAAGCCTTAGCAAAGGATATTCCAGGTGTTCTACTACTGACAGCAACGCCTGATCAATTAGGACATGAAAGCCACTTTGCACGTTTGCGCTTGCTCGACCCTAATCGCTTTTTCGATTATCAAACCTTCGTTAACGAGGAGGCTAGCTATAAACCTGTCGTAACAGCGGTAAATCAATTACTTGATAAACAACAATTATCTGATGAAGCTAAAAACACCATTACTGAGCTTTTAAGTGAACAAGACATACAACCATTATTAAAAATCATTGGCGATTATCGATTGATGCGGATCAGCGACAACTTGCGCAGCATGAGTTGATCCGCAATTTACTAGATAGACATGGTACTGGACGCTTGCTTTTCCGAAATACCCGTACGGCTATTCAAGGTTTTCCCAAGCGTTGTTTAAAATCTGTTGCCATGCCTTTACCGGAACAGTATAAAACGGCAATTAAAGTGTCAAAAATGATGCCATCGGGTACGCTTGAACAACAAGCATTTAATGCGCTTTACCCCGAGCAAATTTACCAATCCTTTGAAGGTTCAAAAAGTAACTCTTGGTGTGCATTTGATCCACGTATCAGTTGGCTTATTGACCTCGTATTACAATTAAAAGATCAAAAGATATTAATTATCGCCGCACAAGCTGAAACAGCTCTAGCGATTGAAGAAGCGCTACGTACACGTGAAGCAATTAAAGTTGCGGTTTTTCATGAGGGATTATCGCTGATCGAGCGAGATAAAGCTGCCGCCTACTTTGCCGATGGGGAATACGGTGCCCAAGTGATGGTCTGTTCTGAAATTGGTTCTGAAGGTCGTAACTTTCAATTCGCACATCATCTTGTGCTATTTGATCTACCTATTAATCCGGATCTATTAGAGCAACGTATAGGCCGTTTAGATCGCATCGGGCAGCGTTGTGACATTCAAATCTATACACCTTATCTAAAAGATACCGCGCAACAATTTCTACAATCTTGGTATGAGCAGGGGTTATCAGCTTTTACACAGACGGCCCCAACGGGTCATACTATTTATGAAGCCGTTAAAACGGAGTTACTAGCACTATTAGCATCGGGTAACAATGATAACAATGAATTTAATAAATTAATTCAACATACGCGACAGCTTAATGAAGCACTGAAACTTCAGCTAGAACAAGGCCGAGATAGACTATTGGAAATAAATTCAAGTGGCGTGCTACAACCAAGTGATTTACTCGATGACCTGATTGAGGTCGATCAAAAACCCGATTTCACTCAATTCGCGTTGCAATTGTTTGATGTGATAGGAATACAACAAGAAGACCAAAGCGCACATTGTATCGTACTTAAACCGACAGGGCACATGTTGACCTCTGATTTCCCGGGATTACCAGAAGATGGTATTACGGTTACTTTTAATCGCCAAACAGCATTAAGCCGTGATGACGTCCAGTATTTAACTTGGGAGCATCCAATGATAACCGCAGGTATGGAAATGATTCTAAGCGCGGATACTGGCACAACATCCGTTGCAATTTTGAAAAATAACTCATTACCACCCGCTTCCACGTTTTTGGAATTAATTTATGTCGTTGAAGCATTAAATACCGATAATGCACAGCTAAGTCGTTTCTTGCCGACAACGCCAATTCGTCTTTTGGTAGATAAAAATGGCAAAAATTTAGGCGAAAGTGTGACATTTTCAAGCTTTGATCGTCAATTGACTCCTATTAATCGACATATAAGCCGTAAGATTGTAAATACCTCACAGACATTAATACATCAACTTATTAAAGAGTCGTTACCTAGCGCTCAGACTTTGATGAATGATATCTTAGTTGATGCTCGCCAAAATATGCAGCAGACGTTGCAACAAGAACGTAGTCGTTTACAAGCTCTGCAAGCGATTAATGCCAATATTCGTGAAGAAGAGATCCAATATCTACGCGATCAACAGACAAATTTTGAGCAGATTCTAAATCAAACACAGTTGAAGTTAGACGCTATCCGCTTTATCGTCTCAACACCATCATAAAATGTTGTGTGCTGACAGCGAATGCTGTCAGCTTTAACTTAATTCATTAATAAGAAATACTATGCCCAATTTTGTTTACTACCCACCGCAAGCCCCCTATTTGGATATTCTTTATCAAGATGAAGATATTGTTGTATTAAATAAACCCTATGGGTTGTTAAGTGTACCTGGCAGAGAGAAAAAACATCGCGATAGTATCGCACTGCGTATTTTAAGAATATGGCCGAACGCTTGCGTTGTACATCGTCTCGATTTGGCAACCTCAGGTATTCTTATTTTAGCCATGCGTAAATCTGCTCAAAGCCATATTGGACGACAATTTCAACAGAAAATAATAGCAAAAACTTACTATGCTTGCGTTGAAGGCGTTATGAAAGAAGATTCAGGGTTGATTGACCTCCCTTTACGCTGTGATTGGGAAAATAGACCACGACAAATTGTTGACTTTGAACAGGGAAAAAGTTCACAAACACAATGGCAAGTTGTTGCACGAGGCAAACAAACAACGCTCGTCTGCTTAACACCATTGACAGGCCGAACCCATCAATTACGCGTGCACATGCAAGCGATAGGTCATGCCATTATTGGAGACGATTTTTATGCAAGCCCATTGGGCATTAATTTATCTCCAAATAGACTTGCTCTGCATGCAGCAAGTATTACATTGACTCATCCTACTAGCGAAGAAAAAATCACCTTCGATTGCCCACCACCGTTTACGGAATTAGTAAAATAGGCGAGCTCTATTAATCGCATAGGAATAAACATAGGTGAACAGAATAAATTAATTACCCAAAAATTGTTTTTTTGCATATTATTAACTTGATATAGCGATTTGCTATATCAAGTAACGATTTTATTGCAAAAAACTTCTATATAAGTGTTCAAAATAGTAGCCGTAAAGGTATAAATTCTCTAATATTCAGCGCTGGTTTTTTATAACAATAAATAATCACTGATTTTCAAGGAATGGCTATTTTGTCGTTCAGAAAATGACAAAATAACACCAAGGTGTAGGGACACCGACAAAGGCTGACAAAGGTATTAAAATAAATAAATACAAAGACGTATAAATAGATGATGAATATGATCCAGATTATTTTTCCCTTTTTATTGTACGTAAAATCGACTATTCATAATAACAAGTGATCATGGACTTAACTATGCAAATAGGTATACCTAAAGAGATCCAAAGAAAATGAAAACCGCGTTGCAGCGACTCCTAAAACAGTGGAGTTACTGATCAAACAAGGTTTTAACTTTCTTGTAGAAAAAAACGCCGGAGCAGCTGCTAGCTTTTCCGATCAAGCTTACCAAGATTCTGGTGCTGAAATCGGCACTGATACCGATTTAGTATGGCAATCCGATATTATCTTTAAAGTTAATGCGCCGACGGACAGTGAAATTGCAAAAATGAAAGAAGGGGCAACGCTCGTTAGTTTCATTTGGCCTGCACAAAACCCTACATTATTAACCAAGCTAGAAGCTAAAAAAATTAGCGTAATAGCAATGGACAGTGTGCCTCGAACATCTCGCGCTCAAGCTCTTGATGCCTTAAGTTCTATGGCAAATATCGCAGGTTACCGTGCGGTAATTGAAGCTGCAAATCAATTTGGTCGATTTTTTACAGGGCAAATTACAGCTGCTGGTAAAGTGCCACCAGCCAAGGTGTTAATTATTGGCGCAGGTGTTGCGGGACTGGCTGCTTTAGGTGCAGCGGGAAGTTTAGGTGCAATTGTACGCGCATTTGATACCCGTCCAGAAGTTAAGAGCGAAGTTGAAAGTATGGGTGCGGAGTTCCTCGAAGTTGATTATACCGAAGAGGTAGAAGTTAGCAGCACAGGTTACGCAAAAACCATGTCGGAAGGTTATCAACAAGCACAAGCATTGATGATGGCTGAACAAGCAAAAGATGTTGATATTATTATTACCACCGCGCTTATTCCCGGTAAACCAGCCCCACTACTGATAACTGAAGAGATGATTGCTTCAATGAAACCTGGTAGTGTTATTGTTGATTTAGCAGCACAAGCTGGAGGCAATGCCGCACTTACGGTTAAAGATGAAATATTCCAAACCGAAAATGGTGTGAAAATAATTGGTTACACCGATTTACCAAGTCGTCTACCAACTCAATCAAGTCAACTATATGCAACTAATTTAGTTAACTTAATGAAGCTACTTTGTAAAAATAAAGATGGTCAAATTGACATTGACTTTGAGGATGAAGTACTACGTGGCGCTACTGTCGTTAAAGATGGTGAAATTTCTTGGCCACCACCAGCAATCAGTGTTAGTGCCGCGCCAGCAGCCAAACCAGTAGAAACAAAAGAAACTGTGGTTGTTGAAGAAAAAGCACCAAACAAGTGGATTAAACCAGTTGCCGCAATTGTCGTTGCAGGTCTCTTTGGATGGCTTGCAGATGCTGCGCCAACAGACTTTTTAGCACATTTCACTGTGTTCATATTAGCCTGTATCGTGGGTTACGGGGTTGTTTGGAATGTAGCTCATTCTCTACATACTCCACTAATGAGTGTAACTAACGCTATCAGTGGCATCATTATCATCGGTGCACTACTGCAAGTAGGTAGTGATAACGCGGTGGTCACCATTCTCTCTACGATTGCAATATTAATCGCAACCATCAACATAGTGGGCGGTTTTACTGTCACGCACCGTATGTTGAAAATGTTCCAGAAGGATAAATAATCATGTCTCAAGGATTAATTACAGCGGCTTATATTGTTGCAGCTATTCTCTTTATCGGCAGTCTTAACGGCTTAAGTAGCCAAGAAAGTGCCAAACGTGGCAACCTGTTTGGTATTATCGGTATGATAATCGCAATTTTTGCGACTATCGCCAGTGCACAGGTTTCTGGGTTAGGTTATATCACCGTGGCAATGGCGGTTGGTGCAGGTGTTGGTGTTCGTTTAGCGTTAAAAGTTGAAATGACTTCAATGCCTGAATTAATTGCCGTTTTACACAGCTTTGTAGGCCTTGCAGCCGCCTTTATCGGCTTTAATTCATACCTTGACCATGGCGTGTTGTTAGGGGTTGAAAAAACGATTCACGATGTAGAAATATTCCTCGGTATATTTATTGGTGCAGTTACCTTCACAGGTTCGATTGTTGCTTATGGCAAATTAAGCGGAAAAATCAACAGTGCCGCATTATCATTACCAGGTAAAAACTGGATCAACATCGTTGCCGTTGCAGCATCGGCATTCTTACTAGTTGCCTTTGTCAGTGGTGATTTGGGTCTATCGGCTCTGATTATTATGACACTTATTGCATTAGCTTTCGGATGGCACTTAGTGGCATCAATCGGTGGTGCTGATATGCCAGTTGTTGTTTCCATGCTTAACTCCTATTCTGGTTGGGCTGCTGCTGCAACAGGTTTCATGCTCGCAAATGACCTATTAATCATTACTGGTGCATTAGTTGGTTCAAGTGGTGCAATCCTCTCTTACATTATGTGTAAAGCAATGAACCGCTCTTTTATCAGCGTGATTTTAGGCGGCTTTGGTAATGAAGAGTTTAGCCAAGAAGATCAAGAGTATGGTGAGCATACAGAAGCGAGTGCTCAGGATGTCGCTGAAATGTTAAATGCAGCTAAAAACATCATTATCGTACCGGGTTATGGTATGGCGGTGGCACAAGCACAGTATCCAGTTGCAGATTTAACCAAACGTTTACGTGCTAAAGGCAAAAACGTACGTTTTGGTATTCACCCAGTTGCAGGGCGTTTACCTGGCCACATGAATGTATTATTAGCTGAATCTAAAGTGCCTTACGATATTGTATTAGAGATGGATGAAATCAATGAAGATTTTCCTGAGACTGATGTTGTATTGGTCATTGGTGCAAATGATACCGTCAACCCTGCTGCGAATGAGCCTGGTACACCAATTTCTGGTATGCCTGTATTGCATGTTTGGGAAGCTGAAAAAGTGATCGTATTTAAACGTTCAATGGGTGCGGGCTATGCTGGCGTACAAAATCCACTGTTCTTTAAAGAGAATTCAGATATGCTATTAGGCGATGCGAAATCATCGGTTGATGCGATACTTTCAGCTCTTTAATTACTTTGTTTCCATAAGCAATAAACAAGCTTAGAAAACATCGAGGCAGGTAGATTCAATCTACCTGCCTTTTTTATTTCTCTTGATAAGAGAAAACTCGCCTTACCCATTTTATTCCCCCTTTACAAAAACAGCCTATTACACTTTATTAAATAAAAATAACTTTATTAACTCAACTTGAAACTCTAGTTACTCCTTCCTATAGTTAAAGAGTCTTTGGATAGTAAAAATGGATCTTAACAGCCTAATAATTTCAAGTACGAGCGAATAGATTAACTGTAATTATTATCCTTAGCATAGCAAACAGTGATAACTAAATTATTACGCTATATTTTGCTTTCAGCCTTTAACAAGGAAGTGTATTAAATGGTCTCGAATAAGAGCAATCCGACAGCGTCTTTAGCTTCTTTTGAGGTAAAGTCCCCCACTCTTGAAATGTATTTAGATGCAGTTTTCAATAATGCAGGCGATCCTATATTCGTAAAAGATGAACACTCCAGATTACTGCTTGTTAATGACGCCTTTTGCAATATATTTAAATTACCGAGAGAGCAAATAATCGGAAAAACACTCGCTGAAAAAGTACCAGCAAACGAGCTAGAACATTTTTTATCTATCGATAGACAAGTGATGGAAACAGGAGAAGAGTGCTTATGCGAAGAAACAATAACAACTGCAGGGCAAAAAACTAAAACGATACTGACTAGAAAAAATCGATTTGTAGATCCCAAAGGTAGCTATTTTTTAGTCGGTGTCATACATGACATTAGTGCACGTAAACAAGTCGAAGAAAAATTAAAACTGGCTGCAAGCGTCTTCTCCCACGCTCGAGAAGAAATTGCTATCACCGACAATTACGCTACGATTATCGAAATTAATGACGCCTTTACAGATAACACGGGATATAGCCGTGAAGAAGCGATTGGTCAAAATCCTCGTATATTAAAATCAGGCCGACAATCCCCCGATTTCTATCGTAATATGTGGAAGTCGCTACGCAAGAAAGGGCATTGGTCAGGTGAAATGTGGAATAAGCGCAAAAATGGTGAAGTATATGCGGTAATGAAAACCATCAGTGCTATATATGATAAGCAAGGAAACACGACCCATTATGTCTCCGTAGGTAGTGATATCACCACCTTAAAAAAGCATCAAGAGCAATTAGAGCACGTTGCTCAGTATGACACACTCACTAACCTGCCAAATCGTTCATTACTTACCGACAGGTTAATTCAATCTATGCTGCAGTGTAGCCGCCACAATAAATCACTTGCAGTTGTCTTTTTAGATTTAGATGGTTTTAAAGCGGTCAATGATAACTATGGGCATGATGTGGGGGATGCACTGCTGATTGCACTGTCTAAGCGAATGCAACAATCATTGCGTGAAGGAGATAGCTTAGCACGCATTGGTGGAGATGAGTTTGTTGCTGTACTTGCTGACTTAGTTAAAGTTGAAGATTGTGAACCGGTTCTGGAAAGGTTGCTATTAGCTTCGTCGGAACCCATTACTGTCAATGATGTCATACTCAATGTATCGGCCAGTCTTGGCGTGACTATTTACCCGCAGGATAATGTCGATGCAGAGCAACTTATTCGTCATGCCGATCAAGCAATGTATATGGCCAAAGCTTTAGGCAAGAATCGTTATCACCTGTTTGATACGACTCAAGATGATGCAGTAAAAATGCAACGAGCATCCTTAGAGGCTATTCGCGGCGCATTAGATAACCATCAATTTATACTCCATTATCAACCTAAAGTTAATATGAAAACGGGGGCTGTTATCGGTGTTGAAGCACTCATCCGCTGGCAACACCCAACACGAGGACTACTCAGCCCAATTGAATTTTTGCCCGCCATTGAAAATAACCCGATGAATATAGAGATGGGCGAATGGGTGATTGATAAAGTATTAACCCAAATAAGTCTGTGGCAAAAAATGGGGCTAAATTTTACCGTTAGTACCAGTATCAACATTGCAGCGGTACAATTACAGCGCTCTGATTTTGTTAATAGACTCGCTTCATTGTTAGCGGCCCATCCCGATGTAGAGCCTTGCTATTTAGAGTTAGAAGTTTTAGAAACCAGTGCCTTGAATGATTTACATCATGTATCCGAAATAATGAATGCCTGTATCGCACTGGGGGTGAATTTTGCTTTAGATGATTTTGGCACTGGGTACTCATCTTTAACTTACCTGAGGCGACTCCCCACTAAATTAATTAAAATCGACCAGAGCTTTGTCCGAGATATGTTAGATGATGCCGATGATTTAGCCATTGTTGAAGGGGTAATCGCCTTAGCGAAGTCCTTCAAACGGGAGGTGATTGCTGAAGGTGTTGAAACTATAGAGCATGGTACAACCCTATTGCGATTAGGATGTGAATTAGCACAAGGTTACGGCATAGCCAGACCAATGCCAGCAAGCGATATTCCCGCATGGATTAACAACTGGAAAGCAGATCTTAATTGGCAAAGCAAAAAATAAATTTAACAACTGATCTACCTCCATACAAAACGTACACTATTCTGTTGCAATTAATTAGAGGAAGCCATTAATGTAAATGGTTATTGCCTTTACGAAAATTACAACATAAAGTAAGTTATTTTAACCAGCAAAATAGATCAGCTATTTACTCCGATTGGTATAATTGTGTAATAACAGGCTATTACGATTGAATGCAATGCTGTTATCTATTATTTTAAGCAACAGAATAGATCTGATACTTATGCAGCTTGCTATAAGTAAAAAACGTGATTTGCATACTGCTTAATCATTCCCCATATTACTGATTTTCTCCACCTTAAAACAACATATCAACTACCCCAACGCTCTTTTGTTAAAAAAAAGTTAAAATGTTTGAAATTTTTTTCACATTACCACGGTATCTATTATTGAATACAACAACAAAGCGTACATGGTACGCATTTCATTTAATAAACATACAGGGTATCCATTATGAAAAAATCTAATATGGCTTTAGCAGCGACAGTTTCTACATTAATTGCAGTGGGTAGTTCAATGATTTCAGCACCAGCAATGGCCGCTGGTAAAGAGAAATGTTATGGCGTTGCAGCAGCAGGACAAAATGATTGCGCGACTAAAACTAGCTCATGTGCAGGCACAGCAAAAATGGATCGTCAAGGTGATGCCTTTATCGCTGTACCCAAAGGGCTATGCGAAAAATTAGCAGGTGGCAGTTTAACACCGAAAATGTAAGATAATTGTTAGTAACTATCATGACGATGGTTAGTCGATATCAAGCTAGCCGTCGTCAATGTAAAGAGGCTGTTGTGAAAAAAATAAACAAAAGTGCATTCGGTATAGGATTACGCCCCATCCATCATCAAGCATTAATGACTGAACAACCATCATTGGGTTTTGTGGAAATACATAGTGAAAATTATTTTAATGCGCATAGTAAAAATCATTATTACCTTGAGCAAGCGGCCAGTTTATATCCGCTGAGTTTTCACGGCATTGGTTTATCCTTGGGCAGCGCAGAAGCAATAAGCATTAACCACTTGCAGAATTTAAAACAACTTGTCGATCGATTTCAGCCCGCTTTAGTTTCCGACCATTTAAGTTGGAGCTCCCTACAAGGCACATATTTTAACAATTTATTACCTATTCCCTATACGAATGACTCTTTGTCTTACTTTGTAAATAATGTCAATCAAGTCCAAGATTATTTACAAAGAGAGATAATTATTGAAAATCCCTCATCTTATCTACAATATCTCGACGGTGATTTCAGTGAAGCAGAATTCATCAATGAAATTGCAGAGCAAACAGGATGTGGAATACTACTTGATATTAATAATGTATTTGTTAGCGCAACGAATCATCAGTTTTCCGCAGAAAAATATTTGCATGCCATTAACCATAGCAAAGTAGAGGAGATACATTTAGCAGGCTTTACCAAAAAAGAAATCCAAGGCAGCACTATTTTAATCGATACCCACAGTACCTTTGTCAGTCCTGATGTATGGGCTCTTTATGAGCTCTATATCAAAAAGACGAAAACTGAAGCGGTGAGCTTGATTGAGTGGGATGGAGAATCCCCTGTTTAAATACATTGCTTGGCGAACAAAATAAAGCGCAAAATATTCGCAAAAAAGTAGAGGGGAGCTATTAATGGAATTAAAAATAGTTCAACAACAATTTAGCGACACACTGCGCTATAAAGAGTCGCTCATCACGACACAAATCAAGGAGTCGGCATCCTTTAAACAAGATGATTTATTACAAATATACCGAAATAATTTTGTTATGGGGGTAACGGAAGCACTATCAGCAACCTATCAACACTGTCTAGCATTAGTGGGTGAAGATTTTTTTAATATAGCGGCAAGAAATTTTATATTAGAACAGCCCCCCCATGAAAATAACATTATCAATTATGGTGATGGTTTTGCTACCTTTTTAAGTCATTTACCACAATTACAAACGCTACCTTATATTGCAGAAATGGCGCGCTTTGAATGGTTGCTTGAGCAGACAAGTAATAAACAGATAGAGCCGCAATCATTCGATTTTGAAAAACTAGTAAAACTACCAGAAACACAATTAGGTGATATTATCTTGCAAGTTCCAACGCAGGTTACCCTATTCTCAAGCGAACAAGATATTTACCAGTTATATAATATGATCATTAAGGATCAAGTAAAACATAGCGATTTAAATAGCAATTGCTATCTTGCCTTAAAAAAAGAGATTGATTTTACGGTTGCCCTGATCCCTTTACAAAAAGCACAATTTTTATTGTTACAACAAATAACTCAGCAGCGGACATTAGCAGAGATCCCCTCTGAATTTCATGCGCTATTACCCTCATTAATCGAACAAAAATTACTCAACGGGTTTACCATTAGGAAATCATTATGACAAAATTACTGCAGTTATATAATTTAACGGTCAATAAAATGATCTGTTTCTCTACACCATTAATATTACTATTTACGCGAATTTGGGTCGCATTAATCTTTTTTAAGTCAGGATATTTAAAAATAACGACATGGGATAGCACGTTATATCTTTTCGAAGAGGAGTATCAAGTACCTATTATACCATGGCAAGCCGCCGCATATTTAGCAACAGCTGCAGAATTAATTTTACCAATATTTTTAATTTTAGGGCTGTTTACTCGCCCCATGGCTGCCATCTTATTTATGTTTAATATAATCGCCGTTATCTCTTATCCAATACTATGGGAGAGCGGTTTCTACGATCACCAATTGTGGGGGTTAATGCTCCTGATTAATGTGATCTGGGGGCAGGAATATTATCCTTAGACCACCCATTGAGAAGGCACTTTTTTAATAAACAGGGTGTCACAATAGTGAACTAACTATAAAGACTATTGAACCATAAAATCAAAATGTAACCATTGTTCTTGACCATTCACTTGTAGCAAAATTTGCAACTGCCAAATCATGTTTTCAGTTGTACATGCCCCCACCAGGGTTTTAGCTACATAGTGGTGGTCGTTAGCGGCAATAAAAGTGACAGGTATTCGTCCCATGAACATACTTTTTCCTTCTATTTTAGCCTCGATCACTTGCCAATGCTCCACTTCCGATTGCAAACCAAACTGGATCCATTGCTCTGCTTTAATTGGCGGGTTGTTGACCTTCAGCCAAAACACCCCTTGTTCAGTAATATATTCACAGGGGGAAAAGTAATCACAACGAACCATGCTTGTTTGTGACGTTTGCTCCCCTAAAACTTCCACTTGTTTAGTTTTATCCGCAAGAGACATTAGCGTTCGCCAACTAAAAAGAGACACAAGAATAATTAATAATAGTAATAGCTGTAACACTCTCATTTTGTTTAACATTTAAAATCCCTATAAAAATAGTGAGTAAGGTGTGATTTTTAACATAAATCGTCAATTTATTAACAATTAAATAACCAATTTCTGTTCATTTAAAACGACTTCACGTAAACTCTATTGAAAATAAATATATTTTAGTGCTTTCACTATAAATACAATTTATTGTTCAAAAATGAAGCAGGATATTAACACTTCATCAACACGTACATTGTAAATACATGCATGGAATCAAAACAATGACAACCGCAACGATAACTCAACCTGACTACGACTTCAAAGTTGTTCGTCAGTTTACACTTACCACCATCTTCTGGGGTATTATAGGGATGGCAGTCGGCGTGCTAATAGCAGCACAACTGATCTGGCCTGCACTAAATTTTGATACTCCTTGGTTAACCTACAGCCGCCTACGTCCACTCCATACTAATGCCGTGATTTTTGCATTTGGTACCTCGGCGTTGATGGCTACATCATTTTATGTTGTACAACGCACCTGCCAAACTCGACTATTTGGTGGACCATTGGCATCCATTGTATTCTGGGGATGGCAATTAGTTATACTCAGTGCAGCGATCTCATTGCCTTTGGGTTATACAACATCAAAAGAGTATGCTGAACTGGAATGGCCGATAGACTTGCTTATCACTGCCGTTTGGGTTGTTTATGCGATTGTTTTTTTTGGCACACTAGCCATTAGAAAAACATCTCATATTTATGTTGCTAACTGGTTCTTTGGTGCATTCATTTTGACTGTTGCGGTATTACATATTGTTAATAGCTTAGCAATTCCTGTATCAATGGGCAGCATGAAGTCTTACTCCGTTTACTCTGGGGCCGTTGATGCGATGGTACAATGGTGGTACGGACACAATGCAGTTGGTTTTTTATTAACCGCTGGTTTCTTAGGGATGATGTACTATTTTGTGCCTAAGCAAGCAAACCGCCCTGTTTACTCCTATCGCCTTTCGATTGTCCATTTCTGGGCGCTTATTGCTGTTTATATCTGGGCTGGACCTCATCATCTTCATTACACAGCACTACCTGATTGGGCTCAATCATTAGGTATGGTGATGTCATTAATCCTATTTGCACCTTCGTGGGGCGGCATGATCAATGGGATCATGACCTTATCAGGAGCTTGGCATAAATTACGTACCGATCCTATTCTGCGTTTCTTAGTTGTTTCATTGTCTTTCTATGGTATGTCTACCTTTGAAGGGCCAATGATGGCGATCAAAACCGTGAATGCTTTATCCCATTATACCGATTGGACTGTCGGTCACGTTCACTCTGGAGCTTTAGGTTGGGTAGCGATGGTTTCTATTGGGGCATTATACCACCTTGTACCAAAATTATTCGGTCAAAAAGGGATGTATAGCGTTGCTATGATCAACCTACATTTTTGGTTAGCAACTATAGGCACAGTTTTATACATTGTTGCAATGTGGATATCGGGTGTAATGCAAGGCTTGATGTGGCGTGCCGTCAACGATGATGGCACATTAACCTATACCTTCGTCGAGTCATTAGAAAAATCCTATCCTTTCTATACCATCCGTTTTGTTGGAGGATTGGTCTTCTTATCGGGAATGTTGGTAATGGCTTACAATACCTATAAAACAGTTGTTGCTGAAGAAGGCTCTATCAAGCCTCAAGAACTTGGTTAAGTCAGGGAGTGAGATAATGAAGCACGAATTTATTGAAAAAAATGTGGGTTTACTAGCAATATTTATCATCATAGCCATTAGCTTTGGTGGTTTAGCTCAGATCACGCCACTATTATTCCAAAAAGAGACTAACGAACCTGTTGATACGTTACGCCCTTACACTGCACTCGAAATGGAAGGTCGTGATATCTATATCCGTGAAGGTTGTAGTGTTTGTCATAGCCAAATGATCCGTCCATTTAGGGCTGAAACAGAACGTTATGGGCACTATAGTGTGGCTGGAGAACATGTTTGGGAACATCCATTCCTATGGGGTTCAAAACGAACAGGCCCCGACCTTGCGCGTGTTGGTCAACGTTACTCCGATGCTTGGCATGAAGTACATCTACTTAACCCTCGTGATGTAGTACCACAATCAAATATGCCTGGTTTCCCATGGTTAGCAGAGAGCACCTTAACGGGTGAAGATACTGCGCGTAAACTAACCATATTTAAAGATAATTTTGGCGTGCCCTATAGCGATCAAGATATAGCAGGAGCAAAAGCAGCTGTACAAGGAAAAACAGAAATGCAGGCGCTAATTGCTTATTTACAATCACTTGGACACGCATTTAAATAATGACAAAGCTCAGTGATTGAGCTTTGATTTCGGACTACTGGAGGGCTTATGGATTACGCAACATTTAATGGACTATACACACTGTTCTTAATTATTATTTTCGTTGCATTGATTTTATGGGCGTACAGTAAAAAACATAAAAAGTCATTTGAGGATATCGCGAACTCGATACTCGACGAGCCTCAAGACTCAACAACGTATGGCAACGATAAAAACAAACATACGGGAGCTAAAAAATAATGAGCATTTTTTGGACAATATGGATCACAGTGATCACACTCATCGTTATTATTGGTTGTGCTGTATTGTTACGCGCAACATCAAAGAATAGTACTGGTGTTAAAGAAGGTGAACCAATGCCACATACTTTTGATGGCATTCAAGAATTGAATAACCCATTACCTAAATGGTGGACAGGTCTATTTTGGTTCACCATCGCGGTTGGGTTAGTATATAGCTTTGCCTTTCCAACCTATACAGCCAACTGGAATGGGTTACTTGACTGGACGAGTTCAGAACAGAGCGTTATGTCAATAGAGGAATCGCAAGCCTTATCGGAAACGTCACACTCTCAGTATCAACGAGAAATGAATGCGGCCGAAGAAAAATACGGTGAAGTATTCAAACAGCTAGCCTATGATGAAAATGGTGTTTATAAGGATTTAACGTTAGTAGCGAAAGATCCTGAAGCGGTTAAAGTTGGACAACGACTATTTTTACAAAACTGCGCACAATGTCATGGTTCAGATGCGCGTGGCAGTTTAGGTTTTCCAAATTTAACCGATGATGATTGGTTATATGGTGGAGAACCTGAAACGATTAAAAAAACCATCATGGCTGGTCGTAATGGCGTAATGACGCCATGGAAAGAGATTCTCGGTGAGCAAGGCGTCAAAGAAGTGGCTACCTATGCACTAAAACTGAGTGGTCGACGCGTTAACGCCGTTGAGGCTCAAGCTGGCGAAAAGCATTTTGTTATGTGCGCCGCCTGTCATGGCGCAGATGGTAAAGGTAATCATGCCCTTGGCGCACCAAATTTAACCGATAATATCTGGTTATATGGTGGGTCGAGAAAAGCCGTTGAAGCAACAATTAGCTATGGTCGTAATGGTGTTATGCCTGCTTGGGACAGCATTTTAGGTGAAGATAAAGTACACCTTATCGCAGCTTATGTTTACGCACTTTCGGCTCAGTAATAACCGCCATTAAGAAAATAATAACAGCCCCATTTTAAGCCTCGTTTTCGGGGCTTTTTTGTGGTATTAACGAGCACTAAATGTTAAATTTATGGCTATCATATTCCCCCTTTAGGCTTCCCATGCAAAAAATGAATAAAATTTGGTTTAAACAATTTTGGCCCTGGTTTCTCATCCTACTTCCAATGGCAGCCGTTGTCGGCGGTATTAGCACGCTGATTATTGCCAACAACAATAAACCCAATATGGTCGCCGATGATTACTATATAAAAGGAAAAGCAATCAATAGCGATTTAAGCCAGCTTAAAAATGCACAGCGTTTAAATATTAAAGCAGAGATCCAACAAGTTAATGATCAAATAGTGATCAGCTTAGGTGGTGTGAAAGATAATAGCTCGATATATTTTTCGCTGTTTCATTCAACGCTCGCCGATCAAGATATCACCACATTACTAACAGCAGATGCGCAAGGACGTTATCATTTTGATACAGGCAGTGAGTTAAAAGGTAAGTGGCTGCTACGCATTGAGCCCTTTGATAAAAGTTGGCGTTTACAACAAACCGTACAACTGCCAGCTACCACTATTAATTTATAATGGTAAAAATCGCAACCTGCTTTCATTGTGGAGAGCCAAATCCTCAAAATACGCCATATCAAGTGACCATTAATGGGCAACCACAAGATATGTGCTGCCCCGGTTGCGAGGCGATAGCACAGACCATTGTCGATAGTGGTTTAACCTCTTATTATAGCCACCGCAGCGCAACGGCAGAAAAATCCCCTTCTTTAATTCCAGAAGAATTACAACAACTTGAATATTATGATATTGATCAGATTCAAGCAGACTTTGTCGAACACCACGAAAAAATAAACGAAATAACACTAACGATAGAAGGCATAACCTGTGCAGCCTGTGCATGGTTAATTGAAAAGAAACTACGCTTCCTGCCAGGTTTACAATTCATTAATGTTAATACCACACAACATCGCGCCTTAATAAAATGGGATAATAGCCAACTTAAGCTGAGTACTATTTTAAAAGAAATACAAAAAATAGGCTATAAAGCCTACCCTTTTCAAGTTAACAAGCAGGAAGCATTATATACAGAGCAATCTAAATCTTACCTGCGCCGCCTCGGCTTAGCAGGCCTTGCGACCATGCAAGTGATGATGTTTGCTATCGCTTTATATGCTGATTTTTTTTCCGATATGGAGACGGAGTTTATTAACTATTTCCGCTGGGTAAGTTTAATTTTAGCCACGCCAGTATTGCTCTATAGTGCCCAGCCCTTTTATATAAATGCGTGGCGTAATCTACGCAACGTTAGCCTTGGCATGGATGTGCCAATTTCTATCGCCCTTTTAGGTGCCTATTGCGCCTCCGCTTATGCAACTGTTGTAGGCCGAGGTGAAGTCTATTTTGAATCCATTTCCATGTTCACTTTTTTACTCTTGCTTGGCCGTTTGCTAGAACTTCGAGCAAGACGCAAGGCGTCGGAAACAAGTAGTAATTTATTACGCTTATTACCCGCAATGGCGACAAGATTAGAAGATATTCAGCACCCTGAAAAACAATCTATTATTCCAGCTAAAACACTACAAATCGGCGAGACCATTTTAATCAAAGCCGGTGAGACAATCCCCATTGATGGCATCATATTAACTGGAGAGAGTCATATTGAAGAATCGATGCTAACGGGTGAACACATTCCGGTCAACAAAGGTAAAAATGCACAGGTTTATGCAGGCACAGTGAATGTTAGCAGCCCATTAACAGTACGTGTTGATAAATTAGCAGAGAATACCCTCATCGCTGATATTATTCACTTGCAAGATGTTGCCCAACTCAATAAGCCTCGGATTGAAATCCTTGCCGATAAAGTATCTCGTTATTTTGTAGCAACCTTATTAATTATCTCAGCGTTAACCTATATCGGTTGGAGTGTTATCGCACCAGAGCAGGCTTTTTGGATAACCTTATCGGTATTAGTGGCAACTTGTCCCTGCGCGCTTTCATTAGCAACACCGACCGCACTAACCTGCGCCACCGCACAGCTTAATAAACAAGGTATTTTAATCAAACAGCACCATGTTTCTAGAGACACTCTGTAAAATCAATCATATGTTTTTTGATAAAACGGGAACACTCACTCAAGGTGATTTTTCTTTATTAAAATGTATAACCTATGGTTCCTATTCAGAAGCGGAATGCATTAACTTAGCCGCGCAATTAGAGCAATATTCCGAGCACCCCATCGCACAAGCTTTTCATCAACAACAGCAGGCCCATCTCAATTTAAGTGCTGTAAAAAACATGCCTAGTCAAGGGTTACAGGCGCAATATCAAGGGCATGTAGTGAAACTCGGCAATGCGCTATTTTGTCAGGTAGAAACGCCGCTAAAAAGTGGCGAACAAGTTATTTATCTCACTCAAGGTAGCCAATTACTCGCCGCTTTTGAACTAGGTGATAAACTTAGAGAAAGTGCCACTGAAATTAGCGATTACTGTCACAATGAAAAAATAGAGACAACATTGTTAACTGGCGATATCTCCTTAAAAAGCGAAGAAGTAGCTGAATTACTGCATATTAATCATGTTATTAAAGGGGTAACACCGCAAGGAAAACTGCACCACCTGCAACAAGCACAGAAAAAAGATAAAGTGTTAATGGTTGGCGATGGCATAAACGATGCCCCAGTTTTAGCCGCTGCCCATATCTCTGTTGCACTAGCAACAGGAACCGATATAGCTAAAAACAGTGCCGATGTTATTCTACTTGGTGAAGATCTACAGAAAATAATTACACTACGACAACTAGCACAGAAAACACGCACGATTATTAAGCAAAACCTTGCCTGGGCATTAGGTTATAATCTACTCATTATGCCGCTAGCTATTCTTGGTTATGTTCCGCCATACATCGCAGTTATTGGTATGTCTTTTAGTTCTCTGATTGTAGTGAGTAACTCACTAAGGTTATTAAAATGAGTATTATCTATGTCTTAATTCCTATCGCCATGCTCTTCGTAGCAATCGCTGTCATGGTCTTTTTTTGGGCAGTGAAATCAAATCAATACGACGACCTTGACAGAGAAGGTGTCAATATTCTATTCGATGAAGATCAGCCATTAACAGATAGCGATAATAATAAACCATCTATACATAAAGCTAACAGTTTGACTAAGCAACATGATCAATAATGATTTTATCGCGGCACTCTTAATTGGCTTGTTAGGTGCAGGACACTGCCTCGGAATGTGTTCTGGAATTGCTGGTGCGATTACCTTTTCGATTCACGATAAGCAAAAAAAATCCACATCACTCTTCGCATTAATCTTATATAACCTTGGGAGAGTAAGTAGTTACACCTTAGCGGGAGCAATATTTGCAGGAAGCAGTGGCGCATTAATTGTTTTTTTCGGTGGCAAAGAAGCGTTAATTTACCTGCGCATGGTCGCCGCTATTTTAATGCTACTGTTGGCGCTATATATCTCGCGTATTTGGTTTGCGTTACAAAAACTAGAACAAGCAGGTCAATTGCTTTGGCGATTTATAAAACCCGTTGCGCAATTATTCATTCCCTTGAAACATCCACTCTACGCATTGCCATTAGGTTTTTTATGGGGTTGGCTGCCCTGTGGCTTGGTGTACTCAACACTATCTTGGGCAGCAAGCAGTGGCGGTATGAGCAATGGAGCTCTGATCATGTTCGGTTTTGGTTTAGGTACCATGCCAGCAATGCTAAGTGTTGGCACATTAAGCCACAAACTCAAATACTATTTGAATCATCACCTTTTTAGGTATGCAAGTGGCTTACTACTCGCAAGCTTTGCATTACACACTTTTTACGTGGCATACAAACAACTCATATTGTAAAGGTGCGAAATAAGTTTAGGTAACGTAGATATGGCAACACATCAAGATCCATTACCATTATGGATAATATCAGTTATATCTACCATCTCGAATATGCCCTGTACATTACGTAACAATGCATCAATGTCTTTAATTTTCGTTGCAGAAAATCTTTCTAAATAGGCTATTTCATCACGAAAATATTTGTTAAAAACACGCCCTTTCTTAGTACTACTTATGCGCAATACTCTCGGCTCACCAATACAACGAAGCACATCCAATAATTTTGTTAACTCAACATTTTTATCTGCGCATTGAATTTGTTTTATGAAAAAATATTTATCACCATTACTCTTTATTCTTGGCATAACAACACAGTAAAAAATATTATAGGGATTTTCCTTATTAATAATATCTAGCTGCTGAACAACCAAACTACGAAATGAATCAGTATTCATTAAATTCAATATTTCTAAGGGGGTATCACTTTTAACAGGAGGTAAATCAGAATGGCTTGATAGCGCTATATTCTGGATATATCGGCCTGCCCCATATCTTGCGGTAAGTCCATATGGAACATGAATATTATTTGCAAAGATATTTCTTAACGCGCGAGAAAGACCATAAATTTCATGTTCATTACTCATTGCACGTAAATTATTTATATTTTTACTTATGTAGGAACGTAATAATTTTCGCCCTGAATGATGCGCTGTATTTCCCTCAATATACAACCGATATTCAAGTGCACTATCTTGGCCTACAACATGATAGGGGTGATATTTGCTATTGCCACTATCTTTACTCAACAGTTCAGGAAAACGGATAAGAACATGATTACCAATGTTTAAATCAATAGGGCTTGTGAGTTTAATTTTTAATCCACGAGTAGAAATATTCATTGTTACGCCATCAATAAATTCATCCACGATCTCAGTACGTTTCTTAAGATGAATACTGATAGTATCAAAGAACCTATCTTCTATTCTAAAATCACTTGTTTCTGCATTTACACTAAATAGCTCACTCTGTTGTCCCGGCTTTTGTAATATATATTCGGGTAAATGAATGCTTTTATGGCTATTATCACAACATTCATCTAATAAATTTAGGTAATCAATGGCATCCGAAAAATCACTAATAACTAGCATACGTTTAAGTTTTTTTACCAGTGATTTAACATATTCGAAAGGAGCTTGATTTATGTTTTCAAATAATTCACTAGCAGGTAAAGGCAAACAACTTGGTACATAACACTCAGATTCAGGCGACGTTGTCCCCCCATCAATGCGATATAAGCGTAGTTGCTTTTTTTGTTTTGCCCCACGTGCTATTTTTTTAATGAAATTATTAACGAGAAGAACGGAGTGTGGAAGAGCAATGTAGTATGTTTTACCCTGTTTATCGGTAATTGGTAGAATGAAAATATACTCAATAAATCGTTCTCCAATAGAAAGCTTAGTTTGAATATAAGGCAAAGCACAGCAGGCTCGTAAAAAATCATTATTATCTTTTGAATTTTCGAATAAACCAATATCACCATTATTTTGTGTTTTAAATTGTGCACTAGGTAACCAATATCCCCTTTCAGATGATAAAAATACAGGCAGAGAATTTAAACGAGAGATAATGAACTGTTCCGCTGCTTTGCTCATAACTGCATTAAAAGTATTCTGGTTAGGAATATCAGCAAGTTTTTTTTGTATTTCTACATACTGACTGGCGTAAGCCAAAAATTGCTCTGTTACATTACAGAATTGTTGATAGTGATAATTAAGATTTAAATAAGTATCACTTTTTTCTGTATATGTATGCTCTATTTTGTAGGTAATAATCACGCGTTCAGAAAAATCATATTCATTTTCAATGCCATGCATCCACACATAGACTAAACCTGTGGCACGTATAATTTTATCTGTCGGCACCTTAATGGTTAAAGTGTTATTAGTAAGCACTTTTGCGAAAGCGCAAATAGCAAAATTTGTAAACGCAACCGAACTCATTTTTTCTGGGCTATTAAAAAACAAGCTAACTGGTTTATTAAAATCGAGTTGTAGCTCTTTACGCTGGATAAATTTAGTGAGGTGAATTGATTTAGTCGTAGGGAACGTCGTGGTGTTGCTGTTTAATTTGTGTCGTTTTTTTGCTTGCGATATTACGTATTCGTAAACACCGAGAGTATAAACACCTCGATATTTGCTAATCTCTGTTTCGAATTCTTTCATCGCAATCTGATCTAAAAAGTGAGATATTCCATTGTACTGATATTTATCACAGGCATTGCTAAAATAAGCACGTAAATCAATAACCCGAGAAACACTTCTAGAAAGATTCATTATTTCCATTTTAATCAGAAAACGCTTAGATGCGTTTTCTGTTGGCGCTAAATTCGCGATCTCATCTTCTAAAACAGGTGAATTATATTTATGTCGTAACTCAGTAATGATATCCATATCATTGTTCGCAAGCGATGTATCCATGATCTCACTTAAATGGTTAATTATTAAATAGCAGCTAGAACCCAGAATAAATAACAAAAAAATAGTTATCATTCGTTAATATCAATGAATGTACAAAACATAATCACAGCAGACAACAGAAAGCGCTTACTTTTTAGATCTGGGACATATTTATAATGGATAAATCAGACAGGTTGGGCTGCTTTTATATGAATCAACACCCTTTATTTATTGATTATATGCAACGACGTTAACCCTTTGCAGTGAATAATAGGCAGCAGAACACAAAAGCGATATTATGAAATAGTTAAACGACGATCTTTAACTGAAAAATAACTTAAGTTATGAAAAGACAAACCGCAAAAGACAATTAACGATAAAGTATTCAAAGCAGTCAAAAATAGTGTTAATATTGATTCAAGTCAATTCTGGAAACTAAATATCTATGGAAAAAAGCCATACCAACACCAATCGAATTCAAAATGGTGCCTGTGCCATACGTTGTCAAGACTGTAGTATCAATCAATTATGTATTCCTTATTCACTTAATGAAACAGAATTAAATCGTTTAGACAGCATTATAGAACGTAAAAAACCGATTCAAAAAGGGCAGGAGATATTTAAAGCAGGCCAAGAGATGAAGTGTCTTTATGCAATTCGTTCCGGTACATTAAAATCATACACCATCACCGAGCAAGGAGATGAGCAGATCACGGCATTTCATCTTGCTGGTGATTTAGTTGGTTTTGATGGCATTAGTACGGGGACACATCCTAGCTTTGCACAGGCCCTAGAAACAGCCATGATTTGTGAAATACCCTATGACACGCTTGATACCCTATCAACATCAATGCCAAAACTAAGACAACAGATTTTGCGTTTAATGAGTAGTGAAATTGTTGGGGATCAAAATATGATTTTATTATTATCAAAGAAAAATGCAGAGGAACGTCTCGCCTCTTTCATTCATAATTTATCGGTACGATTTGGTAATCGCGGATTTTCTCCAAGAGAGTTTCGTTTATCCATGACGCGTGGAGACATCGGCAACTATTTAGGGTTAACCGTTGAAACCATAAGTCGGCTGTTAGGGCGTTTCCAAAAAAATGAGATAATTTCAGTAAAAGGCAAATATATTAGCGTGTTAAACGAGCAGATGCTTGCTGAACTTGCCGGTGAAAAGAAAAAAGATTAATTCAATCAGCACAATTAAGAATCTTATCTAATAAATAGCCTTTTCGTGATCAAAAGGCTATCAGTTTCAATACATTTGATCTAAATTATAAGTATCTTGTTTCTATTTAATGAGGCTTACTATGTTTAATTATCATAATCTTTTAGTATTTATTGACCCAACTAAAATGCAACAAGCCGCGCTTGAACGAGCCGCAGATATTGCTGAAAAAGTAGAAAACGTCAAGATAACTTTATTTTTATGCTGCTATGACCTGAGTTATGAAATGACATCGTTAAGTTCAATAGAAGAACGACAAGCGATGCGTAATATTGTGATTAAAGAAAACAAAGACTGGTTAGAAACAGTGGCTCTCCCCTACCAAGAAAAAGGACTCAATATTGCCTGTGAAGTTATCTGGCATAATCGTCCTTTTCAAGCTGCAATTATTGAAGTTTTAAAAAACAACTATGATTTAGTCATAAAATCTACACATCAACACTCAAAGCTTAGCGCTATTTTATTTACCCCAACTGATTGGAATTTATTACGTAAATGCCCGGTTCCCGTACTATTAGTCAAACATCACAAATGGCCAGAAAAAGGTAAAATCCTTTGTGCAATTTCTTGCAAAAGCATTCAAGACGATGAGCATAACCAGCTCAATAAACTAATTTTATCGGAAGCTAAAACGATGGCAAACGTGATTAATGCAGAAGTGCATATTGTCAATGCCTATCCTAGCCCACCGATGAATATCATGTTAGAACTTCCCGAATTTGATCCTGTTAACTATGAAGATGGTTTAAAAAAATTTCATGAAACAACACTTAATGAATATGCACAGGAGTACAAAATATCAAAACAACGTACTCACCTTATGCAAGGCTTACCTGAGGATGTTATCAGCGAGGTTGCCAAAGAAATCGATGCTGAGCTTGTTATTCTAGGTACGGTAGGTCGTTCAGGACTAAGCGCAACATTACTAGGGCATACAGCCGAACAAGTTATTGATAACTTGAATTGTGATCTACTCGCTTTGAAACCAGAAGGTTTTATAAGCCCAATTACACTTTAACAGGAATAGCAATGAAACGATTGATTGCAGGTGATGCTGCACCACTATTTACATTACAAGATGACCAAGAAAATAACATCTCACTAGCCGATTTATCAGGTAAAAAAGTACTCATCTATTTTTACCCAAGGGCCTTAACACCGGGCTGCACTACTCAGGCATGTGGCTTACGTGATGTCAAAGAGGAGCTTGCCGCATTCAATACCGTGGTTTATGGTGTAAGCCCTGATCCAGTGAAAAAATTAGCGAGTTTCGTTGAAAAAAAATCACTGAATTTCCCCTTACTTTCAGATCCAGACCATGCCATTGCAGAGGCATTTGGCGTATGGGGCGAGAAAAAATTTATGGGGAAAATCTATGATGGAATCCATCGAATCAGTTTTTTAATTAATGAGCAGGGAGTCATTGAAAAGGTATTTGATAAATTCAAAACCAAGGAGCACCATCAAGTCGTGTTAGATTACCTACAAAAATAGCCTCATTACCTAACATAAAAAGGGCATTATGCCCTTTTTCTCTATTCTCAATTAACCATTTATTGATCTAATTGCTCTAAATGTTCTTGAGTGGGCCAAGCATTCAATACTGCTTTAACTAAAGTCGCCAAGGGGATCGCAAAAAATACCCCCCAAAATCCCCACAAACCACCAAAAACCAACACCGACATAATAATGACAACGGGATGTAAATTAACGGCTTCTGAAAATAAAATAGGCACAATTAAATTACCATCAATAACTTGAATTAATCCATAGGCGACCATTAAGTAAATAAAGTCGGCGGTCACCCCCATTGAAAAAGAGCAACAAGCGCAACCGGGATAGTAACAGCTGCAGCACCTATATAAGGAATCAGAACCGACAAACCAACCAACAAGGCTAGCAGCGCAGAGTAACGTAAGTCCATCAGTAAAAAGGTAATATAAGTGCTACCACCAACAATCAATATTTCTATGATTTTGCCTTGAATGTAATTCATTATTTGACCATTCATTTCCACCCAAACTTGATCGGTCAATTTACGGTTACGCGGTAAGAATTTTACAAAGCTAGCAATCAGAAATGTTTTATCTTTAAGCATGAAAACCATCATCATAGGCACTAATACAGCATAAATTATTAACGCGGCAATATTTAACAGAGAAGCAAAAGATTGTGATAATAAAAATCCACCACTCTCTAATATATATGAACGCACCTTTACAACGATTTGGTTAATGGTATTAGGATCAATGACATCCGGGTATTGTGCAGGTAAAGTTGAAACATAACCTTGTATTTGATTAAACATAGCAGGTAAATCTTTGATTAACTCAGCACCTTGTTTAAATACTGTTGGCAGTACCCCAAGGAAAGCAAAAATGGCAACAGATACAAACAAAAGCATCACTAAAAATGTTGCAACTGTCCGGTTTAATCTGCAACGCACAAGATAATTAACAGGCCAATCAAGAAGGTATGCAAGTACCAAAGCAACGAAAACAGGAACAAGAATATTTCCCAAGAAATAAAAAATCAAAATAGCGAATGCAAGTAATAGGAATAAAGCACTTAAATTAGGATCTTCAAAGCGATTTTTGTACCATTGTGTTAATTGACCAAACATAAATCCTTGCACCTCTACTCAAAAACTAACTAAAATGAATAACTAACTTTATTATATTCTCGTGCTCATTAATCACATATTGATAGCCCTTTTTATCAAAATAGTCTTTAATATCTTGCAGGCTTCGATAATTATCAAACAGTAAACAAGCTGAGTGGCTTTCAGTGATTGATATTACCTTTTTTTGCGCTAATAAAAACTGTTTAACAATGATTAAAGACATAGGACAACGCATTGATTGTAAATCTATTATTTTCATATCTCTTTACTGGTTAAAAA
The DNA here is from genome assembly GCF_040566515.1 of Psychromonas sp. MME2. Taxonomy (NCBI): domain Bacteria; kingdom Pseudomonadati; phylum Pseudomonadota; class Gammaproteobacteria; order Alteromonadales; family Psychromonadaceae; genus Psychromonas; species Psychromonas sp. MME2. Next base: position 247,925 of record NZ_JBEWXI010000012.1, on the reverse strand, counting down.
CGACTAATAATTATTACCTTTCCACTGATATAAGACAATCATCGCTTGCAATATATTACAGCTTGTTTATTCTTTTATCATCTTTCTATTAGCTTGTGGTTACCGTGTTTAAGAAATCATTCCCGTTTTCACTTTATCTTTTTTCTATTTTATGGTGTTCAATTGCAACGGCCTCTCAAGAGCTGCCTGATATTGGTACCGTAGGATCTTCTGCATTAACCATAGATAAAGAAAAAGAATATGGTTGGGCCTTTCGAATGATGGCAAATCAAGCACTTCCTATTATCCATGATCCAGTGCTGAATAAATATATTGATGATTTAGGCGATAACCTTGTCGCGCATGCCGATTCAGTAAAATTACCCTTTCACTTTTTTCTTATCCAAGATAAAGAGATCAATGCTGCTGCATTTTTAGGTGGAAATGTAAAAATTCATACTGGATTATTTCTCTATGCAAAAAATGAAAGTGAATTGGCAAGTGTTCTCGCACACGAAATCGCACATATTACGCAACGTCATTTAGCGCGTATGTTAGAACAGCAGTCTATTAATAGCCCGACGACACTAGCCGCATTAGCTGGCTCAGTATTACTTACGTTAGTGAATCCTGCAGCAGGTATAGCCGCACTCAGTACAAGCATGGCAGTATCCATGCAATCACAAATAAATTATACACGCCAAAATGAATATGAGGCGGACAGGATAGGCATACAAACCTTGGCAAACGCAGGTTATGACCCCTATGGAATGGCTAACTTTTTTTCTAAATTAGCAGAAAAATATAAATACGCGACCATGCCACCACAAATGCTATTAACTCACCCAATACCAGAAACACGACTGGCTGAATCTCGCCTTCGGGCAAGCCAATTTCCCGTAAAAAAAGTGAAAAACAATTTAGCTTATCAGCTGAGCAAAGCACGAATCATCGTTCGTTACAATGATGCCCCTGCACAAACATCGATTAACTTTTATCAAAATCAATTAAAAAATAAAAGCTATCAACTTGAAGAAGCTGCTGAATATGGTCTCACTCTTGCTTATTTGCAAAATAAAGATTATGAAAAAGCTCATGAAATGACTTTAGCTTTGTTAAAAAACAATCCCAGCAACCTATTTTTCATCGACCTTTTAGCCGACACGGCGATCAGCGTAAAGAAACCCGAAGAGGCAATTAAGGTATTACAAGCCTATTATAAGCAATCACCTGAAAACCCGGTTTACACTCTGAATTTAGTTAATATATTGCAAATGACGAAACAGTACCAAGAAGCAGAAGAAAAACTAGCACTGTTTATTCGCACACATCCGAATAATATATTGGCACATCAATTAGCAATAGATTTATATCGTCAAATGAAAAAACCGGCAAAAGAGCATGCGAGTAAAGCGCAATACTTAGCTTTATTAGGTCAATTTAGAGAAGCAAGTCAAGAAATGGGCAGCGCACTTATTTATGCCGATAATAAGTTAGATCAAGCTCGTTATGCGGCTCAAATTGAAAATTATAAAAAAGATGATTTAAAATTAAGATCCTTACAAAAGTAACAATACTAATTTATTGGATGATTCCCATTGCTATAATGGCCCCACTTAATTAATTTCAATGAACCAACATGATGGATGACGATGCTAACTTTAGATAGCATCCTATGGAGCTGTAATGGAACTTTCCGTTTTACTTATCTTTGCCCCTACATTTTTTGCCGTATCAGCAACGCCAGGTATGTGCATGACGCTAGCGATGACGCTTGGCATGACTATTGGCGTTCGCCGCTGTTTATGGATGATTGTAGGTGAATTAGCAGGGGTCGCGCTCGTTTGTATTTCCGCGCTAATAGGTGTTGCCACTATTTTGTTAACTAACCCTGGGCTGTTCTTAACACTTAAATATATTGGTGGCAGCTACCTTGGTTATTTAGGCATTCAACTATGGTTATCACGTGGAAAAATGGCTCTCCAAGAGGATTTTTCCATCCCACAAAAAACATCTGCTCCAGCATTAGCAATGCAAGGCTTTATCACCGCTATTGCCAATCCTAAGGGATGGGCGTTTATCATTTCATTGCTTCCCCCATTTATTGACTCTAGCCAACCTCTACATCCGCAAGCAACGATTTTAATTGCTATTATATTATGCTTTGAACTTATTTGTTTGCTACTTTACGCAACCGGAGGAAGAACCTTACGTCACTTACTACAACAACGCGGTAATATCATATTAATGAATAGAATAGCAGGTACTCTTATGATAGGTATTGCACTTTGGTTAGTGGTAATTTAAGGCTATCTTTATACCCATGAGAGTTCAAGATGCAAAGTCAGCAAGAAAAAGAGTACCGAGATGCGAGGCAAAAAATTGAAGTATAGTTATTTTTGATTTATTGAGGAATTACCATGGAATATTCGACATTAGGCAGCAGTGGCCTTTCCGTTTCACGCATCTGCTTAGGCAGCATGACTTGGGGATTACAAAATAATCAACAAGAAGCCAATACGCAGATAGAACACGCTCTTGCACAGGGCATCAACTTTATTGATACTGCAGAAATGTATGCCGTGCCGCCCTCACCTGAAACTTATGGCAAAACAGAAACGATTATTGGTAACTGGTTGGATGCCAACAAAACAGAGAGAAAAAAAATTATTCTTGCCAGCAAAATTGCAGGAGCAGGACTCCCTTGGGTGCGTGATGGAGGCCCAATAACGGGCGCGGCCGTTGAGAAAGCGGTCGAGGCATCACTTAAACGTTTAAAAACTGATTATATCGACCTATTTCAGTTGCATTGGCCGAACCGCACTTCACCACATTTCGGCAAGCACTGGCCTAATCAGTTTAAATTCAGTGATGCTAAAAGCGCAGACCAAAATGCCCAAATGCTAGATATTTTAAAGGGTCTACAACGCTGCATAGCGGCTGGTAAAATTCGCTTTTGTGGACTATCGGACGATTCTCCGTGGGGAATAAATACCTACCTGAAGTTAAGTGCAAAACACGATTTACCCCGAATGGTATCCATTCAAAATGAATTTAACTTGCTACACACTAAAGATTGGCCCTATTTAATAGAAAATTGTGTGCATGAAGATATCGCCTACTTGCCTTGGTCCCCTCTTGCTGGAGGTATGTTAAGTGGCAAGTATCAAAATAATGCACGCCCAGCAGGGAGCCGTTGGACTTTTGCACAACGCAATAGTTTATTCAGAGACACAGCCACAGCGCACCAAGCAATCAAAGCTTATGGCGAAATTGCACAGCAAAACAATATGACAACGGCACAACTCGCGTTAGCATGGTGCAATCAAGTTGATGGCGTCACTTCGACTATCATCGGTGCGACAAGAATGGACCAATTGAAAGAGGATATAGAAGCCTTCTCTAAACCATTGAGTACACAAACACTTGGTGATATTAATAACGTGCTTAAACTTTATCCACAACCGTTTTAATTACCCTGCCGAATAAAAAGCTGTAATTTAATGAACAGCTTTTTATTCATCTTAGCCACGCTTACTTTATTAATTCTTGAGCGTGTTTAGGCAATGCCACATTCACTTCCAATACAGACATGTCATCATCAGCTTTATCTGTAAATTCACAGGTCACATCATTACTCGATATGTCCATATATTTACGTATAACTGCAATAATTTCTTGCTGCATTTCAGGTAAATAAGCGGGTCTAATGGCATTTGAATGTTCATGTGCAACAATAATTTGCAAACGATCTTTGGCAAGTTTAGCACTACCTTTCTTTGGTTTTTCTTGTCTAAAGTACTGTAATATTCCCATTTTACCCTCCAAATATACGGCTTAAAAAACTTTTCTTCTGGTGAGTAATAAAACGAAACTCTCGTTCAATACCCATTAAACGATCAACCGTATCTTGGTATGCTTTTCCTGCATCGCACTCTTGATTCAAAATAATTGGCTCACCTAAATTTGATGCATTTAGCACATCTTGAGATTCAGGAATAACCCCTATCAACTCAATACCGAGTAAATCATCAATATCCTCTATACTTAGCATTTCCTCTCTTTCAACACGCTCAGGACTGTAGCGAGTAATGAGCAAATGGACTTTAACTGGCGAAAGTTGTTGTTCTGAACGATATGATTTACTAGATAACATACCCGTTATACGATCAGAATCTCGTACTGAGGATACTTCTGGATTAGTCGTGACAATCGCTTCATCAGCAAAGTATAAAGCCATCATAGCCCCCTGCTCTATGCCAGCGGGGGAATCACAAATAATATATTCAAAGCCTTCCTCTTTTAAGGTGGAAATAACTTTATCAACACCCTCTTTAGTCAATGCATCTTTATTTCTTGTTTGTGATGCCGGCAGTATATACAAATCATTAATACGTTTATCTTTAACTAATGCTTGTTGTAGATTTGCTTCACCATTAATCACATTGATAAGATCATAAACAACACGGCGTTCACATCCCATAATTAAATCAAGATTACGTAAGCCTATATCAAAATCAATTACGACAGTTTTAGCACCACTCTTTGCAAGGCCACAGCCAATTGCAGCACTACTCGTCGTTTTTCCAACCCCACCCTTACCAGATGTTACGACAATAACTTTTGCCATTTTCATTCCTTAACTAATTAAATTTGAGTTAACTTGTTTAATACGATTTGTTCATCTTGTAATGAAACCATACAATTCCCACCTACAAAATGAGTATCAAGATCATCACTTAATTTATATACACCAGCAATAGAAACAAGCTCAGGGCTCAATATTTGACAGAATATTGCTGCACTTTTATTGCCCATAGCACCAGCCAATGCTTTACCGCGTAATGCACCATATATGTGAACACTTCCATCGGCAATCACTTCGGCTCCTGCGCCAACGTCACCATTGATGACTAAATCACTTTCCTTTGCATAAATCTGCTGCCCTGATCGTACACGTCCACTATAAATTGTTGTTTTTATGCTCGGCGGAATAAATGCACTGGGTTCAACGACAACCTCACCACTGCTTTCAATATCACTTTCAACTTCTTTTTCTACTTTATCACGACGAGGACTATGCTTAGAACTGCTCAATATAGCAATTTTTGCTGCTTTTAACTGCTCTTTTTGTGATACAGAAAGCTCTCCGGTCACCCCCACTAAAATAAATGCCTGCTCATGCACTATTGCTTGTAACTGGGCAAAATCGATGCTAATTGCTTCATTATCAACTTTAATAACAATCGGTGCACCATTAAAGAAATCTGGTGCCATAGCCCGTTTTTTAATAAGCACATCAGAAAAAACAGACAGAGATCTTCACTGTCAATATCCACCACCAACAAGGTGAAATTTAAAGATTTCAATGCCATAATCATCCTATATTTAAAATATTGTAAGTGCCTGACGTAAAAAATCAGTAATTTTCTATAAAAATTAATTATCTAGGCATGTTATAGTTTGCTATAACAATAGGCAAGTAAAGGGCTATATTACTATTATGTTATGTGCTGTATATAAAAGTATTCGTAAACAACAGACTTATCTTTTTATCGCCAAAAGAGATGACTTTTCGATGGTACCAGATGCGCTACTTACACAATTTGGTCCACCACAGCTAGTCTCTTTACTCAATATTAAAGAAGAAACCAAACTTGCGTTAACAGAGGCAAAAAATGTCCTTTCTGCGATCACAAAAACTGGTTATTATTTACAACTACCTCCCCCACCCATTGACCATTTAGCTGAGCACAAAAAATGGCAAAAAAAACAACAAGGACACAGTAATGAAATTGATTAACTCAGCACATCGCTGCACCTTACTAAAAAAGTTATATATTTCGGGATTAGTACTTTTATTTGGCACATCACTCGTGCAGGCCGAGGAACAGCAGAAAATACCATTTGAACAATATGTTGAGCAACTAAAGAGCGAAGCCAAGGCAGCAGGTATTGATGCCAATGTTGTCGATAATGCATTTCAAAACGTAGAGTTTCTTCAACGCAGCATTAAATCAGATAAAGCACAGCCAGAATTTAAACTCACCTTGGATACTTATATTCCTCGTGCTGTACCAAATTGGAAAATAGAACAAGCTCGGGAAGCTTATAAAAAACATTATCATCTACTACACAAAATAGGTAAAGAGTACGGCGTACAACCCCGCTTTATCGTTGCACTATGGGGAATCGAAACAAATTTCGGCAAACTAACGGGTAACCATTATATTATCTCCGCTTTAACCACCATGGCCTATGATGGACGTCGAGAAGCATTATTCAAAAAACAATTATTTGCTGCATTAACCATATTGCAACAGGGCCATGTTAGCCAAGATAACTTTTTAGGTTCATGGGCTGGCGCCATGGGGCAAGTACAATTTATGCCAACCTCTTATTTAAATTATGCGGTTGATTACGATGGTGATGGCAAAAAAGATATTTGGAATAATTATGCCGATGTGTTTGCTTCAGCGGCCAATTATTTAAAAACAGAAGGTTGGGATTCCACAGAAACGTGGGGCCGACAAATTTTATTGCCCGAAAATTTTGATGTAACGTTAGCGGGACTCGACAAACAAAAATCGTTACCCGAATGGCAAGCGCTAGGGATTCGTCGCTTTGATGGTAGCGCATTACCAAAAGTCGATATCATGGCCTCCATTGTTATTCCGGATGATGCTAGCGGTCGAGTCTACCTCGCTTACAATAATTACCGTGTATTAATGCACTGGAATCGTTCTTACTACTTTGCAACGGCAGTCAGCTATCTATCAGAACGAATTAACTACCCTCGCATAGCACCACCATTACAATAGGATCAACATGGCTAAATTTTGGCAAGAAAAAACACTTTCTCAGATGACTACCAGTGAATGGGAATCATTATGCGATGGATGCGGGAAGTGTTGTCTAAATAAAATAATTGATGATGATACAGAAGAGCTATATTTTACCAATGTAGCTTGTCATTTATTAAATACTAAATCATGTCAATGTAAAAAATATGATCAACGTTTTAAATTAGTCAAAGATTGCGTCAAAATTTCGCTAGATGATATTAACCAATTTCATTGGCTACCAGGCAGCTGTGCTTATCGCTTACTCGTTGAAGGTAAAGCATTACCGGCATGGCACCCCTTACTCACAGGCAGTAAATCAGCCATGCATAAAGCAGGTGCATCCATTCGTGGAAAAATTATCTCAGAGACAACGATTGATCCGGAAAACCTGGAAGATTACATTGTGCTTTGGCCTGCTGAATAATATAAGAAAGATACACTAAATAAGGAGTAACCATGACAGATATTATCATTTACCATAATCCCCGTTGTTCGAAAAGTCGCGAAACCTTAGCCCTTATTGAAGGTAAAAGTGATTCGATCGAAATAATAAAATACCTTGATACGCCACCAACGAAGGCGACATTACAGCAAATTATCTCACAGTTAGGCTTCACTTCTGCGCGACAACTGATGCGCACTAAAGAAGCGTTATATAGTACATTAGCTTTACAAGATGAGAAAGACGAATCGGTTTTACTGACGGCAATGATAAATAACCCTAAGCTAATTGAACGTCCCATTGTTATTGCCAATGGCAAAGCTGCAATTGGTCGCCCACCAGAAACGGTTCTTGCTATTATCTAAATGGTTAAAGGGGCAACAATCCCCTTTAATAACATCTATTATTGATTAAGTTACCAACATGAAAATAGAACATTACCGATTGTCAGCAAAAATAGGCTATTTTGGGCTATTGCTCCTCATACCTTGTTGGCATCTATGGTTATCACCACCTACATTAAACCTTTCTGGATGGCTTGTTAGTGCAATTTGGCTTATTCCTCTCTTATTTCCCTTGAAGGGAATAATCAAGGGTTCCCCCTATACTTATGCATGGAGTGGCTTTATTGCGCTATTTTACCTAATGCATGGGATTGTGATTTTAATTAGCTCTGAGACGGAAAGAATACTGGCAGGTATTGAGTTATTATTAACCCTTCTCTTTTTAATTGGGGGTATCTATTATGCAAAATATAAAGGGCAAGAGTTAGGGTTAAGTATCCGGAAAAAAAAACAATAAAATTAAAGGTCTAACACCTCTTTTACAAATGGAATGGTCAACTTACGCTTGGCCACCAAGGACGCGTTATCAAGACGGTCAAGAGTTGTTAATAATGTTTTCATTTCCCTCGATAGACGATTTAATAAGAACCGCCCAACATCTACGGGCAATTTCATTCCTTTTAATTGCGCACGAAGTTGCAATGCACCAAGTTTCTCTTCATCGCTCAAAGAGGCTAAGTGATAACAGGCCCCCCACTCAAGCCTAGATACTAAATCGTCAAGCTTAATCCCCAATTTTTTAGGTAAATTACTCGCACACAATACCAAACTTGAACCTGCTGGACGACTTTTTTCACTATCGGACCAACGATTATAAAAATCAAATAGCGCTTTTTCCCATTTGGCATTACCCGCTATCGCATCAATATTATCAATACACAGCAGTGTGACTGACTCCATATTCTCAAAAATATCTAAGGTCATCCCCTGATAATGATGCAAGGGGATATAGGCTACACTATCGCCCCGTTCATCAACTTCAGAGCAAAGGGCATGTAACAGGTGTGACGTCCACTTCCAGACTCCCCCCACATATATAAGACAGGAACACCTAGTCCAACGACACTGTTTTTTAGTTGCGTTAATAGATCTGCATTTTGTCCCGGGTAAAAACTAGCAAATGTTTCATCATCGGGTAATTTTAGTGCTAGTAATGGATATTGAAAGCGCAATTCATCCTGCGGCATATTGCTCCCCAATTAACGCCAATTAAAGTTAAATTCGTTACTATCTGATAGTTCTGCTTGTAAATGAGGCTGAGCAAGAAGGCCATTTTTGAAACTATCTAGTCCACCATTTACTTGTATATCTATAGTGACGGTAGAAACATCCACATGCGCAATTGAATAACTTGATACTGATAATAAATTCCCCAATAAGGCCGTCAATTCGGTGAGCTGGGCAAGAGACGTAATACCATTAACGGTAATCGTCTGACTCAACTCTCCATCTGGATTAATAGAAATCGCATATTGACCGGCATAATAATCAGCGACTTTATCAATCATCGCAGTTATCAATGACTCTTTACTACCGCGAGACTCTTCGTTTATAAGTACTCTACTCTGTTTATTTTGCTCATTATAAGTCACTAGCTGCCATGTTAACGTCCCCATCGAGGTACTATCTTCCTGCCATTGAGCGACCACAAAATGATTCGTATTGTAGCGCATTGAGGCTGAGGCTATTTGCCCATAAAAACGCCCAGAAACATCGGAAACAGAGATAGCCAAATTATCATCAAGATCCATCAAAGGAAACTGTAATTTAATACCACGATTTAGCTGTTCATTTTGCAACGTTTGTGACAAGACATTATCGCTCGCACTGGTGATCACATTGTCGGAAACAAGCTTTCGCTCACCTTGTCCATCACTAATTAACCAGACTAGCGTTATTGGTCGGGTATCTCCCCAAATAGATTGCTGCATATCTGTTAGCGCTTGATTAATTTTATGTTTATCAAAGACAGCCGTAAAATAACGTGTGCTACCTAAGTTCACATAACCATATTGAGAAAGCATGGTATTGATATTTTGAAATAAGCTATTACTATCGCTAAGCGCTGTTATTTCCTTATTACCAGAAACTTTTATCAACACTTGCTTAAGTGCTAATGACTTTAATTGCGCTTCATTTTGATTTTCGACAACAATATACCCTTGATAAGGGTCGTCAAATTGAGTGGCATTAATTAAACAACTAAATAAAAAAAGTAAAATACATAAACTGCGTAACACAACAATTACTCTCATTAATCTAACTACCAATAGCAAGGGACAAAATTAGATCATAAGCAGATCTAATTGTATTGCAAGGTGATAATAACAATAAAATGGTCAAACTTATCAATTCCCCTAAAACAGCTTCTATCTCAACGGAAAAAACGGCTAATTTCATCGAAAATAGAATAAATTCATAATCAAATTTAAAATCAATTGATAAATCATTAGATCCTGCTCATATAAATGCTAAAATACCCCCGGTCATAAATTCAATAAAAGCGACAATCGCTTTTAAATTCTGCGGGGATTGCAAGTGAGCAAGGAAAAAACCTCTTTAAGCTATAAAGACGCTGGCGTTGATATTGACGCGGGTACAGCATTAGTTGAACGTATTAAAAGTGTAGCAAAACGCACTAAACGCCCAGAAGTAATGGGAGGTTTAGGTGGTTTTGGTGCTTTGTGTCAGCTACCAACCGGGTATAAAGAGCCTTTATTAGTTGCAGGTACCGATGGTGTAGGTACAAAACTGCGTCTGGCAATTGATCTAAAAAAACATGATACCGTTGGTATCGATCTCGTGGCCATGTGTGTTAACGACCTTATTGTACAAGGTGCCGAGCCACTATTTTTCTTAGACTACTATGCAACAGGTAAACTTGATGTTGACGTAGCAGCAGATGTAGTAACAGGTATTGGCGCGGGTTGTGAGCTTTCAAATTGCTCACTTATCGGTGGTGAAACAGCTGAAATGCCAGGTATGTATGAAGGTGATGATTATGATATAGCCGGCTTTTGTGTTGGCGTTGTTGAAAAATCAGAAGTCATCGATGGGACAAAAGTGGCTGCTGGTGATGCATTAATCGCGGTTGCTTCAAGTGGCCCTCATTCAAATGGCTACTCTTTAATTCGTAAAATTTTAGAAGTCTCGGAAGCAGACACAAGCGCGGCATTTGGTGAGTCAACCCTTGGTGAAACGCTATTAACGCCGACTAAAATTTACGTAAAATCAACCTTAGAACTCATTAAAAACTGTCCAGTACATGCGATCTCACACATCACTGGCGGTGGTTTTTGGGAAAATATTCCACGCGTATTACCTGCCGGTAGCAAAGCTGTTATCGATGGGAAAAGTTGGCAATGGCCTGAAATATTTAATTGGTTACAAGAAAATGGCAATGTTGAAACAGAAGAGATGTATCGCACATTTAACTGTGGTGTTGGCTTAATGATCGTTGTACCTGATAGTGAAAAAGAGAAAGCAGTTGAGATTTTGTCAGCACAAGGCGAAAACGCTTGGGTATTAGGACACATAGAAAACGCAGCTGAAAATGAAGCGCAGGTAGAGATAAACTAGGTATTTATGACAACTTTAACAACTAAAAAGATAGTCGTACTTATTTCTGGAAATGGCAGTAATCTGCAAGCTATCATCGATAAAGTGCATAACAAAACATTTGCTCAGCAAACTGCTGAGCTCGTTGCCGTTATTAGCAATAAAGCTGATGCTTATGGTTTACAGCTAGCTCAAGAAGCCAACATTCCCACTAAAATCATTGAAAGTGTGCCAGGCATGCTACGCGAAGAGTACGATGCGCTATTAAGCGAAACAATTGATACTCTACAGCCTGATTTGATCGTAATGGCTGGCTTTATGCGCATTTTAAGTGCTGCATTTGTAAATAAATACTTTGGCAAAATGCTTAACATCCACCCTTCATTACTGCCCAAATATACTGGTGTAAAAACACATCAAAGAGCAATTGAAGCAGGAGATAAAGAGCACGGAGCAAGTGTGCATTTTGTTACACCAGAGTTAGACAGTGGACCGACGGTATTACAGGCCAAAGTGCCTGTATTTCCTGAAGATGAAATCACAGACTTAGCTGAACGGGTGTTAACACAAGAACACTTAATCTATCCCTTAGTTGTACAGTGGTTTATAACAGGCCGCTTATCCATGATTAATGGGCAAGCGGTGCTGGATGGTAATATCCTTCCTAGCAGTGGCTATGCCGCAGATTAATGTTTAATGTCATAGGTAATAAATAGCCGAGGTTTTACTCGGCTATTTTTTTGATTGGCATTTTTAAAATATTTTAAAAAAGTATTACGTAAAAAACAGGCATTAGTAGCGCGGACAATATCGCACAAAGTATTAACGCTACCGAAGAAAAAGCCCCTGACACTTGATCCACCTCAAGTACTTTTGCTGTCCCCAACGCATGCGAAGCGCAGCCAATGGCAACCCCCTGCGCCTGCTTATCGTGAACCCCCACCAAACTTAGAAAGCCCAGACCAACACTAGCCCCAATAATACCAGCAAAGATAACCATCGCAGCCGTTAATGAAATTATCCCACCTAAACTTCGGCTAATTTCCATTGCAATCGGCGTAGTAACTGACTGAGCGGCAACAGATGCCGACGTAACGAGATCGGCACCAAGCAATGGCATAATATAAAAAGCACAGCAAAAAGCACTCACCACCGATAATAAACAGGCGAGCAAAATCCCCTTTAATTTCGCCTTAATCAAATGAAGCTGTAAATAGAGCGGCAATGCTAACGCAACGACTGCAGGCTCTAATAAAGCGGTCAATGGATAGGCTCCGCGTTCATAATCACGAAAATCCAAAGCAAACAGATAATGAATAGCAATTAGAGAAGCGATTGACAATAGTACGGGATTAAAAATGGGCCATGCTCTTTTTGCATGTAAATGTCGGCATGCAAAAAAAACTAATAATGTTAACGGTAATGCAAGATAAAAAAACAAACTACATATCCTTTTCTTTATTCAAAAATTGATAAAAATGGCCAATAACAAACAAAATAAGAAAAGTGGTAAACAATAAAGAGCAAACAATAACAAGCCAATTATCAAGAATCAGTTCAAAGTAATTTAACAAACCGACTCCAATAGGGATAAAGAGCAATGCCATATATTTTAAAATAAAATTACCGGACATCATGATCCATTTACTTTTAACAAGTGAGGTAGATAGCCCAATAAAGAGTAAAACTAAGCCGATAATACTACCAGGAAAAGGAATAGGTAGATAAGCACTAATAACTTTACCAATGATTAAGAACAGTAGAATAAGCAGAAATCCACGCAAAAAATCAATGCTTGCATGGATAAAAGCGGACAAACGAGCAGTAATATGTATTTTTTTATTGTTATTAATCATAGTGAATGTTTTTAAAAAATAATCTCTAAATAATAGCAGTACACAGAAATAAAAACACTTATTCGTTAGCAGTTTACAGTAATTGCTAATAGCGACAAAAAATTAGAAGTAAAAAAAAACCTAAGCTTATCAACTAAGCTTAGGTTTCAAAGTGGCTCCTCTTGCTGGGCTTGAACCAGCGACACACGGATTAACAGTCCGTTGCTCTACCAACTGAGCTAAAGAGGAATTGTTTATTTTATTTATTTTTACGTGGTTTCACACGTTCAGCCTGATGCGAATCAAACTAAAGAAAGTGGCTCCTCTTGCTGGGCTTGAACCAGCGACACACGGATTAACAGTCCGTTGCTCTACCAACTGAGCTAAAGAGGAATTGTTTATTTTATTTATTTTTACGTGGTTTCGCACGTTCAGCCTGATGCGAATCAAACTGAAGAAAGTGGCTCCTCTTGCTGGGCTTGAACCAGCGACACACGGATTAACAGTCCGTTGCTCTACCAACTGAGCTAAAGAGGAATTGTTTATTTATTTTTACGTGGTTTCACACGTTCAGCCTGATGCGAATCAAACTGAAGAAAGTGGCTCCTCTTGCTGGGCTTGAACCAGCGACACACGGATTAACAGTCCGTTGCTCTACCAACTGAGCTAAAGAGGAATCGTTAAGACGGGCGCAGTATATTTTTTGCGTTTCTTTCTGTCAACCGAAAACAGAGATAAAAAAATTGGTTGCTGATATTTCAAGCAACCAATCACAAAATAACACCTTTAGTTGATATTTATTCGTCGCTTCCCATAAACGAATTTAAATATTCCAAACAACATTTGTTTCAAGCTTATGCTGCATTTTTTCTAGGGGTTCATTTTTTTCACCAACGATAACGACATTGGCACGCCCCATTTTTTCCGTAATACCTTTTAAATGCTGATTATTAAATTTTGCTGTTTCTGTAAACTGCGCATCTTCAGGGACAACAAAGACGGTCACTTTTCCCTTTTCACCTTGAACAATCATGTGCAAAGCCGGTATCCCTTCAAATGAGCAGTAATTAACATATAACACTTCACCAATGTCACTTTGCAATTGCGCGCCATAGCTCGCCAATTTGGCGTTAACTGTGGTGATGGACGCTTGTTCATTAAGTTTGTCAGTAAAATAGTACTCTTCTTGAACATGCTGCAGCGCTACCTGCCCTATATCGGCAGGTGCCAACTTAATGTTATTTAATAAGGGTAAACTAATGCCTATTATAAATGCAATGGATGCCGCGATAGCGACATGCCAACGACTGCTTAATACCCTTTCATGTTCAACAACAAAACTTTGTTCTAGCAAAATTTTATTACTTAGCTCTTCAGGTACATCTACTTTCAATAAAGACTGTAACTTCGCGTCAAACAGCTTAGCTTCTTTGACCAAGGCTTTATCTTGTTCTACGGCTTCTTGGCGCTGCAAAAATGCTTCACTTTTATCGTTTGGTGTGGCAACGGCTGTATGACGAAATAAGATATCATCCATTTGCTTTTTCACCTTCTTCTTGCACTGTTTCCAGTGATGATTTTAATAAATTTTTTGCTCTAAACAATCTTGTTAATACGGTGTTTTTATTGAGGTCCAACTGTACAGCGATCTCCTCAGCACTAAAACCAGCAATAAGTTGCAACAATAAAGGCTCTTTATATTCAACCGATAACATAGATATTTTACGTATTAATAGCTCATTATCCATATCACGATCTGAATCAGATGGTCCAGCCACCTCATAATCATCGATATCAACCAACGGCAACTGCTTTCGCTCAAAACGACGGGCATTTTCCCGACGCAAGATGGTAAACAGCCAGCCTTTAGCAGACTTATCATCTTGTAAGCTATCTAAATTCTTCCATGCACGTAAACATGTCTCTTGCACCAAATCTTGCGCAACGTCAGGATCATGACAAATCCAATATGCATAGCGATAAAGGTCTGGGCTGTAGATATGTACGAGTGCTTCGTAACGCTTTTGTTTTCTATTCATATCTAACAAGACCGTTGACACCACTTTTTTATTGCGCTGGCGAGTAAATAAATTCAATAACAGTGTCCCTTTGTAAAATTTTTAAATATGTAGAAACAAATACTAACATTGCAGTACACGAGCGAACACCCATTTTATATACTAAGTAATGCGCTTTACCATGCTTCGCCTATCTTCAAGCCTTACAATCCCATCGCATATTTCATTACTTTATTTTTTAACCCACCACTATGCTGAGCTGCCGATAACACCCCTTTACGTAAAATACGTAATAGTGGTAACTCTGATTTACTGCTTTTGTAAAACAAATCCATCGCAGTCTGCATCACTAAGTTAGCGGGTTTACGCATTGATTGATAGCGTTGTAATATATTATTGATAGGTAAATCAGCACAATGTTGCAATAAATCAACGAGGCATTGCACATCTTTAAAACCTAAGTTAACCCCCTGCCCAGCTAAAGGGTTAATGGTATGTGCAGCATCACCTAATAACACACAACGGCCTTGATAATAACGCTGAGCATGACGACGAGTTAACGGAAAGCCACCTTTATCTTGTACTGAAAAATCAAAGGATAGAGCAGGAAATTCTTGTAAGATAGCGAGCTTAAGTTGCTCATTAGAAAGTGATTGTAACTGTTTTATTTTTTGTGGTTTATGGTACCAAACTAAACAGGCATTGTTATTCGCTAAGGGTAAAAAGGCGCAGGGGCCGCTCTCTCGAAACTCTTGCCAAGTGATATTTTGCTGCGCAATATCTGTTTTAATTGTGATGAGCAGGCATTGTTGGCGATAATCCCAAGCCGTAATACCAATCTGCAATAATTGCCGAACCGCTGAATTCCCACCGTCACAGGCAATTAATAAGTCAGCTCTCAGACTCTGCTCGTCATCTAATAGGAGAGAGACCTCTGCATAACCATTGACAATTTTTTTTACCTGCCTTTTTTCGTACAAACAGACATTATCAAGCTGTTTTAATTTATCCCACAAAGCAGATTGAATAAGCCTATTTTCGGCGATATACCCTAAAGCCTCGAGACCAACAGCTTGACTATCAAAGCACAATTTTTCACTACTTTTCTCCCAGGTTTGTAATCTCTGATAGGCACATAACCGCGATTTGGGTAGATTATCCCAAATACCCGCTGCTACGAGTATATTTTTACTTTGCGCACTAAAAGCAGAAACACGTAAATCAAAACCATCATTTTCCATAGGTCTGATACAGGGAGACTTTTCGATCAACTTAACCTTATTACCTAGCTGTGCCAATAGCAAAGCAGTAAGCGCACCGACCATCCCACCGCCAACAACAATAACTTCTCTATTTTGCACTAAACCTTCCTCAACTAGGTATTTCAATTAATAGCGTTACTATAACAAAGCTTATTATAAGCAACTATCTTTCTTTATACTGAACTTAGGGAGGGATCAACTAAGATTAAACAAACAGTAGCAAGATCGCGTTGATGTGCGTAAAATGCCACCTCTATTTTTTTATAAGCACGAATGAGCAAGAAATTATGAGTATGAAGTTACACGTCAAAACTTGGGGTTGTCAGATGAATGAATACGATTCATCTAAAATGGCCGATTCTATTAAATTCAACTAATGGTTATATCGCGACCGATAGTGCCGAAGATGCCGACGTTATTCTACTGAATACTTGCTCTATTCGAGAAAAAGCGCAAGAAAAAGTATTCCATCAACTTGGACGCTGGAAAAAATTAAAAGATAACAAGCCAGACCTAATTATTGGTGTCGGGGGCTGTGTTGCATCACAAGAAGGCAAAGCTATCCGTACTCGTGCGCCCTATGTGGATATTGTATTTGGACCACAAACATTACATCGCCTACCTGACATGATAAAAGAGATAAGAGAAAATAAAGGGGCTGTGGTCGATGTTAGCTTCCCTGAAATAGAAAAGTTCGATTCCTTGCCAGAGCCAAGAGCGGAAGGAGCTACGGCTTTTGTTTCAATTATGGAAGGCTGCTCTAAGTACTGTACTTTCTGTGTTGTTCCTTATACTCGAGGTGAAGAAGTCAGTCGCCCTCTAGACGATGTACTGTTAGAAATTGCACAACTTGCAGAACAAGGTGTGCGTGAAGTTAATCTGCTGGGACAAAATGTAAATTCATACATTGGTGCAACACATGATGGCGATACCTGTAGTTTTGCAGAGTTATTGCGTTATGTCGCCTCGATTGATGGCATTGATCGTTTACGTTACACCACCAGTAATCCAATTGACTTTACGGAAGAGATTATTGATGTTTATAGAGATACCCCAGAACTAGTGGATTTTTTACATCTACCAGTACAAGCTGGTTCAGATCGCATTTTAAGTGCCATGAAACGCGGCCATAGCGTAGCTCAGTACAAAGAAAAAATTGCACAACTCAAAGCCGTTCGCCCCAATTTAACCATCAGTAGTGATTTTATTGTTGGTTTCCCTAATGAAAGCGATGACGATTTCCAACAAACAATGGATCTAATTAATTATATTGGTTTTGATACCAGCTATAGCTTCATTTATAGTCAACGCCCAGGCACGCCGGCAGCTGATATGCCTGATGATGTAAGCCCTGAAACTAAAAAACAGCGTTTAGCTATTTTACAAGATAGAATTCATCAAAACTCTCAGCTTATTGGTCGTAAAATGGTCGGCACGGTACAGCGTATATTAGTTGAGGGACCTTCACGAAAAAATATCATGGAACTGTACGGACGCACAGAGAACAATCGCATAGTCAATTTTGAAGGTGACCATCGCTCAATTGGTGGATTCGTTGATGTTGAAATAACCGAAGTGCATACCAACTCCATTCGAGGAAAATTCATTCGGGGTGAATCTGAAATGAATTTACGCGAATCAATTCGCCCAAGTGATATTGTTAATAAACATGAAAATAAATTAGGTGTTGAAACTTTTACGCCTGAATTAAATGCATAAATATAATAAGGGGTATAAATCCCCATATAATGAGGTTTGATAATTTTGACTACAAAGTTAACTACAGTTCATCTTGATTTAGTACCAGCCGATACCAGCCGATTAGCGATTTTGTGCGGTGCCTTTGATGACAATTTAAAACAAATTGAACGTCGTTTAGGTGTTGAAATCGTCTATAAGGGTGCACATTTCCAAATTCTTGGTGAACATCGCTATGCACAAGCTTGTAGTGATTTATTAAAAGATCTTTATATCGAAACATTGACCGTAAAAGGAAAAAGGGCAACCTTAAATGATTCTGATATCCATCTCGCCCTGCAAGCGCTCATTAATAATCATCATTTATTAGAAGTGAAGAGTAACGAACAGCAAACGGCCTACCAAACGTTATCAATTAAAACAAAACGTGGCATCATTAAACCTCGTGGGGAAAATCAAACAAAATATGTCAATAACATGCTCACCAATGATATTAGCTTTGGTATCGGGCCTGCTGGCACAGGTAAAACCTATCTAGCCGTGGCATGCGCCATTGAAGCGTTGGAACGGCAAGAAGTTCGCCGTATATTATTGACTCGTCCAGCCGTTGAAGCGGGTGAAAAATTAGGTTTTTTACCCGGGGATTTATCGCAAAAAGTTGATCCCTATTTACGACCTTTGTATGATGCCCTTTTCGAAATGCTAGGCTTTGAGAAAGTTGAGAAATTAATCGAACGCAATGTAATAGAAATTGCACCTCTTGCCTATATGCGAGGACGCACGTTAAATGATGCATTTGTCATTTTAGATGAGAGCCAAAATACAACTGTTGAACAGATGAAAATGTTTCTAACCCGCATCGGTTTTAATTCGACCGCGGTTATCACCGGCGACATTACACAGATCGATTTACCTCGGCATCAGAAATCAGGATTACGTCATGCGATTGAAGTACTGGGTGAAATCGATGATGGAATCAGTTTTAGCTTCTTTGTCGCTGATGATGTTGTTCGACATCCAGTTGTGGCTCGCATCGTCAAGGCCTATGAAGCCTTTGACCGAAAAACTGAATTAGCAGCGGAGCATATGGAGAAAAAATAATGCGACTTTATATTGATTTACAAATAGCGACTATTAATCAACAATCATTACCCTCATTAGCAATGATGCAAGAATGGGTTAGTGCAGCAATCACTGCGGGTTCAAAATCGCTACGCAAAAGAGCAGAAGTCACGGTACGTATTGTTGAACTCATTGAGAGTCAGCAATTAAATAATCAATATAGAGCTCAAGACAAGCCAACCAATGTCCTTTCATTTCCTTTTCAAAATCCCCCAGGGTTAACATTACCACTACTTGGGGATCTTATTATTTGTAAGGAAGTTGTTGAAAGTGAAGCAATAGCACAAAAAAAAGAGCTAACTGCTCACTGGGCACATATGCTCATTCATGGTACCTTGCACCTTTTAGGTTATGATCATATCATTGATGAGCAAGCTGAAAAAATGGAATCAATCGAAACAGAGCTGTTAATCAAACTTGATTTTGCAGATCCCTATTTAAGTGAAAAGAGTAAATAAAATTAATGTCTGATGACAAGCAAGAGCAACTAGACGAGCCTAAACCTGGATTATTTGATAAAATTGGTAACCTTTTTAATGGCGTTCCAAAAAATAAAAAAGAGTTATTAGAAATTATTCAAGGTGCAAAACAACGTGAGATCATCGATCAAAAAACCAAAGATATGATCAAAGGCGTGCTTGATGTCTCTAAATTACGCGTTCGTGATATCATGATACCGCGAGCGCAAATGATAACGCTTGGTTTACATCAAAGTGTACAAGAATTTCTTCCTCAGCTTATCGAATCATCACACTCGCGTTTCCCGGTGATAACCGAGGATAAAGACCATATAGTCGGTTTGCTTTTGGCCAAAGACTTACTTGTATACGGCTTCAGCAGCGAGGCACACGATTTTAAAATTGAAGATATTCTTCGTGAAGCGGTTGTTGTCCCAGAAAGTAAACGTCTCGATACACTGCTAAAAGAGTTTCGCAGCCAACGCTACCACATGGCCATTGTTGTTGATGAATATGGTGGTGTATCAGGGTTGGTCACTATTGAAGATATTCTCGAAGTAATTGTGGGTGAAATAGAAGATGAATATGATGATGTCGATATTGCTGAAATACGCAAAATAGGCAAAAGAACCTATGCGGTCAATGCACTCACCTCTATCGAAGACTTTAATGATTATTTTTTAACAAAATATAGTAATGAAGAGCAAGATACGATAGGTGGATTAATCACACATAAACTTGGCCATTTACCAGCAAGAGAAGAAATTGCAGTCATTGATGGCTACAAGTTTAAGGTAACTAAAGCTGATAGCCGTCGTTTAATACAATTGCAAGTACGTATTCCTAAAGAGCGAAAAACCGATTGATAAATAGTATATTCAGTCATCTGCGCCGATTTATAGGACAGATTTGGGGGCAACTGATTGTTGCCTTTGTTTTGGGTGTCGTACAAATTTTTGCATTTGCACCATATCAACACGAATGGGTCATTTATCCCTCTTTGGTCGCTTTTTTCTATTATTTGACCATCTACACAAGACCACTAAACACTATTTTTTAGTGAGTTTTACTTTTAGCATTGCCTTTTTTATCGGTACCATCCACTGGGTCTATGTGAGCATGGACCTATTTGGTGGCATGCCAATGTTAGTCAATCTATTACTCATCCTTATTTTATGTGCCTATTTAGCGCTTTTTCCAACCTTAGCATTATGGCTAAATGCCCGCTTTTTCTGGCTTAATAAAAGCATTCGCTATCTTTTATTAACACCCGTTTTGTGGTTAATATCTGATTGGTTAAGAGGATTTGTTTTAACAGGATTCCCATGGGCCTATTTAGGTTATAGCCATGCAGATACCCCTCTCGTTGGTTATGCGCCTATTTTAGGTGTTCAAGGTGTAACCCTCGCAATTATGATTATCTGTGGTGCACTGGCATTACTGCTACAAAGAGAAAAAATATTCTTAAATATTACCCTTATCTGTATTTTATTCATAACGGGCAGTGCATTAAAAACAAAGGAATATACAGATCAACAACCTGCGCAAATGGCCTCTTTAGTACAGGGAAATATAGCGCAAAAGGAAAAGTGGTTACCAGAACAGCTCTACCCCTCGCTGTTTAAATACCTTGACCTTAGTGAGACAGGTTTAGATGACCAACCAGAGCTGATCATCTGGCCTGAGTCAGCCATTGCAGCACTTGAACTAGATATGCAAAATTTCTTACAACCACTTTCAGAAAGCCTAGCCATTCGCAACAAAACACTGATCACTGGAATAATTGGTTATACACGTAAAACGGATCAATATTATAATACCATCATTGCACTGGGTAAGTTACCCGCTGGGAGTGATTATTCTTTAACGGGCGGTAATCGCTATCAAAAACATCATCTGTTACCGATCGGTGAATTTGTTCCCTTCGAAAACCTATTACGTCCACTTGCCCCTTATTTCAACCTACCGATGTCAAGCTTTGCTCGAGGTTCGGAGGTACAAAATAACTTACAATCTCCAGAGTCAGCAATAGCCGCTGCATTATGTTATGAAATCGCATTCCCAGAACTATTAAGACAAAACATAACAGCAACCACAGGCACAATCTTAACAATTAGTAATGATGCATGGTTTGGCAACTCAATCGGTCCCGACCAGCATTTACAAATTGCAAGAATGCGCGCCATTGAATTTGCTCGCCCACTACTACGCGTCACAAATAATGGTGTTACGGCTATGTTTGATAGGAATGGCGATGAAATCGCTCGGCTAGAACGCGATAAAGCGGCGGTATTGAGCCATTTATTTAAGCCTGCGATAGGCAAAACACCTTATCAAAACTATGGCTCAATACCATTACAAATCTACTGCACATTGATATTGCTAGGCGTGTTTATATACCGAAAAGTAAAAACTCACAATTAGCACTTATCCATCACATGAAACGACTATCAAAAGCTAAACCAATGGTTCGTTGCGTAATAAAAATTAACTACACACTATAAAAAATTAATAAGTTACAGATAACAACACAATAAAAATGCTACTATTACCATTATATAAAATATATTTTATAATTTATTAGGTTATCAAATAGTAGTTAAGGAATTTTTATGCCATTAAATAAATGTACAATGACACTTTTACTCACTTTTTTTCTCCTTTCAGGGTGTGCAGTAACAAGTAATGAAGTACAAGAAAAACAATTAAATGATTTACAAACATCTTTACAAGAAAATCAACAACAAAATAAAGCATTACAAAGCAAACTAGTTGAAAAAGAAACTGAACTAGCAAAAAGCAAAACAAAAGTTGCTCAATTAACAACGCTAACAAATACATTAAAAGCAGAAGTTAAAACAGCAAATGCAGCAACCAATAACAGTGTAGAAAAAATTGGTAATAAAACGATTCTTGGACAGACTGAATGGGTATACATCTCTTCAGCAAAAAGTAATTTTAAAGGGAGAATTGATACCGGAGCGACCACCTCTTCACTTAATGCCCAAGATATCCAAAGATTTGAACGCGATGGTCAAAAATGGGTTCGTTTTACACTACCCCATGTAAATGAAGAGAAAGGCACACCAATAGAAGCAAAAATTGACCGTATCGCTAAAATTGTACAATCAAGCAATCCTGGTGTAGAAAATGAACGTATCGTAGTTAAGTTACGTATTCACCTTGGTGGTATTTCAACCTTGACAGAGTTCACTCTTGCTGACCGTTCACATATGGAATACCCCGTTTTAATTGGCCGTACATTCATGCAAGATCTTGTACTTGTTGATATTAGCCAAGAATATATTCACCCCAAATATAAATCAAAAACTAAAGAGTAAGGAATCCTATGAAGGCTCGTATTTTATTTTATGCATTAGTTGCAGGGCTGTTTAGCATTGGTATATTTCAAACAGTACAACGACACATTGCCTTTGATATTCCTTGGTTACCAGGAGAAACTCGTACTATTTGGAATATTGATGCTAAGGTTAGTTTTGAAGCGAATGGTGAGCCTATTATCGCTTCATTATCTATCCCGACTCAGCAAGCTGGATATAATCAAATATCACAAACAGCTTCATCGCCTGGCTATGGGCTATCATTTTTAGATGAAAATGGACACGCGTTGGCACAATGGACTAAACGTGAAGCCAATGGCACACAAACACTCTACTATAATGTACAAATGCTTGTGAGTGATAAAATTGATGCCCCACAAATAACCGCCCTGCCACCTTTATTTGAAAAAGAATATGAAGCCTCAGCATATACAGCAGGAAAAGATTCTCATTAAAGATGCCATGGCAACAAGTGCCGATGCATATAGTTTCGCTCGTGAAATAATCAAGCAACTTAATGACCAAAATCCAAACCAAAATGTGACATTGCTATTATCACGAGCCACTTCAAAAGCAGACTTACTGATCTCACTGCTAAATGAAGCTGAAATACCAAGCAAAAAAATTGCAGCGCTTGAATTAGAGGATGGTTTTAGACAACAGCAATTATCGTATTTCGTTGAAGTGTTTGAAGAAAAAGATGGCGATATTACATCAAAACTATTCAACCCTGAAAACCTGCAAGCAGTCAATCGTGATAATTTATTGCTTTGGGATCAAAGCGGCAAGGCCGTTATTGAGCTGACTGGCGGAGAAAACTCTCGCATCAGTTTTTCTATGATCAAACAAGAACACCCTGCTTTATCCGCCTTGCTACAAAAATCAGATAACGACCATTTGTTCAATTTTTCAATACATAGCCTACCTATTGAAGACCAATCAACCTTTAAAAATATTTTAATGATTCCATTAGGTGTGCTAATTGTTGTTATTATGCGCGTACTAATTGGACTTAAAACATCAGGTACATTCATGCCTGTTTTAATCGCCATGGCATTTATTCAAACCAGTCTGATAACCGGGATTTTAGGTTTTCTGCTACTCGTAGCGGTTGGCTTATTTATCCGTTCATATCTTTCACACCTCAATTTATTACTGGTGGCACGAATATCGACTGTTATCATCATGGTTATTTTGTTGATCGCTATGTTTAGTGTCCTAGCTTATAAGCTAGGTCTCACTGAAGGATTAAAAATAACATTCTTCCCAATGATCATTCTTTCATGGACCATTGAACGTATGTCGGTTCTATGGGAAGAAGAAGGCCCTAAACAGGTTATGCTACAAGGTGGTGGAAGCTTAATTGTTGCAGTGCTCGCCTATTTCGCCATGAGCAACGTGGTCACTCGCTATTTAATGTTTAACTTTATTGGATTACAGTTTGTTGTTATGTCATTAGTACTCGTACTCGGAAGCTATACGGGTTACCGTTTATTAGAGCTACGCAGATTTAGACCCTTAGCTAACAAGGAAAAATAATGTTATTTGCGAATCCATTTACACTAAAGGCTAATGGAGTGCTTGGCATGAACCAACGTAACGGTCGCTATATTGGCCGTTATAATCCACGTAGGCTTTATCCTTTAGTTGATAATAAGTTACAAACTAAAATAATAGCCCAAAAGGCCAATGTCACAACACCCGCTTTATTAGGTGTTATATCCGTACAAGCTGAAGTTGACGGCGTTGAAAAATATATTAAAGATGCGCCTGGTTTTGTTATTAAGCCTGCAAAAGGTAGTGGTGGTAAAGGTATTTTAGTTATTACTAAAATTGAGAATGGTCGCTATTTTAAAGCCAGTGGTAGCGAAGAAAGCCTATCGGAAATTAAACGCCATGTTACAGATATTCTTGCAGGATTGTTTAGTTTAGGGGGAGGCGCTGATGTTGCCGTTATTGAAGGACTTATCCAGTTTGATAATGCCTTTGATGGATTTAGTTTTGAAGGTGTTCCCGATGTTCGCGTAATCGTCTTTAAAGGCTTTCCTATAATGGCGATGATGCGACTTTCAACCGCAGCATCCAATGGTAAAGCTAATTTGCATCAAGGTGCTGTTGGAGTTGGTGTTGATATAACATCCGGCAGAGCGTTACATGCAGTGCAGTTTGATCAATCAATTAAATTTCATCCTGATACCAATAAAGAGTTAAAAACATTAGAAGTACCACATTGGGAAAGGCTTATTTATCTTGCTGCTAGTTGCTATGAAATGTGTGGAATGGGTTATCTTGGCACTGATATGGTATTAGATCGCGAGCAAGGGCCTATGTTATTGGAGCTCAATGCTCGCCCCGGACTTGCAATTCAAATAGCCAATGGAACAGGCATTTTACCTCGATTAAAGCTTATCGAAAGCTTAGGAGACACAAGTACAATGAGTGTTCAGGAGCGCATTGATTTTTGTAAACAACACTTTACTCCCTCGCGCTAAATAAACAAACCCGTCATTCGTTCATATCGTAACTGAGATGCAATAATGACGGGTTCTGCTATCTTGTTCTAACTTATATTTTATTCTGGCCAAACAGGCAGCTTTTAATAAGCAGTTATATACTAAGAGTAGTTAATTGAGATAATGAACTAATCGCAAATTTACTAGCTTAGTGCCTATATTAATCTGTAGATAAAAGGGGGGAACGAAAATGAGTAATCACGAAAATTCAACAGCGTTACTGATGGAAGTGCCACTATTATTAGAAGCAATGATTTTAGAATTAGAGCTTCGTGGCTGTGAAAATCATCACCCAATAGTTAGTAAAGCAAAAGCAATGCAAAATAAAATAAAACAGTTAAATAATAATGCCAATTCCATTAATTAGATGATTTATTTAGGTAGAAGAATAAATCAATAACAGTGCGCATATATTTTAGAGTAGATAACACTAATCCGCATAAGTATCTACTCTATCTTGTTTGTTAAAAGAATAGACTGCGATTACTATTGAATCTCGCGCCCTCCTGCTCTCCCTTATTTTTCCTCAGCAAGCTATGACCATAATATTATGCAAATTGCTATAATGGCATAACAGGTATAACTGGTATAACTGGTATACCCATCAGAATAAGAAGGTATACTTACATTATTGAATTAAACAAGAGACAACTATGTTTGACTGGAATAACGTAGATACCGTACTGTTAGATATGGACGGCACATTATTAGATTTACGCTTTGATAACCAATTTTGGCTAGAACAATTACCCGTTGCCATTGCCCGTAAAAATAACATATCTATAGAAGTTGCTAAAACAAAAATAACAAGCCAATACAATGCAGTAAAAGGAACGCTTGATTGGTATTGTATTGATTACTGGAGTAAGCAAACGGGTATAGATATTCGTCAATTAAAACGCAGCAATGCAAAAAACATTAGCATACGTATCGATGTTATTGCCTTTTTAATTGCATTGCAGGAACGTAATATTGAAAGAGTATTGCTAACAAATGCACATCCAGATAGTTTAAGCCTTAAAATGGAGCAAACAGGACTAGATCAACATCTTGACCATCTCTATTCTACGCATCAATTTGGCCACTGTAAGGAATCTTTAACGCTTTGGCAGCGCTTACAAGCACATCATCCTTTTAATCCAGAAAGGACCTTATTTATTGATGACAATGAAGATCTACTGCTAGTCGCTCGTCAATTTGGAATACGTCATGTACTTGGAATTAAAAACCCAGACTCAACTAAACCAATGCAACTATTTAATGATTGCCTATCAATTGATGACTACGGGATATTAACTAAGCAGTTAACAGAAATAGAATAATTACCTATTCATTTACGTAACGGTTATGATAATAAAGCTTTGTAAATGGCAAAATGATCACTTTGCCATCATATCAATAACTTCTTAAATGCTTAACGGTATGATTTATTATTTAACTATCGTCAAGCTAGGGCGTTTATGTTTAGTCTCTTTTTGCAAAGAATGGTCTGCACTATTATCTTTATTGCTATCTTTATCAAGCGCTTCATAGGCAGGCTCTGAAGGGAAAATAGTACCCGCACCATTTTCTCTCGCATAAATTCCTTCAATAGCATACAAAGGCACATATACTTGCATTGGAACACCTGAAAATCGCGCATTAAATGCAACTGCATCATCATTCATAGAAAATTGCATCACAAATCGAGGGGCGATATTTAAGACAATTTTTCCATCTTCAATAAACTGTAATGGTACCTCAACACCCGTTTGAGTGGCATCGACAATAATATGTGGCGTACATTCGCTATCGACTATCCAATCATAGAATGCACGTAAAAGGTATGGTCGTTGTACCAACATATTATTCATAATAGAGATCCTATTTGATTAGCAATTGAAAGTTACGGAATGTATATTACCACTCCATAACTAATTTTACTCACGTTAATAGATTAACAACAATTAATTTGCCTATTATCCACCAACACGGATTTCACGCTCAGTTTCAGTCATAGACGCTTGGAAAGACTCACGTTCAAAGACCTTAACCATGTAACTTTTCAGACCTGCAACATTGTCAAAACCAAGATCAATTTTCAATTCAGGAAGACGCCATAGTAGCGGAGCCATATAACAGTCAACTAGAGTAAACTCTTCTGACATAAAGTAAGCAAAATGGTCAAAAACAGGCGCGATTAATAAAATAGCATCACGTAGTTTTACACGAGCTACTTCTGCATCAGCTTCATCATTACCTAAAATACGGTCTACAAGCGGATACCAATCACTTTCAATACGCTCCATCATTAAACGACTTTTACTGCGTTCAACTGGATAAACAGGCATCAATGGTGGATGAGGGAAACGCTCATCTAAGTATTCCATGATAATACGTGAATTATATAAAACCAGTTCACGGTCTACTAATGTAGGCACGTTATTATAAGGATTAAGTTCAGTTAACTCTTCTGGCCAGTTATCTTCAGAAACAAAAGTTATCTCAACACTAACTCCTTTCTCTGCTAATACGATACGCGTTTGATGACTATATAAGTCAGATGCACCAGAAAAGAGTGTCATGATAGAACGTTTATTTGCGGCTACAGCCATGGAAAACCCCTAATATTTAAATTAAATTGTTCGGTTTAAAAGCAAAAAAGGCAATGACGATCAATATCATCATTGCCAATAATGAATTACGAATAATGGTGACGTTAGTGCACGTCTCGCCAGTACTCTTTCTTCAGCAAGTAACTAAGGATAAATAATACGAGTAGGAAAGCAATTACCCATACCCCCATACTTTCACGCTCGAGTTTATTTGGCTCACCAGAATAGGCCAAGAAGTTTACCAGATCTAATACGGCTTTGTCATACTCATCCGATGACATTTCCCCTTGGCCATTGCTTTCTAAACTGACAATACGCTTATGCTCCACCCCATCAATCATCTCTGTTTCATAAATAGCAGTGGGAATACCCTGCAACTCTTCAAGTACATGTGGCATAGCAACATCAGGAAAAATTACATTATTTACAGCAAAAGGTCTATTTTCATCACGGTAGAAAGAACGTAAATAGGTATAAATCCAATCTGTACCACGAAGTCGAGCAACTAATGTCAAATCAGGAGGTGGACTACCAAACCATTTAGTCGCATCCTTCTTGTCCATACTATTAACCATCAACTCACCAATTTTGCTATCTGTAAAGATGAGATTTTCTTGCATTAACTCATCGGAAATCCCAAGGTCTGTAGCAACACGTTGATAACGTTGGTATCCCGTTGAATGACAAGCAAAACAGTAATTCATAAATAATTTTGCACCACTTTGCAAGGATGCTCTATCGTGCAAATCATTATTTGCTTTATCTAAATGAACATTGCCAGCGGATGCAAAGGCCAGCACTGGTAGTAATGCCATTAAGGCTATCATTAATTTTTTCATTTGAATGTTAACCTCGTTGGTAATGGCTTAGTTCTTTCATTTTTACTGTATAACCAGAGCGCAATAAAGAAACCGAAATAACCGATCGTACCGACACGTGCAATGATGGTGAGTAACGGGGTTGCAGGTAAGGCTCCAAGAATACCTAAAACGATAAAGCTCACGGTAAACTGTGCAATATTCACTTTGTGTATCAAACTACGGTAGCGTATTGATTTAACTTTACAACGGTCTAACCACGGCAAGAAAAATAGAATAACAATTGAACCACCAAAAAAGACAACACCAATTAATTTATCAGGGATAGCACGTAAAATGGCATAGAATGGCGTGTAATACCAAACAGGTGCAATATGGGCGGGTGTTTTTAGGCTATTAGCAGGCTCAAAATTGGGCGCTTCTAAGAAATAACCGCCACCTTCTGGCAGAAAGAAGATAATGGCACAGAACAAAATAAGAAAACCTGCAACCCCCATAATATCTTTGACAGTGAAGTAGGGATGGAAAGGCACAGCATCAATAATATCCTTCTTACCGCTATACTGAGGATGAAAAGTAAATTTTCCTTTCGCTTCAGTAGAGGCACTGCCCTTTTTCTGTTTAATTTCAACTCCATCTGGGTTATTTGAGCCAACCTCATGCAAAGCAACAATATGTAAAAATACAAGAGCTACAATAGATAAAGGCAATGCGACAACATGCAGCGCAAAAAAACGTGTCAATGTCGCACCAGATATAACATAATCACCGCGGATCCACAGTGTTAAATCATCACCGACAATAGGAATTGCACCAAACAACGAGATAATCACTTGCGCTCCCCAAAAGGACATTTGCCCCCAAGGAAGTAGGTATCCCATAAATGCTTCTGCCATTAAAGCGAGAAAGATTAACATACCAAAAATCCAGATCAATTCACGAGGTTTTTGATATGAACCATAGATTAATCCACGAAACATATGTAGGTAAATAACCACAAAGAAGGCGGATGCCCCCGTTGAGTGCATATAACGTAACAACCAACCGTATGGTACATCTCGCATAATATATTCAACGGAAGCGAAGGCGCCCTCTGCTGATGGATTATAATGCATGGTTAACCAGATACCCGTTAATATTTGATTGACCAACACCAGCATCGCCAGTGAACCAAAAAAATACCAAAAGTTAAAATTAACGGGTGTCGGATATTGCGCTAAGTGTTTATTCCATGTTTCCGTCATAGGAATACGAGCATCAATCCACTCTATGGTGCCCGTGACTAATTTATTAAGCATTAGGCATCTCCCTTATCTAAGCCGATTAACACCACACTATCACTCACGTAATGGTGTGGTGGAATAACTAAATTCAATGGTGCAGGTACATTTTGAAAAACGCGTCCAGCCATATCAAATTTGGAACCATGGCAGGGGCAAAAGAAGCCTGATTCGACACCTTCTACTTGCTCAGAAAAACTGTCAGGCAGATAACTCGGTGAACACCCTAGATGTGTACAAATACCCACGGCAATAAAGATATCAGATTTTAAGGAGCGCAACGCATTTGTTGCATAGACTGGCTGTTGAGGCTCTTCTGAATTAGGATCGCGCAGCTGCTCATCTAAAGTCGCTAGCTCATCTATCACCTTTTTAGTACGTGATACTACCCAAACAGGTTTTCCTCGCCACTCAACGCGGATCAATTGTCCCGGTTGTATCTTGCTAATATCGACAGAAACTGGGGCTCCAGCTGCTTTTGCTTTTTCACTCGGGCTCCAAGATTTCACGAAAGGTACCGCCACTGCAGCGGCTCCTACAGCACCAACAACACCTGTTGTTAATGTTAGAAACTTACGGCGACCAGTACTGACAGGCGCATTGCTCATTTAACCATCTCCATTGTGAGCTACTAAAATAGTGAGGATGCACATCATTGCGTGTAAATTACAAATTTGGTGGGTGCATAAACTGCTTGAATTTTAAAGAAACAGGGATAAATTTACAAGCTATTAACATTATTTTTAAGAATGCAACCACATAAAATCACTGCTTAATTGATAATGCTCTCATTAGTACATTAATTTACCGAGTTTATCCCTTTATTTTTAAGGGCAATAACTGTTATGAGAAGAATATCGATAATAGAGGGGGGAAATTTAGATAAAAAAAAGCCCAGTAAACACTGGGCTTTGGCAATTCTGATAACGTAAATATTAACGTTTTGAGAATTGTGGACGTTTACGAGCTTTATGTAGACCCACTTTCTTACGTTCAACTTTACGAGCATCACGTGTAACAAAGCCAGCTGTACGTAATTCCGCACGTAGAGTTTCGTCATATTGCATTAAAGCACGAGTGATACCTAAACGGATTGCACCCGACTGACCTGTATTACCACCACCTTTAACAGTGATGTTTAAGTCAAATTTTTCAAGACTGTCAATAAGTACTAATGGTTGACGAACAACCATACACGCAGTTTCACGACCAAAATATTCGTCAAGATTGCGTTTATTGATAGTGATATTACCGCTACCAGCCTTCATGAATACACGAGCTGTTGAGCTTTTTCGACGACCAGTGCCGTAGTATTGATTTGCCATTGTTTTAATCCTATTAGATGTCTAAAACTTGTGGTTGCTGTGCAGAATGTTGATGCTCAGTACCAGCATAAACTTTCAATTTACGATACATTGCGCGTCCTAAAGGACCTTTTGGCAACATACCTTTTACAGCAGTCTCAATAACACGTTCAGGTGCACGATCGATTAGTTTTTCAAAGCTAATTGATTTAATACCACCGATGAAACCAGTGTGATGGTAGTAAATTTTATTTTTAGCTTTATTACCTGTTACAGTAATTTTCTCAGCATTAATAACGATGATGTAATCACCAGTATCAACATGAGGAGTGTATTCTGCTTTATGTTTACCACGTAAACGTAGAGCAATTTCAGTAGCCAGACGGCCTAAGGTTTTACCTTCAGCATCGACAACAAACCAGTCGCGTGTGACTTCAGCTGGTTTAGCAACAAAAGTTTTCATTAAGTTATACCCAAATTAATGATTTAAAAAACAATTATCAAATTTGATAATCAGAAATGTATTTTGCCATTCCGTATCCCTTCGAATACGTCAAGCGTAAACAATAAATCCACCATGTAATATATTGGGGAGGTGGATAACGTGGGCGGCGACATTGTACAGAAAAAGAGAGCAGAGATCACGTAAATATTGTAATAAAAATAACAATAAACAAATTAGATTAATGATGTGCCTGATGAAGGTATGATTTGCTTTGCATTTCCAATAGCCTAGATATACAACGGTTGAATTCAAAAGATAAGCGCTCACCGATATATAACTGCTCAATTTGTACTTCTGCAGAAATAATTAATGCAACATTATGATCATAAAATTCATCAACCATGGCAATGAAACGCCGTGCTAAATCATCATTCGCCGCGTCCATCTGTTTAACATTAGCAACAATAATAGTGCGATAGATGATAGCAATTTCAATATAATCTAAAACACTTCTAGGGCCGTCACACAAAGCGATAAATTCAATACTTAACGTATTGGCGCTATAGGCAATGGTTTTTATAGAACGATTATTCACCACTATTTCTTGTCCATAATGTTTATCTCCTTGAGCTAGATTTTCAAAATGCGCTTTATTTTGTAATTGCGCCTTCTCATCTAATGGGTATTGGTAAATTTCACTTTCAGTTAACCGTCCTAATCGATAATCTCGCCCACCATCAAGATTAAAAATATCACAATGCTGGTTAATTAAGGCTATCGTTGGTAAGAATCGAGCTCTTTGTAAACCATTTTTATAGAGATCATCAGGGTGAAGATTAGAAGTAGCTAATAAGGTTATCCCCTCGGCAAAAAAAGCATTTAATACACCGGAGATAATCATTGCATCCGTAATATCCTCAACAAAAAATTCGTCGAAACACAATATATCGGTTTCTTTAGCAAATTTTTTCGCAATTTTTGTCAATGGATTAACTTCTCCTTGTAGTTGAGTCAACTCCTTGTGCACACGCAGCATAAAATGATGAAAATGTAATCGTAATTTTCGCTTGGTCGGTAAACTTTGAAAAAAGAGATCCATTAAATAGGTCTTACCTCGTCCCACACCACCATATAAATAGAGCCCATTAATAAAAGGACGTTGTTCAACGGTATTTAATAATTTATTTTTGATACGATCAATTAATCCCCTTGTCACAGGCTTACTAGACTCTCTCGATATCAACTGGTCATATAAGCATTGCAAATGATTAATTGCATCCGCCTGAACGGGATCATGCACAATTTTTTTATTTTTCAAATCGGTTTGATATAAGGAAGATGGTGTCACATAGCGCTCGATATAGGTGAAATATTGTATATATTGTAATTCAAACTACTATCAGTTGATTGTCCAACGACATTTATATCCCCGCATGGCAAGAACACCAGTTAGCATCTAAAGAGCTGTATTAATGAGAAGCAGATCAACATATAATCATTAGTAGTTACAAAAAATTACAGCTAACGCACAAAATTTTACAATAAATTACAATAGTAAAATGAAAAAAAATCCAATTAAATGACAATATACTGGAATAAATCATTTTTTATTGCTGTATTTATTGTAAAATGTGCGCCAGTTAAATAACCAGATTAAATTTTTTTTAAACTATAGCAAAAATCAAACACATTATTGGAGAAAAACTGTGAGAAAAACAAAAATAGTTTGTACTATTGGGCCAAAATCAGAATCAAAAGAGATGCTAACTAAGTTAGTGAACAACGGCATGAATGTCATGCGTCTTAACTTTTCTCATGGTAATTTTGCCGAGCACGGAGCTCGAATTGCAACTATTCGTGAAGTTTGCCAAGAAACAGGTAAAAATGTTGCGATCTTACTAGATACTAAAGGTCCAGAAATCCGTACCGTTAAGCTTGAAAATGGTGCAGATGTACTACTTACTGCTGGTCAAGAGTTTACCCTAACAACAGACCAAACTATTGTTGGTGACAATACTAAAGTAGCTGTAACTTATGAAGGTTTAACTAAAGACCTAGTAATTGGCAATACCGTATTACTTGATGACGGTTTAATTGAAATGACAGTTAAACGTGTTACAGATACAGATGTAATCTGTGAAGTAGTTAATACTGGTGAACTTGGTGAAAACAAAGGTGTTAACTTACCTGGCGTTAAAGTACAGCTTCCAGCACTTTCTGCTAAAGATAAAGGCGATTTAGTATTTGGTTGTGAACAACAAGTTGACTTTATTGCTGCATCATTTATTCGTAAAAAAGAAGATGTTCTTGAAATGCGTGAGCACTTAAAAGCTCACGGTGGTGAAAACATCCAAATTATTTCGAAAATTGAAAACCAAGAAGGTGTGGACAACTTTGATGAGATCCTAGCCGTTTCGGATGCAATCATGGTTGCACGTGGTGACTTAGGTGTTGAAATTGCAGTTGAAGAAGTTATCTTTGCTCAAAAAATGATGATTGAGAAAGCAAATAAAGCACGTAAACCAGTTATCACTGCAACACAAATGCTTGATTCAATGATCAAAAACCCTCGTCCAACTCGTGCTGAAGCAGGCGATGTTGCCAACGCTATCCTAGATGGAACAGATGCGGTAATGCTTTCAGGTGAAAGTGCTAAAGGTAAATACCCAGCTGAAGCAGTAGAGATCATGGCAACTATCTGTGAGCGTACAGATAAAGTTATGCCAACTAAAACAAACATTAAAGAAAAAGATTTACGTATTACTGAAGCGGTTTGTAGCACTGCAGTTAAAAATGCAGAGCAACTTGATGCTAAACTAATCATTGTTGCAACAGGTGCAGGTAAATCAGCTCGTTCACTACGTAAATACTTCCCAACGACGCCAATTTTAGCACTAACGAGCAATCCAAAGACTCGCCAACAATTAGCGTTAACTAAAGGCGTTTCAGCTAAAGTTATCGATGAGCAAAAAACCACAGAAGATTTTTATCAACTAGGTATGGATATGGCTAAAGAGCTTGGCCTTGTTGCTGCGGGTGATAAAGTTGTTATGGTATCTGGTGCGCTAGTTGACTCAGGCACAACAAATACCTCTTCTGTACACGTTATTGCTTAATTGAATAACTAACAGATTAGATAATTGTTCAATAAAAAGCATCACCTTTGCGTGATGCTTTTTTATGTCTATACCCATATTATACCAATCGGAGTAAATAGCGGATCTATTTTGCTGGTTAAAATAACTTACTTTTTTGTTGTAAGTTTCGTAAAGAGGCAACCATTTATGTCAACTTACGCCTCAAATTAAGCCTTTTTTCCTGCGCAAAATTTAGATCACATACTTAATCCAATTGGTATTACTTACATTTTATTCCTAGCATTTCTGTATATTTATCCTTGCTGACTTTGCATCTTGAAGTATGATCATCATAAAAATAGATTATTTCCATAATTACTTGTTCTAATTCAAGAAACGATAATAAAGCCGCCCTGCACTTTTATTTTTATATATATACTAATCACTTTGCTCTATTTGATACTGGCATTTAATAACATGAATTTTAAATCTTCATTTCTATATTTCTTTAAACCCATTTTTTGGGGGCTGCTCGCGGCAACGGCAATTATTTATGCTCACAAATTAAATAATCTAATGACCTTACTCGAAAAAGATAATCGAGTTGCAAGTTATAGTGAAGCAGTAAAGAAAGCATCTCCAGCCGTGGTTAATATATACTCGCAGCAATATATCGACTCTAGCCTTGACAATGAGCAACACATTCAACCAACGGGTCTAGGATCTGGAATCATTATTGATGGTGAAGGTCATATTTTAACTAACTTCCATGTCGTTGCTAAAGCAGATCAAATTTTAATCGCACTACAAGATGGCCGTCTATTTACTGCCTTGGTTGTTGGTAGTGATATCGTCACTGATTTAGCTGTATTAAAAATAAATGGTGATAACTTACCTGTTATCCCACAAAATCAACACTACAAACCACAGGTCGGGGACATTGTTCTGGCCATAGGAAACCCTTACAATTTGGGACAGACCATTACCCAAGGCATTATCAGCGCCACAGGCAGAAATGGTATGAGTTCCTCGGGCCGCCAAGATTTTCTGCAAACAGATGCGGCTATTAATGCAGGCAACTCTGGCGGAGCTTTAATCAATAGTAATGGAGAGTTAGTAGGAATTAACACTTCGGAGTTTTACACAAGTAATACCAATATGAGCAATGGAATCAGTTTTGCTGTGCCCTATAAACTCTCGCAACGGATAGCAAATAGTTTAATAGCACACGGCCGAGTTATTCGAGGCTCCCTTGGCCTAGTAGCTGAAAATTTAGATCCTTTAATTGCAAGGTTATGGGGATTAAAAGCACAAAACAGTATTATCATTAAAAAAGTACATGCCCAAGGACCAGCTGCAAAAGCAGGCATTGAAGTCGATGATATTCTATTAAAAATAGATTCTCAGAAGGTCAGTAATCTTGTCGAAGCGATGGATGATGTCGCAGAAATTCCACCAGGAACAAAAACCAAACTTACGCTATTACGCAAAGGTAAGGAAATTGAAGTGGAAGTAGAAATAGGCGAATTAGATTCTATTCAATAAGGTAATAATAAAAAATTGAATGGTATGCTATGCCTGCGATTAATTAGCGTAAAATCCCCACTACCATTGTTGGCAATGGGGTAAGGTCGCTATCCTTCGACACGTTTTATTTTGGCACCTAATGCAATCAGCTTATCTTCAATCGCTTCATAACCGCGATCAATATGATAAATTTCATCAACAATCGTTTCCCCCTCAGCAATCAAGCCAGCAATCACTAAACTTGCTGAAGCACGTAAATCCGTTGCCATCACTTTGGCGCCACTTAACAGGTCATGATCACCACAGATAGCCAAATTCCCTTCTAATTCGATATTAGCCCCCATGCGTTGTAATTCAGGCACATGCATAAAACGATTTTCAAAGATATTTTCTTTAATTCGCCCCCGTTCAGGAGCAACGGTATTAAGCACTGTAAATTGCGCTTGCATATCAGTTGGAAACGCAGGATATGGTGCAGTAGTAATATTGACTGATTTTAATTGACGATCAATCATATCTACTTCAATCCAATCTTCTCCTGTCGTTACCAATGCGCCGGCCTCTTCAAGTTTAGAAAGCACCGCCGATAATAGTGTTGGATCCGTATTTATACATTTAAC
Source organism: Psychromonas sp. MME2 (assembly GCF_040566515.1). Taxonomy (NCBI): domain Bacteria; kingdom Pseudomonadati; phylum Pseudomonadota; class Gammaproteobacteria; order Alteromonadales; family Psychromonadaceae; genus Psychromonas; species Psychromonas sp. MME2. The sequence continues at coordinate 210,845 of NZ_JBEWXI010000012.1, read as the reverse complement.
TTTACCACCACTAACAACGCCGGCGACCAAAAATGTACCTGTTTCAATACGATCAGGTTGTACTTGATAATGGCAATCACCTAGTGATTCAACACCTTCAATCGTTAATGTATCACTGCCCGCGCCTTTGATCTGCCCACCCATTGCATTAATAAAATTCGCTAAATCGACTATTTCCGGCTCTTTAGCCGCATTCTCAATAATAGTTTTACCATCCGCCAAAGCAGCAGCCATCATTAAATTACCGGTGCCAGTTACGCTGACCATATCCATATAAATATGTGCACCTTTTAAACGGCCATCAACACGCGCCTTGATAAAGCCCTCTTCAACCTTAATAACAGCCCCCATTTGCTCAAGTCCATGGATATGCAAATTAACAGGACGTGCACCAATAGCACAGCCTCCAGGTAAAGAGATATCAGCTTCACCAAATCGAGCAACAAGTGGCCCTAAGGCTAAAATAGATGCACGCATACTGCGTACTAACTCATAGGATGCCGTATAATTTTTGACTGTTGATGCATTAATATGTACTTTGTGACCATCTTGAGATGCCTCTGCACCAAGTTCACATAATAGCTCTAACGTTGTCGATATATCTTTTAATAAAGGAACATTACTTAAGTGAATATCTCCTTTGGATAATAATGTCGCAAAAAGAATTGGCAATGCGGCATTTTTTGCGCCGGAGATAGCAACCTCACCTTTTAATTGGCAACCACCTTGAATTAAAAACTGACCCATGAAATGTCCCTTACTAAATAAAATGTTTTTGTTTCTGCCATTCGTCTGGCGTTAGTGCTTTAATCGTTAAGGCATGAATTGCATTACTCGCTATGTATTCAGTTAACGGTTCATAAATAACCTGCTGTCTTTTCACTCGACTTAAGTCGCTAAAAAGCGCTCCCACCACGATAACTTGAAAATGACCACTTTCACCTTTTACAATACATTGATCAAGCGTCAACGCTTGCTCTAGCTTTTCTTTAATTATTGTAATATCCATTAAATACCTTACATTTTAAAAATGAAACCTAGCCCATATAAATGAGCTAATACTGATGCTTTATCTGACAATCCGATATAATTCAAATCAGAATAATTACTTTTAATTTGTGCCAGATAGGCAATGCCAGCCGAATCAATATTATCTAATTTATGTAAATCAACGGTTTTTATACTTTTATAGCTATCAATAGCAGGAAACTTTCTCTCTGATATTTCACTTAATAATAAATTTCCCGTTAATATTACGGTTGTACCATCATCATTATCTATCACGATGACAACTCACTATTTTTTTCATTGAGCAGCTTAATAACATGGTCTATGCCATTTTTTTCGATTAATTCATTAATCTCAGACTGCTTGGTGGATAACATGCTAATGCCTTCAGCTACTACGTCAAATACTTTCCATTCTAACGTTCTTTTATTTTTTCGCAGCTTAAACGCTAGTTTTGTCAGTTTGCCATTTTTATCTGTAACATGCACGGCAACCGATATAATCGAGCTATCTTCATAATTTCTATTATCGAGCACTTTGATTTCTTGTTGGTCATACTCAAGTAACATGTGGCCATAGACATTCACTAGATAAGTTTTAAATGTTTCAACAAATTCATCACGCTGCTTTTCGGTTGTGTCCTTAAGATGTGTACCCATCACTTTGTAGGCTGCATACTTATAATCGATATAAGGCATTAATTCTTCATCAATGACCACCTTAATATAACTGGTTCACGCTTTAAACGTTCAGCATCAAGGTCTATACGTTCCGACGTTTTAATTGCAACGGAGCGGATAACTTCATTTGGATCACTTATCTCTGCTATTTTGGCATAAGAACAGCTGACAAAAATTAAGGCTAAAATAGGTAATAAACGCTTCATTATTATTTATCCTTATTAATAGAGTAAATGAATTGGCCGATTAAATCTTCTAGGATCAATGCAGATTTAGTATCCTCAATGCGATCCCCGTCTGCTAACATAGCAATATCATCATCAATAAACCCAGGTTGAATACCAATGTACTGCTCACCGAGCAAACCCGATGTCAATATCGACAGTGACGATGTTTCTGGATAGAAACCACTTCTTTCATACATAGAGAGCTCCACAATTGGGCGATAATTTTTAACATCTAACTTTATATTTTCCACGCGCCCAACAACAACGCCACCGAGTTTAACGGGAGCTCTGACCTTCAATCCACCAACGTTAGAAAAAGTCGCATATAAGGTATAACTATTCCCCTCACCACGTAGCGAAACACCAGCAACACTAAATACGAGTATGGCTAAACATAATATCGAAGCAACAACGAAGCTACCAACCCATAATTCCAGTTTATTCTTAGACATAATATATTCCAAACATATAAAAATCCGAGTAAATTAATCGCTTAACACTTATAACAATAATCTATTTTAAGTGCCAAACATAAATATTGTTAATACAAAGTCCATCGCAAGCACTAGCAATGATGAAACAACAACCGTTTGCGTTGTCGCCTTACTAATTCCCTGCGCATTGGGTATAACATGGTAACCATTATAAAGTGCCACCCAAGTTATCAGTACGGCAAAAAAAACACTTTTTATTATACTATCAACAACATCAGGATAATAATCAACGCTACCTTGCATCACTGACCAATAGGAACCACCATCGATCCCCATCCAGCTAACACCAATTAAATACCCCCCCCAAATGGCGACAACATTAAAAAACAAGACAAGTAAAGGTAAGGTAATAATCCCTGCGATCAAGCGTGGTGCAATGACACGTTTTAAAGGTGAAACCGCCATCATTTCCATGCTAGCTAGCTGCTCAGTGCTCTGCATTAAACCAATTTCAGCCGTTAACGCAGAGCCAGCACGACCAGCGAAAAGCAGAGCACCAACAACAGGAGCTAACTCTCGTAATAGAGAGAGCGCCACCATGCTACCTAAGCTCTGTTCTGCGGCATAGTCGACTAATACATAGTAACCTTGTAAGCTTAATACCATCCCTATAAATAAACCTGACGTTAAAATAATAGGTAGGGACAAGATCCCAAGCTGATATATCTGTGCGACAACAAGCGAAAATAGCTTGCTATGAGGCCTGCCACGAAATGTATCCCAAAACATCAAACAACTACGACCAATCGTACGCGTAATTGCTATGCTGCCTCTGCCAATCGAACTTATATACGTATTTATCATAAGTTCACCTTTTTTATATCAACAGCAAAATCATCACTCTTGAAATGAAAAGGCACGGGTCCTTCACTTCTACCATGAATAAATTGTTGCAATAATGGATTATCCTTTTGTTCAAGTACAGAATGCGTTGGTCCCTGCGCTATGATTCTTTGCCCTGCCAGAACATAAACCTCATCGGCAATAGACAAGACTTCATGCACATCATGGGAAACAATTATCGATGTTAATCCCAACGATTGATTCAATTGCTTAACTAAGTTTAGCAATACATTCATAGAAATAGGATCTTGCCCTGTAAAGGGCTCATCGTACATAATCATTTCCGGATCTAAGGCGATAGCTCGTGCTAAAGCAACACGACGAGCCATTCCACCAGAGAGCTCTATTGGTTTTAAATCTCTTGCGCCACGTAAACCAACGGCCTCTAATTTCATCAACACTAAGATAGTGAGTAGCGACTCATCGAGCTTACAATGTTCTCGCAGTGGAAATGCAACATTTTCAAATACAGACATTTCATTAAACAATGCACCACTTTGAAATAACATGCCCATCTTTTTTCTTGCTTCGTACAAAGAGTTATCAGAACAGTTATGAATTTCCTTGCCATTAAAAATTATTTCACCGCTATCTAACGCAAGTTGGCCACCAATAAGTTTTAATAGCGTCGTTTTACCGATACCACTTGGCCCTAAAATAGCTGTTATTTTTCCACGTTTAAATTCAAAATTTAAATTATCAAACAATAATCTATCATTTCGAGAGAAACAGAGGTTTTTAATAACAAGATGATTTGAATGTTTCATGTACAACCGTTATCTTTATGGATAGAAAGGTACAGTGTAAGGTTATGAGCATTTTTATACAATTATTTAATAGCCTGAACATAAATTATCATAGCACTGGTATGACCTATTTATGTAATAATGGTATATTGTTGAAAAACAAATAACAATTACACGTTAACACTTTATTTTTCTGACAATAACCGTAACAATGTAGCATCACCACATAACGAATTAAAATTAATGAGATTACTATATTCATTTTATATAGTATCCAGTTATCGATCTAAATATCGGGAAAATCATGGTCACAACACCCTATGGAAAAATTAGCCAATTAAACTATCGCAAAGCAGAAAAAATAAAAATGCTTATCTGCGATGTCGATGGTGTGTTTTCAGATGGCCGAATTTATTTAGGTAACCAAGGTGAAGAGTTAAAAGCATTCCATACCAAAGACGGCTTCGGTATAAAAGCGATATTAAAAGCTGGTATAGATGTAGCGGTGATAACTGGACGACAATCTAAAATTGTCTCTGACAGAATGCAAGCACTTGGCGTACCTTATATATTTCAAGGGCAAGAAGACAAGATAAGTGCCTATCAATCACTATTAATAAAACAAAAATTAACAGCACAAGAAGTTGCCTATATTGGTGATGATGTTGTCGATTTACCCGTCATGCAAGCATGTGGGCTAGGTATTGCAGTAAACGATGCCCATCCTTTAGTGCTGCAACATGCTGATTTAATTACTTATACAAAAGGTGGTTTTGGAGCTGTACGAGAGGTATGTGACCTATTACTACAATGCAATAATCAGTTGCATACAACACAAGGCAAAAGTGAATAAATGAATAAGCGGCAAAGCATTCCATTTATCATATTATTAGTGGCATTTTTAACGTGGCTATACTTGAAACCACAAAAAGAGCTACCGGAAACATCAAAACACCAACCTAGCTATATAGCCTATAATGTCACTAATACTCATTTTGATATTGCGGGACGAAGCGATTATAAATTATATGCAGATAAAGTAATTAATTTTAATGCAACCAATAAAACCCTTTTTGAAAATCCAAGGGTTATTATATACGCTAGAAAAACAGACGACAATGTCCCCTCCATTTGGCAACTAAGCAGTAAAAAAGGGGTGCTTTACAATCAAGACACACTAACGTTAAATGATGATGTATGGCTAAAAAATCTGAGCTTGGATCAATTAGTGCAAACGATGCACACACAAGAGCTAACGATACTATTAGATAAAAAAGAAGTGACCAGCGATCTTTTTGTTAATTGGACTGGGCCGCAAATGAAGCAACAAGGCGTCGGACTATGGGGGTCATTAGAGTCTGAAGAATTTGTTGTCAAAGATAAAATTGAAACGGTATATCTCAATGAAAAAAATTAAATTTAGCATAGCAATCAGCACGTTAATCATCACATTTTCCTGCTTTTCCATTGAGTCTGATTATGAACAGCCGATCCATGTTAGCTCCGTCAGTCAACATGCAAAAATGAAGGAAAATACGGTTGTATTTATTGACAATGTGATATTAACTCAGGGAACGATCAAAATTACCGCAGACAAACTAACGGTCATTCGTGGTGAAAAAGCAAACCAAGAAATAATGATAGCAGAAGGCAATTTAGCGACATTTTATCAAACACAAGATGATGGCAAACCCTTTGATGCCCAAGCCAACACCATTCGCTATGATCTAGCAGAAAGCACCATCACGCTACAGGACAATGCTCAAGTAAAACAACTAGATAGTGAAGTTAATGGTGAAAAAATCGTGTACTCCATCAATAATGAAGAGTTAACGGTGAGCACGGGTCAAGCTGCAACTGATCGTGTTAACACGGTATTTTTACCCGCACAATTTGAAAATAAAAACACATCGACCTCGGACGACAAAACCATAGAAAAAGAAGAATAGATAGAATGGCAGAATTAATTGCACAAGGTTTAGTGAAAAGCTACAAAGGTCGCACGGTAGTTAATGGTGTTAGCTTAACCGTGAAAACAGGTGAAATTGTCGGTTTACTTGGCCCTAACGGCGCGGGTAAAACAACCTCTTTTTACATGGTGGTGGGTTTAGTAAAACAAGATGAAGGTAAAATAACCATTGATGATGAAGATATTTCTCATCATCCCATGCATATTCGAGCACAAAAAGGGATCGGTTACCTCCCTCAGGAGGCCTCTATATTTCGTCGTTTAACGGTAAGCGAAAATATCATGGGCATTTTACAAATTCGTAAAGAGTTAACGGCAGCACAGCGCGAAGATAAGCTAGAGACCCTATTACAAGAGTTTCATATCACCCACATTCGCCACAGCAAAGGGATGAGCTTATCCGGTGGTGAGCGTCGCAGGGTAGAGATAGCCCGAGCGCTTGCTACAGAGCCAAAATTCATATTACTAGATGAACCCTTTGCCGGTGTGGATCCCATTTCAGTTATCGACATAAAAAATATTATTCAGCAGTTGCGTGACCGCGGTTTGGGCGTATTAATTACCGACCATAACGTTCGAGAAACCTTAGATGTCTGCCAACACTCGTACATTGTTAGTCATGGTGAAATTATTGCAGTTGGCACACAGCAAGAAATATTAGAGAATGACCATGTAAAACAGGTCTACTTGGGTGAAGAGTTTAGACTTTAATTAATCACCTTATTTGCGTAAGAGGAAGAGATACTTTGATAAAACAGGGTTTACAATTGAAAATGGGTCAGCAGCTTGCTATGACCCCTCAATTACAACAAGCTATTAAATTATTACAACTCTCTACACTTGATTTACAGCAAGAAATTCAAAATGTGCTGGATGAAAATCCGCTACTTCAACAAGACGATGAAAGTGGTATTGCAGAGGTAAGTAGCGAACAAAAAGATAGTAGCGACATGGACACATCGGAGGCGTTAACTCAACAGGAGTTCTCCGATGATTTGCCTATTGAAAATAGCTGGGAAGAGTCATTCACTGCACCACCAACAACGTCAGTCTCCTCTGGCACAGTCAATTATGAAGGTGAAGATACTGTCTATCAAGGCGAATCTTCAGATACATTACAAGACCACTTAATCTGGCAGATGCAGTTGACGCCATTTACAGATACAGACCAGCTCATTGCTACCGCAATTATCGATTCCATTGATGAATCCGGCTATTTAACCACTAGCTGCAGAGATATCTTAGAAAGTTTAAATGATGAACTAACGGATCTAGAGTTAGATGAAGTGGAAGCGGTACTAAAACGTATCCAACATTTTGATCCGCTTGGTGTGGCAGCTCGGTCCACACAAGAGTGTTTGCAAATACAACTAAAACATCTGTCAGAACAAACACAATGGCGCAGCGAAGCATTAATGATTCTTGATTTGCATATGGATTTACTGGCTAATCGAGATTACCGAACATTAGCAAGAAAAACTAAACTAAAAGAGAGTGAATTAGGTGAAGTAATGCGCCTTATTCAGAGTCTAGAGCCTCGTCCTGGCAATCAACTCGAAGAGAGTAAAGCACAATATATCGTACCCGATGTTTACGTTAAAAAAATTGCAGGGCAGTGGCGTGTTTCTTTAAACCCTGATTGCAATCCACACTTATCGATTAATCAGCAATATGCCGATTTATGTAAATCTAATATCAGTAAAACAGATTCACAATTTATTAAAGGTCACTTACAAGAAGCTAAATGGTTCATTAAAAGCTTAGAGAGTCGAAATGAGACACTGCTAAAGGTTTCCAATTGTATCGTCCAACAACAGCAAGCTTTTTTCGAGTATGGTGATGAAGCAATGAAACCGATGGTGTTAAATGATGTAGCACTAGAGGTTGAAATGCATGAATCAACGATTTCTCGGGTGACTACGCAGAAGTTTATGCACACCCCTAGAGGGATTTATGAGCTCAAATTTTTCTTTTCTAGCCATGTCGCCACTGAAAGTGGTGGAGAGTGTTCATCGACAGCCATTCGCGCATTAATCAAGAAGCTAGTAACAGCAGAATCACCAAATAAACCTTTAAGTGATAATAAAATAACTCAGTTACTCGAAGAGCAAGGTATTAAAGTCGCACGTAGAACCATTGCAAAATATAGAGAATCATTAGGTATACCGCCATCAAATCAGCGTAAACAGTTGCTATAGACTTGATTAAGATTAAAAAATGACTATTTGTTAATAGTCATTCAAGAAGAACCTGCTAGAATTGCGCGCTAATTTTATGGATCGTAAACAGAATATATAATATGAAAATATCGACTTTATTAACTCAAGACTCCGTTTTCAGCAAGGTAAACTGTACAAGTAAAAAAGGCGCACTAGAAAAAATTAGCCATATCGCGGCTGAAAAACTAGGCATTGACGCACAAACGTTATTTAACGATTTAATTGCGCGTGAAAAAATAGGGTCAACGGGGGTCGGAAGCGGCATTGCAATCCCACATGTAAAAATTGATACATCGTTGCCCGCTACAGCCGTTTTTTTACAATGTGATACAGCCATTGATTACGATGCTTACGATGGTAATAATGTCGACCTTTTATTTGCTATTTTTGTTCCTGAAGATAAATGCCAAGAGTACCTAGTTGCACTCTCTGAAATTAGCAAAAAATTATTAGATAAACCATTTCTGCGTCAATTGAGAACGGCAGATTCAGACGAAGCCTTGTTTAAATTACTACAATCAGAGTAGTTAACATAGGACAGAGTCAATAACTAGTTGGGATTAGCATGAAATTAATAATTATTAGTGGACGCTCAGGCTCAGGAAAAACGATCGCGTTACATGTACTTGAAGATTTAGGTTATAACTGCATCGATGGTGTCCCATACCAACTCCTTGAACAATTACTTGATAGCGTTGATCCCAGCAATAATAAAGTTGCGATCAGCTTAGATATTCGCAACTTGCCTCACGACATAGCCGCTATAGAAACGTTGCTTGCTGCATTACAGAATAAAATTGAAGTAGAAATAATTTATCTCGATGCCATGACCAGCGCTTTAATCCGCCGTTATAGTGAAACAAGGCGCCTGCATCCATTATCTAAACGCAAATTATCCTTATCGCAAGCGCTAGACCTAGAACAAGAGCTACTACTTCCCATAAAGAATATAGCCTCATTAACGATTGATACCACAACGTTATCGATTCACAATCTCAACGAACATCTAAAACTTCACTTACAAGGTTCAACTAAAAGTAACTTATTGATTATTTTCCAATCTTTTGGCTTTAAATATAAGGTCCCGGAAGATGCTGATTATATGTTTGATGTACGCTTTTTACCCAACCCTCATTGGATACCAGAACTGCAAGAACACACTGGCCTTGAAAAGCCAGTTAAAGATTACCTGCGTAGCCAGCCTATGGTCGAGCAGACCATCAATCAAATAGAAAATCTATTCCACTCTTGGTTACCCTACCTTGAAACGAATAACCGAAATTACGTCACGATTGCGATTGGTTGTACTGGAGGGAAACACCGTTCGTCTATGTCACTGAGCAAATAGCGGCACGTTTTAAACCTCACTACCAAGTGCAAATTGAACATAAATGTTTAAAAGGCAATAAATAAATGGCTATCATTAATCAAACAATTACAATACAGAATAAACTTGGCCTGCATACACGAGCAACCATAAAATTGGTTGAATTAGTAAACTCTTTTGATGCCACCATCACCATTAAGCATCAAGGAAAACAGGCCGATGCTGATAGTGTGTTGGGATTGTTGGTGTTAGAAACCTGTTATGGTCAAGAGATAGAGATTATTGCCCAAGGTAATCAAGCAGAGCAAGCAATGAGTGCAGTTACAAAGTTAATAGAAGATAAATTTTTCGAAGAAGAATAAAGGAGTTAGGCAATGCTGGAAAATACAGATGTACAAAATGCTCAGCAACGCCTTCAAGAAGTTAATCAAGCAGTAGAAAGTGGCATGTTTGTCCGTGCACGCAGCATCCTTGATAAAATGGCTGCCTGTGACATCGCTTTACTACTGGAGTCCTCCCCTCCTTCCCACCGTAAAGTGCTTTGGAATTTAACCGACCATGACCAACATGGTGAAATTTTAGAAGAATTAAATGAAGATGCTAAAGATGGCATTATCAATTTAATGGGTGCCGCTAATCTTGTAGCCGCCACAGAAGGGATGGATACCGATGATCTCGCCTACATACTAAGGGGCATTCCAGATAGCCTCTATCAAGCCGTCTTACAGAAGATGGACAAGCAAGATAGACACCGTGTAGAACAAGCATTGGCTTACCCTGAGGATACCGCTGGTTCGTTAATGAACACCGACACGATCACGCTAAGAGCGGATGTCTCTATTGATGTTGTTTTACGTTATTTACGCCTCAAAGGGGAATTACCAGAAGCAACCGACACCTTATATGTGGTCAATGAAGACGACCAATTAATTGGTGATGTACCACTATCGACTCTACTTACCGTTGATCCAAGTCTGTCTGTTGAACAGGTAATGAATGATCAAACCGAAGCGTTATCGGTAGAACTCGATGAAGGTGAAATAGCTAAATTATTCGAACGTCATGACTGGATATCCGCGCCTGTTATCGATGCCAACAAACACCTTCTTGGTCGAATCACTATCGATGATGTTGTTGATATTATTCGTGAAAATGCCGAACACTCGATGATGGGTATGGCTGGTATGGACGATGATGAAGATACATTTGCCGCGATAATTCCCAGTGCTAAACGACGTACTGTTTGGTTATCGGTTAATCTAATGGCCGCCTTTGTTGCCGCTTCCGTATCTAATATGTTTGAAGCGACCTTAGAACAAATGGCCACTCTTGCCGTCTTAATGACGATTGTCCCTAGCATGGGGGGGATCGCGGGTAATCAAACATTAGCATTGGTTATCCGTGGTATTGCCGTTGGCCATATAAGTGACAATAACACGCGCTGGCTAATTGGCAAAGAAGCCGCTATCGGATTGCTTAATGGTATTGTTTGGGCAATTTTAGTCGCTTCTGCCGTCGCTATTTGGAAAGATGATATACGTGTTGCCTTTATCATTGCTGGCGCAATGTTCATTAATCTCTCTGTAGCCGGTATCGCTGGCGTGACGATCCCTCTATTAATGCATAAATATAAAATTGATCCGGCATTAGCAGGCGGAATGGCATTAACAACCGTTACCGATGTCATCGGGTTATTCTCCTTCCTCGGCATGGCAACATTAGTACTACGACATTAACCCCCCAGTAATGCTCATGGTTCTTCACGAGCATTACTATGATCACTTTTCCCATCTAATCTATAACCTTTATAGTGCAAGGATTTATACACTTGCCTCAAAGTGGTGCTTAATAGATTCTATTTTTATTTTATCCCTTATTTTTCAATACATTAACAACTGGCATAAAGCTTGAAGTTGAAAACTATTAATAATAAATAATTAAATAACACGTATATAAAAATCAAACGTTCCCTTTGCGACACAGAAAATGAAAAACTCAGTTAATTTAAGCAGTAAAACAGATCAGCTATCTATTCTAATCGGCACAACATCAGTTTCCGATTAATATATTATTTAATGACGCTAATAACCAAGGAGAGTGTGCAATGCAAAATGTCTTAACAGTAGTTTTAGCGGGTGGAATGGGCTCAAGATTATCACCACTAACGGATAATAGAGCCAAGCCTGCAGTCCCTTTTGGTGGAAAATATCGCATTATTGACTTTACATTAACAAACTGCCTCCACTCTGGATTAAGGCGTATACTGGTTTTAACACAATATAAATCCCATTCACTGCAAAAACATCTTCGTGATGGCTGGTCTGTTTTTAATCCTGAACTTGGAGAATATGTCACCTCTATTCCACCGCAAATGCGTAAAGGTGAACAATGGTATGGCGGAACGGCAGATGCCATTTATCAAAATATATGGCTACTTTCACGTAGTAATGCTAAATACGTCGTTGTACTGTCAGGGGATCATATCTACCGCATGGACTATGCTCCAATGCTTGCACAGCATCGCTTAAACAACGCCGATTTAACCATTGCCTGTATGGATGTACCGGTAGAAGAAGCAAGTTCCTATGGCATCATGGAAATTAATAGTGACAAACGTATCATTGATTTTGTAGAAAAACCAAGCACCCCTCCAATCTCTCCGATCGACTCAACTAAGAGCCTTGCCTCAATGGGGATTTATATCTTTACCATGGATGCGCTAATTGATGCCCTAGAAAAGAATGCAGCAGATATAAATTCAAAAAATGATTTTGGCCATGACATTATTCCAAAATTAATCCAACGAGAAAGCGTTTACGCATACCGTTTTGGTGAAGAAAGTGGCCGAGTAAGCCAAGATGTTTACTGGCGCGATGTAGGCACTATTGACTCTTTTTATCAAGCTAACATGGATCTATTACAGCCCATTCCTCCTCTGGATTTATATCAACAAGATTGGGCTATTCGCACCTATGAACAACAACTTCCCCCCGCACGAACAGTCTCTTCGACGACAAAAAATTCAGGTCAATTGATAAACTCAATCATCTCAAATGGCGTCATCATTTCCGATGCTTCTGTATATCACTCAATCCTATCATCCAATGTACGCATTTTTGATAACTGCAGTATTTCCAATAGCATTGTCTTTGATAATGTAGAAATCGGCAAAGGATGCCAAATTCAAAACTGTATTATTGATAAAAATGTAAAAATTCCAGCCGGAACTCGTATTGGCTTTGATACGGCAGGGGATAAAAAACGTTACAAAATATCAGAAAAAGGAATTGTGGTCGTGCCAGAGGAGTATCAATTTACACTGTAGCACCATGGTAAGGCAAGAAAATAGCACCCATTTTCGTTGTTATAAAATATCTATTTAAACTTAAACTAGCATGGTGGTACGCTTTTTCTTGCTAACATTGCACATTGAAGTAGCATGGGGAAAAAGGGATTAATCCTTTAAAAAGGACTGCCATGATTCAATCAAAGCAAGGAAGTCTTCTAAACCACAGGCGGCTTCTATTTCAGCATCATAAAAATGTAAGTCCCCTTCCAAATCAACATCATCGTGATCATTTAATAGACTGTGATTGATAACCAAGGCTTCATCCTGTGTAAGCAGTAATATAAACTCACTTCCCGTAAGTTTATATTCACTTATCTGGCGTTGCTGTAAAGCCGATAATTTTAGCAACAAAGCATCCACCCAATTTAATGACTGCCCTTCTTGTTCTAGCCAAGTAGCAAAAGCCTCATGACCCATGGATATTTTAACGGTTGCCTGTTCACTAATAAAATCTTTTCTAAATTCGAATTCCATACCATCCCGATCTAATTGTGGCGTTTAAAAATCACTTTCAACAGTTCCACTCTATCTCAAAAAACAAAGATAAAGTGGAAATGGAAGAACCTTTGCAACTATCATTTATCAGCTTAATGCGAGTGATTTTACATAATCGAAGATAATACCACCTGAGCCATTATCATATGAAACAACCACGCTACCACCATCTTGTAACTCTCCAAATAAGATCTCATTTGCCAGTGGTTTTTTCAATTTTTCTTGAATCAATCGAGCCATTGGACGAGCACCCATGGCACGATTGTAACCTTGTTCCGCCAGCCATTTACGGGCACTTTCACTGACCTCTAAAGAGATATGCTTTTTATCTAACTGAGCTTGCAACTGAACTATAAATTTATCCACAACTTGATAGATAACTTCAATTTCAAGATGGTTAAACCAGATAACATTATCAAGACGATTACGGAATTCAGGAGAAAAGACTTTTTTAATTTCATCCATTGCTTGATGATTATCTTGTTGAGTTTTAAAACCTATATTCTGTTTGATGGATTCGCGCGCACCGGCATTGGTGGTCATCACCAAAACAATATTTCTAAAATCAGCTTTACGGCCATTACTATCCGTTAACGTACCATGATCCATTACCTGCAATAGAATGTTGTAAATATCAGAGTGGGCTTTTTCTATCTCATCTAATAGCAATACCGCATAAGGATGTTTGACCACCGCATCGGTTAATAACCCAGCTTGCTCATAGCCAACATAACCAGGAGGCGCCCCTATTAAACGTGAAATCGTATGTTTTTCCATATATTCTGACATATCAAAACGTAATAGCTGTACTCCCATCGCTTTCGCTAATTGTTGCGTTACTTCGGTTTTACCAACCCCCGTGGGCCCAGCAAAAAGGAAAGAACCAATTGGTTTTGACTCTTCAGAAAGACCAGAACGATTTAAGTGAATAGCATTAGTTAATGCGTCAATCGCATCATCTTGACCAAACACGGTCATTTTTAAACGCTCTGGTAATTTGGCTAATTGATCTTTATCTGAGCTATTGACCGATTTTTGTGGAATACGGGCAATTTTAGCAACGATATTTTCAATTTCGAATACACCAATTGTTTTTTTTCGCTTACTCGCAGGCAACAAACGCATTTGTGACCCTGCCTCATCAATCACATCTATCGCTTTATCGGGAAGGTGACGATCATTAATATATTTTGCACTAAGTTCAGCAGCCGCTTTTAATGCTTTGTTAGTGTAACGAATCTGATGATGCTCTTCATAACGAGACCGTAAACCTAGTAGGATAAGAGCCGTCTCTTCGACCGAGGGCTCAAGCACATCGACTTTTTGGAAGCGTCGACTTAATGCATGCTCTTTTTCAAAAATTTGTCCGAACTCTTTATAGGTAGTAGAGCCAATGCAGCGTAACTTGCCACCGCTCAACAACGGTTTTAATAGATTAGCCGCATCAAGTTGCCCCCCCGTCGCCGCCCCCGCCCCAATAATGGTATGGATCTCATCAATAAACAGAATAGCATTATCCTGTTTTTCTAATTTGCCTAAAACCGTTTTAAAACGCTGTTCAAACTCCCCTCTATATTTGGTACCAGCTAGCAACGCCCCCATATCTAGTGCGTATATAATATTATCTTCAATAACATCAGGAACATTCTGATTAACAATACGGTAAGCTAATCCTTCTGCTATAGCTGTTTTACCGACACCGGCTTCCCCGACCAATAAAGGGTTATTTTTACGTCGGCGGCAAAGAATTTGCACACAGCGCTCAACCTCGGCATCCCGACCAATAAGCGGATCAATACTGCCAGCGGCCACCTGTTCATTTAAATTGATCGTGAAGGGCATTTCGTCATTGCTTTCGGCAACCACGCTCTCTAGATTATCTTCTTCGCGTATTGGCTCTATGCTTGGCACTCCTGATTTGCTTATACCATGGGCAATAAAGTTGACAACATCTAAACGAGATAAATGGGCTTTTTTTAAATAATAGACAGCCTGTGACTCTTGTTCACTAAAAATAGCAACTAACACACTCGCAGCTGAAACCTCGTTATTTCCCGATGACTGGACATGAAAAATGGCACGTTGCAACACCCGCTCAAAGGCGATCGTTGGTTGAATTTCAATTTGCTGTAATTGCACCTCAGGGATCGCAGGCAGTGTTTCAAGAAAACTATTAATTTCGATATTCAGTGACACTAGATCCACAGAGCAGGCCGTTAACAACGTTTTTATCTCGCCATTCTCTAATAACGCAAGTAATAAATGCTCAACCGTCATAAACTCATGAGATTTTTCAAAAGCAAAATGGAAAGCCAAATCTAAACTATTTTCTAACGCTTTATCTAACATAAAAATCTCCTAAATAGGGGATGACTATTCCTATAACCTGTATACTCATGACTCTTTTTCCATTGAACAACGTAAAGGATGTTCATTTTGTTGCGCGTAACGGCTGACCTGAGCAACTTTTGTTTCTGCTATCTCAGCTGTAAAAATGCCACAAACACCGACACCTTTATAATGAACATTAAGCATAACTTCAGTTGCCTTTTCATGGTTCAAACGGAAAAAACGTTGCAATACCTCAATCACAAAATCCATTGGCGTGTAGTCGTCATTATGCAGCAACACATTATATTTTGATGGAGGAACTAATTCTGTTTTAGAACGCTCTATCGTTGCCGATTCATGGCCTGTTTTAGTACTATTTTTATCGCTCATGTTTAAGTCTAGTCTTATTTACTAAAGTTAGGTGAAAATTAATATCTCGTCAAAAAACGATTTAAATCACAGGTTAATCGTTACTTTGCCAATGTGCAAATAGTAGCGATGGTTAAATCACAAAAATCGAATATTTGCCCCTAAGCAAACTTAATATTTTCAGCATTTTTTATGCCCTATCGCTTAAAAATAATAACTAAATAGAAAGCATTTGTCTGCAATCAAAAAATGTGTAAATTTTAATCAAAAGCACTTTTTATTTCCTATGTTTAATACTAAATATTGTATGGGAAGACCTATTCCTATGACCTTATACCAATTCGCATAATATTATGGTCATCGATTGTTGAGGAAAAATGATAGAGAGCAAAGCACATGGTTGAGTAATAGCGCAGGCTATTACGATTGAATGCAACGCTGTTATCTATTATTTGAAC
Organism: Psychromonas sp. MME2; assembly: GCF_040566515.1. Classification (NCBI taxonomy): domain Bacteria; kingdom Pseudomonadati; phylum Pseudomonadota; class Gammaproteobacteria; order Alteromonadales; family Psychromonadaceae; genus Psychromonas; species Psychromonas sp. MME2. The sequence goes on along the minus strand of NZ_JBEWXI010000012.1, from coordinate 194,330 downwards.
CAACAAGATAGATCCGGTACTTATGCGGATTAGTATTAACTAATAACCAATGGGAGGCATTATGAACATTATACCAAGAGAGCAATGGTTTAATATGAATCACTTCTTTGATGATTTATTTGAACATAATCAATTGTCTCACAAAAATGGTTTCTTTGAACCACGCGTTGATATCATTGATAAAGAGGATCACTACGTATTTATTGCAGACCTTCCCGGTGTCGCAAAAGAAGATGTTAATGTGCAATTTAATAATGGCCTATTAACAATGGAAGCGAAAATAAGCGAAGAAAGCAATTCCGAAACGGATAAAATCATCCGCAAAGAGAGAAGAACTGGCTCCTTTAGCCGTACTATTAACTTAGGTGATAATATCGATTCTGGACAAATAAGCGCAGAGTTTCTTAATGGCGTATTGAAAGTGACTGCGCCTAAACAACAGAAACAATCAAAGGATACCGTTAAAATAGCTATTTCATAATCACCGAATGAAAAGAGGAAAAGGAGATTCCTCTTTTTATCAAACATCCTCAGGCAAAAAACTTCGTGTAACAAAACCGTCACAAAGGTGACATGACCGTGTCATCTTGATCCCTATAATGGGGCTAATCAACCGTTTTTTTTATTTCATCAGCGAAAACCAATCGCTCTGCCAATGAGGGCTTATTGACAGAGTAGTTGCAAAGTAATATCAATCAGGATATTTAATGTCAGAACAAACAGAAGAACTAGCTTTAAACCCGCTATTTAAAGAACAATTAGGTTTATTACAAAGCGCCACTAAAAGCGCATACAATATACAGCTTTCTGTCGATAAAATGATACACGACCCAAATTATCGGCAGACTGTATTAGATGAGTTAAGTGAACTAAATAATGCAACACTAAATCAATATATCCATGTTCTGCAACGTACCCCGGTTTACATAAAAAAAGCAAAAAAAGCATTTTCTTTACATGAATTACCTTCACTCAGCCCAGTCATGCCCGCCAAAAACAAGCCAAGTAAGAAACCACTCAGTTCTGAAAACATTGATGAAAAACCCTTTAACATTAAGGTGTTAATCGCTATTTCACTCTTATTTTTAATCACGTTCATTGCTTGGCAACAGGGCTATTTACATATTTCACTAAAACAACAAAACGGTTTACATAGACAAAGCGAATTACCACTTAACCACTCATATTCAAGCGCATTAACCACAGTTCAAGGTGCACATTTAATCGCAGATCAGCTCACTAGTGCGGCGATAAGTCATGTCAACGAACCTCAACCGCAGCCTGAGAAACTGACCCTGCCCAGTGAAGAACGAACGATCAGTTTACGATTACATGGTTCCAACACCATTGGTGAAAACCTAGCGCCAGCCCTACTGGAAGCCTATTTAAAAAATAAGGGCGTTAAAGAGATGCATTGGGTGCAAGGTGAAGCTCAAGTTGAACGAGAGCTGCAATATATTGAAGATAATAAGATTAAAGCAATTCAATTACATGCACATGGTTCAACCACTGGCTTCAAAGATTTATTTCAACGACAAGCTGATATCGCTATGTCATCACGAAAAATCAAAGAGAAAGAGAGAGTAGCATTACGCCCTAACAACGGCGACCTAGGATTAGCAAGCCAAGAATATATTATCGGTTTAGACGGATTAGCGATTATAGTCAACCCAACGAACCCTATAACTGGGCTGACAAATGATAAATTAGCTAAAATATTTTCAGGTGAAATAACGAATTGGTCTGAGTTAGGCGGTGCAGATAGCCCAATTAACCTCTATGCTCGCGATGAAAATTCAGGGACATGGGATACATTTAAAAATTTAGTATTAAAACCCAATCAACAAAAATTAGCCGATAACGCACGACGCTATGAATCTAGCAATGAACTTTCCGAACAAGTCGCCGGAGATACCAGTGCGATTGGATTTATTGGTTTACCCTATGTTAATAATAGCAAAAGCCTCGCCATCGCCGAGTCGCAAGGAAGTATTTCCATCTACCCAACACACTTTACAATCAGCACAGAAGATTACCCCCTTGCGCGACGCTTATACCTCTATCTTCCGGTCAATGGCAGTGATTTGGCAAAGGGCTTTGCGGACTTTGCTGCCTCCCATGACGGGCAAATAATCGTTGAAAATGAAGGGTTAATTTCACAAAACATTAAACTAGAGAGTGTCTATCCCATTAAAAGTGCCCCCGATGTTTACAACAATTATACCGATATTGCTAAACGTCTTTCAGTCAACTTCCGTTTTCAAACTAGCAGTGACGAGCTTGACAATAAGAGCAAACGGGATCTACCGCGATTAGTACAATATATGGAAAACAATCCGGGTAGACGCATCGCCTTAATGGGCTTTTCTGATGCTTTAGGCGATAGCGCTAAAAATATCAAACTTTCACTTGCACGCGCTAAAATGATTGAAAATGAGTTATTGGCAAGAGGAATTAGTGTCGTCGCTGTCGAAGGCTTTGGTGAACAAATGCCCATAGCCTCAAATAGCAACGCATTAGGTCGAAGTAAAAATCGACGCGTGGAAGTTTGGTTTTTTTAAAATTAACAGGAGATCAAGATGGACAGCCATATTATGCAAAAAATAGAAGTAACACTGATCACCCTATTTATGAGCTTTGACGGGCAACAATTAGAGATTAGTAAGCAAAACATTATGGCATCACAACGAAAATTGAGTGATGCAGTACAACAACTACTACTCTTTATGCAACAAAAAGAGATTGGCTATGAACCTTTTTTATCTAGCAAATGCCAGCCAATTATCGATTTTCAAGACGCTCCATTAGCGAAACAGCAAGCACTTTTTTTATGCGCAGATAAATTATATGATTTTTTTAACCGCATTCCCCTTGTCGAAGCGCATGTGCTCAACAATAAAATTCACACGGCACAACAAATTGCTCAACAAAACAAGCAATCGACACAGTTACAACAAACGCATATCGTGGAATTTAGCCATTATAAAAAACCATTATCTATCGCTGAGGTAGAAAAAATTATAAATCTAAAACAGTTTTTAGAGAGCAATGACAATGAAAGCTATCGGGATTATTTTTATCAACTTCATCAGGGAGAGCTAGCACTCGTGACCGATCCCAATAAGTATCAAAAACCGATGCTGCTATATAGCGAGTTATCACCGTTACAACAACTAACGGCACAGCAGCTAGTGAACGGATCGCGTCAAAAAAAGGCGATAATGCAGTAGAAAGTGAGAACAGATACTTATACCAATAAGCTTAAGATCTGATCTATCTTGTTGGTTAAAATAATAGAAAGCTGCATTGCATTCAATCGCAATAGCTAACGATTACTCAATTATGCGCCTTACTCTCCATCATTTTTCTTCAACAAGCCCAGATCACAATATTATGCAGAATAATGCAATTACCTACGGGATGATCTAAAAAAAAGAGGTAACACCTTATAGGGGCGACCTCTTTTTATTATGAGAAATGAACTAATTAATAGACCTAAGGCTTTAAAATAACCTTAACTGAACTATCAAGATCAGCCTCATCAATATAACCTATCGCATTAGGATTTGCAGCGACAGCCGCTTTCATCGCAGACGCTGATGAGACCGTTGCAGGCGGATTTCCCTTACCGGTAAAAACTTGCTTCGACCAGAAGGCTTTTAACTGAGACTCTGATTTCCCCGTTACCACAGAGTGGAATTCAGTACGAGTTGCATCACCTTCATCTAGTTCATAAATCACCAGTGAAGTATCCCCTTTTCCTAAGAACAATTTTTTGGCTTCACCTAATGATATATCACTCGCGGCTGGATTACCTATAACCACCACCCCTGCTGAAACAGAGAAAACAACGCCAAATACGAGCGTTAATACTAATAATAATTGTTTCATTTTATCGCCCCTTAAAATACCGCGTCGAACTTAACTGTGTAGACAAATGTATCATCGAGCATGAATGAACCAGTCGCAGGATTATATTCATTACCAGATAAACCACCGGAGGTATCACCAAAATCAGTGGCATAGGTTAAATCAAATTTAATAGCCACATTATCAATAGCATCCCAACGAACACCTGCGCTATAAGCTGTTCTTTTATCATTTAATGCAAGATTTAGCGGCATTGAGGTTCTTTTGTCGTTGTCGGTAGTTTTCATGTAAGCGACCGTTGTATAGGGCGTAAATACATCAATACGATAACCTAATGTCAAATATCCTGACTCATGATCGGCAAGCAAGCCATCAACTTTTACTTTTGTCCATTCTGTAACAGCAAGGAATGAACCATTATCGTAACTACCACCGATTCCTGTAAATGTAGCTTGCTCATCTTCGACAGGTAAAGCCCCACCGAAGACAGCGCCATCTACATCAGCTTGTCCATATACAGCGCGGACAGTCCAGGTGAGATCAGTCCAGGCTGCACTCCCCCTATTAAGTTAGAAAAATCTACATTAATACTATCTTCATTAACATTCGATTCACCACCAAAGGCTTGCAATGTTAAGGTTGAATCGTCAAATTCGATATCATAAGCAATATCACCACCTGTATATGAAGTAAAAATGACATGGTCATAAACTTCTTTTGGTGGACGGGCAAAGGGTTGAGCGTAGCCAACATCTAAGTAATCAGAATACATAAATAGAGGCACACGCAACTTACCACCTCGTACCTTTACACCATTATCCAAACGGTACGATAAATACGCCCATTCCGCTTTAACATCCCAATCATCTTCACCTTTCATCAGAAGCTGCAAAACAGCCTGAGTTTGATTATTGATATTAAAAGAGCCTTGAAAGCCCATTTTACTATCTTGAGAAAAATCGGCACTGGAGGTTGCGCCGTTATAACTGGCTCGATTATTTGAACTGATATAAGCACCACTGATAAATCCATTAAAATTAAATCTATCGACTAAACTATTGGTTTGGTGCGCTTGTAATGCCTTAACTTGTTGCTCTAATTGTGCAACTTTTGCATCCATCATTTCGTCAGCCATCCCTGAGACTGGCACGAAGGCAATAGAAATCGCCAGTGGTAACGTTTTCAAATTAAACTTCATTATGTAACTCCCTGTAATATTAATTATTATTTTTCTTATACTTTAAATTGATTGGTGATAATTTGTAGCTGTTGACTTACATTTTGAATATCGAAACTAATCCCTCCCATATCTTTAGTGGTTGTTTGTACTTTTTGTGAATTAGATTGAATGTCAGCAACATATTTTTGAATTAACACAGAGGTATTATTTTGCTCTTCAGTGGCAGCTGCAATCTGTTCGTTAACTTCGCTTATCGCACTGACTTTCATGTTAATGCTGGTTAATGCTGTTCCTGCTCGCATCGTTGATTCAACGCCATCATTTGCAGTTATCACACCATGCTGCATGGCTTGAACAGCTTGCTTCGATGATGTTCTAAGTTCCTGTAACACCTGCTGAATCTCTTGAGTCGACGCTTGAGTACGAGAAGCCAATGTTCTCACCTCATCAGCAACGACAGCAAAACCGCGCCCCTGTTCACCCGCTCTAGCAGCTTCAATTGCGGCGTTTAATGCAAGCAGATTAGTTTGATCCGCAATGCCTCTGATAGTGTCTAAAATATCATTAACATTGTTCGTAAAAGCATCGAGTTTATTGACGACTGCAGCGGTAGTTTGTACTTCACCTGCGAGTTGCTTAATTGTAGCCACCGCTTCATTAACCACTACGGAGCCATTTTGTGCTTCTTTATGGGCCTCATTCGCCTCATTAGAAGCATTGGCGGCGTACTCCGCGATATGCGTAACACTAATAAACATTTCATTCATCGCATGCGATATTTTTTCAATAGCGATATTTTGCTCATTTACGCTCAACTCACTATTTTTTGTCCCCTTTAATAAGGTATTTGATACCTCACTAAGGCTATCAGTCGTATTTTTAGTATCGGCGATTGAAGATTGCAATTTTGATACAAACTGATTAAACCAACGCACTAATTCAGCTATTTCATCTTTACCGTCATACTGAATACGCGAACGTAAATCACCCTCACCTTCGGATATATTTTGTAATGACATAGTGACACTTGACAGTGTAGAGGTAATTGAGCGATTAACTAAAAATCCCACTAAAATCATTAATAACGTAGCGATAACAGCAATTATCATCATGGACATTTGCGCACTATCAGATTCAGTATTGGTAATTTCAATACTTTGAGTAAAAAGGTCTTGAAACTCTCTTAGATTACTCGCAAAGTTTTTAACCAAACTCTGGTAGCGCTCTGCATTACTAGCTGCTTGTGCTTTAATCGCATTAAAATCCACGTCATCAGCTAAAAAAGCACTAACTAATAATTCTGCATTTTTATGGTAAGTTACTACGTCTTTTTTTACTTGCTGCATGGTATTGGTTTTTTCTGGCAATAACTGACCAATTTGATCTAAGTTAGTACTAATCTGATCGACCATTTTTTTTACGGTTTGTAAATTTTCTTCTTCACCCGTCGTTACCGTTGACTGAATAATCTGATCTAATTGAATGAGTAACCCTTCATTGATCGTCGCAAGATTGAGCACCGGATAAAGTTGATTTTGCAGAGCGTTTAACCTAGCTGCATTATTTGCAGTAGTCATGTTATTAATAATGACTGAAATGATAAAGGAGGCTAATGCAACAAACGTTATCATGTTAATACGGTGTTTAATTTTTAAATTTGAAATTTTCATTTTTCACCATTACTTCGTCCATAAAATATGAGGGTACTGTAATGTATAAATCATTTTTTAGGAAGTTAGAGGTAAAAAAAAACCGTGCTATAGAGAATTTATGACATGTAAATTAGAATTTATGATATGTAAGTTAGCATTCGTTGACCAAGCCAGCGGAATTTCAAACACGAATACCTAATGACTTACATAGCTCCCCTCATCTTTAAGGTTTATACTTTCTCAAAGCGATGTACGACTTGATTACTACTGCCTCGCCACTGCAAGTTTGGATCGGCAAGCTCCTTAATAAACTTACCATCTACCAGCACATCAATCAGCGCAATAATTTCTTGCTGTTGTGGATTAAGTTCCGCTAATGTATAGCCAGTCCATAGCCATATATTTTTATCGACACACTCATTTTTAACACGCTTAATCAATGCCAAAACCTGTTCGATATTTGCTGGATGCAGAGGATCACCACCGGAGAGGGTTAACCCCGCTCTTTTTATGCGTGTGTCATTAAGGTCTTGAATTATCTGATCAGCCAACTGCTCGGTAAACAACTCCCCAGCGTCGGGCGAGAGGGTTGACTGATTATAACAACCTTTACAGTGATGAATACACCCAGAGACAAATAGTGTACAACGCGTACCTTCACCATTGAGTACATCAAGCGGATAATATTTACTGTAATTCATACCGGCGAATTCCTAAAAGCAAAACACCCCACGTTAAGCGAGGTGTTTTTATCTTGCTGTTATTAAATATAAAATTTAAAGGTGTTTAACGCGACGCTTCACTTCTTCTTGCTTGCCTTCATTAAATGGGCGCGCATCGGGGCTACCTAGGTAGCCACATACACGGCGTGTTACCGCCACTTTTTCAGAGTCGGAGTTACCACAACTAGGGCATACAAACCCTTTACTGGTACAGTCAAATTCGCCATGGAATCCACACTCATAACACTCATCAATGGGGGTGTTAGTACCGTAATAAGGGACGCGTGAATAGCTGTAATCCCAAACGTCTTCTAACGCTTTAAGGTTATGTTGCATATTTGGATATTCGCCATAACAGATGAATCCACCGCTAGCAATCGCAGGGTATGGCATCTCAAAATCAAGTTTATCATATGGATTCGCGATTTTTTCAACATCCAAATGGTAACTATTTGTATAATAGCCTTTATCGGTCACCCCATCTAAAACACCAAATTGCTTCGCATCTAAGCGGCAGAAACGGTCACATAAATTTTCTGAAGGCGTTGAGTATAGACTAAAGCCATAGCCAGTTTCCGCAGTCCAACGTTTAGTCGCCTCTTTTAAATAACTAATGACAGCAAGTGCTTTTTGTTGTTTTTCAGTGTTATCAAATAGGTGATCATCTGTACCGTACAATGCATTAATTGTTTCATGTAAACCGATGTAGCCCAATGAAATAGAAGCGCGGCCATTTTTAAATATATCGGCAACACAATCATTGGCTTTTAAACGTACCCCACAGGCACCTTCCATATAAAGGATAGGAGCAACACTGGCTTTCACTTCCGACAACCTTTCAATACGCGTATCTAATGCTTTTTTCGCCAAGGCTAAACGACTATCTAATAATTTGTAGAACTGTTCTTCATCACAGCCAGATTCAAGAGCAACACGAGGTAAGTTAACACTTACAACGCCAAGATTATTACGACCATCATGGATCAGCTCATCATTTTCTTTATAGGCATCCAAGAAACTGCGGCATCCCATTGGGGTTTTAAATGACCCAGTGACTTCCACCACTTTATCGAAATTCAAAATATCTGGGTACATCCGTTTTGAGGCACATTCCAATGCCAATTGTTTAATATCGTAGTTGGGATCGCCCTGTTTATGGTTAACCCCCTCTTTAATCGCAAATACCAATTTAGGGAAAATGGCGGTTTTGCGATTTTTACCCAAACCAGCGATACGAATTTTAAAGATCGACTCTTGAATTAAACGCGCTTCCCAACTGGTGCCCAATCCTAAACCAAAGGTAACAAAAGGCGTTTGACCATTAGCCGTATGTAAGGTATTCACCTCATACTCGAGTGACTGGAAGGCGTCATAGCACTCTTTTTCTGTCTGTTCAGCAGCATAGTTTTGCGGCTCGGCAATATTCCACTTATTAGCTATCACAAGATGTTTTTTATAACTCATGCTGACATAGGGTGCGAGCGTAGTATCAATCCCATTAATAGTGGTTCCACCATAAATGTGGCTAGCCACCTGTGCAATAATTTGTGCCGTAACAGCCGTCGCCGTTGAAATTGATTTTGGCTCCTCAATTTCAGCATTGCCCATTTTAAAGCCCTGCGTAAACATCCCCTTTATATCGATCAACATACAGTTAAACATTGGGAAAAAAGGCGCATAATCTAAATCGTGATAATGTAATTCACCTTTATCGTGCGCACGCACCACATCGCGAGGTAATATATAAGATTTAGCATAATGCTTAGCGACAATCCCCGCTAAGAGGTCGCGCTGGGTCGGGATAACTTTACTATCTTTATTGGCGTTTTCATTTAGTAATGCGGCATTGCTTTGCTCAATCAACCCATAAATCTCACTATTTAAGTGACTTTTACGTTCACGGGCAATGTCTCTATCGTGACGATATTCAATGTAAACACGGGCTAATTCACTATGCCCACTTTTCATTAAACAAACTTCAACGGCATCTTGAATATCATGAATATCTACTTCAACCTGCCCCTGCAATTGCAACTCGACTTCCGCTGCAATGGCAAAAGCGTCAACGCCTTTACAACGCGCTGCGCCCGATGCTTTTAAGATAGCTTCCGCTATACGCAAGGAATTAAATGGTACTTGACTTCCATCTCGTTTAATTACAACAGGTTTCATCACAACGCTCCAAAATCACCAGCAACATACTATATATTGTGGGTGCGCATGATACATAACACTAGATATTGAGCCTTGATATAAATCAATTTTCAATTCAGGTGATAATTTAGTATCTTAAAATTGCTCATCGACTACATTTTTGATGATTTTTTGTTGCTATTTTAAGAAGGCTTTTAGATAAAATAAAAGGCTGATAGTAGCCACTATCGCTGTATAAGTGATAACAATAAAAGCGTAACGATTAACTTTATAAAATGCACTATTTAGACACTGACCAGAAGGTATTTTATTGCTATTATAACAAGTTAGAGTTAACCACGCATTACCCCTATTTTTCCAGTGGAATTAAATTGTTATGAACGATTATTTTTTACTTTTTTTTGGCACAGTGTTAGTTAATAACTTTGTTTTAGTAAAGTTTCTTGGCTTATGCCCTTTTATGGGTGTCTCAAATAAAGTTGAAACTGCCGTTGGCATGTCCTTTGCGACGACCTTTGTTTTAACATTAACAGCAGCATTGTCCTATGTCGTCAATACTTATTTACTGATACCACTCGACTTACTCTATCTACAAACGTTAAGCTTCATATTAGTGATCGCAGTGATTGTGCAATTTACAGAAATGGTAATGCATAAAACTAGCCCAACGCTATACCGTTTATTAGGCATATTTTTGCCCTTAATCACCACCAACTGCGCTATTTTAGGTCTCGCGTTACTAAACATAAATGAGCAACACAATTTTGTGCAATCCATTATTTATGGTTTTAGTGCTGGGGTTGGTTTCTCCTTGGTCTTGGTGCTATTTTCATCCATGCGCGAGCGCCTCGCTGCGGCCGATGTTCCTTTACCTTTTAAGGGCGCATCGATAGCAATGATCACCGCAGGGTTAATGTCACTTGCCTTTATGGGCTTTACAGGCCTAATTAAGTAATAGAGAAAGATATAATGATAACAAACATTGCTATCGCTATTTTGTCATTGGGGGTACTCGGAGCCATTTTTGGCGTGCTACTGGGATATTCATCATTACGATTTAAAGTTAAAGAAGATCCTATCGTTGAAGAACTCGATGCCATCTTACCACAAACACAGTGTGGCCAATGTGGTTATCCCGGTTGTAAACCCTATGCGCAAGCCATCGCAAATGGCGATGATATTAATAAGTGCCCCCCGGGCGGTGATGCTGTTATGCGTCAACTTGCTGCGCGTATGGGCGTTGAACCGAAAGAGTTAGAAGGTGAAGAAAAACCGAAATTGGTTGCCTTTATTCGTGAAGATGAATGCATTGGTTGCACGAAATGTATTCAAGCTTGCCCTGTCGATGCCATTTTAGGCGCAACTCGGCAGATGCATACCGTGATCAGCGATGAATGTACAGGCTGTGAACTCTGCGTTGCTCCCTGTCCAACTGATTGTATTGATATGATTCCAATTGCTTTAACTACACAAAATTGGCAATGGGATCTCAACCGTATTCCAACTAAAAACAGTATTGAGTCTTAGTATGTCAATAATGCCTATCAATCTACTTAGCGACGATCAACTCGCACTAATTTCCTCTGGCAAACAGTGGTCATTTCATGGGGGGATTCATCCTCAAGAAAATAAACAACAAAGTAACCAAACTGCCATTGAAGATGCGGGTATTCCTCCCTTTTTAATCATTGCCGTTGAGCATAAGGGCCACACTCCTGAGTTATTAGTAAAAGTTGGCGATCCGGTTTTAAAGGGGCAACCATTAACCAAAGTCTATGGCGCAATGGTGACACAACATGCCTCTAGCTCAGGAACCGTGCATGCAATAGAAAAACGTACTGATTTACATCCATCGGGACTCCCCGTTCTCTCAGTGGTGATCGCCACCGATGGTTTAGATAGGCATGTAAATTATGAGAGATGTGAGGATTACCAAGCACAAGCCAATGTCCAACTCATTGAAAAAATTTATCAAGCTGGCATTGTGGGTTTAGGTGGCGCGGGTTTTCCAACGCATTTAAAACTGTTTCATAAAGAAGGTATCAAACTGCTTATTATTAACGCAGTCGAATGTGAGCCTTATATCACCGCAGATGATCGACTAATGCAAGAGCATAGTGACGAGATCATCAAGGGGATACAAATATTACAGCATATACTCAAACCAACACTGACCGTTATCGCCATTGAAGATAATAAACCACAAGCAACATTGGCATTAAATGAAGCAGTGCAAAAAGTCGCAGTTGAACAAGAAAGTAACATAATCATTCGGACCATTGCGACACGCTATCCTTCAGGCAGTGAAAAACAGCTAATCGAAATTATTACCGGTCAACAAACGCCCCATGATAAGCACCCGACTGACCTTGGCATTGTCATGCAAAACGTTGGCACCGTGTTTGCGATTAAAGAGGCAATCATTGATGGTAAACCACTTATTTCCCGTATTGTCACCTTAACCGGCGATGCATTTTCTCAAAAAGGCAATTTGAGTGTCCGCATCGGTACCCCTATCCAATATTTACTCGATAGAAATAAATTTGATGAGAAACAGGCAGAACAATTAATTATTGGCGGGCCGATGATGGGCTTTTCGATTAGCCATAGCAACATTCCCGTCAGCAAAATATGTAACTGCATTCTTGCAGCAACGACAAAAGAGCTTCCTGCTCCACCGCCAGAGCGAGCCTGTATTCGCTGTGGGGAATGTGCACAAGTCTGCCCAGTTCAACTATTACCACAGCAACTTTTTTGGTACGCAAAGAGCAAAGATCATGGCAATTTAGCGGAATATAACCTGTCAGCCTGTATCGAGTGTGGTGCCTGCGCCTTTGTTTGCCCAAGCAATATTCCCTTAGTGGAATATTATCGCGTCGCCAAAGCTGAAATAAAAACGGCAAAAGAGGAAGCACAAAAATCAGAAAAAGCCCGTCTACGTTTTGAAAAACGCGCGGCACGATTAGAGCAAGAAAAAAGAGATCGCCAAGCAAAACACAAAGAAGCGGCGCAGAAACGTCAACAGCAACTTAAACAGCAAAATGGTGGGGAAGACCTTATCGCAGCTGCATTGGCTCGCGCTAAAGCGAAAAAAGAAGCAAGCAACGAAGGCACTGAAGCGCCAACAGGCGATACCCGCAAAGATGCCGTGGCAGCGGCTGTAGCCCGTGCGAAAGCGAAAAAAGAAGCGAGTAACGAAGGCTCCGCAACACCAACAATCGATACCCGCAAAGATGCCGTGGCAACGGCTGTAGCCCGTGCGAAAGCGAAAAAAGAAGCGAGTAACGAAGGCTCCGCAACACCAACAATCGATACCCGCAAAGATGCCGTGGCAGCGGCTGTAGCCCGTGCGAAAGCGAAAAAAGCAGCGAGTAACGAAGGCTCCTCAACACCAACAAGCGATACCCGAAAAGATGCCGTGGCAGCGGCTGTCGCCCGCGCTAAAGCAAAAAAAGCGGCGAATGTGGAGGCCGCTTCCCAAGATCGTAATAACAGCGCAGTTGATGAACAGCAAATCATTGCTCAAAACCAAGCGGCAATCACTGCACGTCAACAACGTAAAGAGCAAGCTCGTTTAAAAAAACAACAAAAACAAGCGGAACAATCGGACCAGAATATGGAGCCAGCAATAGCACCAGCATCGTCCGATGAGCAAGAGAGCCACGCAGAAAAAACGCCCGATGATAGTCGTAAAGCAAAAATCGCAGCCGCTATTGCTCGTGCAAAAGCGAAAAAAGCCGCAGCAGAGGATCTTTAGAGATGGCATTTATTAATTCCAGTTCACCACACCAACGTATTCGCCGTAGCACCTCGCAAATAATGGGGTTAGTCACCTTATGTTTATTACCCGGCATAGCCACGCAAAGCTATCTCTTTGGTATAGGTAACCTATTGCAAATAGCCTTAGCCTGTTTAGTGGCATTGCTAAGTGAAGCATTCGTATTAAAGCTCCGCAAACGCGCTATTATTCATACCCTAAAGGATGGCAGTGCCTTGGTCACCGCCATTTTAATTGCCATTTCCATTCCGCCTTTAGCACCTTGGTGGATAGTCGTTATCGGCACCCTATTTGCGATAATTTTTGTCAAACAGCTATATGGGGGGCTAGGTAATAACCTATTTAATCCTGCGATGGCAGCTTACGTGCTGTTACTTATCTCATTTCCCGTGCAGATGACATCTTGGATCCCAGTACAATCGCTACATCCATTTACGTTAAGCTTTATGGATCAAATAAACACCTTTATTAGCGGGTTTACACTCGATGGCTATTCCGTCAAACAACTTAGCATTAGTGTTGATGGTTTAACCATGGCAACCCCCCTTGATACCGCGCGCACAGCACTCAACTCAGGGCATACCATCACTGAATTACTGCATAGCGCCGAGTATAAACACGCCTCATGGCAAGCGATTCAATGGGTTAATGTGGCCTTTTTAGTAGGTGGATTAATCATGCTCAGCAAACGTGTGATCCATTGGCATATCCCAATCAGTTTTCTAGCGGGTATATGCGTATTTTCATTTATCGCCTTTGCTTATAATCCGGATCTTAACATATCCCCCATGTACCATCTTTTTTCAGGTGCCACCATGCTCGGCGCTTTCTTTATCTTGACCGATCCAGTCACGGCATCCACCACCGCAAAGGGGCGAGTTTTATATGCCCTGCTAATTGCGCTAATTGTCGTTGTTATCCGTAATATCGGGGGCTACCCCGATGCCGTTGCCTTTGCCGTTTTACTGGGTAATATGTGTGTCCCACTCATCGACTATTACACACAACCCAAAGCCTATGGGAGAGTTCGCTAATGATTCCAACTATCACTCGTAACGGTTTTTTATTAGCGGCGTTTGCCATCGTTTGTACAGCATGCGTTGCCATTGTAAATGCCTTTACTACCCCGATTATTGCGGTTCAGGAGCAAAAAGCATTGATCAAAATCATTAACCAAATCATCCCTGAAAGCAGCTACAATAACGATGTATTCAGCACTTGTTTTAACGTCAGTGATGATTTACTAGGTGCAGGCGAGCAGCAGCAGGTATTTATTGCCAAAAAAAATAACGTGCCCGTCGCAGCCATCTTAGAGACCACCACCTTCCGTGGTTATTCAGGTGAAATCAAATTAGTCCTCGGTGTTTATACTAATGGCAAAGTCGCGGGTGTACGCGTTATTCGCCACTCAGAAACCCCCGGACTTGGCGACAAAATTCAAACTAACAAATCCAAATGGATCTATTCCTTTGATGACACGATCTACACTCCTAGCGACGATAAGCAGTGGGAAGTAAGCAAAAATGGCGGTAACTTTGATGCCTTTACAGGTGCATCGATCACCCCCAGAGCCGTTGTCTTAGCGGTCAAGGATGCCTTGATCTACTTCGATAAAAACAAAGTCAATTTGTTAAATCAACCAGCAAACTGTGGAGCATAATAATGAGTGAACCGTTAACATCCCCTGCCGACACAGAAAGCAACGCAGCCGCAAACACAGCCCCCAGCTACAAAGAGCTGATGCTACAAGGTTTATGGAAGAACAATCCCGGTATCGTGCAATTATTAGGGCTCTGTCCACTACTGGCAGTAACCAATACCGCAACTAACGCCTTAGGTTTAGCGCTTGCAACACTGTGCGTCTTAGTGGCATCAAACAGCTTGATCTCCTTGATCCGTGCGCATGTTCCGAAAGCGATCCGAATTCCGATTTTTGTCATGATCATTGCCTCCCTAGTCACCTGTGTGCAATTACTAATGAATGCCTTTACCTATGAACTCTATTTATCTTTGGGTATTTTTATCCCATTAATCGTCACCAACTGCATCATCATTGGCCGCGCCGAATCCTTCGCCTCGAAAAATAGCGTAAAACATGCCGCCTTTGATGGTTTAATGATGGGATTAGGTTTTGCAGCCGTTTTGCTACTATTAGGTGCGAGCCGTGAACTGCTCGCTCAGGGGACACTCTTTGATGGTATTGAAACACTGCTTGGCGAGTGGGCTACCTTTATGACACTTCAGGTTTATCATAGCGATAGCCATTTTTTACTGGCCGCTTTACCACCGGGTGCCTTTATGATCATGGGGTTAATTATTGCGCTGAAAAATTTTATCGATAAATAAGTATTATAAATGAACAAAATAAAACGCCTAGAAATATTAACACGCCTGCGAGATGCCAATCCGCATCCAAAAACAGAGCTCAATTACAGCTCGCCCTTTGAATTATTGATCGCGGTTATCTTATCAGCACAGGCAACCGATGTTAGCGTCAATAAAGCCACGGATAAACTCTACCCCGTCGCCAATACCCCTGAAGCGATTGCCGCATTAGGGGTCGATGGGCTGAAAAACTACATTAAAACCATTGGCCTATTTAACAGTAAAGCAACCAATGTTATTAAAGCCTGTGAAATGTTAATAGCACTGCATAACAGTGAAGTACCCGAAAATCGCGAAGCTCTAGAAGCGCTACCCGGTGTCGGACGAAAGACCGCCAACGTAGTACTCAATACCGCCTTTGGCTGGCCCACCATTGCCGTTGATACCCATATTTTCCGCGTTAGCAATCGCACTAAGCTGGCGATGGGACAAAATGTCGACCAAGTTGAAGAAAAACTACTAAAGGTCATTCCTAGAGAGTTTAAAGTGGACGTACACCACTGGCTAATACTACATGGGCGCTATACCTGCATTGCGCGTAAACCGCGTTGTAGTTCTTGCCTGATAGAAGATTTATGCGAATACAAAGATAAAACAGAAGAGTAAAAAATAACTCCCCTGCCACATCGCATTAAGCGATGAAATATGGTTGTAAGGTCGAGGATTAGGGGCTGTACTTCAATCCGCATAGTGCGAGTATCATGCCTATCTCAAATCAAAAATTGAAGAGTTGAACCTGACTGTTTTGCTTATTGTGGGCAGCCTATACTATACCCATGTTACTAGACATCACTTAATTTAAGCTTCTTTGAGGATTTTATAACCTTTACTATTTAGCCAAATTTCGGCATCGGCTTCTGTTTTAAAAAACCCACTCTTAGTAGTAGGAAGCGCCGTTTGTAACTCTCTTAAAATATGCTCTTGGATAACTTGAGAGCAAACAACGGCTTCGTGCATTTGGTTGTTTTTTGCACACCAGTGATTAGTATCCAAAATGGGTCCCCATACTTCCGGACCACCTAATCCCCACTGCGTTAAGTCAATTAAGCAGGCCCAGGGGTTATCCGTAATTGTTGATGCAATTTGCATAAATTCCTTGCACATATTTTCAGAGGTTTCTCTATTCCAACTCGATATAAAACGGACAATAATCACTTGCTCATATAGCTCAATTTTATAACTTCCATGCTCTTTCATCATTTACCCTTTTCGATACAAAAACATCTTCTTAAATAACCCCAAAGACAATTTGCCACCTCAGCCTTATACAAAAGGAAAGCGCTATATATAAAAAGAGACCTCTATCACTTTCTTTCTGAAGCCTAATATCAATTACAATAATAGGCTAATCTATTTTTGTTTAAAATAATTTATTTTTTCATTAAATTTTTCGTGAAGAGAATAACCATTTACGAAAAACCCACGTTGAACCAAACTCTTTCTCTATAAGATTTATTTAATGGTACAACTGTAAGTTAACGGGATCATGCCCTGACCGTACTGCGCGTATCAGCCCAAAATAATATCAAAATTAAAGATCAAGCTCTGACCGTTTACATGGACAAACAATATCGCAATATGAACTTACTGATTATACTAGCCACTACTACCAAGCAGCAGGCCGTGAGAATATTAGTTTGCCTGAATATTTTAATCAGCTGAAATCCAAAAATAGTAATTAGATGCAAAGCCCGTTAGTCATCCCAATAGGGGGTATCACCATAAAATTGACTGGCAAAATCAATAAAACTACGTACTTTCCCTGCTAGAAAAGTTCTGTTGGCATAAAGCGCATAAAGTGCCAAAGGTGGGGATCGTAACCGATTAATATCTGTTGTAATTTACCCTCTGCCATTGCTTCACCTGTAATAAAAGTAGGTTGTATGATGAAGCCTCCCCCATAAATAGCGGCATTGACTAAGAAATCCCCATTATTGGTCACTATCTTCTCTTTTAATCTCAGTTTCTTATATTCAATATCAAATTTAGAAAAATCATATCTTGGTCTGAACCACTGTATTTTAGGTAGCTATGTCCCTGAAGTTCCGCTGCCGTATTCGGTGTGCCATTTTTTGCGAGGTATTCTGGAGGGGCACTGATTGTTAATAGACCAGAAATATTTTGGTGTAGGTTAGTTAATGCCCCCTCCATCTCTTCAATATCATCTAAAATTTGTTGGCAACGGTGGTAATACTCCATCCCCGCTTCAGTTAAGCTGACTTTACGTGTCGTTCTATTTAATAAGCGAATATGTAATTTACTTTCTGAACTAATACACTTTATGAGTGCTCCGGCTGCCGCTGAATTCATGGGTCATATAGATGCTTCAACAATGAATATGAAGCGCTACTCAAAATAAAGCTTCTGTATAAGCACATTGGTTGCATTTACAAACCATGTGCTTAATTAATACAGTTTTGTCTAAATTGCAGTGACAAGTATGACGTTAAACAATCTATTTTTTATCATACTTATATACTGCAATTAAATTATCTCCTGCTACTTTTTAACGTATAAATTGTGTATCTAAATGCGCTTTATATCGCGCTACGTCGCCCTCGATGCTTGGGTTTTTAATAACATCATTGCTCATAAAAGTTTCAAGCGGTGACATGCCTAAAAATTGATGTGCTTTATGCATTGCCATATAAACACCATCGACACCAGCACCTTCAAAAAACTGCTTAGGATCAGTAAATGATTCTGCGGGCGCATTCCAAGTAACTGAAAGCATATACTCTTTCCCCTGTAGTAAACCACCAGAGCCATATTTGTGATCACTGTTTTTACGTGTTCTGCCATCACTTTGGTACAAACGACCATGCCCATTAGTGAATACTTCGTCGATATATTTTTTTACAATCCACGGAGCCCCCATCCACCATGCGGGTGTTTGTTGAATAACAGTATCTGCCCAAACCCACTTTTGTATTTCCTCTTCAATATCATAACCATCTTCAATTGTCGTTATTTGAATATTATGACCTAGCTGTGAGAGATGCTGGTGTGCGGTATCTGCCATTGTTTTGTTGAGCGCACCTTTCGAGTGCTCAAAGGTTTTAGCGCCATTTATAATTAAGATGTTTTTCATTGTTATCGACCTTGTTTAAGCTTGTTATTTTCAAATTTAGGGTAAGACTGCGTATTAACATGATGCAGCTCGGATAACATTTGATGCGATCACTTTTTTATCTGTCTGTAGACTTCAGTAAAATCTAACTTAACTGATTAGGATGCGTCAAGGGGGTTAGCGTTTTACTAGCAAAAGTTAACGGGCACTGACAGCCTTTACTGTGCTTCGACTCACATTACAACTGTAAATTTGACACAATGAAATTTTTTGTCTACTAAAATGCTATAATCCTGTTCGTTTCATTCTTTCATTTTTATAATAATCAAAATAACTTCTAATATTAAATGGAATTAGCAGTTATTTAATACATGGATACAGCTAATATGTTAACAAACCTTAAAAAAACATCCATCGTTCTACTATTTGGATTCGTTTTAACAGCATGTGGTAGTGGTGGTACGTCAAGTCCTTCTGAAGTCGTTAAGGGACCTGATGCCGATAATGATGGAATCAGTGATGCACTTGATCAGTGTCCTGATACAGTTGCTGGTACAGTCGTAGATGAAACCGGTTGCGACTTTGAATATGAAGGCGACGAGATTAATGTGAATAATGCCAATCCTGCTTGGCCTTCTTTTACGACCTTTAATGATACAACGCCTGCTGGTAAAAAATGGCAAAAAGTTGAAAACTTATCCGATGAATTTGCATCTTGGGATGCATCAAAATGGCAAAAGACAACTTGGAATTATGGTAATACCCCTGTATTTATGCAGAATCAAAATTCAGGAGTGACAGCCGGTAATCTTTGGATTAAAGCTACGTTAAACGAAGAAAGTAATGACGCAATCGGAAAAACTGCTGATCAATGGTTTGAATCCTCTCGAGTGCGCTCTAAAGCTAAAATAAAGTTCCCGATGTATACAGAAAGCCGCATTAAAGTAGCAAATATTTCAGCTTACAGCACCTACTGGTTAAATAATGGTGACATTAACAATCGTGATGAGATTGACATCATTGAAATTAATCCAGCGCCAACCT
Organism: Psychromonas sp. MME2; assembly: GCF_040566515.1. NCBI lineage: Bacteria > Pseudomonadati > Pseudomonadota > Gammaproteobacteria > Alteromonadales > Psychromonadaceae > Psychromonas > Psychromonas sp. MME2. The sequence goes on along the minus strand of NZ_JBEWXI010000012.1, from coordinate 174,475 downwards.
ATACAGGCACCCGAGGTGAATACGTATATGCGGACTACCCATGGGAAATGCATTCTCAGTATTTCATTGTGCAAGGTGGAGAAGTAAATACTGAACGTGATAAAGGTAACTCGATTAACAAGCCTGATGACAGTGACTTATCGGCTAACAATACATTACATGGCGTGCGTTGGATCGATGATTACCATGTATTTGGTATGTGGTGGAAAGATGAACACAATGTACAGTTTTACCTCAATGGCGAACCTGTTGGTAGTGTGCAAACAATCACAGCTTTCTCACTTGAACAGTCTATTATCTGGGATTTGTGGACACAGGATTCAAATTGGATTGGTGGTCTACCTGCGAAGAATGATTTATTAAATGATAATAACAATACAATGAAAGTGGACTGGATCCGTACTTGGACGTTAGTTGACGAATAAAGTTGTTACTTAAGTGTATTAGCTCAGACTATAGTGCCATTAGGGGCAGGTCTTTAATTCTGATTCCCAATGACGTTGGACTACCTTTTATATATGTTCAATGATTGACAAGGGATCTTATGAGCCGCCCTTTACGATTAGAGTTTGCTGGTGCACTTTATCACATTACTTCCCGTGGAAATGGTCGAAAAATATCTATTTTGAGAAGTGCCATTAAGGCCATCCATTAGTTAGCTCCTGTCAAACTCTTCATCACACACCTATTCTTCTCAGTATAATTGCATCGCTCCTTTTCTTACGGCTTCACAAAGCTACCTTGACTTTAAGTTGCATTGTATTTGATATTTTTCAATTGTTTGAAGTGAAACAGTAAATTTATAAATTTAGCATTGTATGATTGCCAACTTTGTTAAAACAGCTCAATTCTGCGTTGTCAGTTTTGTAAAGAAAATTACCACTTACTGTAACTAACGCATTGAATTTAGATGCTTTTTCTACACAAATTTTAGACCGCATACTTAATATATTTAGTATTATTTTTTCCATCTCCCTACATAACTATAAGGAACATAGTAATGAAGTCGACCTTTAAAAAGGCCATTCTCACAAGTAGTGTACTTTGCTGTAGCTTATTAAATGTTCAAGCTGTACAAGCAAAACCCTACGACTTTTCAAATTTTTTAAATGATATTAAACAAAAATTTGAGCAATTTTCAGCGTCTAATCCACCATTTCACTGGCATCTTCCAAAACGTAAAAGTGATGTCAGAGATGAAGTCTTTTATTTTGTCTTACCCGACCGTTTTTATAATGGTAACCCTGGTAATGACACCAGCATAGATAGCAAATTCAGCGAAGATGGTTTTGATCCAACTAACCGTAAATATTACCATGGTGGTGATTTAGACGGGGTACGTAAACAGTTAAGTTATCTTCAAGGTATGGGTATCACTTCTATTTGGTTAACGCCTGTATTTGAAAATCAACCTGTACAAGGCTCTGGTGAGACAGCTTCTGCTGGTTACCATGGTTACTGGATAACTGATTACACTAACGTGGATGCACACTTAGGTGGCAATGCAGCATTAGAACGTTTAGTAAAAGCGGCACATCGCCGTGGTATGAAAGTGTATTTAGATGTGGTGCTTAATCACACTGCTGACGTTATTGCATATGATGAATGTCATAACGCAGATGGCACACTGTTGGATGGCCTATCAAACTGCGCATACCGAACTATCGAAGAAAGCTTAACCAATGCTTACACGCCTTTCATTCCCGCAGGAAAAGAAGAATATAAAACACCGTCATGGTTGAATGATCCAAGCATGTATCATAACCAAGGTGACAGTAGCTTCTCTGGTGAAAACTCACTCAATGGCGATTTTTATGGTTTAGATGATTTGAATACGGAAGATCCTCGTGTTGTTGATGGCATGATTGAACTGAGCAAATTGTGGATTGATAAATTTAATATTGACGGTTTACGTGTAGATACAGTTAAGCACGTGGGTATGGAATTTTGGCAACAATGGTCACCTGCAGTACAAAAATATGCAGCAAGTGTCGGTAAAGAAGATTTCTTTATCTTTGGTGAAGTATTTAGTGGTAATGCCTATGAGACATCTACCTATACTACAACTGGGAAATTGCAATCGGTTCTAGATTTTGGTCTTTATTACCCAACTATGCGAGGTGTCACTCAGCCATCAAACAATACTGACTTTAGCTATATCTTTGGCCTTGATGACCTTTATACCGATGCGGATTCTGATGCAAGTACGCTAATGAACTTTGTTAGTAACCATGATGTGGGACGTATTGGTCATCATATCAATACTAGCAATCCTACTGCGACTGATGAAGAAAAATTAGCGCGTACTAAGTTAGCGCATGCCATTATGTATTTTGCTCGAGGTATTCCTGTTATTTACTTTGGCGATGAACAAGGTTTCACAGGCCAAGGTGATGGTGAAGGATCTCGTCAAGACATGATGCCAAGTTTGGTTGCGGAGTATAATGCAGACTCTTTAATTGGTACCGATGCAACAACGGCTGATAATAACTTTGACCGTCGTCATCCATTGTATAAAACCTTTAAAAACTACAGCCATATTTATAAGTATCACAAAGCATTACGTCGCGGTGTTCAAGTTGAGCGTTTTGTAGAAGAAGGTAATGGTATCTATGCGATGTCTCGAGTTGATCCAGACACTAACCGCGAATACTTGGTTGCATTTAATACAGCAACAACGGAAAAAGAGTTCACGATTGCAGGAACCAGTAAAGCATACGACTCAATATGGCCTAATCGTCCTTTGAGCTACGTAAAAACAGATTTGCAAGGTAACTTAAATGTGACTGTTCCCGCACTTGGTTTTGTTATTTATAAAGCTAGAACGGCAATGCCTGTCGTTGAAGAAAAACTGCAACTTAGCTTTGCTTCACCAATTAACGGCGCAATTGTTAATGGTCAAGTTGAGTTAAAAGTAACGGTTAGCAGTGACGTTGAACAAGTTTTACCTTTATACGATGTGAGTTTTGAAGTCAAAGTTGACGATGGCGAGTGGACTTCTTTAGGAACTGATAAAAACCCTGATTACCGTGTATTTTGGGACAGCAGCAACATTGAATATGGAACGACTGCAGAAGTTCGCGCAACAGCCACCAATAAAGCAGGTCAAAGTGTTTCAATTGTGCAATCATTAACTATTGATACAGTAGAAGGCTTAACTTTATTCTTCAAGAAGCCTGCTAATTGGACTGAAGCTAGCGCATATTGGTATGACTCTTCTATCGCAGCACCTGCTTGGCCTGGTTTACCAATGCTAGCCGCTGGGGATGATTGGTACCGTGTCGCATTACCTGAAGGTGTTTCTTCTGCAACTGTTATCTTTAATAACGGTGGCAATGGTGCTCAAACAGATAGTCTGCCTCGCAATAGCGATGGTTGTTATGACTACGACAATGCTAGCTGGTCAGATAACTGCGCAGCTCCAATGACGGTTTATTTCCAGAAACCAGAGGCATGGGCTGATGATATCCATGTACATCACTGGGGAGAATCAAATACAGATTGGCCTGGCAATGCAGCTGAAAACCGTGGTGAAGGTTGGTTTGCATATACGTTCCCAGCGGGAATTAACGCAAGTGACTTAATCTTCAATGATAATAACGGCAACCAGACTGCTAACCTTTATCGTGAAGGCGCTGGTTGTTTTGTTGCTGATAGTTGGATCGACTACTGTGAGGTACCAACGGGTGTTGAATCTGATAATGGTCCACTTGCTGAACTTGTCTTTCTTCGTGGCGGCATGAATGGTTGGGGAGCGATTGATCAATTTGAGTATTTAGGTAATGGTACTTATGAAGTCATTATGCTTATTAACAATGAAACTGGCGCACCAGTAACACATGAGTTTAAAGTAGCTGATAGCGCTTGGAGTGCGGGCACTAACTTTGGTGGTAATGGTGATGCAATTGTATGGGGAGAAGCTTTTCCTTTATATGACGGTAGCTCAAATAACTTCAGTTTAACCGTTGCGACAACGGGTTACTTCAAATTTAGCATTGATGCTAATAATGAAGAGTCTGTTCCTCTGATGACAATTACACCACTCGGCCCTTATCAAGTTCCTTTATACGTTCGTGGCGGTATGAATGGTTGGGGAACAGATAATCCATTAACTTATCAAGAAGATGGTAGCTACCAGTTTAGCTTAACGCAAGGGGCTTTATTAACTGAGCCACTATTAACGGTTACTTACTAATCGTTAAGTAAAGATATTAAATAAGAAGGTTAATTGATGAAGCCCAATCGTTATTAAACCGATTGGGCTTTTTTATTTAATGATAAAAAGCCCGAAGGGGGATTAAAAGCAAAAGACAGTCATGACTTCAAATTGAATTCACTCAATGTTCAAAGAGATAATGGAACAAACACCAACTCATTACAGAAATCATAATGAAAAAACGAATCAATGAGATTGTTTGTAATACTATTTAGAAGTGTCAAATTGCTAAAAATAGGTTACTCACATGATCTCATCTAGCAATAACATTTACTTTAACATTTTATATTAAGGGCCGTTTTAGCTTCACTATTTTTACTCTCAACAGGAAAAATAGTGAAGCTAAGCGGCCCCTAAAATAACGAATATATTATTTAAAAATAAATCCATTAACCACGTTTTCAAGATATTCTTGAGCACCGCTTACAGGCACTGGATTAATATTATCGGCAACGGCTTGCTTAGCGATTAATTCTAAAGACAAGTCACCGTTTAAGATACCTTTGCCCATTTTACTATTCCAACCAGCATAACGATTCGCGATATTTTTCCCAAGCACATCATTCTCAATCATAGCAACAGCGCGTTCTAACGATAATGCCATAACATCCATACCACCGATATGCCCTAAGAACAGATCAGCACCATCAATAGAGGGGCGACGTACACGCGCGTCAAAATTAAAGCCACCAGTGCTGAAGCCTCCTGCTTTAAGAATTTCATACATTACTAAAGTATTTTCTTCTACACTATTTGGAAATTGGTCTGTATCCCAACCTAGTTGAGGATCGCCACGATTAGCATCAACAGATCCGAATAAGCCTAAGGATGTTGCAGTAGCAATTTCATGGTGAAAACTATGGCCAGCAAGTGTGGCATGATTCGCTTCAATATTGACCTTTACTTCATTCTCTAAACCATACTGTTTTAAGAAGCCGTAAACGGTTGCTGTATCGTAATCATATTGATGCTTAGTAGGCTCTTGTGGTTTTGGTTCAATAAGAATAGCGCCTTTAAAGCCTATCTTATGTTTATGCTCAACCACCATTTGCATCATACGACCTAGTTGCTCTCTTTCCTGACGTAGATCTGTATTTAGCAGGGTTTCATACCCTTCTCTTCCGCCCCATAAAACATAATTTTCCCCACCAAGGCGTTTTGTTGCCGCCATTGCATTGAATATTTGCGTTGCTGCATAGGCAAATACTTCTGGATTAGGATTCGTTGCTGCACCGTTCATATAACGTGGATTTGAGAACGCATTAGCCGTGCCCCAAAGGAGCTTGAGGCCTGTTTCTTCTTGCTTGCCTTCTAGCACATCAACCATTTCAGCAAAGTTATTTTGATACTCTTTTAAAGAATTACCTTCAGGTGCTACGTCCGTATCATGAAAACAGTAATAGGGTACATTCAGTTTTTTAAAAAATTCAAAAGCGGCATCCGCTTTCATCTTCGCCATATCCATCACATTACCCGGTTTATGCCACGGACGATCAAATGTTCCTGCACCAAAGACATCTGAACCAGTCCAACAGAAGTTATGCCAATAACACGCAGCAAAACGCAGGTGATCTTCATTGATTTACCCATAATAATGCGGTCAGCATCATAATGGCGAAATGCTAATGGATTTGTCGAAGTTATACCTTCGAATTGTATAGGGGATACATTTTTAAAAAATTCAGTCATAATGATGATTCCATTGTTTGATTAAAAAAGCGGTTGTTTATCAATACAACCTATCTTTTTCTTTTTATGTAATACATTCAATTATGAAATTTGATAAGAGCGTTCATGGAATTAACTAACGTGCGCAATATCACATTTATTTCCTTGATATAAGTCAAATTTAATGCGAATAAACTTAACGCGCGAACAGTACGCTTTATTTTTAAACAGATAATCACAAAGAATTCATCTTCTTATTTTAAATAACTTTTGTTCCTCCAAAGTAAAGTGCCTTAAAATAATATGGAATTAAGATAACATGCTTTTTAAACGGAATTCTTTCGGAGTCATCTTTATCTCTTTTTTAAAAACGGTGTACATATACTGCAATGATGGATAACCACATAGGCTTGGTATGTCTGCAATAGTTATCGTAGTAGAAATCAGTAACTGACACGCCCTTTTGAGCTTAGCGTTATGAATTTCACAATGCACCGAGTGACCTCTTTCTTCCTTAAAGCGCAACTCTAAATTGGATCTAGAAATTCGTAAATAACTTAATACCTGATCAACTTTAATGCCGTTATAAGCATTATTACGAATATAATGCATGGCTCTAATTACATAAGGATCTTTGATCGCTTGAAAATCACTACTTTGTCGCTCAAACACCTTAACAGCAGGGACAACGATACGAGGAGAACTGTTTTCCAAACTGCCCTTAAGTGCTGCTTGCTCTAACTTCGTTAACCGATTATGTAGCATCTTTGCAGCCGTATAGCCCATTGACTTGCACCCTTGTCCGACAGAACTAAGGGATACACGAGTCAAATACCGTGTTAGCTCTTCATTATCGATACCTATAATCGCAATTTTATAAGGCACGATTAATTGCAAATGCTCACACACCTGAAGAAGATGTCGAGCACGAGCGTCGGTCACTGCAATAATACCAATCGGTGATGGTAAACGCTGAAGCCAATCAGCTAAACGATTCATATCATATTGCCAAGTTTCTGCGGTTGTTATGTTCCCTCTATAGACCGAACCATAATATTTCTCTCGATTAATAATATTATTAAATGCTTTTTCTCGCTCATTAGCCCAGCGCATTGAAGGATGCTCAGGGAGACCATAAAATGCAAAATTCTCTAACCCTTTATCTCTCAGATGATTAAAAGCGGTTTCAACTAAACTAACGTTATCTGTACCAACATAAGGTATCTTAGGGTAATCCTCTTCATTTTCATATGAACCACCAATGCCAATCACAGGAACAGTTAAAGTAGATATTAATGATTCAATTTCCGGATCATCTAAATCAGCTATAATGCCGTCCCCTCCCAATCCTTTATATGGGATAAATGAGTACAAAAATCATCTTCAAAAAAAATATCCCAATCACATTGAGTTGCCTGTAAATACTCTCCGATACCTTTAATGACTTGACGATCATAAGCCTTATTAGCATTAAATAAGAGCATGATGCGGTAATTTTTATTCATAAAGAAACCTTTAGCGATATTTAATAACGGTTAAAAATACAAAGAGAATATGAAAAATAACTCTCTTCAACCTAAATTAAAAATTATTCACAGTTATAACAAAGAAGTAGGAAAACTGAGCCTAAAATGCGTTACTCCGCTCATTATTATTATTAATTAAATAGCTATATGGATAGATTGCAGAGACTTAATTTCGCTTCAATGTTATGTAATTGTTATATTTTTACCATAAAACAATCCATATTGAGCTTTTTAAGTCTTTGTTTTGTGAAGCAGAACTCAATCAGCAACCCAGTGAGAATCATTATGAAAAGGCGTAATGTTAAAATAAATAAGGAGGGATATGTGTACCGTTTATTGTACTAACTGATGATAAATAGATAAAAATACTAGCTTTAAAAAAGCTAGTATTAAAGTCATTTAAACTTCAAGTAAGCAGCCTACGGGCTATTTATAAAATTTAAAGTGTCCAGTAACATGAAGCATAGCTAACATGTAGAGCGATCCGTTGTAATAACGATATTTTCCAGTGGGTTGTGGCGTATTCCAAAAATCGTTGAAATAGCTTGATGCTTCCGTTGAATTTGTAGACGCAAGTAATGCCACTGCATTCGCTGCTTTTTGCCCTTCACCAGCACAATAAGGACTTTCAGCAACACCAAATCCATATACTTGCTTATAGCAACCGTCACCGTTTACTGATTTGTCATAACTCAACGCGCCCAAAATACCATTGATAGCATCCTTATGCCATTGCTCAGCTCCCATCACGTGGGCATCAAGCGCAACATTCATTGCTACACGCCAAGCATCCAATTCATACCAATCACCAGGATTACTCTGACCAGCAAAAATTTCACCCGCAACAGGAGTTCCCCAAGGTCTAGCTAAGTAAGTAGGCAAGTTCCAGTGAGGATCACCATTTACTTTAGCGAAATGGTCCTTTAAGAATTTGCGGCTTCTAGTCGCCACGGCAGACCAGTACGTTTTATCCGTTGCTTTAGTTACTCGATCCGCAAAGTAATCATAAAAAGCAGGAATATGGTAAGAAGGATCTGTCACATTATCAACATAAGGCGAAAAAACAATCACTTGGTTTTTCATCAACTTATTTTTTATCGTCGTTAGCATTGTTAATGCTTCTTGATAATAATTAATACTTCCACTACTCCCCCAGCGGGCGTCAGCATTTAATAGAGCAAAAGCAAAATATTCCTCACCATCAGGCGCTGGGCCATCATCTTTTTTATATACAACGCCATTTTCATTAAACGCTAATAGCCATGCATAAGTTCCCTGTTTTTTCGGATCCTGATGATTGGTCGAATTTTTCTGATATTTCTTGGCGAAACGCCATAGATTATCAAACTCACTTCTCTTATTCATCATAACGGCTATGGTCATCCCCCACGACTGACCTTCAGTACGGATATCATTAGTGGACGTTGTTTTTATATAACTCCCCTTGTATTGGCCGTTTTCTTTATATCCATAATATAACTGTTGTTTACCGTTACTGCCGAACATATTATCAAAACCAGTTTTTAGCTTTGTCCATCCATCTTTTTTACCCATTTCTACAGCCAAATTTCGGTAATTTCCCGACTCATAGGCCCCCGTTGTCGGAGGCGTATTATCGAATTTAGCATAAGCAGAAAAACTGCTAAGTAGTAGCATCGCAGCAGCAGTTTTGATCAATAAATCACATTTATTTGTTAATGGCATAATAAATCCTTTTTTACAATTATCAGCAATTGCATGTTTAATAGAGCAAAAAGAATAGCAATAATAACTGGTTATAGATCATCAAATTTCAGAGTTTATATTGAAATAGTGAATCCACTTACGAATATTAAAAAAAACGAACAAAATCCAAAAAGCAACAAATAAAAAGCAAAAAAACACAATTTACCTTGTCTGTTTTTTGAGCTAAAACGCTTGATTATCGCATTAACAGGATGTGAATAATTGAATGTTTAAATTTTATGTGCCAAATCACATAACCAATAGCTGGTAAAAAAAAGATAATCAACAAACCAGATTTTGCACTGTTTTTGATGAAAAATTACACGAAACTAGATTAGCCGATAAATAGGAATTTATATGGCTATTCCAATGACCTACTCGTCATTGATATAAAACAACGAATTTCAAACCACATTAACAAATCATATTATATGGAATTAATACTATGAAATTAAATATACTTACTATATCAGTTGTTCTTGGATGCGCTTTAACATCAATTAGCTCACACGCTGGCACACCCAACTTTTCAGGTTATGGTCGTTATGCATCAGAAGCATCTGACGACACAATCATTGCCATAAAAGCGGATCATGCTTCTGTCAACGGCCCAGGACGTCTAGGTAACGAAGGCAACTGGATGGAGTGGATGCTTTCCCAAGGATTCGAAATGGAAAAAGCTAAGTTCGATATCAATGTGATGATCGACACTCCTGGATATACTACAGAAACAACCGGTTACTTGGACGGTAATGGTGGAGTGGTCATTAATGAAGGATGGCGTAATGCCGACATCAAGATTGCGCAGTTTTACGGCGGCGGTAAAGGCATTTTTGAATCTCAACCCGAAGCTTATGTCTGGGCAGGTAAGCGATTTAATGGACGCGAACAAACCGATATCAACGATTACTTTATGATGAGTGCTGATGGTGGTGGTGCTGGTATTGATAATCTTGATTTTGGATGGGCAAAATTTGATACAAGCTGGGTACAAGGTGGTAATGGTGCAGGGAGTGCGAACCAGAATGATGGTAATATTTCCGCATTTTTAATGCATCTACATGACATTAAAGTTGGCGAATCAGGCAAATTAAAGTTTCGTGCAACATACGCTGGCCTAAGCGGAAATATTGCAGATAATAGAGACATTGAGAACGACAAAGCAATGCAATTATATACTGCCTATCATCACGGTTTTTCGAATGGCTGGTTACAATTATCAGCACGTTATGAAACAGATGCATTAGCACTTTCTGGTGCAAATGCTGCAGGATGGGAAGTTGGCCCAAATGCAGATCATGACGCTGCAGGTTACATGCTATTCTTAAATGGTTCAGTTGACTTTAACGATATGATGGCAATGCAATACGCTAGTTCATACCTATACATTGACTGTAAAGATGATGAAGGCTGTGGTTGGCAAAGTTTTGATGATAGAACAGAATACAGCGCAACTGTACGCCCACAAATCAGCTGGAATGATTACATGGCTACTGCATTAGAAGTTGGTTACCAATACGCAGAACTTGATAACTCAGATAATGATAGTAACGCTTGGAAAGTGACCTTGTCACAAAACTTCCAACTTGGTCACTTCATGTGGTCTCGTCCCGTAGTTCGCTTTTATGCTGTAACAGGATCTGTAGATCATATTGACAACTCCTCTACTGACGTTACTAAATTTGGCGCTATGGTAGAAGCTTGGTGGTAATCTATTTAACAAAAATAATGACACGCTTTTACAGCTAACTCTGGTTGACTTGATTAACGTGTGAATTATTTATACTAGCTCATATTTAACCTGATAGTTATCCATTTCATTTGTGATAACTGTCAGATTGAATTTGAGCTAGACTCTTTTCTCTGCAGATTAAATCCCCCAACTAATATTTCAAGTGATGTTCGGACACCGCATATTATCTCTTGATGGGCACTCATTAGTGTCGTTCTTAATAAATTAATCTAGAGGAAAACAAAGAAACTACTACACCCAATATAGCCCACACTATTAAAGATAGTATGGGTATAACTCATTCAATCGTTGCTAATAGCTCATCACTAAAGGCTTTGCTTGGTGACATAATCATCGCTTGGCGTGACATAATTTTGCCCTCTTTATAAGTGGAAAAATCAAAGTCTTTTGTAACATCAAAGGTCACCGCTTGACCGTCTTCAAAGGCCAAATGAAAACCTAAATTTTTCAAAATGGCAAAACCAGCACCACTATCCCACACATTAAGGCTTGCGTAGATGCCAGCCATTCGCCCCAGAGCCAAATAAACAAAAGGGAAAACCACACTGAAGTAGCAACCGACACCACGTTTCAGTTTAGCGACATTTCTATTTTTTGCGGTGTGTTGGCTAATGGCTAAAACGCGAGAAGGTGTTGTGCAGTTCTCTTTTAATTGAAGAGATAACGGCTGTAAACTATCAAAATCCGGTAATTTATCGCCCCCTTTGCCGTAATAGGTCACACCGTTATCAGTCAGTATCACTTCAAAGGTGCCGGGCAGAACAATACAACCTTCAACAATTTTACCCTGCTCCGCATAACCAATCGAAATCCCCCAAACCGGGGTAAGTGACGTATAAGGGACGGTACCGTCAATCGGGTCAATTAAATAACTGTTGCCTTTTAGTGCAGCGTCTAGCGCTTGCTGAGAAAGCTCTTTTACTGTCTCTTCACCAATCACAAAAATTTTTTTATCAGGTTTAGCAAGCAATTCAATCGCACGTTGCTCAACCATTTTATCAGCTTGAGTAACGATACTATTATCGGGTTTAATTTCGGTGACCAATTTGTTTTGCTGAGCAATGGCGATATCAGCCAATTCACAGCTGGTTTGGTAAACAACTTTGGCATTCCACATGGTAACTATCTCTTAGAGCATTAAATGTGAAAATATAATAACACCGCTGTCATTTCTGTCACTATGGCTTAACTCATTAACCATTATTATTTTAAAGATAACCTCAGCAGCCAAATCTTTTAATAGGCGCAAATCAATAACATATTGAAATACCTACACAGTAGACACCAACTGTTGTTTGTTATGCACCTTTTAATTCGCAAAATTGCTCTGTAAGTAGCAATTCTTTATTAATTACAGCTTTACTGTCAATGAGCCTCACTACTCTTCCGCCGGCCTCCAAACCAGCCTCAGTAAATGCTTTAGGAAGAACGGGGACATCCATACCTTTTCATTTATAAAAAAACTAATAGCCATTCTTTTAAAAATAATCTTAATCCGCACTTTGCTGTAATGAAATAGTTAGATTCCAGTGGGAAGAACGGGGACATCCATACCTTTTCATTTATAAAAAATCTAATAGCCATTCTTTTTAAAAATAACCTTAATCCGCACTTTGCTGTAATGAAATAGTTAACATTCAACCAAAAAAGATAACAGATTGATATAATTGAACTATCAATTGTATATTAGCGTAACTCGCCTAAAGAAAAGTGACAAATTAAATTTAGCCTTCAGCAAAATCCACTATTTACTATAAAGAGAAGCAATTTCCAATCGGGCTTGTTCAACACCCGAATAAGGTGTCGGCTGCGCGACACCTATTCTTTTGCAAGGTGAGCTTCAACTTTTTCTGCAATTTCATTAATATTATTATCGTAACTAACAAATAGCTTATCAGCCAAAAGAGGAAGTTTTTCTATTAATGCTTCTCCGTCACCAACCATAAGCGGTAATAGTTTTGTTTGCTCAGAGCTAATTTCGGCAGAAAGTACAGCATTTAGTTCTTTCATTGGCCACGACTTATTTACCGAGTCTTCTGAAATAATTGCAATAACATACTTCGATTTTTGAAGTGCAGTATTAATTTTTGCAACAAGCGAGTCACCCCAACCTATAGAAAAACAATCAATAAATGCATTTATCTTACGTTGTTTAAGTGATTCATACAGAGGCAGTGCAACCTCATTTTTATCTTCAGAAGCGTGACAAATAAAAATATCATACATATCAAATATACCTTTTAATTTTCCAACAAAATCAGGCGGAGTATTGTCTAACTCTAATACCTGTTTACATAATGTTAAATAAGGAGAATGTTCTTCCCCTTTAACCATTTTTATAAAGCTAAGATTTCCATATACAGCTCTTTTATATATAGAACCATCGAGTTTACTGGCATTAAGCTCAGATTCCTTTGCATGATAACGAATTTTGATGAAACGCTTTTCAGCTTCAAGTAAGTCTTTCCTCCAATCATGTATCATGGCCCGAGTTTTGCGAATAAATTTCCGATTTATATTAACGCCCTCATTTACAACTAATCCAGTGACTTCTTGCCTTTGTGACTTATGTTGTAGGCGAGTTTTACTATGATTAATATTAAATCCAGAGCTTTTAATAGACCGCTCTAAAAATATCCCAACCTTATGCTTATATTCACCATTTTCCAATTCTTCTTTTTCCACAATAGAATGGGGAAAAGGCTTGTTACTTGAAAAAGTAATATCATCAGCATATCGGGTATAGGTTAAATGGTACTTTTTTGCTATTTGTACAAGCTTTTTATCTAAGGTCGTTGATGCCAAATTGGAAAGAACAGGTGAGGTACTTGCACCTTGAGGAAGCCTACCATTATGAGTGCATAACTGAGCAAGTACCGTTGCAGCTGGCACTCCCATATTGAATGGTATATTTCTGAATATACCTTGAACCCTGCCAAAGTTCACTGAATGAAAAAAATCCTGCAAGTCTAGATTTAAAACATATTTCTTTTTTTATGTTGTTCAGCATTAGATATAATGCCTTTTCCATTGCCCACAAAACCATGTACATTTTTTTTAACTCTATAGTGGGCTTCTATTAAAGACCTTACTTTATTTTGTAAAATTTTAATTAATAGTTGTGGACTTTCAATAATGCGGCTTTTACCCGATCTCTTTTTTATTGTAAAAGTATTATATTTTTTATCTTGGGAATAAAGAATGTGAAGAAGTTGGCCTACAGGAATTTCCAATAAATTAGCGACATCATTATCGGTCTGTAATCCAATAAATTTTTCTTTTGCGAGTTCCTCATTCCTAGTTAGTTGAGGGTGAAGTTTTGGGTTTTTCCAAACATAAGTGTTTTCTGATGAAATTTTAACTGGCTCAAATGAGGCCGAGCTAAATGATAGAATATCTAATATTTTAACCATGAAAATTCTCGTTAGATAAAAGTGGTTTCAACCCAATCACCTTGCGCTACCTCGAGAGGCAATACAGAAACATTAAACAATCTGCTAAAGTCGGCTGCAGGGGCATATGTCACCCTGAGTTTCTAGTCCAAAGCAGTAACAACTTCAGACATTTTAGGTTGAAACCGAATTGAATAATACACTAGTTATCAAATGCTTGGAAGGATGATTTACAGTGATGCAAATAGTGCTAACGCTGCAATAAACGGCGCATAAAAGAACGGAAAGAACGAAAAGAACGGGGACATCCATACCTTTTCATTTATAAAAAAACTAATAGCCATTCTTTTAAAAATAATCTTAATCCGCACTTTGCTGTAATGAAATAGTTAGATTCCAGCACTTGAGACTCAATCCAATATGTTTAAACAAGTTTTATTAAAATCAACGCACAGAGCCTCCTTAACGAAGCGCTAATAGTTAATAAAAAAACAAATGATTGGGAGTTAATGCAGCATACAACTTAGTTTGTTTTGCCCAGATACCCAACAGCGACCAGTGTGCTCGGCAAACAAGGCAAGCTCTTCAAGTGAGCCCACTGCACCATGGTAATCTTTACCAAAACTCACGGCTAAGGCTAACCACGTGTCACTCTCTAAACCAAGGGTACTTAATAAGCTTGGCAGTTGGCTCGAAATCACGCCGCGCTTATCCTCTCGAATCGCTCGCCCAGTCCAATCAACAAGCTCTAGATAATCGAGCAAGGCATAGGGAATACCTTCGTGGGGCGCATCACATTCTGCCGCTACAAAACCAAATAAGGGTTTACTGTTATCATGGCAATGCAACGCTTCATCGTGACTACATTTACTGTGGATACGCTCAAATATGGACGTAAATTCCGATGTTTCCACACTCTCTGACATTTTTGCCCGCACGGGGTTTAAATCAACATAAGCCATACAAGTTAATAGTGCTTTTTCATCAAGCAATGCTTGCGACTTAAAGCGCCCTTCCCAAAAGCGTCCTTTACAGTTATCTTCGGCGTTCGCTTTGCGGGCAATAAATTCATTTAACGCACGCATGAACCAAGAGATATCAAGCAGGCGATGACGCCATTTGCTGATTATCTCAAGCGCCACCTCTATTTGACCTGCGCAAGTCAGCTCCCCTTTGCGCCATCGCGAAACTATTTCTGAGCCGGAATAAAGTTGATACCAACGTCGGCAAACTTCTTCATCGCTACAGGCGCTAATCTCGGCTTCATTTGCATGTAAAACAAGGTGATAGTGATTAGACATAATCGAATAAGCGCAAACATCAATGGCAAAGATATCACTTAATTGCCGAATGCGATCGACCATCCATTGCCGGCGATGTGAATAGTTTTTACCGCTGTAATTATCTTCGCCACACAAAAATGCACGGCGAACACATCGAGAAATGCAATGATAATAAGGTGTGTCCACAAGAGAAATTAACGAAGCACGTGATTGTGTCATACCAAACCCCACAACTGTAAACAAAAACACTGTTTATATAATAGGTATAATATTCTATTTAGTCAAAAAGGTGTGGGTGTCCTGCACTACACTCATCACGCGTGATCTTCTACGAAGAATTCATAACAGAAAGCGAATAAAAAGAGGTGTATTGGCATTCAACCAAAAAAGATAACAGATTGATATAATTGAACTATCAATTGTATATTAGCGAAACTCGCCTAAAGAAAAGTGACAAATTAAATTTAGCCTTCAGCAAAATCCACTATTTACTATAAAGAGAAGCAATTCCCGATCGGGCTTGTTCAACACCCGAATAAGGTGTCGGCTGCGCAACACCTATTCTTGTTTGTTATGTGTTTTTCCGCGAGTTAAATAATTGACCTACTTCTAAATAAAGTACGACTGCATGATAAACAAATATGCTTATACCTTGGGTCATTGTGAGCAGTTAATGGTTGAAAAATGACTTTATCAGAACCACATGAATAGCATTTAGCATTTTCATCATCGCTAGTTTTGCATTCAGGATGCTTAGTTAAATATTCAGGTAATGTTGGTAGCTTTTCCCAGTCACCTTGTTGAGCTGGAGAATACAATACATAATAGTAAAAAGCACATACGGCAACTAAAACCCCTAACCCTATTAAAAACTGCATACATCATTCCCTTTTAAAAATATAGCCAGATAAAACTTGCGGACATAATAAGTCTTAAAAGCAAGAAAGGCAATTAATTATCACAAAGGCTTCAAAAATATCAAACACATAACAGCTTTATAAATGGCATCATGATGTAATGCACCGCGCCACTTATCTTATTTAAAATGATCATCACAATATCTATTAATCATCATTTAATCAATCAGTTCGCTAACTATTTGCATAAACTTTGATTTGAGATAGGCATGACACTGCCACCTATCACCTTTTTGAAATCATGCCCTAACCAACTAATTTATAAAGCAAATTAGAATGTTAACAAATATAACCTACACGGTGACGTAAAACACCGCGCCACCTATCTCATTTTAAAAACAATAAAAATCACAGTTGGTTAGGGGGGCGTTCATGTTTAGGGAGCAGATGAAAGTCCGCCCCTTTTGTATCAAACGGATTAAGAAAAACTCAAATCATCCGTTGATTTTGGTGATAATGGCTCTAAGGTTAAGCCGCCACTTTTTTTCTCATTCTCAGCAGCATGTTCGGCAACACCGCCATGATGTAGTTTAAATTTAAGCGCTAAGTTGGTCGGTGAATCCGAGTTTTTTATTGCTTCCGCTTCGGAGATACGCCCTTCTACTGCTAAATCAAATAATGCCCCATCAAAGGTTTGCATACCGAGCTGTTTAGATTTTTCCATTATCTCTTTTAATAAACCGAACTCACCACGTTTGATCATGTCGCGTACCGTTAAGGTGCCCATCATCACTTCTATCGCAGCACATCGTTTACCATCAACGGTTGGAATTAAGCGCTGTGAGATAAATGATTGTAAATTATTACCTAAGTCGCTTAGCAATTGTGGACGACGCTCTTCTGGGAAAAAGTTAATAATACGATCTAATGCTTGGTTCGCATTATTCGCATGTAACGTCGATATCGCTAAGTGCCCTGTTTCGGCGAACGCTAAAGCATGCTCCATGGTTTCTCTATCACGTATTTCACCAATTAAAATAACATCGGGTGCTTGACGTAATGTATTTTTTAATGCGGCATGAAAGCTACGCGTATCAACCCCAACTTCGCGTTGATTAATAATACTTTTTTTATGCTGATGGACATACTCAACGGGATCTTCAATGGTAATAATATGCCCAGAAGAGTTCGTATTACGGTGATCAATCAATGCAGCTAGTGAGGTTGATTTACCCGATCCCGTGCCACCAATAAAGAGCACTAAGCCTCGTTTTGCCATGATCACATCTTTGAGAATTTCTGGTAAGCGTAAATCGGCAAATTTGGGGATATCAATTTTAATATTACGGGCAACGATCGACACTTCATTACGTTGTTTAAAAATATTGACACGGAAACGCCCCACCTTGGAAATGGAGATCGCTAAGTTCATTTCTAAATCTTGCTCAAAGGCTATTTTTTGTTCGCCATCCATTATGGCATCTGCGATCAATGCAATTTCACCGGACTTTAAAGGGCTATCGGTAAGTGCTTCTAATACACCTTGAAATTTTGCGGAAGCAGGCGCCCCAGTGGACAAATAAAGATCCGAGCCATCGCGACTCGACAAGATCGTTAGCATCTCTTCAAATTCCATCATTTAACTCCTAAATACTGCATAATATGGTAATAAATAAGTCTGACTGTCTCACAGTAAGGACCTTAACTGGATGGTTTAACTATAACTCATCACATCATTTAACGCTTCGTTTGTTCTCTGAAATAGTGATTTTACTAACTCAATTAATGACACCCTTTTATTTTTAAATCCCCCTCAATTTTCTTAGCTTAGCAACTGCTTTTGATTTTTTTAGAGCTAGCGCACAATTTATTGTGCTAAAAATATAATCTATACACGCTAATCGCCTAACAATTAATCGTTTTTAACATACTCTTAACATGGTTATTTATTTGTACATAAAACATACCATTATGTGGATAACCAATAGTAGCTTGTATTAACTTTATTATTAGTTAGTACATTTTTTCATCTATATAGAGTGAAAAAGGAAATAAAAATGGCTTTTAAAAATCAAAACAGCGCAAGTGAGTATTGGAATGAAAATATAAAACTCGTCCTGACTCTGCTTGCAATCTGGGCACTGGTCTCCTTTGGTTGTGGAATTTTATTAGTAGATATTCTCAACGATATTACCTTTATGGGCTTTAAATTGGGATTTTGGTTTGCTCAACAAGGTTCTATGTATGTATTTGTCGCACTTATTTTTGTCTACGTGGCAAAAGCAAATGCATTAGATGAAAAATATGGTGTTCACGAAGATTAAGGATAATAAGCATGGATGTTCAAGCATTAACCTATTTAATTGTGGGTCTCACTTTTGCACTCTATATTGGTATCGCAATTTGGTCTCGCGCAGGCACAACAAAAGAGTTTTATGTTGCAGGTGGCGGTGTCCACCCCGTTGTTAACGGTATGGCAACCGCTGCGGATTGGATGTCAGCGGCATCCTTTATCTCACTAGCTGGTATTGTCTCATTTGTTGGTTATGATGGTGCGGTATACCTAATGGGCTGGACGGGAGGCTATGTGTTACTGGCGCTATTAATGGCACCCTATCTGCGTAAATTCGGCAAGTTTACTGTACCTGATTTTATTGGAGACCGTTACTATTCACAAACGGCTCGTACCGTTGCTGTATTTTGCGCTATTTTTATCTGCTTCACCTATATCGCAGGGCAAATGCGGGGTGTTGGCGTGGTCTTTTCACGCTTCCTCGAAGTGGACGTCAATACGGGTGTTTATATCGGCATGGCGGTTGTATTCTTTTATGCCGTGCTCGGCGGTATGAAAGGGATCACCTACACCCAAGTCGCACAATATTGTGTTTTGATTTTTGCCTTTATGGTGCCAGCTATTTTTCTATCGGTAATGATGACTGGCCATATCCTTCCTCAATTAGGATTTGGATCCGAACTCATTGATGCAGCGGGTAATAGCACAGGCATTTTTTTACTCGATAAACTTGATGGTTTATCCACAGAATTGGGCTTTGCACAGTATACTGAAGGGGCAAAAAGTACCATTGATGTGTTCTTTATTACTGGTGCATTAATGTTTGGTACGGCTGGTTTACCTCATGTTATCGTCCGCTTTTTCACTGTACCACGGGTTAAAGATGCGCGCAGCTCTGCGGGCTGGGCATTAGTCTTCATCGCGATAATGTACACAACCATCCCAGCGTTAGCGGCCTTTTCTCGTGTTAATATGATTAACACCATCAATGGGCCTGACGGTCAAGGTGTTGCCTATTCAGAGGCTCCTAGCTGGATTAAAAGTTGGGAGAAAACGGGTTTAATCACATTTGATGATAAAAACAGTGATGGCAAAATGTTTTATACAAAAGGCGATGCCAATGAGATGAAAATAGACCGCGATATTATCGTCTTGGCGACACCTGAAATTGCCGATTTACCAGCTTGGGTAATCGCCTTAGTTGCTGCGGGAGGCCTTGCTGCTGCACTATCCACGTCGGCGGGATTATTACTGGTTATTTCAACTTCCGTTTCCCATGACCTATTGAAGAAAAACTTTTTACCGAATATCTCCGATAAAAAAGAGCTCCTCTTCGCGCGTTTGGCGGCGGCGATTGGTATTGTCGTTGCGGGATACTTTGGTATTCATCCTCCTGGTTTTGTGGCTGCGGTGGTCGCTATTGCCTTTGGTCTTGCAGCATCCTCTCTCTTCCCAGCCATTACGATGGGGATTTTTTCTAAAAAGATGAATAAAGAGGGCGCGATTGCCGGGATGGTAGCAGGCTTAAGCTTTACCGCTATCTACATCATTTACTTTAAATTTGTTAACCCTGCTGGCAACATACCCGATAACTGGTTATTTGGTATTTCTCCAGAAGGGATTGGCATGCTCGGGATGGTGGTCAACTTTATAGTGGCAATTATCGTATGCAAAATGACGGCTGTCGTACCACTGGCAGTTCAAGATATGGTCGAATCAATCCGTTTCCCTAAAGGAGCGGGCGATGCGCATGACCATTAGTCGCTAAGGATAAAAGCGCTGCGGCGCTTTTTTATGTAAATAAATGGGGGGAATGATGGATAGTAGTGAACTGCAACCCGTACATGAATTTATTGCCAAAATTCCCCCCTTCGATTCGTTGGATACGGCACAGATCAATCAAACTTGCCTTGCGCTCAAAGTTGTCTACTACAGCAAAAATGAGCAATTGGTTCACGTCGATAGCAATCCCTCACAACTTTATATTGTCCGCACGGGTGCCTTTGAAGTTGTCACCCCGAAAGGAGAATTAATTGATCGCATTTCCGATGGGCAATACTTTGGTTTTAGTGGCATGCTTTCTGGTGAAAAAGTCGTTAATAAAGTACGTATCCTCGAAGATGGTTTAGTCTATATTTTACCGCAACAAGCCTTTGATCAGCTGCGCGCAAATTGCTATGCCTTTGACCGTTTTTTTAATCAAGCCTTTGCGCAACGCATTCGTCACCAGGGCGCTATCAATAGTGAAAAAATGTCGAGCAATCGTATCGACAATTTACTCTGTAAGAAGATTATTGCATTGAATAGCCAAGCCACCATCTATCAAGCCGCACAACAGATGTCAGAAAACCGCGTTTCCTCGCTATTAATCATTGATAATGAAAAATTAGTCGGTATTTTAACCGATAAAGATTTACGTAATCGTGTACTTGCACGAGGTTTAAATGGTGAGATTAGTATCGCAGAGGTGATGACGAAAGAGCCACAAACACTGCCCGCTAACGCTTTGGTTTTTGAAGCGATATTAACCATGAGTGAGAATAACATTCACCATCTGCCAATTGTTGCACAGGAGCAAGTCATTGGTATGCTTAGTAGCACCGATTTAATGCGCAATCAAAGCTCGCAACCAATTTTATTAATGGCGCAAATTAATAAGCAGAATAGGTTATCTGAACTTGTTAAGGTCAGCCAACAAATACCTATGCTACTGCAAAACCTCATTAGTAGTGATGCCAAACCCCATGAGATTGGCCGCACTTTAACAACGGTGACTGATAGTTTAACACGACGTTTAATCACCCTCGCACAGGACTCTTTAGGCATTGCGCCAGTGCCCTTTTGTTGGCTAGCATTTGGCTCACAGGCGCGTCAAGATCAAGCCGCGGGCTCGGATCAAGACAATGCCCTATTACTCGCCAGAGAGCTCGATAATGAGGAAAAAATCTATTTTCAGCAACTCGCCAAAATGGTCTGCGATGGTTTAAATGCCTGCGGTTTCCCCTATTGCCCGGGTGAAATTATGGCTAGCAATGAAAAGTGGCAAAAATCCTTGCAACAATGGCAACAAGCTTTTCGCGATTGGATACGAACCCCACAACCCAAAGCGTTATTACATGCTTCTATCTTTTTTGATATGCGCGCTATTTTCGGCCCTCAGGAATTATTTACTCAACTACAAAACAGTGTGTTAGCAGAAACCAAAGGAAATGATATATTTCTAGCGGCCATGACCAGTACCGCACTGGATCGCAGTCCACCTTTGGGTTTCTTCCGTGATTTTGTCGTTGAGCGGGATGGACGTGAGGTCAAGGGAATTGATTTAAAACACCGAGGCAACGCCTTGATTAACGATATTGTACGCGTTTACGCATTATCCATAGGATCTAAAGAAGTAAGCACACACAAACGCCTTGAAGCGCTATTGAAGAATGATCAACTCAACCATCAAGATGTGAAAAATTTACGTGATGCCAGTGAGTTTATCGCTCATCAACGTCTTGCCAATCAAGGCGAACAGTTTAGTAATAATCTTCCCATCAACAATTACCTACGACCGGATAGTCTCTCCTCGCTGAGTCGTCATCAATTAAAAGCGGCCTTTAAAATTGTTCATGAAGCACAAGTCGGTCTTAAATTAAAATTTTTAAGGCTGTATTAATGTTTAGCCTCTGCTCCATTGCCCTCGATATTCGTTGGCAAAAGTGGTCACTCAAATCCCTTCACTTGCAGCGCTATTACGACGCCCTGTTTGACCAACTTAAAACTCCCATTGCCCTAATACCGCTAGTGGCCATTGATTTAGAGATGACGGGCCTCAACAGTAAACAGGATCAAATTGTCAGCATTGCCGTTGTACCAATTATTGATGGGCAAATCCAACTTAATCAAGCGAAGCAACGCTTACTTAGAATTACAGGCAGTGTCGGGCAGAGTGCCACTATTCATGGCTTGCTTGACAAAGATCTTGATAGCGCCCTCTCATTAGAAGAGGCGATATATTGGTTACTCGATGAGATACAAGGAAAAGTCATTATCGCCCACCATGCGCCATTAGATCTTAGTTTTATAGAAACTGCCATAGAACAAGTATTGCATGAAAAATGTAAACTCTTTGCCATCGACACACTACAGATAGAGCGGCAACGACTGTTACGGCAACAGGATCATATTCAACAGGGAGAGTTACGTTTGGGGAGTGTTCGTCATCGCTACAATTTACCTATTTATAACGCCCACAATGCTTTAATTGATGCGCTCGCTTGTGCAGAACTTTTTTTAGCGCAATTGAGTCAGTTAGGTGATAAACAAAAAATAAAGGTAATAGAGCTGCTAAAATGACAAAGGGCCTAATAGGCCCTTTTTATATTGGTATAAAGAGGTGAAATTAACCCGCCCAAGAGTCGCGTAATGCAACGGTGCGGTTAAAGACTAAATGGTCAGCAGTTGACTCTTTACTATCGGCACAGAAATACCCTTCACGCTCAAATTGGTACGCTTTTTCCGCTTCAGCCTGCGCTAATCCAATTTCAACAAAACCTTGTTTAATAACTAAAGATTTTGGGTTTAGCACCTCATGAACATCTTCCGCAGCGCCAGGGTTAGCAACTAAAAACAGACGTTCATAAATACGGAATTCGGCAGCATGGTTCGATGTTGCATCAACCCAATGAATAACTCCTTTCACTTTACGACCATCACTTGGGTTTTTACCTAGTGTTTCAGGATCATATGTACAGTGAATTTCGGTGATATTGCCCGCATCGTCTTTTACAACATTTTCCGCTTTAATCACATAGGCATTACGTAAACGCACTTCTTTGCCTAACACTAAACGTTTGTAATGTTTGTTAGCACTCTCTTTGAAATCTTCTCTATCAATATAGAGCTGCGCAGAGAAAGGTAAAGTACGCGTTCCCATGCTTTCATCTTTCGGATGCGCAGGTGCAATTAACTGTTCGCTTTGATTTTCATCGTAGTTAGTGATGATCACCTTAACGGGATCAATCACCGCCATTGCACGTGGTGCATTTGATTCTAGATTTTCACGTACACAGGCTTCTAAAGAGGCAAATTCGACGGTATTTTCCTGCTTGGTTACACCAATACGTTTTGAAAATTCACGCAAAGAGGCAGCAGGATAACCACGACGACGCATGCCCGAAATAGTCGGCATACGAGGATCATCCCAACCGCTTACAATTTTTTCAGTCACCAAGGCATTCAGTTTACGTTTCGAGGTTAAGGTATATTGTAAATTTAAACGCGAAAACTCAATTTGACGCGGTTTACAAGCAATGCTGATATTGGCTAACACCCAATCGTATAATGGGCGATGATCTTCAAATTCTAAGGTACATAAACTATGAGTGATCCCTTCTATTGCATCCGAAATACAATGAGTAAAATCATACATCGGATAAATACACCATTTATCACCCGTTTGGTGGTGATGTGCGAAACGGATACGGTAAATCACTGGATCACGCATTTTCATATTCGGTGATGCCATGTCGATTTTTGCACGCAGCATCAAGCTACCTTCGGCAAATTCACCGGCACGCATACGCGCGAAAAGATCTAAACTTTCGCTAATCGGACGATTGCGGAATGGGCTATCTTTACCCGGTGACGTTAACGTACCCCGGTATTCGCGAGTTTGTTCCGCGTTAAGCTCACAAACATAGGCTTTATCATTTTCTATCAGTTCAACGGCATAATTATAAAGCTGTTCAAAATAATCAGAGGAGTAGCGAACATCGCCAGCCCATTGAAAACCTAACCATAGTACATCTTTTTCAATGGCAGCAACATAATCGGCATCTTCCTTAAGCGGATTAGTATCGTCAAAACGTAGGTTACAAAGCGCATTAGGATAATCTTCAGCGATACCAAAATTCAAGCAGATAGATTTTGCATGACCGATATGTAAATAGCCATTTGGCTCAGGAGGAAAGCGTGTCTGGATAGACTTATGTTTACCCGTTCAAGATCTTCATCGATAATATTGCGAATAAAATTGCTTGGGCTAGTTTCCAGCGTAGTCATTACTTACCTCTAAAATAGTAAAATCAAAAAATAGAAGCAATCATCGTATATTAGCAGCTGAATCTCAAGCAAAATAAAGAGAAAACAGCAATCAACGGAGTCAGTTGCTGATATTTAAGCTTACACATTGTTGATATTGGGTTAACCAACAAATACGCGCGGCAGGAAGGTTTGGCTATATTGCATATTCAACGGCTTTCTGAGCATGCAGCGCAGTGGTATCAAGAAGCATCACCTTGCTATCCGTTTGCTTAACTAACATGGCAATTTCCGTACAACCAAGGATCACCGCTTGCGCACCTTGACTTGCTAAATCGTCAATAATACGCAAGTATTCAGCTCTGGAAGCGGCAATAGTTTTCCCTAGACAAAGCTCTTCATAGATAACGCGATGGACAATATCACGGTCACCTTGCTCTGGAATGACAACCGTTAAACCGTAATTATCGCTTAAACGGCTTTTATAAAAATCTTCTTCCATGGTAAAGCGGGTACCAAGTAAACCGACTTTAGTAACCCCTCTTTTAACCAACTCCTGCGCGGTTGCATCGGCGATATGGAGCAGGGGAATATCAATCGCTTCTTCTATTTGTTGTGCGACTTTATGCATGGTGTTGGTACAAATAAGTAAAAAATCCGCACCACCCGCTTGCACATTTTTCGCGGCAGCAATCAGTATATCGGCAGTGCCTTGCCAATCCCCCACATGCTGCCGTTTTTCGATGGGCTCGAAATCAACGCTATACATGATGATTTTGGCGGAATGCAGGCCGCCAAGAGAGGCTTTTACCCCCTCATTAATCGCGCGGTAATAGCTAATCGAGCTTTCCCAGCTCATTCCTGCTAACAGTCCAATCGTTTTCATATTACCTCTCTCATTATCACAAATAGCTTAAATAGGCTCATCCGGTGTGATTATTTAACGACCCACTGCCCTGAGCTATTTTCAATGTATTGTCCCGGTGCCGTTTTGCTAATGGTTTTATCGCCAGCGAGAATCGCCACTTGCTCTAACGACATACTATTTTTTGCTGCTATTTTTTTATATTCAACTAAGCGTTTTTCATTAATCTCTTTAACTAATGTCGCGGCCTCTGATGACTCTTTAACCACGCCCAATAGGCCATTTTTTTTCTCTCCAATAAGGCCTAGTTCCTTCGCCTCTGACAAGTCCAATGCCAATGCCGAAAAACTCATTAATAAACTCAATAGTAATGCTAACTTTTTCATTTGCTCTCCTTAATCTATCTATTATTTACTTTAAAACAAGCCACTATCTTCTTCAAATAGGGAATCTAATTCTTTGTCTACTTTCACTCGGATTTCATGGTCTATTTTCACATTTAAATTAATGGTGATCGGCTCATTAGGCATCGCTAACTCGACCCGGGGCGTACAAGCGGCGAGCATCAGCGATAACACGGCCACCAGCATATTCAATTTTTTAAGCACTAATAGTTCTCCTTGATTTGGCGTATTAATTGGTCATTAAAACGCAAACTTTTAAGCAATTTTAAAATATTCTCTTGGTGTGAATAATTAAAGTTAATAGGTTGTACGCCAGTCACGGTTGGGTTACTCCCTTTTAGCTTGATGTTGATTACACTTTCACCATCAGCAGTATAACCGATTACCCCCTGTAATGTATCAAATTGAAAGTCCGATAATAATTGCATCGTGACTGATAATGCCGGATTCGCCTTGCCCATCGCAGTAACAACCGTACTTTCTGGTACTTTAATAAAACCACCAGGGGGACGAGCAAAAACAGCGCCATTTTCAATCGACATTCCCTGCTCAGTCAAAGAAAAAGGCAACATGCCATCAATCACCCCTTTGCTATCAATCTCTGGGTAAGCACTATATTTAATTATCTCACTCAACTCTATTCCGGCAATATTTATCTGCGTGTGGCTCGGTGCATGTACCGCAAAATCATCAAAATCAACGCGTCCACCTAACAATCGCGCTTTAAAATGGTTAACAATCGCGTCACCACCATTTAATTGTGCATCCAATTGGATGGCCTGAATCGGCAAGCCGACAAATAGATTATCTACATTTATCTTTTGCTTATCAGATAAAACCGTCAACTTATCCCCTGCTAATAGATAATCTAGTTCACTATCCGCAGAGACACCATCAAAGAGAATATTTTCATATTGTCCGGCTAACTCTAGTACGTTAACAGCACTTTTAATGGCCGCCTGTTTTCTTTCTAAGTCGTATTGCGCAGACAAGGCAATCTTAATATCCCCCTCCTTCACCTCGAGTAAAGCAATCTCTGGAAGGTAAGTTCGTAATGCTTCAAAGATACTTTTGACTGATAACGTTTGCTCTGCCATCGTTAATTGCACGTTATTTTTAGCATAGTCAATATGCCCAGTGAACGCTTGATTTAATAACGCCAATCGATAATCCATTTGCAATTTTTGTGCAGAGCCTTGCCCCTCGATGGCCATAAAAACGGCGGGAAGTTTCTGTTTATCAATGCGTATTCGCTGACTTTTCCCGCGTGCGACTTGTGTTAATAAATTGCTTTTACCTATTCGTAATTGCAGCGCTAATCCATGTAGCGACAAATCACTGAAATTGAGCAGTGCTGGCTGCGCTAATGCGAGTTTAATATAAGATGTTTGCCATATTTTTTTATCGTTAAGAGGATAATTTAAATCGGCTAGATCAATATCTAACACAGTGATCTGCACCTGCTCTGTTAATAAGTTAAGTTTACCAGTGAAGTCAACACGCACCTGTTCAGCGATATTATCTAACTTATCGCTATGCTTAACGGTTAACATGCCTTGCTGCCAAGTATTTAGATTCGTCGTGTATACAAGGTTAAGTTGACTTGGCAAATATCGCTGCAATGCCTTATCAATGGAGATAAAATGATTGAGCTTAGCCACGTTGATATGGCTATCAATATGCATATCATGATTGGTTAAATTGAGTTTTAACATGGCGGTGAACAGATCTGATGTTAAATTAATATGCAGTTGTTGCGCTTTTTTTTCAATCTCCACCGCGACAGACAAGCTATTGGTTATATTTAGCGTACTCAGTTTCAACTCATGAATACGAATATTACTATCGGGTAAACCGTGTAAAAAAGCGATAAACGCTGCAATCTGTTTATCTATCACACTTTTTTGAGCCACTAATAGAGACGCTTTGGGTTGCTTCACTGTGACTACTTTTTCAGTTTGCTTGATTGGACAGTCGAGATCCCAACTTATACTTGCAATGTCTCCTGTGAGTTGACCTTGCTGATTGTTAATGTGAATCGAGTGAATTTGATTTTGTGGGCAATCTTGATTAGGAATTATTCGCTCAACATCACCATTAAAAAAAGGAAGATTGATAGCGAATGGCTTAGCTGGCGATTGAGCATAAGCCAAAGTCGGGGTCGTCAGTATAAATAAAGCCGTTAATAAATAACACCTTACTTTCTGACTAATGATCACAATAGGTTACTGCCCCCATTCGATAATACCATCTATATCCCCCCCATTTTCACTGACGATTAACCATTTAATATGTTTTGCTCGCATGATCTCTTCCGCTTCGGTTAAGCGCGTATTTTGCGAAATAAACGTCGGGGAAGTATTCATTAAATCTTTTGCTAAACACGCCGTGATGGGTTTTCCTGAGATAAGAAAACGACGAACATCGCCATCGGTAATGACACCTTGTAGCTTTTCATTTTGCATAACCAAGGCGAGACCAGTACGTGTTTCCGTCATCACCATCAGAGCATCGGTCAATGAGGTATCGCAATCAACAAAGGGTAAGTTCTCACTACGCATCTCATCTTTAACAAAAGTGAGTAAACGCTTACCAAGACTGCCTCCGGGATGAAATTTAGCAAAGTCCATCGGACTAAATTTTCTTTCCAAAGTTAAGGTTGACGCTAACGCATCACCAATCACCAAGGTTAATGTGGTCGAGGTGGTCGGCGCTAAATTATTGGGGCATGTCTCTTTTTCAACACTAGCATCTAATACCACGTCGGAATTTTTTGCTAAGGTGGAATCCATACCACCAGTAATAGAGATGATCTTATTACCAAAATGCTGAATCGAGGGGATAATTTTTAACAACTCATCGGTTTCACCGCTATAGGAGATAAGCAGTAAAAGATCATCGGCCATGATCATGCCTAAATCGCCATGAAAAGCTTCACCGGGGTGCATAAAAAAAGAAGGAGTACCCAGAGATGCCAATGAAGCTGATATTTTTTTACCAATATGGCCAGACTTTCCCATTCCACAGACTATGACACGCCCAGTGCAATTTTTCATTAACAGAAGCGCCTGAATATATTCATCGCCCACTTCTTTACTACGTAGTGAAATAGCGGCACTTTGCACATCAAAAACAGTACGAACTTCTTGAATTAGTTCTGCTTTAGAAAGAGATAGTTCTGTCATAAGAACACCTTAAATGAAAAGGTTGAGATTGGTATTGATAGAAAAAAGATGGTCGGTATGAAAGGATTTGAACCTTCGACCCCTGCTCCCCCAGAGCAGTGCGCTACCAAGCTGCGCTACATACCGAATAATGAGGCAAGTCTAATAATATATTTATAAGATGCAATAGAAAATCACTAAAAAACGTTAAAAAATTACTATTTTTCAGAGAAGCCGCATAATACGGTTAGTAATTATGCAAAAATTGAACATTAAATAACAATGAGATACCTTATTCACAGGTACCTCATTGTTGAGTAGAATTAAGTTAAGCTGTTAGGCAAT
This sequence comes from Psychromonas sp. MME2, assembly GCF_040566515.1. Lineage (NCBI taxonomy): Bacteria > Pseudomonadati > Pseudomonadota > Gammaproteobacteria > Alteromonadales > Psychromonadaceae > Psychromonas > Psychromonas sp. MME2. The sequence continues at coordinate 144,957 of NZ_JBEWXI010000012.1, read as the reverse complement.
CAAACTCAACTAAGGTGTCAACATCGGCGTCGTAATCAACCCCATCTACGCCAAAACCAAATAGTTGTAAAAACTCTTCTTTATATTCTTTGTAATCCGTTAATTCAAATAGATTTTCTGTGGTTATTTGCGGCCACAAATCTTTACATGCTTGTTGTACATCATCACGCAATTCCCAATCATCTAAACGCAAACGGCGCATATCATCGGTTTCTGCTGCATGACTATCTTCTCGGTAAAGACGTGTATTGAATAGACGATAAATTTGCTCCATACAACCTTCATGCAGCCCTTTCTCTTTCATGATCTTAAAGACCATGGAGATATATAACGGCATAACTGGAATTGCTGAACTTGCTTGCGTTACAACACTTTTTTGTACTGCCACATAGGCTTCGCCTTGCAATGATGCGAGTTGCGCTTGAATAGCGGTTGCAGCACGATCTAAATCGACTTTCGCCTGTCCTAAAGCGCCATCCCAATAGATAGGCCAAGTTAACTCGGTACCAATGTATGAATAAGCAACGGTTTTAACGCCTTCTGCCAATACGCCAGCTTCTGCCAATGCATTTAACCAAAGTTCCCAATCTTGTCCGCCCATAACGGTAACCGTGTTAGCAACTTCTTCTGCGGTTGCAGGTTCAACGGAAGCTTCAATAATGCAATCTTTATTGGTATCAATCGCCGTTGATACATAGGTTTCACCAATAGGTTTTAAGCTTGAACGAACGATCTCACCCGTATCAGGTAATTTACGTACGGGTGCAGCAACGGAATAGATGACTGCATCAATTTGACCAAGATCTGCTTTGATCAATTCAATCACTTTTGCTTTCACTTCATGAGAGAAGGCATCGCCATTAACGCTTTTCGCATACAGGCCATCTGCTTTCGCTTGTTTTTCAAAGGCAGCACTGTTGTACCAGCCTGCAGAGCCGGGTTTCTTATCCGTTGCAGGTTTTTCAAAAAACACACCAATAGTGGCAGCATCAGAGCCATATGCAGCTGCAATACGAGAGGACATCCCGTAACCAGCAGAAGAGCCAATCACTAATACACGCTTAGGACCATTTGCAATTTTGCCCTGTTGTTTAGTGTATTCAATTTGTGTTTGAATATTCTTTTCACAACCCACTGGGTGAGTCGTTGTACAAATAAAGCCACGAATTTTTGGTTTAATGATCATAATATTTGCTCTTCTCTATATATTAATTCAATCTGTTAATCAGATGATTTTGGTTAATGGGGGGTAATATACACTTTTTTTTTAATGGCTCAAAATAAGTGCATTAAGGCTTAATCACCCGAGGCAATTCACCACTTAACCCCATCGCTTGTTTTATAAATTGTTTTTTAAGTGGCGTTGCCTTATCAGTCACGACTAAAGCGACATCACGTAATAACTGTTGTAACGGATTATTCCCCTGAAATAACCGTTTTAATAACTCCATCGAAGCAATCATCTCTGTTGCCTCGGTTTTGCGCCAACGCTCAAAAAAGCGTAGATTCGCGTACGCACCAATATCTTTTTGCTCGGCACTATTCTGTAAAATAATTTGCTGCAAACTCAATGCATCAAGCAAACCTAAATTGACGCCTTGTCCCGCGAGTGGGTGAATGGTATGTGCAGCATCACCAATGAGTGCCACGCGATGTTGCGCAAAATCACGAGCATAGCGCATGGTCAAGGGATAATTGCCGATGTCACCCTGCAATGTGCAACTGCCGAGCTGGTTATCAAAGGTTCGAGTTAACGCCTTATTAAACTCCTCAGCTGGCAGTGTTAACAAATGTTGCGCCTTTTCTGGCGGGACCGACCAGACGATAGAGCAGATATTTTGCTCAAAAAGCGGTAAAAATGCCAACGGCCCTTCAGAGGTGAATATCTGCCGAGCACAATGAGCATGGGGTAACTCTGTTTTCACCGTCGCGACTAAGGCATGGTGATTATAATCCCAGTGAACGAGCGGAATATCCATTTTTTTACGTAACCATGAATTTGCACCATCGGCTCCGACAATTAATTTGCAGGTTAAGGTATTGGCACTTTTTAAGGTTAGCCAAGCTTCCCCTTCTCCCATCGCAATATTGGTTAGTTGATCGGGGGCATATAGGGTAACGTTATGCTGTTTTTTTACGAATTGTAATAATGCTGCTTGAATTTGATTATTTTCAATAATGTAGCCAAGCTCACAGCAATCAACTTGCTGCGCATTAAAGTCTATTTTTGCAAAGCTATCCTTCTCCCAGACATGCATGCTGTCATAGGCGGTCACACGTTGCGGATCAATTTGTTGCCAAATTCCAATTTTTTCGAAAATAGCACGGCTAGCATAACTAATCGCACTCACTCGATTACTCGGTTCAATCGTTAATGGTTGGTCATTATGCGCTTCAATTAGGGCTATTGATATTGAACTATCGGCAAGGGATGCCGCTAACGTTAGCCCAACGATGCCCCCTCCGACTATCGCTAAATCATAGGATTGCATCATGCGTTGTGGTCTCGACTAAATAAATTAAATTGCCCTTTTGCTTGTTTCACAATAGGCATTGATAATGAAGGAATAGCACTCATTGCTTGCAGTGCTATGTTACGGCCGATAATAAATGGCAAGCTGCTATTTGCAAACACCCGCACTATCGAATCCGTCATCGCAATGGTTTTTTTATGATCTCTTTCTCGTGCTAACCAATAGTGATTAAGCATGGTAAAACGACCAATTTGCTCATTATTATCTAGTTCGGCAATAACGCGAGCCAATACATAAATATCACGCATTCCCAGATTAAAACCTTGCCCCATAACGGGGTGTAAGCTGTGCGCGGCATTACCGACACAGACTCCGCGATGAGTGACCGCTTTAGTTGTTTGGATCAAGGTCAGTGGATAAATATCACGTTTACCCACCTCCCTAAAAATACCCGCTCGATAACCAAATGCCTGTTGTAACTCAGCTAAAAAATCAGCATCATTTAGTGCAGACAATCTATCTACATCGACATTCGCCACGGACCAAACTAAGGAATAACGATTGTCTCGAAGCGGTAACAATGCAATGGGACCGAATTCAGTGAAACGTTCAAAGGCTTTATTGTGATGAGGTTCGCTACAGCGCAGATTGGCAATAATCGCACTGCAGTGATAATCTGAATGTTGCGCGGCAATACCGAGTAGCCCACGCGTCATACTATCGCCACCATCCGACGCAACAACCAATTGGCAACTTAATAACGGACCATTTTCAAACTGGCAAGTCGTTTTATCCGTATATTTTTCTATTGCCTGTAAACGGCTATCATACAGACGTGTTAACTCTGTATAACGTGCGAGCTGTTTATCAATAACGGCACCAACATCCTGCAACTCAACCACAAAACCAAAGGATTGTTTGTGTTTCCCTAACTGACTGTCGACGCTACACAAATCAACCATGCCACAACCTCCGCGATCGGAGATATGTATATCATCAATGGCCTGCGCATTAACACGCAACTCAGCCCACAAGCCAAGCTTTTCAAGCAACTCAACACTCCCTGCACTTAAGGCGATACTACGGGCATCAAATCCGGGGTGTTTACCCGTAACGGCACGAGCAGGGTTTTCATCAACTAAAGCAATACGCACCGTTGGTGAGCTTTTTAAAATAGCATAGGTAAGCAAACAGCCAACCATACCGGCACCAACAATAACAATATCGTAATCAAGTTCAGTCGATGCCTGCATGACTATTTTTTACCTTTTTTATTAGCGGCCATCAAGGCTTCAATTTCGTTAATATCCTTAGGTACGCTCGCCGTTAATACTTGCGCACCATGTGCGGTAATTAACACATCATCCTCAATACGAATGCCTATTCCTTTCCAGCAATCATCAACTTCAGCATCAAGACTAACATAGAGTCCCGGCTCGATGGTAACGACCATCCCCGCCTCAAGTGGACGTGGGGCTTCTAAGGAGCCATAACTGCCAACATCATGGACATCCAAGCCAATATAATGACCGATACCGTGCATATAGAAAGCTTTATAGGCCTCATCTTTAATCAGTTGCTCACTTTCACCCTGTAATAATCCCAGTTCAAGCAAACCATCCACCAACAATCGAATCGCATGCTTGTTAACATCGGCCATCGCCACGCCAGGTTTAAGCTGACTAATTGCGCTAATTTGCGTATCTAATACAAGTTGATAAAGCGTCGCTTGTTGTTCAGAAAAAACACCATTAACAGGAAAAGTACGGGTAATATCACCCGCATAATTTTGATATTCTGCGCCAGCATCAATCAACACTAAATCGCCATTATGTAGCTGCTTATTATTTTCGGTGTAGTGCAAAACACAGGCATGGTGCCCGCCAGCCACAATACTATTATAAGATTGTTGCGGTGACCCCTGCATGGCAAACTCATGCTCGATTTCTGCCTGTAATTGATATTCCCACATACCGGGATGGCAGCTCTGCATCGCACGAATATGGCCAGAAGCACTGATTTCAGCCGCCTCAGAGAGCAATTCAATTTCTAATTCTGACTTGAATAGACGCATTTCATGCAAAATAGCTAAGCTATCAAAAAAAGCAACAGGGGCGACACTACCGCGACGCGCACCGGCTCGTAAATGGTTAACCACACCACTCAAGGTGTCATACAATTGAGTATCTTGAAACATCGGGAAATAGAGGCCTGACAAGCCATTCATCAACGCTTGTAAGTGATGTTCAAATTCATTGACTTCATAGGCACTATCAAAGCCAAGATCACTCACGGCTGCACTTTGCCCAAGTCGATAGCCATGCCAAATTTCAGCACTTTTATCTTTTTTACGATTAAAAAGAATTGCTTGGTTTGCTTCGCTTTTCTTAATCAGTAATAGGTAGGCATCAGGTTCATTAAATCCTGTTAAATAATAAAAATCACTATTTTGTCGAAACGGGTACTCACAGTCATTATTACGTAGCTGCTCAGCCGCAGCAGGAAAAATAGCCATACTATTATCGCTCATTTGAGCTAAATAACGCGCTCTTCGCTCTTGAAATTCACTCATAATATCTCTTTTTAGTGGAGTGTTTTAGAAATAGGTTTAATGGGTTGACGCGAGAATGTATCAAAACAGAGCATCGCACCGATACGTAAATATTCAACAATTTCAGAAAAAGCAATCTCTGATTCTTCATCTTCTTGGGAAAAATCCAGTGAGACTTGTGAAATATCGCTAATATCTCTAATTACCTCTTGCACCTCATCAGAGGCTTGATTAAGGGCTTGCTGGACCAAGCCAAACCCGACGAGAAACCCTTGCGCCCACTGCGCCATCGCTTCAGCTCGCTCATCAAGGGGAACATTATCACTGGGTAATAATAACCTAAAACCTAAGCCATCATCAGTAATCTGCTTTACGACTTGCAGATAAATCGACTCAACCATTTTTTTTACCTCATGTGGCAAGCCCATTCCCTCGTTAACCACATCATTAAAATGCGAACGCCAACTTTCATCGTCCAGTTTCACACCACCACAAACCAACCCAGATAAAACACCATGGGCTTCCGATGCATTTGTAAATAAATCTGCAGCAGCAAATACCTGATTTATTTTTTTTAAACTTGGTAATGATACTTTACTCATTTGTTTGACTCTTTATAGTAATGAATACGCTTTTAGTGACTTTTTAACTCGGTTACATGCTTACATCTCATTTATTCTAACACTGAGCCTATTTAGCTTCCAGTAAGTACTTGAAACTTGACAACTAGATGTCTATAGTTCTGAAGTTATTTTCTCTTTAGCGAGCGGCCTCACATGTAATCTATTGTAACGCTCATTTGACCTTTATATTGTATGAGCGAATTATGGCAAATGTTGAGATATCAATTTTAGGACAGCAGTACAAAATTGCATGCCCTGATGGACAAGAAGAAACCTTACACAACACGGTTGAACAATTTAACGAAAAATTAAAAAGCATTAAAGCGAATGCCCGCGCGTTACGTAGTGAGCAATTAATTGTGATGGCCGCTTTAAATTTTTGCCATGAACTTAACAGTGAAAAAGCAAAAAACAAACAACAAATGGAACAGCTCAATAGTCGAATTCAAACACTGCAAGAGTCAATAGAGAGTGCATTGCAACCATTGGATAAAAATAGAAAACACGATTAAGCACTGTAAAATTGACGGTCAAAAAAGTTCAATTAGAGTTGATATAAGACAAATAATCTAACAAAAATCACTATGCAAATGAGCAAAATTGTCGTAAAGTATTTTTAACCCTCGGATATTCGCTAATCTTGACTACGTCCCTGAGCCGATAAGCTTTATCCTGGTGACTTGGCATGAATGCTATTGTGCAAGCTCGGCTAGTATCGAGAAGCCTAAGGCAAACACTAAGACACCGACTTTGACCTTCGGGTTCAAGGTCAACAGTCAATAACGGTATCCTTGGGTTGCTCCTTCAATGTAAAATCCCCCCTTTCTCTACAGAGTTTATTTTAATCAAGCTTTCATTAATGTTATTCTCTATTTTCCTTTTTATAAAAATAACGCAGTGATGAAAAATTCAATTGAAACGCAAAACATAATGCAAGCGCGGACAGAAATACGAACGCAGATGCGCCATGCCCGCCGTAATTTACCTTCATTACAACAACAAGATGATGCTAATAAATTGCTTGCACGCTTGATTAAACATGAACGGATCACGCAAGCCACTAAAATTGCAATATCACTGGCCAATGATGGTGAAATAGATACGCAACCATTTATACAATGGTGCTGGGAAAATCATAAACAACTCTATTTACCAGTAGTCCACCCTTTTAGTCAGGGACATCTGCTTTTTTTAGCCTATAGTGAAACGTCTGAAATGGTGCTTAATCGCTATGGCATTTATGAACCTAAATTAGATCAATTAAACGCCTGTCCTGTAAAAGAATTAGAGCTGATATTTACTCCCTTAGTCGCCTTTGACCTTAAAGGTAATCGCATTGGCATGGGTGGCGGGTATTACGACCGCACACTCGCACCTTGGTTTAAAAATCAAAGTGGCCCTTACCCCATTGGTCTTGCCCATGACTGCCAAAAAGCAGCGACTATACCTACACTTGAATGGGATGTACCACTGCCTGAGATTATCACTCCAAGTAACCATTTCAAATGGTAATATCAACCATCCCACCTAATGCACATCTGTATTTCTAATTTACTTCGGTATATAATCTCGACACTTTAAATCGCTTCTTCGATAAGGTTCAAGATGACACAGGATGAAATGAAAAAGGCGGCAGCCTATGCAGCATTACAATATGTAGAAAAGGATTCGATTGTTGGTGTTGGTACAGGCTCAACAGTTAATCATTTTATTGATGCACTAGCGACCATCAAATATGACATTAAGGGAGCCGTATCAAGCTCTATCGCATCAACTGAAAAATTAAAAGCTTACGGTATTGATGTGTTTGAACTTAACGAGATATCTGAATTAAGTATTTATGTTGATGGCGCAGATGAAATAAACCCATATAACCACATGATTAAGGGTGGTGGTGCAGCATTAACGCGTGAAAAAATCGTTGCCGCGGTTGCCGATAACTTTATCTGTATTGTTGATAATACTAAAAATGTAGATGTATTAGGGGAATTTCCACTCCCAGTAGAAGTGATCCCAATGGCACGTAGCTATGTAGCACGAGAGTTAGTTAAATTAGGCGGCGACCCTGTCTACCGCCAAGGTGTAGTAACTGATAATGGCAATGTTATTTTAGATGTATATAACATGAAAATTGCCGAGCCACTTAAACTTGAAGCACAAATCAATGCTATCGTTGGTGTCGTCACCAATGGTCTATTTGCAGCTCGTGGCGCAGATGTTGTTTTGGTCGGCACGCCAGAGGGCGTAAAAACTTTAAAATAATTCCAGAATAGTTTTGTGATTTAGTTATCTCACTTTTCATCATATGTTAGTGTGATTTTTTATATCTCGATATGTGCATAAAAATTCACATATCCTATTGTTTTTGCTATTTTACTAGCACAATTGATTGTTCAGTTACCTTATCTAAGACCCAAGGAAATAAAATGACTAAGTTTTCACTCAGTAAAGATAAAATTAAAGTTCTACTGCTTGAAGGATTACACCACAGCGCAGTCGATACATTCACCCAAGCGGGCTACACGAACGTTGAATCGATTAAAACCTCATTAAGCGAAGAAGAGCTAATAGAAAAAATAAAAGATGTTCATTTTATTGGTATTCGCTCACGCAGTAACATTAATGCAAAGGTTCTCGAAGCTGCGGATAAATTAGTCGGAATTGGTTGTTTCTGTATCGGAACCAACCAAGTTGATTTAGATGCCGCGCAAAAAAAAGGGATTGTAGTATTTAATGCCCCATTTTCAAATACACGCAGTGTAGCTGAATTAGTCCTAGGACAAGCATTACTATTGTTACGCGGCATACCAGAGCGTAATGCTAAAGCGCATCGAGGTGAATGGGATAAATCAGCAAATGGTTCCTATGAAGCACGCGGTAAAAATTTAGGCATTATTGGTTATGGCCATATTGGCACACAATTTGGTATTTTAGCTGAAAACTTAGGTTTTAAAGTCTCTTTTTACGATATTGAAAATAAATTAACACTTGGTAATGCAACACAAGTTGCGACATTAGATGAATTATTAGCACAATCTGATGTGATAAGCCTACATGTACCAGAACTTGATTCAACTAAAAACATGATGGGTGCAAAAGAGTTCGCAAAAATGAAAGATGGTGCGATTTTCATGAATGCAGCACGCGGTACTGTGGTTGATATTCCAGCGTTATGTGATGCACTAAAAAGCAAAAAGATTTCTGGCGCGGCAGTGGATGTTTTTCCGATTGAACCAAAATCAAATAATGAAGAATTTGAATCGCCATTACGCGAATTTGATAACGTCATCCTAACGCCACACGTTGGTGGTAGCACGCAGGAAGCACAGGAAAATATTGGTTATGAAGTCGCAGGGAAATTAGTTAAATACTCTGACAATGGCTCGACTCTATCTTCTAAAAACTTCCCTGAAGTTTCATTACCTCTGCATAAGGGCGCGAGTCGTTTATTACACGTTCACCAAAACCAACCGGGTATCTTAACTAAGATCAACTTGGCCTTTGCAGAAAGCAATATCAACATTGCCGCGCAATATCTACAAACAAATGAAAATATTGGTTATGTGGTTATTGATGTAAACAGTGAAGATGCACAGGTAGCATTAGACAAGTTAAAAGAGATCCAAGGCACTATCCGCGCACGTTTGCTTAACTAAGCAATGCCTATCATACCCATTATCATGCAATTGCTTGATAATGGGTATTAATAAGCAACAACGGTATTACCACCAATTTTTTTAGCTTTATAAATAGCAAATTCAACATTCTTAATTAACTCTTCAAGCGATTTATCCAAATCTGCTTCAGAAATGCCAATACTGACACTCAATTCCACACCATCCTTTAATAAACCATAAATATCTGTACGCACTCTTTCTGCGACCAAATGCATCGCACTTACTTCACTGACCGGGCACAGAATCAAAAATTCAGTACCACTCCAACGAGAACAAAAATCTGTCTGGCGGACATTTTTAACTAATTTATCGGCAATCTCAACAATCAGACGATCCGCATCTCGATGACCGAAGTTATCATTAATCGCTCTAAAATCATCAATATCGAGTAGCATCAAACAAAAGGGCTGCTTATAACGAACAAAACGCCACCACTCTTCCTGTATTTTTGACTCCATTGTACGGCGATTGTATAGCTTAGTTAAACCGTCATTAGTTACACGTTGATTAGCTAATTTATTCAGGTTAGTACTATCATGCCAACGACGAAGAACAAAAAAAAAGCCACTCATTAATAGCGTAATAGTTAATGGAATAATAATATGCAGGCGAGAACTCGGATAATTAATGGCATAATCTTGCACCAATTTGAGTATATCTATTGATGAAAATAAAAAACCGAAAAAGAGGTTTAACAAAGTAATAAGCAGGATATCTATTACTATTTTTTTATTAATTTGCAGTTTATTACTAAGCATAGCCCCTCCTTTTTCGCATTCAATTTAACTGTAGATTTACTTCAGATAAAAAGCTCCATGCTATCAAACGACTTATTTTTTGCCCTTGAGACATGTTAATCACTCTAACTTGGATCGCACCCATTTTTAGCAGATATTTTTTAAGTACAGCAATATTTTCAGACTTGGAAACAAGGCTAGTAAACCAAACAACCTGTTCTGCATAATTTTTGCTTTCACGAACCATCTCTTTCAAAAATGCAATTTCACCGCCATCACAGTATAACTCATTATCTTGCCCTGCAAAATTAAGCGATACATCAACTGTTTTTTTATCTTTACTTAAATTATTGACCTTTCTTGCATTACTCGCCATTGCCTCGGCTTTAGAGGCATGAAATGGTGGGTTACACATCGTTAATGCAAAGCGATCTTGTTTTTTAATAATACCATCGAAAATTGCATTTTTATTTTTCTGTAAAACTAACTTCACAAAGGGTGATAATTGTGGGTTTGAGGTGACGATTAAATTAGCTGTTTTAACGGCTAACGAATCGATATCACTGCCACGAAATGACCAGCCATAGAGTTGGCTACCAAGAATAGGATAAATACAATTGGCACCACTGCCTATATCAAGAACTTTGATCTGCTTCCCTGTTGGCACAATGCCGTTATTGCACTCTGCCAATAAATCAGCAAGATAATGAATATAATCGGCACGACCAGGAATAGGAGGAGATAAATATCCGGTCGGTATTTGCCAAAAATCAACATGATAAAAACACTTTAATAGCGCTTGGTTAAGAGCTAACACCGCATTAGAATTAGCAAAATCGATAGTATCACGACCATCTGGATTGCGAATAACAAACTCCGTTAACGCAGGACTAATAGTGCATAGCTTTTTAAAATCATACCCTTGTGAGTGTAAATTTCTTGGATGTAGCCTACCTTTTTCAATCTGTTGTTTATTTTTCATCAATTTCCAAAACTATTTAATCTTTTTATGGTTTAGGGTTAATACCCATTGGTATCACGGAGTATTCACTTAGCACACCACTAACATCTAATAACTTTCGCTTATAATGAAATTTCACCATTTGATAATTTAACTCCGGTGCAAACCAAGCGACTAATGTTCGATCATTTTTTTTTATTTGTTCCACACGTAATGTGGTCAGCTTACCAAATTTACTATCGATCACTTCTTGCCCCTTAACGGCAAAAAAATAGTGCATAATGGCCTTGGACGTCTGCATATAATAGTCAAAACTGACTTGCCCGCTTTTTAATTCCTCAACTAACTGCAAGCTTAACCCGTTAAAATCTAATATACGCCCCACTTCACTGATATATTCACTCTCTTTACCATTATTGACAAGCCGAGTGCGGTGGCCATCATCGAAAAAATCGGCTTGGATGTAGCTTATTCCGAAGCCATCACTCACCCGATTAAATTTTTTAACGAAAACCTGCTGTAAAGGGATACTCCAATAAAGCTGAGAGTCTTGGCTGGCAAAAAAATCGTAGCTTAAAAAGGATAAATCCGCATGGCTAGTGATACTGATATGGTTATTGTAATAGCTTATGTCGCGGCTAATTTCACCAATAAAATAATTTTTATAATAAATATTATAAACATAGTGCTGCTTTGAATCTTTAAAACCAACAGCCTGCTTAGCCTGTATAAAAAACGGCGTCATGGCAGACAGTAAAAAAACAACAATAACAGACGTTTTTTTTAACACATTACAAGCTCTTTATTTTATTAACAATAGCAACGAGACCATTGGTTGCGAAGGGCTGAGGTGATGTAACAACCCTAATTTTTGAAAAACAGCATCACTATCTAGCGCTTTAATTTGCTGTGCATTTTTACCCTCAAAGAGAATAAATAAGATCATCATTAAACCACTCACCACTCGCGTATCACTGGCCATTTTAAAATGATAGCCTTCACCTTGCTGCTCGACAACTAACCACGCAAGACTTTCACACCCCTTAACTTGATTTTCATCGTTCTTTTCATCTTCATGCAAGGCAGGCAACTGCTTACCTAGCTGAATAATTAAACGATACTGTTTATCCCAGCCTCTATTTTCGGCAAAGGCGTCGATCAACTGCTCGATACTCATTAATGAACTGCTCATATTAATGCCTATTTTTCTGTTTCATATAATCAGAGAAAAGCACCAAGGCGCCACTGCTGCCTGTTAGCTCTGCACTGTCATTATTATCTTTACCCACCCAGGTCGTGACCAACTCATCGTTATCAAAGCCCACAAACCAGCTATCATTAAGGTCATTTGTTGTGCCGGTTTTACCTGCAAACACCTCGCCAGAATTGCGCCAACGCAAGCTGCGCGCAGTTCCTTCGCTAGTAACTTTATGTAATGCTTGATTTAAATTGTCGACGGCTTGCTTGGAAAATATCCGCGATGCTTTATTTTTTCTTGCATATAATAACTCCCCATCGCTAGATACAATGGCGCGAATAATTGTTAAGGGTTCATACACCCCCTGCATCGTGATCGCTTGGTACATTTGTGCAACCTGTATCGGCGAAAGCGAAACACTGCCTAATACCAAGGAAGGATAAGGTAATATTTTTTCTTTCACCCCCATCTTATGGAGATTATCAATCACATTGTTTAATCCAACCTGCATCCCTAAATTAACCGTTGGGACATTTAAAGAATGTACTAAGGCATATTCAAGCGTAACTTGCCCACGGAATTTACGATCATAATTTTCGGCTGCCAGCGCTGCCCAGTTGAATTTTTAAGGACAATAGCAGTGTCATTTAAAATATAATCTAATCCATAGCCCTCCTCTAGGGCGGTCAAGTAAACAACGGGTTTCACTAATGAACCGATCGGTCTAATGGCATCTAAAGCACGATTAAAACCACTAAACTTGACATCTTTACCCGATACGACAGCATGGATCTCTGCATGTTCTCTATCACTAACGACCATTGCACCTTGCAGATCTGGCTGATTCTTTTTAGCAACGCGCTTTATCCCATTTTGTACAGCATACTCAGCATGCAACTGTGAAAGCGGATCAATAGAGGTAAAAATATGTAAACCACTTTTATTGCGAACCGCTGAGGGCACATTCCCCTGCAACTCTCTATACAACAAACTAATAAAAGCTGGATTTGCACGGTCATTAAGGGCACCGCTATCGCTCAAATTAAGCTTGTCTGCAACGGCATATTGATAATCCGCAGCCGATATTAAATTATTATCGACCATTTCACGCAACACAAGATCTCGCCGCGCGAGCGCCCGTTCGGGATTACGACGCGGATTATAATAGGAAGGTCCTTTAATGATAGCCACCAGCAACGCAATCTGTTCGATACGTAATTCATTGATCGGACGAGCAAAATAAAAATCACTGGCAAGCCCGATACCGTAAATCCCCGTTGCGCCATTTTGAGCAAGGTAAACCTGATTTAAATAGGCTTCCAAAAGCAAGTCTTTGCTATATTTACTATCCAATAATAGAGCAATATAGGCTTCTTGAAATTTACGCCAAAGGCTACGTTCTTGTGTTAAAAATACATTTTTAGCTAACTGCTGGGTCAGCGTACTCCCTCCCTGAACCGTCCGCCCGGCTTGAAAATTAACCAAAAAAGCACGCAAAATTGCAAAGGGAGAAACCCCTTGATGATGGTAATAATTTCTATCTTCCATCAATAATAATGTATCAATAAATAGATCTGGAATTTTTTCAAAGGGAACAAATACTCGATCTTCAATCTGTTGTGAGTGTAAACGGGTTAAGAGCAATGGGTCGAGACGAATTGATTGTATTTCTCGCCCTTTGCTATCTTTAATCGCGACTATTTTGTCAACATCAAAGTGGATATTTATCTTAACAGCGCTTTCTGGTCTATCTGAAAACGTAAAAGCACGACGATAAATCGTCACCTGATCGCCTGCAACTGAAAACTGCCCTCGACTTTGCACTATTTCTACAGGACGATAGTTGAGTGTTTTTAATTCACTTATCAATAATGTCGGCGATAACTCCTTGCCGACTTGCAAATGTAACGGTCGAGCATAAACTTGCGCTGGCAATGCCCATGTTGCACCATCAAATTTACGTTCAATTTTACGATCAAAATAGATACCTAAAAGAAACATTACCGCGATCAAAGCGAGTGAACTTTTCCACAAAAAGGACCAGATAAAATGCAAAATAGTTTGCTTAATCGTTTTCCCTTTAGCTGTTACTTTCTTTTTACTGCTCGTTGTTTTCTTTGTAACACGACTTTTTTGTGACATCCAATTTCCAACCACTTGTATTTATTATTAATATTTTTACTTAGCGATAACCGCGATGCGGTTCACTCAACCAGTGACATCGGCTTTAATAGACAAAAAATTACCGAGAGAGCGTCCCATTTATCCCTATGTTCACAATTGTAACAAGCATATTGCTACAATTACTAATTTGCACAGTAAATCGTGATAGCGACGCCTTAAATCCCCCTAATCGCCTACTTCATAGACAAAATTAATTGCCTGTTATTTGCTAACTTTAATCGAACGCCCTGGGCGTTCCTCGAGGGGTTTTTCAGGCCAACGATGTTTCGGGTATCGTCCACGCATCTCCTTGGCAACATCAAAGTAGGAGGTGCACCAGAAATTAGCTATATCACTGGTTGTTTGAATCGGACGTGATGCAGGAGAAAGTAATTCAAAGCGAATTGCTATGCTATTATTGGCTAATTTAGGTGAAGACAACTGACCAAACATCTCCTGTAACACAACTGATACTGTCGGCCCTTGATGAGGATCGTAGCGAATGGCAATCGATTTTCCACTAGGGGCTTGATGAAGAGAGACTCAGGGGCATGGCTCTCTAACATCTCCCTTTCCTGCCAAGTTAAGGTTGCCATCAGTAAATCGATAAGATGATATTGTCTCAGCTGTTTAATCGTTTTAATGTGGCTAATGTAAGGCAAAAACCAGTTTTCCAATTCATTCATTAAATAACGCTCATTAATCGGCGGAAAGCTATCCATTACGCCGCCTAGCCACTCAGCCCTTGCTAACCACCCTGCACATTTTTTCGTCCAATTAAGAAACCCAAGCCCCTCCTGCTTTACAATATCAGCAACGCATTTTACAAAATCATTCTCAGGAATGGTATTGACTATTTTTTCTTGCAGCAGCAGTGAGTGATAAAGTAATTGCTCTCTACCAATCACCTTCTCTTTTTTATCATCTAATAGGTAATGGTGATTTGTCTTAAACGACGATGCCAGCACACTGTTAATCTGCGCCATGGAAACGGTCGCTGCACTATAAATGTAACCATCCTTATTTTTACCATCGCAGTCACAGACAACAAGCCACTGCGACCCCTGCAAAGCGTCACCCTCACGAAGCGTCACTCCGCGACCATTGGCAAGCAAATAGCGATTACTATTTACATTGCGTATTTTCGCTAGACGGTCAGGATATGCCCTTAGTAACAAGGTGCCGACCTGCGCATTCAATTCTGGCAAACTCATGGGGTCGTGTAACATCGCTATGCGCAGCGATTTAGCAAAGGATCTCGCTAAGGTGATAACTTGATCTAATACGTGAATATTAATGCGCTGATTTTGCTTGGCTATTCTTCTATCCTTAAGATAGTCATTAAACAGGATCACCCGCTCCATAATATCAGCGCTATCGGCATTGAATAAAATATCACGCTCACTCAATAATGCCGCCAAAACAGAGGCGACATGTTGTTGCGATGCTGAATCACAGTGCAGCAACATACTCGCTAATCTTGGTTCTAGCCCCATTGTTAGCGCCAACTCCCCCTGCTGAGTTAGCTTATTATGATCCGCCATTAGCGACAATGATCGATTCAACGTGCAGGCGACATCAAAGTGATGTTCAGGAGGAGGCGTTAACCAGTTCACCATATCAAACTGCGTCACGCCCCACGCAGAAAGCTCTAGCACTAAACTACTTAAATCTTTATTGGTGATCTCTTCGGCTTGAAATTCATGCAATCCATGCTGTTTTGCTTCGCTCCATAGGCGAATACAACGTCCATTTTGTAAACGTCCGGCTCGCCCAGCTCGTTGTGTGGCTGACGCTTTAGATATATGCGTTGTATCTAGCCGAGACAATCCGCTTTTAACATCAAAATTTAACTGTTTTTCTAAACCAGAATCAATGACACAAGTAATACCTGTAATCGTTAAACTGGTTTCAGCAATATTCGTCGAAAATATCACTCGACGTTGATGCTCAACTGTTTTACTAAGCACCAACTCTTGCTGTGCCAGTGGTAATGCGCCATATAATGGCAGGAACTCGATGTTCGAATCTAATTGCTCCTTAGCCAATTTTAACAGCCGTTTTATCTCCCCTTGCCCGGGTAAAAAAACTAATATATCGCCCATATTAATCTCATTTAAAACAACTCTCAGCGCCTGCATCACTTGCTGTTCAAGGTAAGTTGTAGGATTATTGATATAGTCAATGGCAACGGGGTAAGTTCGCCCAGGGCAGCTAATAATCGGCGCGTTATTCAGGTAATTGGCAAGTAAATCAGCATCTATCGTCGCAGACATGACTAATAATTTTAAATCATCGCGATAGGCTTGTTGCACTTCCAAGGCTAACATTAATGCTAAATCAGCATGAATTGACCGCTCATGAAATTCATCAAAAATAATCAACCCCACCCCACTCAACTCTGGGTCCTTTTGCAAACGACGCGTTAATACCCCCTCAGTAACAATTTCCAGCTGCGTATTAGCAAACGCTTACACTCGTTACGAATCTGATAACCAATGCGTTGGCCGACACTTTCCCCCAACTGTTTCGCGAGATAGAAGGCGATCGACTTAACAGCGACACGTCGCGGCTCTAATAAAATAATCTTTTTCCCACCTAAAAAAGGCGCATCGAGTAATGCCAATGGCACAGCTGTTGATTTACCCGCACCGGGCTCAGCCTGAAGTACCAATGCGTTGGATTGAGTAAGCTCTGTCTGTATTTGCGTAATAAAATGATGGATCGGAAGCACGTCTAAAATAGCCTAAGTAAGTGAATGGTATTAATTCGTATCTATGCGATATCGGGCTAGCTTACGCTAACTTAACGTAGATTTCGTCACCTCAATGAGGCAAAGCTTGATATAAGCTATATAATGAGGGAATTAATAGCGGTTTTATCATCAATAAAATAGATTTACAAGGCGCTGCTAATATAAAAATTGAGTGGTGACATCGCGGCAATATCAACCAATAGAAAATAAGTTAAGGCAATTATCTAATGTTTGCCTTCTCACATAAAAACAGATCAAATTAATGCCTAATTATGCATTTAATTTGACTAGGTGGTTAATACTTGCTATAGATAGCCGCAAAAAATAAGCAGAGTCATTTTATGGCAATTTTCTGCAATATTAATTCTATTTACCACTGAATGATGCCAGCAACTTCACGCGATTAAGCATTTATTAAGGAATTTTCAATGCCCACTAACGATAGTAAAAAAACTTTAGGTATTTTAGCCCTTGCCGGTGTGGAGCCGTATACAGCAAAAAGCGGCGAAGAATACATGGATAAAGCGCAACGCCAGCACTTTACTAAAATTTTAGAAGCATGGCGTACACAACTGCGCGAAGAAGTTGACCGCACCGTTGATCACATGAAAGATGAAGCAGCGAACTTCCCTGATCCTGTTGACAGAGCAACACAAGAAGAAGAGTTCAGCCTAGAGTTACGTGCTCGTGACCGTGAACGTCGTTTAATTAAAAAAATATCTAAAACACTGAAAAAAATAGAAGAAGATGATTTTGGTTACTGTGAATCTTGTGGCATTGAAATTGGTATTCGCCGCTTAGAAGCGCGCCCAACTGCTGATTTATGTATCGATTGCAAAACATTAGCTGAAATTAAAGAAAAACAAATTATTGGTTAATCACGAATAGTCTATGCCAAAATACGGTTAGCTTTAGGTTAACCGTATTTGTTTACAAGGTATCAACTTTTGTCTCATTCCCTATCCAGCCCAAAAATAAGCTATCGAGGACGTTTTGCCCCCTCTCCTTCAGGAAGTTTGCATTTTGGCTCTCTTATCGCCGCCCTAGGTAGCTATTTACAAGCCAAATCACAACAAGGCCTTTGGCATGTGCGCATTGAAGATATCGACCCACCTCGTGAAGTCACAGGTGCAAGTGATGATATTCTCCGGACTTTAGAAGCCTATGGATTACATTGGGATGGCAAGGTTGTTTATCAAAGCGAGCGCAGTGAGGCCTATGAAGAGATTCTTTCACAACTTAATAAACAAGCAATGTGTTATGGTTGTAGCTGCACTCGACAAATGATTAAGCAACAGGGCGGCATCTACTCTGGCCAATGCCGAGAAAAAAATTTACCCATAACAAATAATGCCTTACGGATAAATTTAAGTAAATTATCCCATCCTATTAGCTATTTTTATGATCAACTGCAGGGCGAGGTACACTTTAATAAAAGGCAAGCCGAAGAAGATTTTATTATTAAACGTAAAGATGGCCTATATGCTTATAATCTCGCTGTTGTCATCGATGATATTGAGCAGGGCATAACAGAAATAGTACGTGGCGCTGACCTATTAGAGACAACGGGCAAGCAGTTATCTTTATACCAATTATTAGATGCACCTGCAGCAAACTATATTCATTTACCCGTTGCAGTTACCTCACCGGGTAAAAAATTATCCAAACAAAATCATGCCCTAGCGATTGACCGCAGAGATCCTATTCCCACATTGCTTAAGGCACTCAGCTTTCTCGGCAACCCGGTATCAGCGGACACAGACGTAAGCAGTTGTGAAAATATACTAAAATCGGCCGTTGCTAATTGGTCTTTACAGAAAATAACAAAACAGTTAGAAATTCAAATTTAAAAATTAATTTGTTTTTAATGAGCCACGCACATAAAATAAGCGCTTGATTTTTTTTAAGCTACATGAATCGCAGTCTTCGAGGATAAAGTTATTAAACGATTAACTACATTCGTTAAAAAAGTGTTTAGCAAGCAACAGAAGCAAACACCAACGGCAACGTTAGAGCAATACAAAATTCCACGTGAGCAACACTCTATCTCACGCAAAAATATCGATGAAAATGCCCTAAAGGTACTGTATCGACTGCATAATGCCGGATTTCGTGCCTTATTGGTTGGCGGTGGCGTTCGCGATTTACTACTTGGTTTGAAACCAAAAGATTTCGATATCACAACAGATGCAACCCCCGAAGAAGTGAAAGCCTTATTTCGTAACTGTCGCTTAATTGGTCGCCGATTCCGCTTAGCTCATATTCTATTTGGACGCGAAGTCATTGAAGTTGCCACTTTCCGTGGTCATCACGATGACAACCATGCCCAAGATAAACAAAAAGTTAAACAATCTCAAGCAGGCATGTTACTCCGCGATAATGTCTATGGCTCATTAGAGGAAGATGCAGAACGACGCGACTTCACCGTTAACGCCCTCTACTATGATATAGCAGACTTCGCCCTTTATGATTTCTGCGGTGGTATGGACGATTTAGCAGAACGAAAATTAACGCTGATTGGCGATCCCGAAGTACGTTACCGAGAAGATCCCGTGCGCATGCTACGAGCGATCCGCTTTGCAGGAAAATTGGATCTAACCATCAGTACAGAGTGTGCTGAGCCGATCCGACGTTTAGCACCGCTTCTACAAGATATTCCAGCAGCGCGTCATTTTGATGAAGTCATTAAATTGCTACTTTCTGGACATGGTTTAACAACCTACCGACTATTAAAAGAATACAAGCTACTACAGATGCTATTCCCCATTCTATTTAAAGATGGGGAAGACGATAAAGCGACCGCTATCATTGAGCAAGCACTACGTGACAGTGATGCGCGCATAAAAGCAAGGCAGCGAGTTACCCCGGCCTATATTTACGCCATTATGTTATGGTATCCGCTTGAGCAACGTGCGCAAGAGATGAGCTTTGAAAGTGGCATTGAATATCACGACGCCTTTTTATTAGCCATGAATGAAGTGCTCAATATTCAAGTAAAAACGATTGCTATCCCGAAACGTTTTACGGCGACAATTCGTGATATTTGGATGCTACAGTTGCGTTTACCTCGTTTTGGCGGAAAACGTGCACAGCGCGTTTATCAACATATTAAATTCCGAGCGGCCTTCGATTTCTTATCCTTGCGAGCGAAAGTCGAACAGACGACTGAATTAGCAGAGTTAACCGCTTGGTGGCAGGAGTATCAACTGCATAATAAATTGCCTGAGCATGACCACGGTCGCCAGCAAATTAATAAGGCCACTGAATATAAACCTGACGCAAACAAAAGGCCTAAAAAACGTAGATACCATAAGCCTAAACGTGCAGACAAAACGGTAAATAAAAGTGAATAGTTATATCGGTATAGGTAGCAATCAAGCGACGCCCATCTTGCAAATAAAACAGGCTATTGAAGCACTAAAAGCGCTGCCTAACACAGAGCTAGTGACGGTTTCTTCGCTTTACAGTAGCACGCCGATGGGACCGCAAGACCAGCCTGATTACGTGAATGCAGTGGCGCACCTTAACACGCAATTGTCGGCACTTGAATTATTAGACAACTTGCAAGCAATAGAACAAACACAAGGACGAGTACGCAAGGAAAACCGCTGGGGACCGCGCACCTTAGATCTGGATATTTTATTGTATGGCGATGAACAGATAAATAACGCGCGCCTAACCGTTCCGCATTATGGAATGAAAGTACGTGAATTTGTTCTTTACCCCCTATTAGAAATAGCAGCAGATCTACAACTACCCGATGGTAGTGTGCTATCACAATTAGTAAAACAATGTGATAGAAACAACTTAACCATCATTAACGAATAGAAAATAAAATACATTTCTTATTTAGGAGTCATCATGGCTAAAATTAGCGTTTCTGGTTTAGTAAAAATGAAACAAAACAAGCAAAAAATAACCTGTATTACAGCTTATGATGCAAGTTTTGCTGCCATTTTCGATCAAGCTGGTATTCAAGTACTATTAATAGGTGATTCATTAGGAATGGTACTTCAAGGGCATGATTCCACACTTCCCGTGACGGTTGATGATATTAAATATCATACCCAATCCGTTGCCAGTACCGCAAAAAATGCACTTATTATCGCAGACTTACCTTTTATGAGTTATGCCACACCAGAGCAAACCTATAGCAATGCAGCGACCCTAATGCGCTCTGGTGCCAACATGGTTAAATTAGAAGGTGGAGAATGGCTTGCGTCAAGCATAAAAGGTTTAGTCGAACGAGGCATCCCCGTATGTGGACATCTCGGTCTAACCCCACAATCGGTCAATGTTTTTGGTGGTTACAAAGTACAAGGGCGCAGTGAAGAGCAAGCCGATTTACTAATTAAAGATGCATTACAACTAGAAAAAGCAGGCGTTCAACTTTTAGTATTAGAATGCGTCCCCGTTCCGCTGGCCGCGCGTGTCAGTGAGGCATTGCAAATACCCGTTATTGGTATTGGTGCAGGCAATGAAACCGATGGACAAATTTTGGTGATGCATGATGCCTTTGGTATTTCAGCCGGCTTCTGCCCCAAATTTTCCAAAAATTTCTTAATTGAGACCGGTGATATTCGCCGAGCTGTTGCACTCTATAAAGAACAGGTGGAAAACGGCACTTTCCCTACCGCTGAACACAGTTTTTACTAAAAAAAGAATACCGACATGCTGACTATTGAGAATCCTTTACAATTGCGGGAAAAGATAAAGCAATTGAAGCAACAAGGGAAAAGTGTTGCCTTCGTGCCTACCATGGGCAACTTACACCAAGGCCATTTACAGTTAGTGGATGAGGCTAAGAAAAAAGCAGACATTATCGTTGTCAGCATTTTCGTTAATCCAATGCAATTTAATAACGCACAGGATTTACAAAATTACCCAAGAACCCTCGCTGAAGATATACAAGCACTCGAAGCACAAGACGTGGATATTGTATTCACTCCAACAGCAGATGTTATCTACCCCAATGGTTTAGAAAAACAAACCTATGTCGAAGTGCCCGTTTTAAGTGACTGTTTAGAGGGAGAACTTCGCCCGGGTCATTTTCGCGGGATGACCACCATCGTTAACAAACTGTTCAACTTGGTACAGCCTGATTTTGCCTGTTTTGGTGAGAAAGACTTTCAACAACTCGCGATTGTTAAACAAATGGTCACTGATTTAGCGATGCCGATTGAGATCATCCCAGTGGCAACAGTGCGAGAAACGACGGGCTTGGCGATGAGTTCACGGAATAATAAACTCAGTAGTGCAGAGAAAGAGATCGCTCCATTACTGGCAAAGGTGATGAATAAACTCGCAATAGATGTTCAAAAGCAACAAGTTGAACACACAACATTAATCGAGCAGGCGGTCATTGAACTAGAAAATGCGGGCTTTAAAAATGATGCTATTCATATTGTTGATAGCCACACACTACAGCCAATGACAGAGGAAAGTAAAGAAGTTGTGATCCTTATGGCTGCTTTTTTAGGCTCAACACGTTTAATTGATAATATCGTTGTGACTTGTGTATAAATTTGCACCGCTAAGCATTTTACTTTATAGTCGCAACCTGCTCGAATTATCACAAAATAGAAAGGTTTTTGTATGCAAAAAACAATGCTAACCGGCAAACTTCACCAAGCTCGTGTGACTCATGCTGAACTTAATTACGAAGGTTCATGTGCTATTGACCAAGATCTGCTTGATCAGGCTGGCATTTTAGAGTACGAGCAAATTACGATTTACAACATTGAGAATGGCGCGCGCTTTTCAACCTACGCAATTGTTGGTGAACGCGGCTCGAAAATGATTTCATTAAATGGTGCAGCAGCTCGCATGGCAGCGGTCGGCGATCGTATTATCATCTGTACCTATGCAAGCCTAAATGATGCGGAAATTGCGCAACATAAGCCCAGCTTAGTGTACTTAGATGCACAAAATAATGTTGTTCGTACAAGTAAAGATGTACCCGTACAGGTTGCTTAATTAAATCTGTTTAACAGAGTACTAATAAATCTTATAAAAAAATCCGCAATTAGCAGGCTAGTTGCGGATTTTTTATTTACCCCCCCCCTGATTTCTACAACTGAGTCGTATCAATGCGATAAAAACTAGTTGTACCGCTAACTTCATTGGCAACAATTAATATTGGGCTATTCGTTGGACTATCTTGCGCGGCAACAAAGCGCATTCCCTCAGGCCCTAAATCCCCCGCATCAACCGCATAGATCTTTTTCCCCTGTTCATTAAGCTCGCTATTATCTTTGGGGTCCAGCGATAAATCTCGATTATTTAAATATTGAACAAACCTAGCTTGAGCGGGTTCACTGATATCGTACACCATGATCCCCCCCATACGCTCTAAACCGATAAAGGCATAGGCTTTACCTTCAATCACCGCCGTCGTTAATGCTTCAGGCTCAGGACCTTTTTTAGCGCTTCTATCTTCCGCTTTATTTTTGCTGTGCGTCTGATTAAAGTTTGCGCCATACTTTTCTGCCGTAATACGCTCAAAATCACTGCCAGAGTCAAAGGTAAGTTCTCCTGTTTGCATATTCCAAATAGAGAATGAACGGCCGCCAAAGGTCAATAACCTGTCTATTTTTCCATCGCCATTAATATCGCCAAACTGTTTAGTCGCAGAATAAGAGAATTTTAAACGTTTAACAGCATCTGCTTGACTACCGAGTTCAGTAAACTCACTGAAATCGAGACGATTAGTCGCACTCAATGGATTATAAACCCTACTATCCAAGGCATCTTTTAATTTAATATCATCGGCACAAGCTTTATCTTCTAAATTAAAATAGTAATGACCAGCTTCACATTCAGCCTGATTTAAGTCGCTGATCCAGTCACTACGATCATCACCTTCATTGGCTGTTATCAAATAGTCTATTCCTGCCATCGTCACCACCGCAACCGAATCGGGCTGATACATGCCCCAAGCAGGCTCACTTTTTAACATCGCCTGTCCATCTTTATCATTGCCGTCTAACTCATTACCCGGCTGTAGATGATCTTTAAAACCGAGTGCAATAATTTTTTCAATCTTTTTCTCGGTCAGAGAAATCACCGCAATCGCATTATTTTCTTGTAAACTCACATAAGCTTTACTGCTATCTTTATTAATCGCCACATATTCAGGCTCTAAATCTTGCGCCACAGATGCGTTAAAACCATTTAATACAAGCTGATCAGGCAGCTCACCAAAACGGTCACCAGCACGGTTAAACTGCTCAAAATTAAGACGCGTTAAAGCGGTGGACAATGCACCACCTTGCCAATCAATATCAATAATGGCAATTTCCCCAATCGGGTCAACAGCGTAATTATTATCGGAAGGCTCCCCTTCAATGGCGACCACCAGCTGTTTACCATTTGCTGAAAATGTTAACATGTCAGGTAATGAACCAACATACAGCGCTTTAATAAAAGTTAACGTTTGCGTATCGTAAAAAGCCACCCAGCCCGCGTCAGTTTTATTTTTAGCCTCGATGGCAACGGCTAACAAACCATTGAACACATCAACGCTATTCGCCGCTCCCGCAAACGCATCAAAATGAGATTTAATATCGGTGGCAACATTAAGGCTATTTAATAATTTTGGCTCGCGAATATCCGCGCTATCTAAGACATCGACTTGCCCTGACTCAGCATTAACAACAAAAGCACGTTGTAATTTTTTATCAAAAGCGACAATTTCAGCGGCACTTTCATCAAAAACATGCGATTGATAACGACCTTGCTCGACTAATTTAATTGTTTGATGTGAAGCTTGATTCGACGAATCCGTAGAATGACACCCCATCAACGAGGAAGATAGAATAATAGAAGTCAGTAAGTTAAGTTTCATAAGTATCTCAAATAGAAGTAATTGTGGCTTCTTTTTACAGGGCAAATATGACAAGAAAATGAAACTGAAAAGTTAATCTTTTTATAGAGCAAATCATTACTTAGCATCAACAAAAGAAAAAATAACAAATCAAATATACCCCCTTGTCAATATTAATTTTACAAAGTGTGCAGCAAGACACAACGCTAGCCGTTTTATTAATTTAGCGATAAGTTTTCGGTAGAAATTTAATCAATAAAAACGATACAAAAAGATAGTTAGCTCCCATTGTTACATAAATATAACAATCATAAATAAAAAAGTAAGCGCTTTCTCTCGTTTTCAAATGACACTTATATGATTTAATTATTTTGCATTGATGATTATTGATTGACAGTTATTTTTGTTTCATGCAAGTAATTTGTCAATTGGGTTTCAAAAATATTTCATATCTGAAATTTGAAACAAGGCTCGTCATTAATCTCTTTTTATTAATGACCAATCAATCATCTCTACGGAGCCATCGAGACAATCACTCGATGTCTATGAAATACCGGGATTTTAAATTCTGGTATGGTCGTGGTCATTTAATGTTGAATGACATTTCTGATTAAGCGTCGATCTTTTTCAGGATTACATTAAAATATTTGATAAGGAAGTTTATAAATGGATAGTGTATTTTTATTTAAACAGAAAATATCTAGGATGCAAAAGATCTATTTTTTGATCCTATTTACTTTTCTGTTTAGCCTTTTTACCACCAATGCCGGTGCAACGGGCTCAGACCTAATGCCCATCGAAGATAAACAGATGCTCGCCAAAATCGTTGGTGGTCAGCAGGCGAGTCCTGGAGAGTTCCCGTTTATGGTCTCTCTACAGAATGGTGGATATCATCTCTGTGGGGGATCGGTGGTCAGTCGTTATTATATTTTAACAGCAGCCCACTGTGTCGCTTACCTCGACTCTGCGGTGATGGGGCTTTACAATAAAAACGATACGAATGGAACTCAACGCCTTACTATCGTTGAAAAAATACCACACCCTAATTATGCCACTGATAGTAGTTATGATATAGCCCTTGTCAAAACCAATCTGCCGATAGATTCAATATACCCATCCGTTAGTTTTGGCAGTGCCAACACAGGCTCGATGGCTACGGTTACCGGTTGGGGAGCAATATACCATGGCGGTCCAGCTTCAGATATTTTACTAAAAGTAGATGTGCCAATAGCATCTAGCAGTGTATGTAATGCGACCGAAAACATGCTTTGCGCAGGTTATGCCGCTGGCGGAAAAGATTCCTGTCAAGGTGATTCTGGTGGCCCATTGTTTACAGGCAACGGCACTCAAATAGGTATCGTCAGTCACGGTAATGGTTGTGCGGATCCTGGGCAATATGGTTATTATACTCGCGTATCTACCTTTACAAGCTGGATCAACCAATATACAGGTAGTGCGCAACCAATAAATTACACCCTCACCGTTAATGGTGGCAGTGGTAGTAATAGCTACGCTGTAGGTACAAACGTGACGATTAACGCCAATGCTGCGCCAGCGGGTCAAGTCTTTGACCACTGGGTCGTAACTAATGGTAACCCTCAAATAGCCAATAACAGCGGATCAACCACGACTTTAACAATGCCAGCAACTTCTGTAACGGTAACGGCAACCTATAAGGAAGTCGGGTCGTCAAATTATTATCTGACTGTAAACAATGGCAGTGGCAGTGCGAGTTATGCTGCGGGTACAAACGTAACGATTAACGCCAATACTGCGCCAGCGGGTCAAGCCTTTGACCACTGGGTCGTAACTAATGGTAACCCTCAAATAGCCAATAGCAGCGGATCAACCACGACTTTAACAATGCCAGCAACTTCTGTAACGATAACGGCAACCTATAAAGAAGTCGGGTCGTCAAATTATTATCTGACTGTAAACAGTGGCAGTGGCAGTGCTAGCTATACAGTGGGGGAAAGTGTTCTGATCACAGCCCACATGGCACCCTATGGTCAAGAGTTTGATCGGTGGGTAGTCAATTCCGGTAATACTCAGATAACTAATATAAACCAATTTAGCACCTTCATTACGATGCCAGCAAGTGCGGTAGAAGTAACGGCAATGTACAAGGCGTTAAAAAACCTGACACTGAAAGTAAACAATGGCAGTGGCAGCGGTACTTATCTATCAGGCACTACTTTAACCGTCACTGCCAACACAGCCCCTGCCGGTAAAATCTTTGATAAATGGGTTGTGAATGCGGGGGATCCTTGGAATCTAGATCTCACTGCTTCAACCAGTTACTTAATGATGCAGTCATTGCCTGTCACTATCACTGCAACCTATAAGCCAATATCAGAACCGACTTATAGACTGACAGTACAGAATGGCGGTCTCAATGGCGATTACAAAGTGGGTGATGTAGTAACCATTCAGGCCAACCAGTCGCCTTACGGTAAGGTTTTTGATCGATGGTTTGTATTGTCGGGTGATCCTCTTATCACCAGTAGAACCGACGAAATTACTACGTTAACAATGCCTGCACATGCAGTGACCTTAAGCTCAACGTACAAGAACAAACCGCTTTACACGCTGAAAGTAATTGGGGGAAGTGGCAGTGGTAATTATCCGTCAGGTACACCTGTGGCCATTGATGCCAATCCGGCTTATGACCAATATTTTGTCGAATGGCTAGTAAAATCAGGTACTCCTACTATTGATAGTTTACTCTCAGAGAGCACTACATTAATAATGCCCGCAAACGATGTTGCCCTTGCAGCTCAATTCGACGGCGGTGATGATAGTATTAATACGCAGGAATATCAGGCAGAAGATTATACGAGTAGGTGGAACGTCTCTTCAGGAACGGGGGCATTTGGTTATACTGGCACCGCCTTCATGGATTATGGCGGCAATGAAAGTTATCTTGAATGGAATAATATTTACGTCTCCAATTCAGGTGATTATCAACTCGACTTCCGCTACGCAGCGGGTAGCAGTAGGCGTCCAAGTAAAGTGATCCACAATGGCAATACTATCGGTACACTGAATTTTGCGAGAACGGCAAATTGGTCGACCTGGAATACTGAGTCAATCGTCGTTCCATTAGTCAGTGGCTATAATACCATTAGAGTGGTTGCTGGAGGCAACGGTGGTCCGAATCTTGATAAAATGTCTTTTATCGAAAGCGAACAACCTGAAAACATTTTGTCCACAACGGTACCAAGCAACCTTGCCTTAGGTAGAGAGACTAGCCAATCGTCGACTTATGGTGTTAGCGCAATTTCTGATCGTGCTGTAGATGGCAATACCAGTGGAATTTGGGGAGATTACTCTACTACTCGTACAGGCAACGATATGAATGCATGGTGGAAAGTTGAACTTGGCGGTGCGCGCAAGGTTAATAAAGTGACGCTTTGGAATAGCACTGAAGAAGCTTATCTGCAATTTTTAACAGACTTTAACGTCGATTTACTCGATGTTGATAATAACGTTATCGCAACAAAACATTATCCTGGCACAGCGGGTAGCAAGACTGATATCGACGTATCAGGCATTGGTGTCCATGCGGTACGTGTGCAGAAAAACAGACAAGGTTACCTATGCTTAGCAGAAGTAGAAGTCATTGGAACTGACTTAATTAATGGCATTGGCTACGAAGAGGGGTATGACCCAACCGACTCCGATGACAATATAGCCTTGTATAGAAACACCAGCCAATCATCGACCTATGCCGATGCACTATCATCGTATGTAGTGGACGGTAATACAGACGGAAGATGGGGCTATGTATCACTGGGACATACCAATAGTGAAGCTAACGCTTGGTGGAAAGTTACACTAGATGGTGCAAGTACGGTTAATAAAGTGGTGATTTGGAACAATACCGATGTTGATCCAGACCAATTAACTGATTTTCACGTCGACTTATTGGATGTCAAAGGCAATGTAATTGTAACAAGACAGCACTCTGGGACAGCGGGGGTCAAAACAGAATTTGATTTATCTGCCTCAGGAGTCTACGCAGTCCGCGTACAGTTAAATGGAACAGGAGCGCTAATCTTAGCAGAAGTACAAGTATTTGTTGGCGATGGCACCGTGAGTGAAAACAACCCGGGTGGTGGCTATGACCAAACCGAGTCCAATATTGCTTTACATAAGAGTACCAGTCAATCGTCGAATTACTCGAATATTACGGCATCACGCGCAGTGGATGGTAATACAGACGGAAACTGGTCTTCGGCCTCTTTAACGCATACTCTTAATGACCATCAAGCTTGGTGGAAAGTTGATTTGGGTGGCGCGCATCAGGTCAATAGAGTCGTCCTTTGGAACCGCACCGACTGTTGCAGCAATCGATTGAGTAACTTCCACGTGGACTTACTGGATATTGACGGTAATGTACTCGCCTCTGAGGAGCATCCAGGTATGGCGATTACCAAGACAGAGATCAATATCTATTCCGATGATGTCTATACGGTACGCGTGCAGTTAAATGGCCAAAATTACCTTAGCTTAGCGGAGGTAGAAGTATTTGGCTACGCAAACAAAATAACAGACTTTAATGACGCTGATTATTCACTTGCTGACGAAGCAGGTTCTGCAAGTTCATTGGCAAACAATGCAGAGACAGCGACTGAAAATAGTGCTGGTGGTGCCACGGAATACTTATTACTACTGTTAACGCTTCTATTTTTCAGAATGAAGTTTAAAGTGTAAAAATGGGGTAATTTTAATTACCTTACCACTACACTGAATAACACAAAGGGGATGTTGTATGAAAATACAGCCCCCTTTTTTTGTAGCTCTATACCTGACGCTTAGCATTTATTTTAGCAAGACCGAATACCATAAAAATATTCATATTAGCAGCAACTAATACCAACTCCGGTAAGTATGTGATCTAAATTTCGCGTAGGAAAAACAGCTTAATTCAAGGCGTAATTTGACGTAAATGGTTATTCCCTTTGCGAAAATTACAACGCAGCAGTAAGTTGTTTTAACCAGTAAAATAGATCAGCTATTTATCGGAATTGGTATAAATTGCAGACCTGCAAAAAGAGAGGCAATATCGTAATTGATTTTTTGGTGAATGAAAGTGAAAGAGGTAATTTATTGAAGCATTTGAAATGTTGAAGAACTAAGAAACTAACCTAAAGTAAGACTAAATTACTTTAGTGACTCATAAAAAAGCGGAAGAACGACTCCCGCTTCTGTATTTATTATTGAAGGTCGGTTTTCTCTAACCGGAATAATTTTCATTATTTTCTAAAGTAAGTCGGATCAAAATCACGTCTGTTGGCTTCCGCACTGTTAAATATTGAAAAATTGCGACCTGCATAAAAAAACAAAATATCCATAATAATTTCCTTTTATCATTTTTAGTTAACGTCCTCAGTGGACAGGACAAATGTAACCTAGATCACACTTTTACTCAAGCTTTTTTGAAAATTAATTACGAAACAAGGCAACACAACGCACAGAAACAAATTATAAAGCGCTTACATGTTCTTTTATTACGTAAAATAATTCTTGTTATACACAGTGAATAGAACAAATATCGCTAAAGAATGTAAAGTAAAAAAATGAATGATTGCCAGTTCACAAACCAGCTCTGCGTTGTAACACTCTAAAAGTGAACAATAATTATCTCAAATTGCACCTTGCTCGGGTATCAGAGTGTTAAATATGTAGTAATTTTTTAAAATATTCCTTGCGTTGTGCGAGTAAAAACAGACAGATCGCGATATAAATCGCTGGTTCAATTAGTCCTGATTTTACTGACCAGTAATAATGAATAACCACCAATAACGCCGCCCAATAAACAAAGCGATGCAGTGTTAGCCACGCCCGTTTCATTTTTTTACGGATAAAGGTGACGGAGGTAATACTTAAAAGCAGTAAAATAATCCATGCCAACGCCCCCACTGTCATGTAAGGACGCTTAATAACCTCATCGACAAAAAGTGCTAGTTGCCAATTTAATTCTAAATAGACAAACGCGAGTAGATGCACACATGCCCAAGCAAAGCTATATAATCCAAGTACACGGCGTAATTGTATTAATAGAGGTTGCTTAAATCGCTTGGCAAGTGGAGTTATTGCCAAAGTGATCAGTAGAAAATTCATGGCTGTTTTACCGACAAAATGAATTAACTCTTTAACGGGATCAGCCCCCAACAATCCCTGTTCGATGAGCAGCGCTAAATAGAGTAAGACAAACAGTGCAGCAAGGTGAATCAATATTTTAATGCTCATTATCTCTTTGTGATTAATTGTCAAAATAGATAACCTTAATAATTTTTTTGCAAATTTAAATTCGCGTACAAACTCGCTACCTCTTCTTGGTAGCCATTAAACAGCAACGTTTTTTGCCGAGTTTGCGAAAATAAATTCCCCTCACCAAGGAAACGTTCACTTGCTTGACTCCAGCGAGGGTGATCGACAGCTGGATTGACATTAGCATAAAAACCATACTCATTTGATGCGATTTTTTGCCATGTGTTGATAGGTGCTGTATCGGTAAGCGTGATTTTGACAATGGATTTGATACTTTTAAAACCATACTTCCAAGGGACTACCAAGCGGATAGGTGCACCATTTTGCGGTGCTAACGTTTGCCCATAGAGACCAACCGATAACAGGGTTAACGGATTCATCGCTTCGTCCAGACGCAAACCTTCGACGTAAGGATAATCAATCCCCCCACCAACATAGCGTGAAGCTTGTCCTCTCATCTGCTTTGGATCATGCAAGGTTTCGAAACGAACAAACTTAGCATTTAATTTTGGCCCTACTGATTTCAATAATGATGCAAGTGTAAAGCCTAACCAAGGGATATTCATTGACCACGCTTCAACACAGCGCATCCGATATAAACGTTCTTCAATGGTGAAACGTTTTAATAAATCTTCATAATTGAGGGTAATAGGCTTATCAACCAAGCCATCAATCGTTAGTGACCAAGGATCCACTTTAAACTGTTGAGCATGTTCAAAGGGATCGCCCTTCCCCGTGCCAAACTCGTAAAAATTATTATACTGTAATATTTTATTTTCCGGCGTTAACGGGGAGAGTGAATCATAGTGGCTATTTTTTATATAATTTAATTTGCGGCGCTTAAACTGTAAATCGCTCTGCGCAGAGTCACTATCAGAAAAAATATCCAGTAAAGCGGCGTGTAACGGTTTTGCTAGTGGTAACATTAATGCCGATAAGCCGAGTGATTTTATTATTTGGCGGCGATTTAAATAGGTATCCTCAGAGGTTAATTGCGACTCTTTAAGGTCAGATTTTTTACGAAGTCTAATAAGCATGGTTAATCCCCTAGTTAGATAACTATAAAAATATAGACCTTATCACTCGGGAATTAATTGCAAAAAATAAAAAATAATTAGTCTAATGAGCTCATTAACCGTAATGATTTTTGCCCACTTGCCCAATATTTACGTTCAAAGGGAGTAATAGCAGCATCACTATGAAACGCTTCAACGACACTGGAATGGCCTGCAAGTTGCAATGCATGACTAAATTCATGAATGTAAGTAAACCAATTACTACGCAGCTCCAACTCTCCCCCTAGCTTTATAATAGCGGGAAAAACAGCACTACCGTGCCATCGACGTTGTAGGTGTTTCGCCTTAGGCCAAGGGTTCGGATAGAGTAAGTAATGGTGCGATAGATGCCAATTTGCCTCTACCGCTAAACGCCAGAAATCATTCAAATTAACCTGCAGTAAACGGTAGTTATCGCTGATTTGTTGTGGGTGTTTACTAAGCCTATCGGCAGATTTATCTAACCCTAAAATTATCGCTTCGGGGTGTTTTTTAGCAAGGTGATAAGTACTTTCACCGACACCACAACAGGAGTCAAAAATAATATTTTTACCCTGTTGCTCGACCCACTTTTCACATGCTTTAAAAGCATCCAGTGTATGTTGCTGATAGGGCTTACGAAAAGTATGTTTGAGGTGTTTTAAGACCACCTCATCGAGTTGTTCATGCAAGCCTTGCTGATTAGAGATTATGACTCTGGAATTACCTAATTCACTCATGAACGAATCCCCACACCATTTTTTAGCAACAAAGAGACTAGGCCATAAAGCCCCGCTGTAAATACCGCTATTACAGAAAATGACCAAACGAGTGACACATCGGATATACCTAAAAAGCCATAACGGAACGCATTGATCATATAAAATACGGGGTTAAAGTGTGAGACTCCCTGCCAAAAGTCAGGCAATAATGTGATCGAGTAAAACACGCCTCCTAGGTAGGTTAATGGCGTTAATACAAAGGTAGGAATAATACTTATATCATCAAAGGAGCGTGCAAAAATCGCATTTAATAGCCCACCAATGGAAAATAAAATCGAGGTACAGAGTACACTCAATATTAAAACGACAATGTTATAAATATGTAACTTAACAAAAAACATTGAGATACAGGTAACTAAAAAACCAACCATTAATCCACGAATTACACCACCACCCACATACCCCCAAATAATGACGTAATTCGGCACGGGGGCAACCAAAAAGTTCTTCTACATTGCGCTGAAACTTAGCACTAAAAAATGATGAAGCGACATTCGAATAGGAATTGGTAATAACAGACATCATGATCAACCCAGGTACAATAAAGGACATATAGCTAAAACCGTCCATGTCACCTATCCGAGAGCCGATTAAATTACCAAAAATGACAAAATATAAACTCATGGTGATAACGGGGGAACTGAGGTCTGCACCCAGATGCGCAAAAAACGATTGATCTCTTTACGCCAAATACTTTTTAAGGCGATTATATAACTACTGTTAATCATGCGCGTTACCCTTTTCTACCAAACCAATAAATAACTCTTCTAAGCGATTAGCCTTATTACGTAGGCTTTTCACATTGACCCCTTGTTTAGTGAGATCGGCAAATAAAGCATTCAGCGACTCGTTCTTACTAATTTCAACTTCAAGGGTTTGCGCATCTATTTGCGTTATCTTGCAGTTATCGCTATATGGAACAGTGGTAGTTTTATCAATGTCCAAAATAAAAATTTCACTGTCCAAACGAGCGAGCAACGATTTTCATGCTGGTATTTTCAATTAAACGCCCTTTATTAATAATGCCAATATTGCGGCATAACATTTCTGCTTCTTCAAGGTAATGCGTTGTTAAAACAATCGTGACACCTTGGCGATTAATCTCTTTTAAAAATTCCCACATTGAACGTCGAACTTCGATATCAACGCCCGCCGTTGGTTCATCTAAAATAAGTAATCGAGGTTCATGCATCAAAGCACGGGCAATCATTAAACGACGTTTCATCCCACCAGATAATTCACGAGAGGGTTCATTACGTTTATGCCAAAGATCCAGCTGCTTTAGATAGCGCTCGGCACGCAGCAGGGCTAATTTACGGGTAATGCCATAATACCCAGCCTGGTTAACGAGAATCTGTATTGGCGGCTCAAATTGATTAAAATTAAACTCTTGAGGGACTAAACCAATTTGGCTTTTCGCAAGCTCTAATTCTGTATCTAAAGAATAACCGAAAACCTTAACATTGCCGGAACTTTTATTGACCAAGGAAGAGATGATACCTATGGTTGTAGATTTCCCCGCTCCATTGGGTCCAAGCAGTGCATAAAAGTCGCCCTCAGCAACCGCTAAGGAAATACCTTTTAACGCGGTGACTCCACCCTTATAAGTTTTTGTTATATTTTGAAGTTCTATTGCATTCATAACAGCATATGCCTTAATAATTTGATTTATAAGCAACAAGATAAAACAGTAAAAGAATCGAGTGCCATAATTATCGGGGATTGTACCACTAAATATTCACGATACCCATGCTAGTTAAGATGCATTGTTAGTTCATTTTAGGAATCGTAAAAGTATGTTTAATACACTTTAGTTAAGTATGAAGTCTAAATTTTACGCAGGAATAATCGCTTAATTAGGGTAATAAGTAAGTGATTTGAAAATAATAAAATCACTTACTTAATAGTTTGATTTCAACAGATCAAAGCACTTTACTTAAAAATTGCTGGGTTCTCTCTTGCTGTGGATTATCTAATACTTGTTGTGGCGTTCCTATCTCTTCAATTAACCCTTTATGGAAGAAGGCCACTTTATCAGAAACCTCTTTTGCAAATGCAATCTCATGGGTCACACAAATCATGGTCATACCATCATCACGTAATAATCTTAATGTATCTAACACTTCCCCCACCAGCTCCGGATCGAGTGCTGAAGTCACTTCATCAAATAACATATAAGGGGGCTCCATCGCCAATGCTCTAGCAATAGCAAGCCGTTGTTGCTGACCACCAGACATTTTAGTCGGATACTCATTAAGTTTGTCACCAAGGCCTACGTGAATAAGTTCTTTTCGCGCAATTTCCTGTGCCTTTTCTTTACTAAAACCTTTAACTATCTGTGGAGCTAGGGCGGCATTTTCCAACACGGTTAAATGAGGAAAAGAGTTCCACTGTTGGAAAACCATCCCTAAATTTTGTCTTAATTTATTGATATCAGTATTTTTATCATGGACATCGACACCATCAACAATGATCTTGCCACTATTAATTTTTTCGATGGCATTAATGCAATACAATAGTGTCGACTTACCACTCCCACTGGCACCAATGATACTCACAACCTCACCGCGATTTACATTTAAGTCAATACCTTTTAACACTTCCAAATCACCAAAAGATTTATGAACTCCTTTAATTTCAATCATATTTCCATTTTCCTTTCTACATATTTTCCATAACGCGATAAGGGGTAAGAAATAACAAAATAAAACACCCCCACACCTATTAGTATCATTAGCGGTTGTTGTGTTCTTGATATTAGCTGTTCGGCTGTTCTTAAAAGCTCCATATAACCAATCACAGAAACAAGTGCAGAGTCTTTTATCACACTCAGTGCGACCCCCAACCAAGAGGGAAAGACCGCTCTCATTCCAATGGGAATTCTAACGTGGCGAACGGCCTGTAAATAATTCATTCCTAATGATCTAGCAGCATTTATCATGGCAGGAGAAACACTCTCAAAACCACTCCTAAACACTTCGCTCATAAATGCCATAGTATAAAGAGATAATATAATCGCCCCCGCTTCAAAGGGGTCGAGTGGATAACCCATCGCACCAATAAAAGTACTGAATAGGATAAGTTGAATAATCAGGGGAACTAATCGCAGAATATCTAAAAATGCACCCAACAATACATTTACCGCTTTATTAGATTCAGCTCGTACAAAACCAACCAGCAAGCCCAACAAACTACCCACAATGATTGCCACAACGGATATATAAACGGTGTTTAATATACCTGTTAATATAAATCCAGCATCATTCCATGATAGGGGAGTAAATAAATTCATTATGAAATCTCCCCTTTAAACATTTTATTGGCAATTAAGCCAGACGAAATAAGCACGATTTTGGTGATCACAAAATAGATAACCGCAGCGACTATAAAAAATTCTAATGTTCGAAAAGAGGTTGACTGTAACCGTTGTGTTTCACCTGAAAGCTCATCCATACCAACCAATATGCCAAGAGAGCTCATTAATATTGACCAAACAAACTGATTGGTCATCGGGTGATATATTCTCCTAAACATTTGTGGCAAAATAACATAGCGATAGACTTGTATATTGTTCATACCTAAAGATTTAGCAGCGCTATACTGCGTCGTTGGAATTGAGAGAAAACCACCGCGAAATGTTTCCGCTAAATATCCCGCATTGATAAAAACTAATGCAGAAAAAACAGCAACATAGGGGCTAAGGTGGATACCGTAGGCACCTAAGCCAAAATAGGCCATATATATTAAAAAAAGTGCGGGAGTATTTCTTGCAATCTCCACCCAAATATTGGCGGCATGATAAAAAACTTTCGATGTTGACATTTTTCCTAGTGCTAATAACACTGCAATGGCGATACCAACAAGCATTGATAAAACAGAGACGTGTAAAGTTGTAAATGCACCAGTTAAAAGTTGTGGAAATGCATCAAAGACGACATTCCAATGAAATTCATAATTGTCCATATTTCCTCTTTATCAGCCTCCTTACCGGACGGTATGATTTGTTTGATCATGACTGAGGAGCCTAAAGATCCTCAGCTTAGCTGGAGGTTTATTGCTTTTGATTCAAGATTCGATAAAGTTACTTATTATCAATTAAAGATTGAACCATATCTGGCGATACTGGCGTGCCAAAATGTTTCATATGTAGATCATTTAAGCGACCGTCTCTAATTTGATGAACTAAAAATAGATTAAGGTAATTTATCCAAGCAAGTTCATTGCGTTTTGCAATAAGCCCAACAACATCATCATAATTTGGTACATAAGGTCCAGCAACGAAATCGTCAAACTGACCAGAAGTGAGCTTGGTGGCTATATTGGTGTTAGTGGAAATTAATGCATCAACTTTACCTTGATATAGCCCTAAAAACGCATCATTTTCTGATTTAAAAGAGGTGTAATTATCACGCCCCCATCCTTTCGAATCCGCATATTTAAAGTACTCGCTTTCGTATGTTGTACCTAATGCAGCACCAACTTTCACATCCTTAAGATCATCAAAAGATATCATTTTCACACCTTTCTTCGATAATACTTGAAACTTAAAGACAAAATAGGGGTAAGTAAATCCAACTGATTTGGCACGCTCTAATGTATCTGAAGTTGAACCAACCACCACATCTGTTTTAGCAGAGATCAATGAAGGAATTCAATCTCCCAAGTCAGGTTGATCACGTTTGATTTTACGCCTATCGCTTTAGCTAAGTCGTTACAGTAGTCAACGTCAAAACCTGCGGGTTTGTTGTCTTTATCGGTATAACCCATCGGCGGGAAGTCAAAAACAACACCACAATTTAAAGTGCCTCGATTGATAACGTCATCAAGTTTGTCTGCATTAGCGGCAGAAATCGATCCAATAACGGCAATTGAAGTAATAACTAATGAAACTTTCTTTACTAAATTCATACACTCTCCTTAGGTATAATTTATCACTGAATTAACTTAGGAAAATGACTGTATGACAGTTTAAAAAACATGTAATCGCATCATGCATTTTAGCCACTTAATCCTAATTTCAAGTTAATTTTACATTCATAATGTCAATGCTAATTTTTTAACATTGTGAATACTGTATCAAAATTAAGGCAAGTTCTCAAACAGAGCATAGTATAAGTCTTTGTAAGGATTAAAAAATAGAGCGATTATAGTCTGTTATTACTTCGTAAAAAAACAACAAAAAGTCCCAACCCTTGGTATCTATAGCGCTGTTTTGGCATATCACATTACAGTTCGCTCGATTAATTTTAAATGATGAATTAAACTGAAAAAATAGCGTCTATATGTGATTAAAAATCAACCAACAAACCATTAATCACCACAACCCAATGCCATCAATGTTGCATTTCCCCCTATAGCGGTAACGTTGATTGTCTGTGTTTTTTCAGTAATAAAACGCAATAATAGATAACTGTCCAAGAGCGTTGTTAAGCGCCATAAATCTGTTTCTACAATTAATGGGGCAATAGCCCCTTCACGACAGGCTAAATCTTTTTTAATATTAACCGCCTTAGACTGATCCCCATGAATACAACGCCGGCAATTGTACTTTTGTTTATTACGCTATCAACTTCCCTATAGTTAACTGTCGTTACAATAGATTCACTTAGCCCAGCAGCCATTAAACTACTACATAAACGGTCCGCCAGTGACTCCCGCTCTGCTAAAGAGAGCAATATTGTATTACCTGCCACCAGTGCACAACTTATAAACCCCACAATGGCTGTCAGAGGAACTTCACGCTCAGCAGCAATAAGAAATACCCCCCGACCAGCGGTAGATAACTCATTAATTTCTCCCGTGGCCGGTCATTATTTGCGCCTGAGAAATCAGTTCAATCGCTCTACTCGATTGATATTCAATCATTTTTATAACTAATGAATCGACACATTCAACAGTAAGTTGTTTCGGTAATAGTTCAGCCCAACGTTGTAAGCATTGCGCTCTTATTGTTACGCTTAATGCACTCCAAGATGGGTAAATATTTAATGCCTTACGCAAAGCTAGTTGGGTATTACTTAACATCACTTATTTCCTATGAAAGACCATCTTCGGCAGAACGATTATTGTCAACTTGATCAACAAAACGATACAAGTAACGGGGTCCGCCAGCTTTAGGCCCCGTACCAGAAAGCCCTTGCCCACCAAAAGGTTGTACACCAACCGCAGCGCCAACTTGATCGCGATTAATATAACAATTACCGACTCTAGCTCGTTTGGCAATCGACAAATAACGTTTTTCATTGCGACTGTGTATGCCAATAGTCAAGCCAAAACCTGTACCATTTATTTGATCGATTACCTTATCTAGCTGCGCTGAGTTAAAACGAATAACATGTAAGACGGGCCCAAAATTTTCAGCTTGTAATTGTCCTAAATTATCAATTTCGATAGCCGTTGGAGCAACAAAATTCCCATCTAAGCAACTGTCATCTAATATCCCGGTAGCGATTAATTTATGATTATCATTACAAAGACTTGCAATATGCGAAAGTAATTTAGCTTTCGCCCTGCTATCAATAACAGGACCGATATCAGTGCTATGTAAATAAGGTAAACCAACCTTTAACTCTTGCATTGAACCTTTAATCAAGGTGATAACACGCTCAGCTATCTCTTCCTGAATGAATAGAACACGTAATGCAGAGCAGCGCTGCCCGGCAGAAGCAAAGGCCGAGCGAATAACATCTCTTACCACTTGTTCAGGTAAAGCTGTACTGTCCACTATCATCGCATTTTGCCCCCCTGTTTCAGCAATAAAAGTAAACTCAGCACTACCACGCGCGGCTAAAGCGCGATTTATTGCTTGTGCGGTTATCGTTGAACCTGTAAAAACCACACCAGATACTCTCAAATCGCTCGTTAGAATAGATCCAACCTCACTACCAACTCCGGGTAATAAATGAATTGCTTTTTCAGGAACCCCTGCGGCAAGTATAAGCTCTACGGCACGCGCAGCGATTAGTGACGTTTGCTCAGCAGGTTTAGCTAAAACCGTATTTCCCGCAACTAAAGCGGCACTAATTTGCCCAATAAAAATTGCAAGCGGAAAATTCCAGGGGCTGATACAGACAAACACCCCTTTTCCCTCCATTTTGACTTGCCTTTTTATACCATCATAACCAATAACCGTGCCAATAGACTCAAAGTGGTGTATCGCTTGTTTGGCATAGTAACGACAAAAATCAACTGCTTCGCGTACCTCATCAATACTATCTTGTATCGTTTTACCCGCTTCTTTATGACACAAAGCGATCAATTCTGGCATGTGTATTTCTAGTAATCAGCCAATACCAATAGGCAGTTTGCCCGCTCTACAACCGTTTTTTGTTGCCATTGATAACGATATTGATAAGCGCTATGCAGCGCTTTTTCAACAATGCAAGGATTCGCAAACTGTACTCTGCCAACCTCAACATTACGGTCATAGGGAGCATAAATAGTATGGTGATCCTGTAACTGATCATCACATGGGTAATACTTACGACCATCGACAATCGCACCAGAATGCCAATAAGAGTCTATAAAAACGTCAACACAACACTGTAAAGAACGGGCCTGATCATTAATATGAATATTAATAGAGTGCGAATTTTTACGATCAGAGAAAATATTGGGAGGCAATGCAATTAAGCCATTATGTAATGTTGGCCGTTGCATTAATATATCGGCAGGATGTTTTGTTAATTCATCAATAGGGCAGTTAGCATCAACAAGTCGATGCACAAAAGAGCTATTAGCACCATTTTCTAATAAACGCCTAACCAAATAGGGTAATAAATCTTTATGGCTACCGACTGGCGCATAAATACGGACAGGAATATTGAGCAAAAAAACAACTTGTTTATATAAAGCTTCCCCCATCCCATGCAAACGCTGAAACTCAAATTTTTTATGCTTTGCAATCAATGAAATTGCAGCAACCGTATGCGCATTATGAGTCGCAAACTGAGGGTAAATAAGACCTTTGATATGGTCACTTAACAAAAATCTAGCACATGCTAAATAAGAAACATCCGTGCCTTCTTTGCGTGTATAAACAGGGTATGCATCATAACCATGCTGCTGTGATAACTTTATCTCACTATCCCAATATGCCCCCTTTACCAAGCGCACAGGGATACAATCACCCTGCTGCTTGGCCAGTGCAGCCAGCCAAGCCAAAACTGCTAAGGCACGTTTACTATAAGCTTGAATAACGACACCTAATTTTCCCCAGCCGCGACATAGTGGATGCCGATATAATTGTTCAAATAGAAGTAATGACAACTCTAGACGGTCAGCTTCTTCAGCATCGATGGTTACTGCAACACCAACTGACCTAGCATGTTTAACCAGCAATAGAACCGTATCAAATAGCTCTTTTAATATATTATCCTTATTAGTAAATTCATAACGGGGATGTAAAGCAGATAATTTAATGGAAACTGTTGCTGCATTACATTTATTGGCAAGGTTAAGTTGATTTTGCCCAATGGATTCGATAGCTGACATGTATGAATCAAAGTAATGGCGAGCATCACTCCGCGTTAATGCAGATTCACCTAACATATCGTAGGAGTAACTAAAACCTTGGTTCGTGAAATACTCGCTCTTTTTTTGCGCCTCCTCTATGTTTCTACCTAGTACAAATTGTTGTCCCATTATTTTCATCGCTTGATAAATAGCTTGACGTATTACAGGCTCAGACATTTTATGTATCAAACGGTTAATAACATGTCCGACATCTCCGTCGTGTGTCACGTCAATACGAGAAATTTTCCCCGTTATTAACAATCCCCAGGTGGATGCATTAACAAAAATAGAGTCTGAGTGCTTTAAATGTGATTGCCAATCGGCTGAACCTAGTTTATCTCTAATCAACTCATCGGCAGTGGCTGAATCAGGAATACGCATAAGTGCTTCAGCAAGGCACATTAATTGAATACCCTCTTGAGTATCTAAGCTATATTCAAGTAACACTGCATCAATCATATGTATTGCTTTTTTATCCGCTCTTACGCGAGAAATAATATCTTTTGCCACTAATTTAGTTTGTGCATTTTTAAATGGATCTTCTGTGACAACAGATAAAAGTTCAGACATCCAAGCGGACTCGTCAATCATATAAAGCGCTGATATATATGACCAGAGCTGAGGCATTGGCCGTTCGATAAAAGCTGAAGAAATGCAATGTAAGGCATTAAAAGGAACCATGTGAAAACCTTATAGTTAAGAATAAACTGGTGAGGTAAAACTTTAAGTCTGCAATAAAATGCACCATCGGAAATCAATCATCTGATTTTTTATCGCCAATCGCTATTTTCATTAGCCTAGCAAAACAACAGAGTAACACGTAAAAAAGAACTATAAATTATCACTGCTATGGAGAATAGCTCATAGAAATAAGAGTATCTTACTGTTGTTCTATGAGAAAGGTCTAAAAAACAAACAAAAAAGCTTTACTCCGATAACACTAAATTTTTGTGGGCAGGGCATATACCAATCCCTGTAATTTTGAAATCTAGTTAGGGGGGGGGGGTCAAGGAAACAAGATGCAACTAAGTACCATCAGCGCAGCTGCGTTTCACTTCTGAGTTCGGAATGGGAAGGAGAGCAAGGTCCGTTAGTCCAGTGGACTAACGCAACCTTATACCAATTCCGATAAATAGCTGATCTATTTTACTGGTTAAAACAACTTACTGCTGCGTTGTAATTTTCGCAAAGGGAATAACCATTTACGTCAAATTACGCCTTAAATTAAGCTGATTTTCCTACGCAAAATTTAGATCACATACTTACCGGAGTTGGTATTACTTGACGTTGATGGGCCACTTTTATCATCTCTAAAAAGCAAAAAAGCCCTGATATTTCTATCAGGGCTTCTTCTAAATAGGTGTCTAGCAATGGAAAGTCGTCGCAGAGCACCGAAGCTCGTGACACATCGCTATCGCGATACTCGCCCTACTCTCGAGCAGGTCATCCTCGTCAGTACCCTAAAAAGAAAAAATCCCTGCTGACATCGTCAACAGGGATTTTTCGTTTATTAGGCGCTTGGCGATGACCTACTCTCACATGGGGAGACCCCACACTACCATCGGCGCAGCTGCGTTTCACTTCTGAGTTCGGAATGGGATCAGGTGGGACCACAGCGCTATGTTCGCCAAGCTAAAAAGTTAATTAGAAAAGCTGTCTATTATTCTTTAATCTTGCAAGTTGTAAAATATGTTGTCGCAAACGTACTTTTTCTTGGTTACATCAACACGTCTTAGGTGTTGTATGGTTAAGCCTCACGGGTAATTAGTACAAGTTAGCTCAATACGTTACCGCACTTACACACCTTGCCTATCAACGTTGTAGTCTCCAACGGCCCTTCAGGGGACTTAAAGTCCCAGTGAGAACTCATCTTGAGGCTCGCTTCCCGCTTAGATGCTTTCAGCGGTTATCGATTCCGAACGTAGCTACTGGGCAATGCCATTGGCATGACAACCCAAACACCAGCGGTTCGTCCACTCCGGTCCTCTCGTACTAGGAGCAGCTCCTCTCAATTCTCAAACGCCCACGGCAGATAGGGACCGAACTGTCTCACGACGTTCTAAACCCAGCTCGCGTACCACTTTAAATGGCGAACAGCCATACCCTTGGGACCGACTTCAGCCCCAGGATGTGATGAGCCGACATCGAGGTGCCAAACACCGCCGTCGATATGAACTCTTGGGCGGTATCAGCCTGTTATCCCCGGAGTACCTTTTATCCGTTGAGCGATGGCCCTT
This sequence comes from Psychromonas sp. MME2, assembly GCF_040566515.1. Lineage (NCBI taxonomy): Bacteria > Pseudomonadati > Pseudomonadota > Gammaproteobacteria > Alteromonadales > Psychromonadaceae > Psychromonas > Psychromonas sp. MME2. The sequence continues at coordinate 101,150 of NZ_JBEWXI010000012.1, read as the reverse complement.
CCATTCAGAACCACCGGATCACTATGACCTACTTTCGTACCTGCTCGACGTGTCTGTCTCGCAGTTAAGCTGGCTTATACCATTGTACTAACCTCACGATGTCCGACCGTGATTAGCCAACCTTCGTACTCCTCCGTTACTCTTTGGGAGGAGACCGCCCCAGTCAAACTACCCACCAAACAATGTCCCAAACCCCGATTCAGGGGCCATGGTTAGAACTCAAAACATACAAGGGTGGTATTTCAAGGTTGGCTCCACGTCATCTGGCGACAACGCTTCATAGCCTCCCACCTATCCTACACATGTAGGCTCTAAGTTCACTGCTAAGCTGTAGTAAAGGTTCACGGGGTCTTTCCGTCTAGCCGCGGGTACACTGCATCTTCACAGCGATTTCAACTTCACTGAGTCTCGGGTGGAGACAGCATGGCCATCATTACGCCATTCGTGCAGGTCGGAACTTACCCGACAAGGAATTTCGCTACCTTAGGACCGTTATAGTTACGGCCGCCGTTTACCGGGGCTTCGATCAAGAGCTTCGACCTAAGTCTAACCCCATCAATTAACCTTCCGGCACCGGGCAGGCGTCACACCGTATACGTCATCTTGCGATTTAGCACAGTGCTGTGTTTTTAATAAACAGTTGCAGCCATCTGGTATCTTCGGCCGCCAATAGCTCCATCCGCAAGGGACTTCACCGTCAGCGGCGTACCTTCTCCCGAAGTTACGGTACCATTTTGCCTAGTTCCTTCACCCGAGTTCTCTCAAGCGCCTTGGTATTCTCTACCTGACCACCTGTGTCGGTTTGGGGTACGATCCTTATATTTCTGAAGCTTAGAGACTTTTCCTGGAAGCATGGCATCAATGACTTCATCACCTTAGTGACTCGACATCGTATCTCAGTGTTAAGAAAACCCGGATTTACCTAAGTCTTCCACCTACATACTTGAACCTGGACAACCATCGCCAGGCCCACCTAGCCTTCTCCGTCCTCCCATCGCAAAATATAAGGGTACGGGAATATTAACCCGTTTCCCATCGACTACGCCTTTCGGCCTCGCCTTAGGGGTCGACTCACCCTGCCCCGATTAACGTTGGACAGGAACCCTTGGTCTTCCGGCGGGGAGGTTTTTCACCCCCCTTATCGTTACTCATGTCAACATTCGCACTTCTGATACCTCCAGGATGCCTTACAGCTTTCCCTTCGACGGCTTACAGAACGCTCCTCTACCATGCCTATAAATAAGCATCCGCAGCTTCGGTGATATGTTTAGCCCCGTTAAATCTTCCGCGCAGGCCGACTCGACTAGTGAGCTATTACGCTTTCTTTAAAAGATGGCTGCTTCTAAGCCAACTTCCTAGCTGTCTAAGCCTTCCCACATCGTTTCCCACTTAACATATACTTTGGGACCTTAGCTGGCGGTCTGGGTTGTTTCCCTTTCCACGACGGACGTTAGCACCCGCCGTGTGTCTCCCGTGATTGCACTTGTTGGTATTCGGAGTTTGCATGGGGTTGGTAAGTCGGGATGACCCCCTAGCCCAAACAGTGCTCTACCCCCAACAGTGATACACGAGGCGCTACCTAAATAGCTTTCGAGGAGAACCAGCTATCTCTTGGTTTGATTGGCCTTTCACCCCCAGCCACAAGTCATCCCCTAATTTTTCAACATTAGTGGGTTCGGTCCTCCAGTTGATGTTACTCAACCTTCAACCTGCTCATGGCTAGATCACCAAGTTTCGGGTCTAATCCCAGCAACTATTCGCCCAGTTAAGACTCGGTTTCCCTACGGCTCCCCTATACGGTTAACCTTGCTACTGAAATTAAGTCGTTGACCCATTATACAAAAGGTACGCAGTCACCGAACTAAGTCGGCTCCTACTGCTTGTACGTACACGGTTTCAGGTTCTATTTCACTCCCCTCACAGGGGTTCTTTTCGCCTTTCCCTCACGGTACTGGTTCACTATCGGTCAATTAGGAGTATTTAGCCTTGGAGGATGGTCCCCCCATATTCAAACAGGATTTCTCGTGTCCCGTCTTACTCGTTTTCACTGTAAAGAAGTTGTCATATACGGGACTATCACCCTGTATCGTCGGACTTTCCAGACCATTCTACTAACTTCTAAACAGCTTAAGGGCTGTTCCAATTTCGCTCGCCGCTACTTTCGGAATCTCGGTTGATTTCTTTTCCTAAGGGTACTTAGATGTTTCAGTTCCCCTCGTTCGCTTCGTTAAGCTATGTATTCACTTAACGATGACACTAAGTGCCGGGTTGCCCCATTCGGAAATTCCAGGATATAACGCTTGTTATCAACTCCCCTGGACTTATCGCAGATTACCACGTCCTTCATCGCCTCTAATTGCCTAGGCATCCACCGTGCACGCTTATTCACTTAACCATACAACACCTAAAAAGTGTCACGCAGTGACGCGTTTTAGGTATTGTTCCCAACAAGAGATTGACGTCTTTTTGTCAATGTCTGAGTGGGCAACACCATTTGGCATCACTACTTAATACTGATTTTTGTTTTGTATGTCGTTTCCAAGACGCTTGCGATTTCTCATATTTTACAATACAAAAAACAACATTCGTTTTTCGTGCACCTATCAATCATAAGATTGAGTAGATACGTACTGTTCACATTTCACTACGTGAAAAATGAACTTTTATTTTTGCTTGATTACAATGATTAATAAATTAATCATTGAGAACAATTTCGTTTCGTTTAAACATATTGATATCTATATCCATACGTTCAAACAGAACTTTATCAGCTTTCCTAATTGTTAAAGAGCAGTGTTAAAAAACACTTTATAAGCATTAAAACTTAATGTTTATAAAGTGACTTTCACTTAAAACGTAAACTCAGTTCCTACCAATGGATGGTTAAAAAGATTGAATATCTTTTTTATCGTAGTGGTATCCCCAAGGGGATTTGAACCCCTGTTACCGCCGTGAAAGGGCGGTGTCCTAGGCCTCTAGACGATGGGGACATAGAACTTCTGCACTTCTTCAGTCTAATCAAACAATCTGTGTGAGCACTCATTATTGTGAATTTCTTTACGTAAGGAGGTGATCCAGCCCCAGGTTCCCCTAGGGCTACCTTGTTACGACTTCACCCCAGTCATGAACCACACCGTGGTCATCGCCATCCCGAAGGTTAAGCTAATGACTTCTGGTGCAGCCCACTCCCATGGTGTGACGGGCGGTGTGTACAAGGCCCGGGAACGTATTCACCGTGGCATTCTGATCCACGATTACTAGCGATTCCAACTTCACGGAGTCGAGTTGCAGACTCCGATCCGGACTACGACAAACTTTATGAGATTCGCATACCCTCGCAGGTTAGCAACCCTTTGTATTTGCCATTGTAGCACGTGTGTAGCCCATCCCGTAAGGGCCATGATGACTTGACGTCGTCCCCACCTTCCTCCGGTTTATCACCTGCAGTCTCCCTAGAGTTCCCGGCTTGACCCGCTGGCAAATAAGGATAGGGGTTGCGCTCGTTGCGGGACTTAACCCAACATTTCACAACACGAGCTGACGACAGCCATGCAGCACCTGTCTCAGAGTTCCCGAAGGCACTCATCAATCTCTTGGTGATTCTCTGGATGTCAAGGGATGGTAAGGTTCTTCGCGTTGCATCGAATTAAACCACATGCTCCACCGCTTGTGCGGGCCCCCGTCAATTCATTTGAGTTTTAACCTTGCGGCCGTACTCCCCAGGCGGTCTATTTAATGCGTTAGCTTTGAAACCCACGGCATATAGCCACAAACTTCTAATAGACATCGTTTACTGCGTGGACTACCGGGGTATCTAATCCCGTTTGCTCCCCACGCCTTCGCGCCTCAGTGTCAGTCTCTGTCCAGGTGGCCGCCTTCGCCACTGGTATTCCTTCAGATCTCTACGCATTTCACCGCTACACCTGAAATTCTACCACCCTCTACAAAACTCTAGTTAACCAGTTTCAAATGCAGTTCCAAGGTTGAGCCCTGGGCTTTCACATCTGACTTAATTAACCACCTACGCGCGCTTTACGCCCAGTAATTCCGATTAACGCTCGCACCCTCCGTATTACCGCGGCTGCTGGCACGGAGTTAGCCGTGCTTCTTCTGCGAGTAACGTCACAGATACAGGGTATTAACCTGCACCCTTTCCTCCTCGCTGAAAGTGCTTTACAACCCGAAAGCCTTCTTCACACACGCGGCATGGCTGCATCAGGGTTTCCCCCATTGTGCAATATTCCCCACTGCTGCCTCCCGTAGGAGTCTGGACCGTGTCTCAGTTCCAGTGTGGCTGGTCATCCTCTAAGACCAGCTAGGGATCGTCGCCTTGGTAGGCCTTTACCCTACCAACTAGCTAATCCCACTTGGGCTCATCTTGTCGCGATAGCTTATAAATAGAGGCCACCTTTGGTCAAAAGACATTATGCGGTATTAGCAGTCGTTTCCAACTGTTGTCCCCCACAACAAGGTAAATTCCCAAGCATTACTCACCCGTCCGCCACTCGTCAGCAAAATAGCAAGCTATTCTCTGTTACCGTTCGACTTGCATGTGTTAAGCCTGCCGCCAGCGTTCAATCTGAGCCATGATCAAACTCTTCAATTTAAAGTTTAATTAGGTTATTTTCTACGAAGTAGAATTTAACCAAGCTCAATATTACTGACTAAAACTAAGTACCGAAGTACTTGTTATTCTGAATTAATCACCAAATATAAATATTTGGCCTGTTAATCATTGAAAGATAAATCTTTCAATGTAAATGAATTAATTCGTGTGTCACTTCTATTGATGTTACCTAAACAAGTTAGGTGTAACTTTCTGCAAGCAGAAGCGTTACTTTTTGATTATTTGAAATCACATCAACAATAAGTGCCCACACAGATTGTTTGATTAAATTGTTAAAGAGCGCGCCTTGCGGCGAGGTGCGTATATTACGCGCCTTTCGAACAATGTCAACGTCTTATTTTACATTTCTTACGAAGCGATAAATGCGTTTGTTTTATTCTCAAACTGGTTGCTAACTTGCGTTACGCCCCGTGTCTGTGGATGCGCATTATAGGGATTCAGATCACATTGGCAAGCATTTATTGACAGATTATTCCAAACAAGCAATCGTTTGTAGAATTACCAACCAATATGCTGTTTTTTTAGCTGTAAACCAAATGACCAACCTCTATTTTCAATATCTATTGGGCACAAAAAAGGAGCTTTCGCTCCTGATTTAATTACATTTACTACTTTTATTTATTTTTCATAAAGACATAAATAAGCAGTTTGCACCGTTACTTGTACATCAAAACTAGAATTTGCTTCAACCGGGAATGTTTCACCTGCATTATAAGTAACCCAATCATCACTACCTGCAAGTTTAATTGTCAAACTTCCACTTACAACAGTCATATACTCCTTAGCCCCAGTGTTAAAAGTATATTCGCCTATTTCCATAACCCCTACCGTTGCTGGCAGCGTTTCAGTTTGGAAAGCAATTGATGCCACATTGCCATCAAAGTATTCATTTGTTTTAAAGCTCATTCTTATTTCCTTACAATTATGCGTTAATCCACTTTGTGATTATGAATAATATTATTTAAAACTCAAGCAGTTAATCTATACAGAAAACTCTACTTGCATTAATTCAATTGTCTCTTGCGCTTCCATCCATTGCATTTCAGCTTCTTCTAATGCTTGTTTTACTTCAGCTTGTGATTTTAACAACTCGGTTAATCGAGCTTTCTCTGACTGTTCATATAAACCCGCATCGGATAGCTGCTCTTCTATTGTTTGCAGCTGTAGTGAGTATGTCTCCATTAATTTTTCAGCTTCATTCAACTGTTTTTTAAAAGGCGTTAATTTCTTTCTAAACTCTGCATCTAACCTTTTTTGTTCTCTACGGTTGATATTTACTGAGCTTTCTTTATCACTTACTGTTTCATTTGATTGTTTTTCGATGCGTTGTTGCTCTGATAGCCATTTATGATAATCATCGAGATCGCCAATAAAAGGCTCAACTTTTTGGTCGTGCACTAAATATAAATCATCCGTCGTTGTTCGTAAAAGATGTCGATCATGTGACACAATGACCATTGCGCCTTCAAATTCTTGTAATGCCATAGTCAAGGCATGACGCATTTCTAGATCGAGATGGTTGGTCGGTTCATCGAGCAATAATAAATTAGGCTTTTGCCATACTAATAATGCCAACACTAATCGCGCCTTTTCTCCACCAGAAAATGGGGCAACCTTTTCTAGCGCTTTATCTCCCTGAAAACCAAAACGCCCTAAGAAATTACGCAATGGTAACTCTTTTTCTTCTGGCGCTAATCGAGCTAAATGTTGTAGTGGTGATTCATCTAATCGTAAAAACTCTAATTGATGTTGGGCAAAATAACCAATTTTAGCATTAGGATTGATCTCTATTTCACCAGACTTGGGCATTAGTTGATTAGAAAGCAGCTTAATTAATGTCGATTTCCCTGCACCGTTTCGGCCTAATAATCCGATACGACTCCCCGGCACCAAGTTTAGCTTTATTTCATCTAAAATTAATTTATCATCATACCCCGCAGATACTTTCTCCAATGTTAATAAAGGCATCGGTAAGGCATCGGGTTTTTTAAACGAAAAACTAAATTGACTATCAATATGAGCCGGTAATAGTTGCTCCATTTTTTCTAATGCTTTTATACGGCTTTGTGCTTGCTTTGCTTTACTCGCTTTGTATCTAAATCGATCAATATAACTTTGCATATGCTGCATTTGTGTTTGCTGCTTTTCGAAAGTCGCTTGTTGCTGCGCTAATTTTTCAGCTCTTTGGCGTTCAAAACTACTGTAATTACCCGTGTATTCATGTAATTGATTTTGTTCTATATGAATAATTTTATCGACGATACTATCAATAAAATCTCGGTCATGAGAGATAAGTATTAATGTTCCAGAATATTGTTTCAGCCACTTTTCCAACCAAATTACCGCATCTAAATCTAAATGGTTAGTTGGTTCATCCAGTAGTAGAAGATCTGAAGGGCATAATAATGCTTGAGCTAAGTTTAAACGCATGCGCCAACCGCCAGAAAAATCACTCACTGAACGGCGTTGCGCCTGTTCAGAAAACCCGAGTCCCGCCAATAATTCAGCCGCACGAGATTCAATACTATAACCACCTGCATTATCAAGTTGTATGTGTAATTCTGCAATCAACGTACCGTCATTTTTATCTTCTGCTATTGTCAATTTCTTCTGTAATTCACGGAAATGTACATCGCCATCAATAACATACTGTAATGCATTCTCATCTAATGCCGGGGTTTCTTGAGCAACACTCGCAAGTCGCCAATGTTGCGGAATGGTTAAGTCGCCACTATCTACATGGGTCTGTTTCTTCAATAGCGTAAAAAAACTCGATTTACCACACCCATTGGCTCCCACTAATCCCACTTTTTGACGTGGGTTGATTGTTGCACTAGCATCTTTGAGTAGTGGTTTTCCGCCACGTATAAATTCAATATTACTTGCCACAATCATAGTTAAAACTCTCAATCGGTATTAAAAAATAGGCGGAGATAATAGCCGATTTTGTAAACTTGAGCTATAGCCACTGTTAATCTATCCCATATTTGCTTAGCATTAATCATCATAAATTTAATAGAATCTTAGAATGACGCTATCTAAAACTAAAAAACGCTTTATTGCAGGAGCAAACTGTCCAGAGTGTAACAAACTTGACACTATTGCGCTGACATTAGAAAATGCCATTGAAAAGCTAACTTGTGTGCATTGTGGCTATACACAAACACAAACACCCAAACAAGCAACGAGCGCAACCCGCCAATTTGAACAGATGATCGGAATATTCAATCCATCTGATAAATAACCTATAATAGAGTGAGAAATAGAATGAAAGTAAAAAATGATTTAGTGGTTGCAATCCATTTTGGTGTTGCTGAAGTTGACGGACACGCACTTGATAGCACAGAAAATGGCGCACCACTTGAATTCATCCAAGGCACACATTATTTAGTACCTGGATTAGAAGCAGAGCTTGAAGGCAAAGCTGTTGGCGATAAATTTGATGTTACCTTACAACCAGAGCAAGCCTACGGCGTTTTCCGTGAAGATTTAGTACAACAGGTACCACGCTCTTTATTTGAAGGTGTCGATGAAATTCAAGTCGGTATGACATTCCACGCAGAAACAGATCAAGGCACCCGCACCGTTGAAGTGACTGCTGTAGACGCGGAAAATGTTAGTATTGATGCTAATCACCCATTAGCAGGCATGACGCTACAATTTGTTGGTGAAGTCGTGTCCATCCGCGAAGCTACGGCTGAAGAGTTGGCACATGGCCATATCCATCAAGCTGGCAGCTCTTGCGGTGGGCATGGGCATGACCACGATTCTGACCATGAATGTTGTGGTGGTGACAAAAGCAAGCATGCAGATGGTGATGAATGCTGTGGTGGGCACGGACATGAAACAAAAAAAGAAAAATCGCCTGATGGATGCTGCGGTGGTTGCCACTAGAGCCTTGCATTAATTAACCCCCTTCAAGTGGCTTTTATATAAAGCCACTTACACGCAAACTTTTTGCTCAGCCTATACAGCACATCAATACTCTTTTAATTAAAATTCTCATTATTTCTCCTTTTTATTATTCTTTAGTCTAACTTATTAAATAATTAGCTAAAAATATTAATTATCAGCTTTAAAAAAAATGAATTTCATACATACTTAGATATTTTCTAACTTCAACAAAATGGCATTTATTGATATGTATTTATTACTAAGGAATATAATTATGAAAAGGATATTATTAGCAACGCTGCTACTGCTTTTTGGGCATACCTCCTTTGCAACCTCAACTTATGATTTTCCATTTAAAGATCCTTTCAAAGCAACAGTATACGGAACACCTACTGAATATAAGGCGGAACTTTCTGCTGATATCAATCGAGAAGATTTAACGGTTGATATCCTTCCGGATAGAAAAGTGCCCGAGGTATTCTGGTATCACGAAGAATTTAAGTATTCAGTTGTCCATCAAGATCACCCTGCCCCCCTTATTTTTTCTATTGCAGGCACAGGGGCTAAATATAACGACAGTAAGCTGAAACAGCTCGAAAAAACCTTCTTTCAAGCTGGTTATAATGTGATATCTATTAGTTCACCGACTCATGCTAGTTTTATTGTTGGCGCTTCAGTCGATCAGTTCCCTGGTTACTTAGATAATGATGCCAAAGAACTCTATAACGTAATGCAAAAAACAGTCGCAGACGCACAAAACAAGCTCGGTGATAAGTTACAAATTACGGATTACTACTTAACGGGTTACAGCCTTGGTGGTGCACATTCCGCTTTTATTAGCAAACTAGATGAAGAGGAAAAGATATTCAACTTTAAAAAAGTGTTTATTGTTAACCCTCCCGTTAGTTTATATCGCTCAGTACAAATACTTGATGGATTTGTAGATAACGTTGGTACGGAACAAATTAAAGATACGGTTAATAGCATCTTTAGTCGTGTCGGAGATTCTGTTTCTCATGCAGACCATGTTGAACTAACCACTGATTTCCTCTATCAAATGTTTGTTGCGGCAAAGGTTAGTGATCAAGAGCTATCTGAATTAATAGGCTTAGCATTTCGCCTTAGTTCAACAGATATGATCTTTGCCATTGATGTTATGAAGAATATCGGTGCCATTACTTATAAAAATCATACTATTGATAAATTTGAGTCTATTAGCCCAGCATTTGCTCGCGGCGCTCAACTTGGTTTTCTGACCTATTTTGAAAAAGGCATGTTGCCTTATTACAAGGCTGAAGATACAACACTGAACAAGCAAATAATGATAGATAGATTAAGCCTAGAAAGCATTGCTGATTATCTTAGTTCATCAAATAAAATAGCAATGGTGACCAATGCTGATGACATCATTTTAGCCGAAGGTGATTTATCTTTTTTAGTAAAAACGTTTGGAGATAGAGGGAAAGTTTTCCCTTATGGTGGTCACTGTGGAAACATGGATGAAAAAGTTTGGGTTGAACATATGCTGGCGTTTTTCGCCTCAGACCTATAAGTAGGGAGATGACACATGACACATAAATCATATATACATAACATAATTTTCTTTTTTGCTGCATTAATATTAACAGCTTGTAGCTCAACACCTGTTCTTGAAAAAGACGCTGTTGAACCTACTGTATCATTACCCAAAGATATCCCAGATAACGGCATTTCCAAAAACAACAATCCATGGGAAGGATTCAATCGCCATATGTATTACTTCAATGCTAAAGCGGATCAGTATGTTATCTTACCTGTTGTTAATGGTTATCAGTGGGTAACACCAGAAATTGTGCAAGACGGCGTCACTAACTTCTTCAGTAATCTAGGTGAAATTAACACCTTTTTTAACTCGGTATTACAACTTAAAGGAGAAAGGGCATTAGTTACAACCTGCCTGTTACAAATACGACTATTGGTGTATTAGGACTTTGGGATCCCGCAACACGCATGGGAATGTATAAAGAGAAGGAAGATTTTGGTCAAACGCTTGGTCACTGGGGAGTTGGCAGTGGTCCTTATGTAGTTTTACCGCTTCTTGGTCCATCAAGTGTACGTGATGCGAGTGGGATTGTTGTAGATTCATTTGTCACTAGCGCTGCAATTGACCAACTTGATATGAAATGGGAAGAGGTGTTAGCACTTAATTTATTAAGAGCCATTGATACGCGTAAAAACATCGCATTCCGTTATTACGGTTCAGGCTCGGCATTTGAATATGAGTTAATTCGTTTCTTATACCTAAGAAAACGTGAAATAGAAGTTAAACGCTAAGCGAATTCAATAACTTAATTTAATGAAAATAGGCGGTTATATAACCGCCTATTTTTTAATATAATGAAAACCAGTCCAATATAAGGGGAAGAAAGATTATTTTTCAACTTCCAATTCAATATTTGTACACCCTTTACTGCAAGTAATACCAGTATCATGCAATACGGAAGAGACATTTAAAACTAATGGTGAATTACATTTATCACAAAGCACTAATTCACCTTTCGCTAATTTTTTTATTAAATTACGTTGCCTATTAAATGAATCAGCAGTGGCTTTATTTATTACAGAAAAGTCTAATTTAGTCATTGTTATACCCTATTATCTTTATAGTATAAAAATCAACATTTATAGATTGGCTAGACGTTTCGGCGCAATCAAACCATCATCATTCATTTGCCCAACACCAATAAAAGTATGCGCATCACCGACCGTGATACGAACGATGGTGTTATCTGGTGCACCAAAAACCTGTACCGGTTGCCCATGCAAAACATAGTCTCCCATTTCATCAGTGATATTCACTTCAGGATAATGTTTAACCGCGGTATCCATGGCAAGCAACTGCGCATCTAATAATTCATAGGGGCAACTATCAGATTCATTTGCTTGTTCTACCAATGCTTCTAATTGCTCAATAGTGACCATACGTTCATAAGGGTAATCAGCAACTTGTGTACGTCGTAACATCGAAACATGCGCACCACAATCAAGTAGTTCACCTAAGTCATCTACGATAGTACGAATATAAGTTCCTTTGCTAACGTGCACATCTAAATCAACTTCATCACCTTCAAAACGTAATAGATTGATTTCATAAACTATAATCGGTCTTGCTTCTCGATCTATGGTGATCCCTTCTCTAGCATATTTATACAGGGGTTGCCCTTGATGTTTAAGTGCAGAAAACATCGAGGGCACCTGCATAATATCGCCCCGAAAAGTATCCAAAGCATCCATCAACTGCTGTTTATTAACATTAACAGCACGCTCTGTAACAACATCACCCTGTGAGTCACTGGTGGTAGTTCGCACGCCCAATTTAGCCGTTACAATATAACGCTTATCAGAGTCCAATAAAAACTGAGAAAATTTAGTCGCTTCACCCAAGCAAATAGGTAACATACCGGTTGCTAAAGGATCCAATGCCCCAGTATGCCCAGCTTTATTAGCAAAGAAAATACGTTTTACACGCTGTAACGCATGATTTGAGCTGATGTCTGTGGGTTTATCTAGTAAAACAATACCATTGATAGAACGACCCTTTCCTCGTCTTGCCATTACTCTTGATCCTCATCAACACGTCCTGACTCGACGATTTTTTCTTTGTCTTTTTTGACCGCACCGCTTACCAACTCAGAAATGCGCAAACCTTCGGTTAAGGTTTCATCAAAACAAAAACGGACTTCTGGTACGATGCGTAATTGCATTGCTTTACCTAATAATCTGCGGATATATCCCGATGCAGCATTAAGCCCCTTTAAAGATTCTTCATTAGTCTGCTCACCAATGGTTAGAAAAGTAACAAATACTTTCGCATAGGCAAGATCTCGGGTTATTTCAACACCAGAAATAGTTACCATACCAATACGAGGATCTTTAACTTCTTGCTGTAAAATACGAGCAAGTTCTTTTTGAACTTGCTGTGCAACACGTGAAGTACGGCTAAATTCTTTGGCCATGTTTAACTCCTTCATCACCCTAGTGATGATAATTTATTTTTTAAATAAGAATGGAGGCACTCAGCCTCCATTCTATAATCTAAAATTGAGTATTTTTATAAACTACGTTTAACTTCAATAATTTCAAATACTTCAATTTGGTCACCAACGCGAACATCGTTGTAATTTTTAACACCGATACCACATTCGGTGCCATTACGAACTTCAGTCGCATCATCTTTAAAGCGACGCAATGATTCAAGCACACCTTCATAGATAACGACATTGTCACGTAAAACACGAATCGGATTATTACGTTTTATCGTACCTTCTGTCACCATACAACCCGCAATAGCACCAATTTTTGGTGATTTGAATACTTCTCGAACATCTGCAATACCAGTAATTTCTTGTTTGAATTCTGGCGCTAAGAGGCCACTCATTGCAGCTCTAACTTCATCAATCAAATCATAAATAATACTGTAGTAATGCAAATCGACAGCTTCGTTATCAATAAGTTTACGCGCAGACGCATCAGCACGAACATTAAAGCCGATTACAATGGCACCAGAGGCAGAAGCGAGTGAGGCATCTGTTTCAGTAATACCACCAACACCACGACCAATAATATTAACTTTCACTTCATCGGTCGATAGCTTACTCAATGAATCACAAATCGCCTCTAGAGAACCTTGTACGTCTGCTTTAAGAACAATATTAAGCTCTGAAACTTCGCCAGATTCCATGTTTGCAAACATATTGTCAAGCTTAGCTTTCTGCTGACGCGCAAGTTTAATATCACGGAATTTTCCTTGGCGGTATAGCGCAACTTCACGCGCTTTTTTCTCATCACGTACAACAGTGGCTTCATCACCAGCTTGAGGCACACCAGAAAGGCCTAATACTTCCACTGGAATAGATGGGCCAGCAACTTCAATTGCTTTTCCGTTTTCATCACGCATTGCACGAACACGGCCATATTCAAGGCCACAAAGTACAATATCACCTTGCTTTAATTCACCGTGTTGAACAAGAATAGAAGCAACCGGACCACGCCCTTTATCGAGGCGAGATTCGATAACAACACCCGATGCTGGGCCTGTTGCTACCGCTGATAAGTCTAGCATTTCAGCTTGTAAGAGAATACTGTCTAGTAACTCGTCCACACCTGTACCAGCTTTAGCTGAAACATAAGCGAAAATATTTTCACCGCCCCACTCTTCAGAAATGATGTCGTGTTGCGAAAGTTCACTCTTAACACGTTCAAAATCTACATTTTCTTTATCTATTTTATTGACAGCAACGATTAATGGCACTTTAGCAGCTTTCGCATGTTGGATAGCTTCTATAGTTTGCGGCATAACGCCGTCGTCTGCAGCAACAACTAATATAACGATATCGGTCGCTTTTGCACCGCGTGAACGCATAGATGTAAAGGCAGCATGTCCTGGTGTATCAAGAAAAGTGATCATACCCTTATCGGTATCTACATGATAAGCACCAATATGCTGAGTTATACCACCCGCTTCGCCATCGGCAACTTTCGCACGACGAATGTAATCAAGTAGCGATGTTTTACCATGGTCAACATGTCCCATGATAGTAACAACAGGTGCACGAGATGTTAATTCACCACCCTGTTGTGCTTCTGCCATCACAGACTCTTCAAGCTCATTTTCTTTAGTTAAAATAACCTTATGGCCCATCTCTTCAGCAACAATAGTTGCGGTTTCTTGATCAATCACTTGGTTAATGGTGGCCATAGCCCCCATTTTCATCATAACTTTAATAACTTCTGTCGCTTTAACAGCCATTTTGTTAGCCAATTCAGCAACGGTAATTGTTTCCCCAATTTTAACATCACGTTCAACTGGTGCTGCTGGTTTTTCAAACGCTTGCTGTAATACAGAAGGAGTATGTGGGTTTGATTTTTTTCCACGACGTCCACGACGTCCTTGCACAATTTCCTGTGCAGGTTCTGATGCTTTCTTCTTCTTCTTACGACGAGCAGGACCTTCCTCTTTAGAATCCTGCGCATCTTCAGCTGCTTGTGCTGCTTTAGATGAGGTCATATGGTAGTCTGCTTCAGCCGCTTTCTTACGCGCTTCCTCTTCTGCCGCCCAACGAGCCGAGTTTTCTTCAGCAAGTTTCTTAGCTATCTCAGCTTGTTCAGCCGCTTTCTTTTCAGCTTTTAACAACGCTTCTTTTTCCGCTTTTTTAAGTAATTCAGCGGCTTCCTGCTCTAATTGAATTTGTTCAGGTGTTTTTTCAGATTTAGCTGCAGCCTGTTTTTCTTTATTAATAACAGCGGCTTTCTTCGCTTTTTCATCTGCAGCTTTCTTCGCTGCTAATTTTTCAGCTTGCGCCTTCTCTGCCGCTAATTTCTGCGCTGCAATTTCGGCTTGTAATTTTTCCTCTGCTGCCTGTTTTTCTGCGATTTCTGCTTCTTTTAATGCAGCAGCTTCTGTATCAGTACGTTGCACATAGGTGCGTTTTTTACGCACTTCAACATTAACAGCATTCGCTTGACCTTTAACATTTAAAACGGTTTTTGTTTTACGTTGTAAAGTCATTTTCTTTTTCACTTCACCACCATGTTGTTTTTGTAAAAACGTAGTGAGCATCTCTTTTTCTTGTAACGTCACATGGTCTGACGCTTTTTTAGTAATACCTGCATCGGCAAACTGTTTAAGTAATGTTTCTTCTGATTTATTTAAATCTTTAGCAAGGTCTTTCAATAAAATATCTGACATAATTTTTTTCCCCTATCTGATGCTTATTCAGCATCTTCGCTGAACCAACAGATGTTGCGCGCAGCCATAATAAGCTTACCTGCTTTTGCTTCGTCCAACTCTTCGATTTCAAGTAGATCATCTACGGCTTGTTCTGCTAGATCTTCTAGTGTAATAACGCCTTTACTGGCAAGTACATAGGCTAAATGCGCATCTAAACCTTCAAGAGCAAGTAAATCCGCAGCAGGTTTTGCCCCTTCAAGCGTCTCTTCTTGCGCAAGCGCTTTAGTCGCTAAGACATCTTTAGCGCGAGTACGTAACTCTTCAACAATATCTTCATCTAACCCTTCAATAGCTAATAACTCATTGATTGGTACATAAGCAATTTCTTCTAGAGAGCTAAAGCCTTCGTCAACTAAAACAGATGCAAACTCTTCATCTATCTCTAATGCGTTTGTGAATAGATTAATAACATTATTCGCTTCAGCTTGATGCTTCGCTTTTAATTCAGCAACCGTCATGACGTTTAATTCCCAACCTGTAAGTTGAGACGCTAAACGAATGTTTTGACCATTACGACCTATCGCTTGAGCAAGGTTCTCCTCTTCAACAGCAATATCCATGCTATGAGCATCTTCATCAACAACAATTGATGACACTTCCGCTGGTGACATTGCATTAATTGCAAATTGTGCCGGATTTTCATCCCAAAGGATAATATCAACACGCTCTCCACCTAATTCACCTGAAACGGCTTGAACACGTGCGCCACGCATACCAACACAAGCACCAATGGGATCAATACGCTGGTCATTGGATTTAACTGCAATTTTAGCACGAGAACCAGGATCGCGAGCGGCGCCCATTAAGTCAATCATCTCTTCTGCAATTTCAGGTACTTCTAAACGGAACAATTCGACTAATACTTCTGGTTGAGTACGTGTCATAAAAAGTTGCGCGCCGCGCGCATCTGGACGAACATCATACAATAAACCACGTAAACGGTCACCAGGGCGGAAGTTTTCTCGCGGTAACATTTCATCTCGAAAGATAACAGCTTCAGCATTGCCACCTAAATCAAGCAGAATATTATCGCGATTCATACGTTTGACGACACCAGTGATTAATTCACCTTTTTGTTCTGCATATTGCTCTACAACTTGAGCGCGTTCAGCTTCACGAACTTTCTGTACGATAACTTGTTTAGCAGTTTGT
The DNA here is from genome assembly GCF_040566515.1 of Psychromonas sp. MME2. NCBI lineage: Bacteria > Pseudomonadati > Pseudomonadota > Gammaproteobacteria > Alteromonadales > Psychromonadaceae > Psychromonas > Psychromonas sp. MME2. The sequence continues at coordinate 84,708 of NZ_JBEWXI010000012.1, read as the reverse complement.
GTTGTAATGCGATCAAAGGTAACTGATTCAATTTCGTCTTCTATGTACTCACCCACTTTAATATCAGGGTTATCATATTGAGCAGCTTCAAATGTCATCTCTTGACATGGATTTGCCATTTCTGCATCGATTTCTAATACTAACCAGCGACGGTAGGTTTTAAAGTTACCCGATTCACGGTCAATTTCAACGCGCACTTCAATATCATTTTCATATTTCTTTTTAGTAGCAATAGCAAGTGCACTTTCTAATGCTTGAAAAATTGCTTCACGAGGAAGACTTTTCTCGTTTGATACTGCCTCTACGACAAGTAAGATCTCTTTATTATTCATCTTGAATCGCCTTAATTAATCAAATTTTGCAACAATATTCGCTTTCTGGATATTACTTAATGCAAAGCGTTCTTCTTTTTCGTCTACGCTTATACAAATTATTTCACCTTCAACAGAGGAAATTGTACCTTTCCATTTGCGACGGTTTTGAACTGGCATTCTTAACTGTATACGCACTTCCGTGCCGATGAAATTGGCATATTGCGCAGCGGTAAATAGAGGACGTTCTAAACCAGGTGAAGAAACTTCAAGTGTATATTCATTGGTAATTGGATCTTCAACATCCAATATAGCACTGACTTGGCGACTGACGGCCGCACAATCATCGACTAAAATACCACCATCTTGATCAATATATATCCGTAATGTTGAATGCTTGCCAGCACGAACATACTCAATACCAACCAATTCATAACCAAGCCCCTCAACACTTGGTTTTAGCATTTCAACTAAACGTTCTTCTAAACTTGCCAAATTAATCCCCTATCAGAAACAAAAATAGGGCTATAAGCCCTATTTAATTAACAACTTATGTTTATTAAAAACAAACATAAGTTGTCATATTGTAAAGTTGAAATAGTATTTTCAACTTCTCAAATAACAAAAAAGCCCCAATAAATTGGAGCTTAATTCAGTTTATTCGAATACTCGAATAAGACAAGCTTACTAAAAGCTCTATCTAATGACAGCGATTATATCGACTTAACCATGGCTAAGCAATCACTATTATTACTACCTATAAAATAATTGGTGCGGATAGAGAGACTTGAACTCTCACGACCTAAGTCATAGCCCCCTCAAGACTACGTGTCTACCAATTCCACCATATCCGCATTTATTAAATAAATATTCTATTCTGGTATTTGATTAGAAGTATCAACTTCTTTTGCTACTTCAGCTGGCACCTGGATGGTAAGGTCTGAATACTCATCATTAACCGAAACTTTATTTGTTGAAAGGTTACCAAGAACAAGGCTTAAAATGAAAAACATAACAGCAAGTATTGCTGTTGTGCGAGTCATAAAATTCCCTGCACCACTTGCACCAAATACAGTATTTGAAGCGCCTGAACCAAAGGATGCCCCCATACCAGCGCCTTTGCCTTGTTGAATTAATACAAATCCAATTAAAATAATTGCAACAATCAAATAAACAACTAACAGCATCTCATACATAGAATATACCTAATATTTCAACAAAAACTTCTCGCGCTCCATCCAAGAAGCGGGCGAATATTACCCAATAGAAGAACAAATCACAAGTGAATAAAGTGATATTTTTTTCTTTTCGGGTATTAACCATTTAACCGCTCAAAAAAAAAGCAATAATTGTAATTTATTTATACTTTAACTTTATCAGCAATCGATTGAGCATAGCTACGCACCACATCTTCATCGGCATCAGCTTCAACCATAACTCTGAAAACAGGTTCGGTACCGGATTTACGCAATAGTACACGACCTTTATCAGCCAGCAACTCTTCAATAGCACGGCACTCAGCCAATACATCCTCGTCGGATAATGGGTCAATTTCATTATTAAAACGCACATTGATTAAAATTTGAGGATATTTTTTCATTCCCTGTCTTAGCTCTTTTAACGTCATGCGACTTGCTTGCATGGCACTAATCACCTGTAACCCAGAAACGATACCATCTCCTGTTGGTAGGTGCTCAGAGCTAATAACATGCCCTGAATTTTCAGCACCTAAACACCAACCATTTTTATTCATTAACTCCATTACATGGCGATCACCCACATCAGAACGTTCAAATGGAATACCTAATGTTTTCAATGCCTGCTCAAGACCTAAATTAGACATCGTCGTGCCGACAACACCGCCTTTTAATCTCCCTGCTCGCAATTTATCTCGGGCAATAATGTAAAGTAGCTCATCACCATCGAGAATATAACCGGTATGGTCGACCATCATCACCCTATCGCCATCGCCATCGAAGGCAATACCAAAATCAGCCTTCTCTTGAACAACACGCTTCGGAGATCGCCTGCATACTTGTTGCACCACAATTTAAATTAATATTGACGCCGTTAGGCTCCACGCCCATAGCGATAACTTTAGCTCCCAGCTCATTAATAACCAGAGGAGCAATATGGTATGTTGCACCATTTGCACAATCCACTACCACTTTTAATCCCGTTAGATTATATTTACTGGGGAAGGTGCTTTTACAAAATTCAATATAACGCCCAGCGGCATCGTCAATTCGCGAAGCCTTACCAAGCTCATTTGATTCAACACATTTTAGTTCTTTATCAATTTCAGCTTCAATTTCTAGTTCCATTTCTTCCGATAATTTAACACCTTCATTTGAAAAGAACTTAATGCCATTATCGTCATAGGGATTATGTGAAGCACTGATAACGATGCCTGCAGATGCACGAAAAGTACGCGTTAAGTAGGCAACAGCAGGTGTCGGCATCGGCCCCATCAATACGGGACGGAGCCCTGCTGCGGTGATCCCAGCTTGTAGAGCCGCTTCTAACATATAGCCTGAGATACGTGGATCTTTACCAATTAAGACTTTTTGAGATCCTGTTTTTGCCAATACTCTGCCTGCAGCCCAACCTAATTTTAAAGCAAACTCAGGTGTAATTAATGATGCACCAACTTTTCCACGGATACCATCTGTACCAAAATATTTTTTCTTCATTATCGTCTCAAATTTTTAATTATATGAATTAACGGCTTGTAGCACTTTAATGACATCAACTGTTTCAGCTACATCATGTACTCGGATAATTTGCGTTCCCTGTTGCAGCGCGATTATAGCACCTGCAAGACTGCCTGCAAGGCGGTCATTTATATCACGATTTAGCAATTGACCAAACATTGATTTTCTAGAAACGCCGGTTAGCAAAGGATAACCCAGCTCCACAAACTGTCTAGTCGCTTGCAATAATTGATAATTATGTTCCAACTTTTTACCGAAACCAAAACCTAAATCTAAAATAATATTCTCTTTTTTTATACCCGCAGCCATGCATTGCTCGGCACGTTGCATTAAAAAAGATTTTACCTCTGCGATTAAATTTTCATACTCGGGTGCATTTTGCATAGTACGAGGTAATCCCTGCATATGCATCAAACAGACAGGCACATTTGCCTGAGCCGCAACCTGCAAAGCATTCGCTGCTTGCAAGGCTCGGATGTCATTAATTAAATCGGCGCCAGCTTTGACTGCCTCTTGCATGATTAGGCTTTTACTCGTATCAATCGAGATCCAGCAATCTAACCGTTTAGCTATTTTCTCAATGACAGGAATAACACGATCTAACTCTTCTTGTGTACTAACATCCTCAGCACCTGGGCGAGTAGACTCCCCTCCGATATCAATAATGGCAGCGCCTTGTTCAACCATCTTCACGGATTGTAAAAAAGCTGACTCGATATTCGCAAAGCGGCCACCATCAGAGAAAGAATCTGGGGTTACATTTAAAATACCCATTACTTTCGGTTAATCTAGATTAAGTGTTTTATGCCCGCTACTTAATTGCATCAATTTCTCACTGAAATTTAAGATAATAAAAAACCTAAGCAAGCTTAGGTTTTCAAGGATACTCAGCCATTGAGATGTTTATAGTTTATCGTTTTTATCTTCACTATTCGGCGCAGACTCTTCAACCGTATCTACGGGGGTATCAACGGCGTCACTGACATTCTCATTGTCTACCGGAGACACAACTTCAGCATCCACTTTGGTTGTTGCCAATAATGCATCGTTCCAATCCGTAGGGGGGCGAACCTCAATCCTTGCCATTAAATCATCCACCTGCTCCGCATCTATCGTTTCATATTTGATTAATGCATCTTTCATTGCATGCAAGATATCAATGTTATCGGTTAATATTTGCTTAGCGCGAGTATAATTCTTCTCAATGAAAAACTTCACTTCATCATCAATAATTTTGCCAGTTTCATGGGAAACGACATTAGATCGCAATGTATTTGAGTCAACGTTTAATAAAATAGGCCCTAATTTTTCAGAGAATCCCCATTCGGTAACCATCGCTCGTGCAATATATGATGCTTGTTTAATATCCTGAGAAGCACCCGTTGAAACCTTATCGGCTCCATAGATCAACTCTTCGGCAATACGACCACCATAGGCAACGGAAATACTACTTTCAAGCTCGGTACGATTTTGGCTAATTTGATCACCCTCAGGCAAAAATTGTGTCACACCCAGCGCGCGACCACGAGGTATAATCGTCACTTTATGAATAGGGTGATGTTGCGGTACTAATTTCGCAACAATAGCATGCCCTGCTTCATGGTAAGCAGTCGATTCTTTATCTTCTTCACGCATAACCAAACTGCGGCGTTCTGCACCCATTAAAATTTTATCACGAGCTTGTTCAAAATCTTGCTTATCAACGGTACGTTTATCACCTCTGGCAGCAAACAACGCAGCTTCGTTAACTAAATTCGCAAGATCTGCACCAGAAAAACCTGGGGTGCCTCGCGCTAAAATAGCGGCTTGAACGTCACCAGCAAGCGGTACTTTACGCATATGAACATTAAGAATCTGCTCTCTGCCTCGCACATCAGGTAGGCCAACAACAACTTGACGGTCGAAACGTCCAGGACGTAACAGGGCTGCATCGAGTACATCTGGACGGTTGGTTGCTGCGATAACAATAATACCTTCGTTACCTTCAAAGCCATCCATTTCAACCAACATTTGGTTTAAGGTTTGCTCTCGCTCATCATTACCACCACCGACACCAGCACCACGTTGACGACCAACCGCATCGATTTCATCAATAAATATAATACAAGGAGCAGATTTTTTGGCTTGCTCAAACATATCACGCACGCGAGAAGCACCAACACCCACGAACATTTCAACAAAATCTGAACCAGAGATTGAGAAAAAAGGAACCTTAGCTTCGCCAGCGATTGCTTTTGCCAATAACGTTTTACCCGTTCCAGGAGGGCCAACTAATAAAACCCCCGTTGGAATACGCCCACCTAATTTTTGGAATTTAGTCGCATCTTTTAAGTAATCAACAAGCTCTTTAACGTCTTCTTTTGCTTCATCACACCCAGCCACATCAGCAAAGGTTGTTTTGATTTGATCTTCTCCCATCAATTTGGCTTTACTTTTGCCAAATGACATTGCCCCACCTTTTCCACCGCCTTGCATATTGCGCATGAAAAGAATCCAAACACCAATTAATAACAGCATCGGGAACCAAGAAACAAATAACGATGTTAAAAAGCTAGTTTCCTCGGGCGGAGTACCTTCAACAAGGACACCGTGTTTAATTAAATCATTCAATAGGTCAAGAATCGGGTGCAGGAATATACGTCTCAAAATGGCTTTGATTACTTTTAACGCCTTTAATTACTTGCCCATCAATTTTAACTTGTTGGATTTGCCCTTGGCTAACTTCTTTGACGAATGTTGTGTAATCCATTTGCGATTTTTTTGCGCTATCCGTTCCAAAACCTTGGAATAACGACATCAATACTACTGCGATGACTAACCACAATATCAGGTTTTTTGCCATATCGTTCAAGATGTAAACCTCATGTTAATAAATAATAATGTGTTGTAGATTACTACAGATTAAAATCTGTCGCCAGTAAATATACTTGACTCATTCAGTGAAGAATAAATACATAATGCAACTGCACTTTAATCTATTTAGCCTTTGTATCCCGTTGCAACAAGATAAACTTCTCGAGAACGCGCTCTAGAAGAGTCAGGCTTACGAATTTTTACGGCGCGAAATTCGCCACGAACGTCTTGCATGAAAGCTTCAAAATCAGCCCCCATGAATACTTTGACAATAAAGCTGCCATTTTCAACCAATACCGCACGGCACATATCTAGTGCGAGCTCAACTAAATACATTGATTTAGGTTGGTCCATTGCCGCATTACCACTCATATTGGGTGCCATATCAGATAAAACAACATCAACTTTGTTATCACCAATACGTTTCAGTAACGCATTTAGCACGGCCTCTTCACGGAAATCACCCTGTAAAAAATCGACTCCAGCGATAGAATCCATAGGCAAAATATCACAGGCGATCACTTTGCCCTTCATGCCTACAGTATCAACAGCCCATTGTGACCAACTACCCGGTGCAGCACCTAAATCAACCACCGTCATTCCTGATCGAATTAACTTATCTTTGTTATTGATCTCTTCGAGTTTAAAAACAGCACGAGAGCGCAATCCTTTTTTATTCGCTTCTTTTACATAAAAATCATTAACGTGCTCTTGCATCCAACGTTTAGAGCTAGCCGAGCTATTTTTCTTTGTAGCGCCGGATTTCACTTCGCCGGAATTAACTTTTTTGCCCATCTAAATGGTTCCTCAATATTGTTACTGTGCCATTATTTATGATGAATAAAGCGGATAAATAACAATCAAAATAGTAAAGGGTATCAATTAAGGGTAGAATGCCCTGTTTTCAACCCTTAAATGAAAAGAAATTTGTATGAAATTATCAAATAAACAAAAACAACACTTAAAAGGTCTTGCACATAGTTTAAAACCGATTGTGCAACTTGGCCAAAATGGCTTAACTGAAGGCGTACTAGCAGAAATTGAGAACGCACTCAGCTTTCATGAATTAATTAAAGTGAAAGTTGCAACTGACGACCGAGAAATGAAGCAACTTATCATTGATGCAATTGTACGTGAAACTGAAGCACTTGATATCGCTAAAATTGGTCATGTTGTGGTTTTATTCCGCCCTAGCGAAAACAAAAAGATAGAGTTGCCACGTAAATAACCCAAGCAAACAGAGCTAAAATGCATAAAACACGAACCTATTCAGGTTTTATGCATTACTCTACACGATTTGATATCCCCTCATTAAGCAACATATTGTACGTTAATTATTTCGTACTCGATTACACCACCGGGTGTTGTAATAACTATTTCATCATTTAGCATTTTGCCAATTAAGCCACGTGCAATAGGTGAACTAATCGAAATCAAATTGCGTTTGATATCCGCTTCATCATCACCAACAATACGGTAAGTCACTTCGGCATCCGTCTCAATATTTACAATAGTCACCGTTGAGCCAAAAATGACTTTACCATTATTAGCCATTTTAGTGACATCGATAATCTGTGCGTTAGATAGCTTAGCCTCTATATCTTGAATACGCCCTTCACAAAACCCCTGTTGCTCACGCGCAGCATGGTATTCGGCATTTTCCTTCAAATCACCGTGTTCACGCGCTTCTGCTATTGCCTTGACAATTTCAGGGCGTTTCACTGTTTTTAAATTTTCTAATTCAGCGCGCAAAATTTCAGCACCTTTAGCTGTCATTGGATATTGAACCATTAAAAATCACCTTATATGTAACTAGCAGCTCTATTTTTAGCCTTTGAAAAAGGCAGTTATTCTACGCTTTTTTTATACATTATACCAATTCCATTAAATGTCTCGTGTTGGTTCGTGTTTAATCTTCATTATTCAAACTATTTACAAGAAAAAATATTCAAAGTATTTTGATATAATTGTTTAGCCAGACACTCTTTTGATTCACTTCGCAATTCCGCCAAGGCAGTAAAAATAGGTAATAAATTAAGCGGTGTATTAACTTTGTCACGTTGTTTGTAAACTGGCATATCCGGTGAATCTGTTTCAAGTATTAAAGATTCAACTGGTAATAAACGCAGCGTTTTTCTCGTTTTTAGTGCATTAGGATAGGTAACCACACCACCAACACCAATTTTAAAACCTAGCGCAATGAAAGCTAATGCAATATCTTCACTACCAGAAAAAGCATGGTAAACGCCTCCTTGAGTAAATTTTAATTGCCGCAATATCTCCAGTACACGCCCCTGTTTCTGAACAACATGTAAGATAATGGGTAATTTAAATTTTTCAGCTATTTTCACCTGCTCGATAAAAATGTCCTCTTGCATCCTCATATCTGTACTGATTCTCTTATCTAAACCAATCTCACCAATCGCGATACATTGCCTTTCTCTGCGATTCACAAGTGCTTGTAGATAAATTAGGTCCCCATCTTCATAATGGTCTAAAAAATGGGGATGATAACCCAATGAATAATACAAATTAGGATACTGACAGCATAAATCGATAATATCTTGCCAGGTAGAACGATGCGTTGCAGGAATAATAAGTTTATCTATTTGTTGGTACGCTAAAGAGGATATTAATTTATCACGCTGCTCATCAAAACAGGCAAAATTCACGTGGCAGTGGCTATCAATAAACATTTGCTTTCCTTCATGGGTATAGGTAGCAAAAATAATAGGGGGAGCGTAAAGCATAAAATGGCTAAAAGACATTTTATGCTTTTAATTAATCATAGCAATTCCTTCAATAGTAGGATTTACTATTAATGTTCACGCGTTTTTCTAAAACTGATTGCCGGATAACGTTCAATCGCAAGATTTAAATTAACCATCGTTGGTGCAACATAGGTCAAGTTATTACTACCATCAAGGGCTAAATTGTCGTAGGCTTTTTTCTCGAACTCAGCAAATTTAATAGGATCTTCACTGTCCACCCAGAGCGCAGTGGCAACACTAATGCTCTCATAAATGGCTTCCACTTTATATTCAGATTTTAGACGCTGAACAACAACTTCAAATTGCAATACCCCGACAGCCCCAACGATTAAATCATTACTACGTAATGGTCTAAACACCTGTACAGCACCTTCTTCGGACAACTGCATCAAACCTTTGAGCAGTTGCTTTTGCTTAAGCGGATCTTTTAAGCGTATACGACGGAACATTTCTGGTGCGAAATTGGGGATGCCTGTAAATTTGAGTTCTTCACCACTGGTAAAGGCATCACCAATTTGAATCGTACCATGATTATGCAAACCAATAATATCACCCGGGAAAGCCTCTTCAGCAGCAGCTCTATCTCCAGCCATAAAGGTGACCGCATCAGAGATGCTAACCATCTTCCCAGTGCGAACATGACGCATCTTCATGCCTTTTTCATATTTTCCTGAACAAACACGCATAAAGGCGATACGGTCACGGTGTTTAGGGTCCATATTCGCTTGAATTTTAAAGATAAATCCAGAAAATTCCGTTTCTGTGGGGTCAACCACTCGCTCATGGGCAACACGCGCTAACGGCTTCGGCGCCCATTCCGTCAAGCCATCTAATACATGGTCAACACCAAAATTACCTAATGCAGTACCAAAATAAACAGGGGTCAACTCGCCTTTTAAAAACATTTCCAAGTCAAATTCATTAGAAGCCCCTAAAACAAGCTCCATTTCTTCACGCAGGTCGTTAGCATATAACGGTAAAATTTCATCGAGTTCTGGATTATCCAAGCCTTTAATAATACGACTTTCTTGAATCGTATGGCCTTGCCCGGTTGAATATAGATCACCTCATCACGAAGAATATGGTAAACCCCTTTAAACTCTTTCCCCATGCCAATAGGCCAAGTAATGGGAGCGCAGGCAATATTTAAAATATCTTCAACTTCATCCATTAACTCAATTGGCTCGCGAATATCACGGTCACATTTGTTCATAAAAGTGATAATTGGTGTATCACGCAACCGGGTCACTTCCATCAGTTTAATGGTCCGTTGCTCAACCCCTTTTGCGGAATCAATGACCATTAAACAAGAGTCAACGGCAGTCAATGTGCGGTAGGTATCCTCCGAGAAATCTTCATGCCCAGGCGTATCAAGTAAGTTCACAATGGAGTTATTATAAGGAAACTGCATCACAGAGGTCGTGATCGATATACCACGATCCTTTTCCATCTCCATCCAGTCAGACTTTGCATGCTGCCCTGATTTTTTACCTTTTACGGTACCCGCTTTTTGTAGTGCATTACCGAATAACAATACCTTTTCAGTGATCGTTGTTTTACCCGCATCAGGGTGAGAGATGATAGCGAAGGTACGTCTACAGTTGACGGCTTCGAGGAACTTAGCGTCTGCCATTTTTATTTTCTCTTAAAATAGTACACAAACATGCACAAAATATTTTTTTATAGGGAAGGTTTTATCGAATGTGCGCAACTATAACAAAATATAAGCAACATTCATAAATGTTAATGGCAATAAAAATTTAATAAATTAAGCGTTCCTGATGGCGTTAAAGATAAACATGGAAATTAAAATAGCGTAGACAGCAACACCATATCCGTTAAAATGGCAACAAATACCAACAAGGATATAATTATGCTTCATCCAATTATCACTGACTTAAAAAACCGTTATACGACAAAACGTTATGACGCCTCAAAACGAATTTCACAATGCGACCTTGATGTTATTTATGAAGCGATTCGTTTGTCAGCCTCATCAATCAATTCACAGCCATGGAAATTTATCGTTATTGAAAGTGATGCAGCCAAGCAGCGGCTGCATGATACTTTTGCCAATAAGTTCCAATTTAACCAAGTTCATGCCAAAACAGCTTCACACATTATATTGTTTGCCTACAATCCCCACTATAAGCGAACTGATTACGCAAAAGTTGTAGATAAAGGTATTGCAGATGGCCGCACTAAAGCCGAAAACAGAGAGCAAGCCTTTGCAAGTTTTACATTTGCAGATTTAAATACCGATGCCACAGGAAATACATCAGCGTGGACCAAAGCACAAACTTACCTTGCTCTTGGTAACGCTCTGCACGTACTCGCTCGTTTAGGGATTGATTCCACCACAATGGAAGGTGTGGATAGCGATTTGATTGCTGAGGTTTTTAAAGAGGAATTAGCAGGTTATCGTTGTGATGTAGCGCTTGCCATGGGGTATCACCACCAAGATGAAGATTATAATGCAGCACTGCCTAAGTCGCGTTTAGCTATGCCAGAAATACTACAAGTAGTATAAATGGCCAATCGAAAAATCATCTCCGACATCCCCATGCTACTTCAAGATACAAAGTCAGCAATAATAGTTGCTACTATTTTCTTGCTCTACGGAGCGCTAGCACCTGACAAAGCACCTTGAAGCAGCATCGGTATATATTTCATAATTGGCCAGTAAATACCCCTCGCCTGTCGTGGAATATAAAAAATCATAGAAAGCGATTATGCGCCAATAACAGCCGCACTAGATCTATTTATAACTAGCAAGCAGCGACAACAATTTCTATGCGTAATGTCATTAAAATAGAAAATGACTCTGGTCAAGTCATTATGAATACTTGCTTAAATGAAAAAGAGTCTTTATTCTTGCAATTAGATAAAAATAAGCTACCGGAATAAAATGACTCTCTGCCTATTTTTAATGAAGCAGGATTGCGATGATGCTCAAAGTTCAAATAATAAAAAAATAATGAACTATTTTAACGTTATTTAGCTGAAAAAAGGACATATTACTCCTTTAGCCCCCCTTAAATAATAATTAAAATAAATGGATTGAAGTATTAAAAAGGATAGTAATATTTTGTTCCCTGATGATTTATGTATCAAATTAAAAAAAACAAAGGATATCAAAACGCTTTTTTTAATTGATATTCTACACATGAAAGATATTAATGCTTCCTATGGTTTTGGTAATGGTAATGCTGTCTTAAAACAATTTAAGGAATTTATTAAGTCTCTTTTAAAAAAAGAGATAAGTGAAGTAATCAATAAAGCCTATGGCAAAAAAATCACAAGTAGAGTCACTAGGCACCACTCCGATGTATTTGCACTTATTATCTATGAAAATTTACATGATAATCTAATACTTACTATAAAAGATATAATCAATACAGCGCTTCTCTCTTATTCCTTTGATATATCCAAACCCAATTTAAAAATCAACCTCAACACGACTATTGGTTGTTCAAAAAGCCACTGCAATGATTTATTTATCTTTGCAGAAAAAGCATTAAGTGGCGCGAAACTTAATTTTGAAATGTTTATGTTTTTTGATGCAGATTTATACAAAAATGAAACTTCTAATAACAGCCTCGTCGAATTAATCAAATACAATATTGAAAACGAAACTGTAGCCCCCTACTTTCAAGCCATGCTCTGCAATACAACCGATGAAATTGTAAAATACGAAGCTCTTATGAGACTTTTTGATGAGCAGGGGAATATGCTCTCACCGGGTGTGTTTTTGGAAAAAGCAAAGACCTATCGCCTCTATACGCCCCTGATGATAATTATGATCAAGAAAGTTTTTGACATAATAGTGAAATATAAAATTCATTGCAGTATTAATTTAGAATATACAGATATCATTAATCCTTTAATCAGCAACCTTATAACGACTCAAATTCAGCAGCACAACATAGGAAACTATCTTAATCTTGAAATTTTAGAGAGCGAACGAATTAAAAATTTTGATGTCATTAACGATTTTATCCGTACAGTAAAAGAGCATGGTGCAACAATTGCCATTGACGATTTTGGCACTGGTTTTGCGAATTATGAATACATCCTGAAATTAAATGTTGATTACCTAAAAATTGACGGCAGCTTGATACAAAAAATTGATGAGGATATCTATATGAACCTAATCAAAAGCATTGTTATGTTTTGTAATAAACAAAATATTAAAACCATTGCTGAATACGTTAGTAACATAAAAATACAACGATATGTCAAATCATTAGGCATTAATTACTCACAGGGATATTACATTCAAAAGCCTTTGTCAATAGAGCAATTAAAGGGAGAAAAATGTGAAGGATGATTTAAAAAGAATTACAGATATGACGGTAAGTGATCTATTGCAAAATGAGATAATTTTACCATCAACTTACTTTAAAGCATTTGATCAAAATGCCAAGAATTTGAGCGTTAATATAAATAGCATTCAATTTGAAAGTGAAGTTAGTACTGTAATTACAAATGAATGGGAAAGTATCAATAACTATATGAAAAAAACAATCGATAATATTGATACGCTAAGTGAAGTAACAGAGCATGCACAAAAAGCCATTGATGAAAAAGATACCGAGTCACTAAAAAGTATTGGCTCATCCCTATTGGCAATGAAAAAAGAAATCAACTCCCTCAGAGAGCTCATTTATATCGATCCATTAACACAAGTTTTTAACCGAAAATGGATATATAACCATGCTATTACTAAGGAAGGAAAGTTTTTTCAGGATGGCGTGCTGGTATTAATCGATGTGAATGACTGCAACTATCTGGCTAAGAAATATGGACAATTAATTGCCGATAACGTCATTATCTATATTACAAAATTTTTAACCAAAAAATTAAAACATGAGCAGATTGAATTTGATCTTGTTAGATACAGCAATGATCAATTTATTATTTTGATAAAAAATGAAAATGTAAACAATATTTTTTCTTTCATTACCAATGCTAAACTAGAGTTAGCAAACGCCACCTTAAAAAGCAAAACAGGATTGATTTTCAAAACCAGCTTTAACTTTGGTAGCCAACAGTATGCAAGCAATGATTTATTTCAAAATACACTTGAAAATGTCGCCTTTTTATCATTAAAGGACAAAGCATAACAATAGCCCCACTTGATTGACCTAACCTCAGTGCTGGATAAACAAATCCACATATTATTATTTCAGATAATAGTCATTTCAACCCAGCGCAAAGGTTATCCCAATTGGCATAATATGATGGTAATAGCTTGTTGATGAAAAATGATAGAGAGCAATATGCATGATTCTGTAATAGCTGGCTATTACGATTGAATGCAACGCTGTTATCTATTATTTTAATCAACAAGATAGATCAGATACTTATGCAGATTAATGGTATTAGTTAGCTACGCAACCAATCTGACTGAAATATAATATCGATAAAAAAGTAACAAGCTCAGAAATATTGACAACTATCTGCTACTATAAAAACTTAAAATATCTTATATCAAGTGGTACCCAATGAAAATACTTGTTCGTAACCTTGCCAAAACAACAAATGAAGAAAAAATTTATGCCCTATTTAGCGAATATGGCGCAATTCAATATTGTAACCTAATACTCGATGATAAAACGGGGGCATCAAAAGGGTTTGCCTTTGTTGAAATGCCAAAGTCGGGAGAAGCTAAAGTTGCCATACAAAAACTAAATGGCTATAAATTAGCTGGCAATATTATTCGTGTGAAAAAAGCAGAAGTTAAAAAAGAAACGTTAAAAACTGAGGTTAATCACTCAGAAAATAATGGCATCAAAAGTAATGCTAATAACGCATTAAATATCTATGGCACCCCAAAGCAGTCCGATTAAATTTGCTCTATCCCGCTAGCGTGACACAAACGTAAGCGGGATATAAATAGCGGCTCAATTTAACGCCTTAAAAGCACATAGTTAATCTAATGAGTATAATTTTTTCTCTTGCATTTTCCGAGAAAGAGCATCGAAACGACTAAGGCAGATAGCTTCCATACTAGCAGGGGCAACTTTTTTTAGCAGTTTAACGCTTTTAAAAAAAGTTCTGTAAACAACTTCAGACTCATTGAGAGGGTAGTAACGAATGTCACTAGCACTATCTTCAAACATCTCCTCATAGTAATGCTGTAAAGCTAAATCGTTAATACGCTTAGCAACCGCCGCACAAGCCTGATAATTTGCCAATTGCCGACCATCCTCTTGCAAATCAACATTTGCAAGAGCATGTACATTATTCGAGAGGAGACTTAAAAACAGTAAAAATGCAAAAATTAGCTTCATTATCTTAGCTATGCAAGCGCTTGTTCAAAATCAGCTAATAGATCTGCTGTGTTTTCAATACCGATTGAACAACGTACCATCGTTTCGCTAATGCCCATTTTTTGACGATTATCAAGCCCCATTTCATGGTAAATCGTTGGAGCGACAGGTAAAGCTAGGGTGCGATTATCACCCAGATGAGTTGCACTGATCACAACCTTTAATCTATTAAGTAAAGCACAACAATCTTCACCAGCGACTAAGTCAAAACTTAGCATTGCACCAAATTTTTTAAATAAACGCTTCGCAGTATCATGTTGAGGATGAGAATCTAACCCAGGGTAATAAACTTTGGCAATTTTCGGATGTTGCTGCAAATACAGAGCTAATGCCATAGCATTATCACATTGACGTTCCATACGTAATTCCATTGTCTCACTACCAACAGAGATAAGGTGTGCTATCTGAGAGCTAATACAGGCCCCCATATCTCTTAAACCTTTTTTCTTGATCTGGTTTATTCCCCACAATTTAGTGTCACCAGTTCGATAAGCGCCAAAAATATTCGGATAACTTTCCCAGTTAAATAAGCCAGTGTCAGTAACCGAACCGCCTAAAGCATTACCATGTCCAGCTACATATTTTGATAGGGAAGTCACAATGATACTTGCTTTGACTTTAATCGCATCAAACAGGTAACTCGAGGTTAACGTATTATCAATAACATAGATAAGCCCCTGTTCTTCACAGAAGTCACCAATTTTATCTAAGGCACTAATTTGTGTAGCGGGGTTAGCAATAGTCTCGACAAAAATAAGGCGTGTATTATCCTGTTGCGCCGCTTTAACTTGCTCAATATCCGTTGCATCGACGAAGCTAACTTCAATCCCGTAACCTTCCAAGGTACCAATTAAACTCGTTGTATTACCAAATAAAAAACGGCTACAAATAATATGGTCACCATTTTTTAAAAGAGATAGGAAAGTCGTTACAATCGCGGCCATCCCACAGGAAAAGACTAAAGAGGATATGCCATTATCCATCTCTTTGATCTTATGCTGGAGAGCATCAATTGTTGGCGTGGATGAACGTGCGTAAGCATGTCCTGCTTGAGTACCTTGAAAAACATTAATCAGACCTTGTACATCGTCAAAACCGTAAGGCACTGAATTATGGATAGGCGCATGAACTGCACCGAATTCCAAATTAAGTAAACGATCTGAATGCACTATTTTTGTTGTAAATCCTTGCTCTGACATTAATATTCCTTGGTAGTTTTAAGCTAATTATAAAATGATTATACAGAGTTAAATAAAGAAGTTGAAATTGAATAGTTTATTGCGTCAATAGAATTAGGTTTTTACTAAAAAAAGGGTTGTTAATCGATTAATTAATAACAACCCATTTAATCTAAGGCGAGCGATAGAATGTTATACCAATCGGATTAAGTATGTGATCTAAATTTTGCGCAGGAAAAATAGCTTAATTTGAGGCGTAAGTTGACGCAAATGGTTGTTCCCTTTGCGAAACTTACAACAAAAAAGTAAGTTATTTTAACCAGTAAAATAGATCAGCTATTTATTCCGATTGGTATTAGTTATTCCTATCCATCTTGATTGATGCGACTTGCAACTGCGCCCTGCTGTTCTCTATATTTAGCATTGCTACGTTTATTATAAGGCCGCGCAGCAGGTGCTGAGAGTGTTTCGAAATTTAATGCGCCAATCGTCATTTTAGGACGTAAAGCTAATGGAAGTTTGCCACTATTATAGAATTCGAGGACTATTTTTACCAGACCAACCAGGGTCAATTCGATGCGCGGTAACATGTACCATCAAGCCTAATCGGGCCAATGAAGAGCGCCCATCTAACCAACCAACAATATCCGCAGGTAAAGTGACATCTTCATAGGTGACGGCAAGTGCTAATTCACCAGGATGCAAGAAAAACGATTGCTCATCGTCAATCACAATGGCATCACTCATGACGCGATCAAGCGATGCTGCAACCTCTTCTTTTGGGCCAGATAAATCTATAAACGGGGTCGTATGTTCACTAAAGACGCGAAACTCATTGCCTAGGCGGATATCAACGCTAACACCTGAAATTGATGATTGCGGTGGTCGAGGGGTGATAACTAGCTTCCCTGCATCTAAATATTCTTCGATATGGGTATCACACAAGCGCATTTTATTTCTCCAGTAAGAAAAGTAATCCTTAAAATCAACCGCATTATACACATAAAGCGATGTGCAAACTATTTTCTTACGGGCATAAAAAAAGGCAAGTCAATGACTTACCTTTTTTTCAATCAGAATGAGCTAAGTTAGCTCATCGAAGCAATATTAAAGAGCTACGATGTTTTCTGCTTGAGGACCTTTTTGACCTTGAGTTACAGTGAACTGTACTTTTTGGCCTTCAGCAAGAGTTTTAAAACCAGTGCTTGCAATTGCAGAGAAATGTGCGAAAACGTCAGGACCGTTTTCTTGCTCGATGAAACCAAAACCTTTAGACTCGTTGAACCATTTTACTGTACCAGTAGTTGTAGACATAATAATATTATCCTATTATAAATTAGTAATTTTACCTTTAAAAACAAGGCTGTGTGCTAGAAGTGTTACTATTACTTATGAAGTATAGGATTCGGTACATAATACGGAACATCGAACATAAATATAAAACGAACTTACAAGCTGAATCTGAGTATATATATCTCTTCACAGCTGTCAATAGCTATTTATCAAAATCCACGAAAAACATGAATTTTTTGCAAAATAAATCACTTTTTTTTGTTTACAATCAGCGTTAGCTGAGATACAAAAACTAGCGCTGCCCAACCATATTGCGATAACATGAGTATAAAGATCAAAGCTCAATTATTGTTTGATAACAGCGTTTTAATCACCTCATAAGGAGAAAAAATGACAATTTGGATTGATGCAGATGCCTGCCCAGTCCCTGTTAGGGATATTACTTTACGGGCTAGTCAACGCACTAATACAGCGCTTATATTCGTTGCCAATAGCCCATTACCAATTGCAACACGCCCCTTAGTTAAAACTGTACGTGTTGCACAGGGGTTTGATGTGGCGGATAATTATATTAGCCAACACGCCCAATCAGGAGATTTAGTGATAACACAGGATATACCTTTAGCAGCAGAAATGGTCGCTCAGGGGATTACGGCTTTAAATCCAAGGGGAGAACTATACAGTGTTGAAAATGTTCGCCAACGTTTAGCAATGCGTAATATTGCCGAAGAGTTACGTAGTATTGGGCAAACCACTGGCGGAGCAAATAAATTTGCAGATAAAGATAAACAAGCCTTTGCGAATGCCTTAGATCGATGGTTGCAGCAACAAAAAAGCAAAAAATAACCTATTTTTTGCTTTTTACTGCGCTTAAATAATCCTATTATCGTTTTTCAGTTTATTTAAACGCGCCAATTCTTGATTCTTTTTTTGCGATTATCACAGGGCTCAGGACAATCGCACTCTTTCTCTACCCCGACGGATGCTAATCCACCGCAGCTACCGCTAATTGTTTTTTTCTTAAAAATATAACCAATAGCCATCGCTGCAATGACCAATAAAAAAACAATAAAGGTAGCAATAAAATAAATCATTCATTTTCCTTTAATAAATATGGCGCAAACTCTGGGGTAAAATACTCAACAAATTCATCCCCTTCTTTGACTAATAAAAAAGCTGCTATTTTATGCTGCTTGGCAAAGCGCAGTCCATCTTGAGGGCCGAGTACAGTGATCGCTGTTGCTAAGCCATCTGCAATCATACAACTTTTATCAATAACAGTCACCGAGGCTAATTTGTGCGTAATCGGTTTCCCTGTTTTAGGATCTATCGTATGTGAATAACGCACCCCATCAAATTCAAAATAGTTACGATAATCACCTGAAGTTGCTATCCCATTTGTACCAATCTGAATTAAACGTTGTACATTACGCCCTGCAACTGGACGTTCAATCGCTAATGTCCAATTTTTATTATTAGGCTTTAAACCACTCGCCCTAAGCTCACCGCCTATATCGACGAGATAATTATCAACCCCTAATTGTTGCAAGTATTCACTTACAACATCAACACCATACCCCTTCGCAATGGAGGACAAATCAACATAGAGTTGAGGAATTGATTTAACCAGACGCTGACCATCTACATGGAGATATTGGCTGCCCACAATCTGTTTTTTCTCTGCAATCGTTGCATCGGATGGAATTTTGGTCGGTTTTTTATCTGGACCAAAGCCCCATAGATTAACTAAGGGCCCGACAGTTACATCAAATGCCCCATTACTCTGATGGTTTAACTGTAATGCAGCTGTGACGACCTTTATCGTTGCCGGAGAAACAAGCAGTGATTCAGTTGCCTGATTAAAACGTGACAATTCTGATGCTGGTCGATAAGTTGACATTTGTTCATTCACTTGCTCAAGTAACTTATTAATCTCGCCCTGTATTTTATCAGTCTCTAAACGAGCGTCTTTTTGTTGCTCCGTAGATAATACATAGGTAAGTTGATAATAAGTCCCCATCGTCTGCCCTTCAATATGCAACAGTTGTTGCTTATTTTGCGAGCAGGAAGAAACAAAAAAGGCTAGCCCTATTAAGGCTAGCCAATACATTATGCTTTTAACCATTACTATCAACCAAAATCATCAAGCATAATATTTTCATCTTCAACACCGAGCTCTTTTAACATCGCAATGACAGCGGCATTCATCACCGGTGGACCACACATATAATACTCGCAATCCTCTGGCGCTTCATGGTCACGCAGATAATGCTCATACAATACATTATGAATAAATCCGGTATAACCATCCCAGTTATCTTCTGGTTGAGGATCACTTAAGGCAACATTCCATTCAAAATTATCGTTTTCGGCTGCGATACTATCAAAATCTTCTTCATAGAACATTTCTCGTTTAGAACGAGCACCATACCAGAAGCTCACTTTACGCTTGGTTTTTAATCGACGGAACTGATCAAAGATATGAGAACGCATCGGCGCCATACCTGCTCCACCACCAATGAACACCATTTCACTATCACTTTCTTTAGCAAAAAACTCACCAAACGGGCCTGAAATTGTCACTTTATCGCCGGGTTTTAAGCTAAAAATATAAGAAGACATTTTACCGCAAGGTAAATTTAATTTATGTGGTGGAGGTGTTGCAATACGCACGTTAAGCATGATTAAACCCGCTTCATCGGGATAATTAGCCATTGAGTAAGCACGAATAGTTTCATCATCTACTTTTGATTCTAGATTAAAGAATCCAAAATGGTCCCAGTCACCACGGTACTGCTCTTCTATGTCAAAATCACTATATTTAACATGATGTGCAGGCGCTTCAATTTGAATATAACCACCAGCTCTAAATGGCACGCTCTCACCATCCGGAATTTGTAATTTCAACTCTTTAATAAAAGTCGCTTTATTATCATTAGAGATAACGGTACATTCCCATTTTTTAACACCAAAGATCTCCTCTGGTAGTTCAATGCTCATGTTCTCTTTTACATTGACCTGACATGAAAGACGCTCCCCCTCTTTTGCTTCACGCTTAGAGATATGATCTAATTCTGTTGGCAAAATATCAC
Source organism: Psychromonas sp. MME2 (assembly GCF_040566515.1). Taxonomy (NCBI): domain Bacteria; kingdom Pseudomonadati; phylum Pseudomonadota; class Gammaproteobacteria; order Alteromonadales; family Psychromonadaceae; genus Psychromonas; species Psychromonas sp. MME2. The sequence goes on along the minus strand of NZ_JBEWXI010000012.1, from coordinate 64,161 downwards.
CACCACCAGATTTAACTTTCACGCGACACTGACCACATGTACCTCCACCGCCACAAGCAGAAGAGACAAATACACCAGAATTTGCAAGTGCACCCAGTAATTTGTTGCCAGCTTGCGTTGTGATGCTCTTAGATGCATCATCATTAATAGAGATTGTTATATCGCCTGTACTTACCAATCTTGCTTTTGCAGCTAGTATAATGACAACTAACGCTAAAACGATAATGGTAAACATGGCAACGCCGAGAAATATTTCCATCGACTCATTCCTTGTTTAAAGGGAGCTAAACTCCCAAATTTCGTAAATTTTAAACAGCTAACTAAAGTTGAATGCCAGAGAAAGACATAAAACCAATTGCCATTAACCCCGCTGTTACAAATGTAATACCCAGTCCTCGAAGGCCTGATGGCACGTCTGAATATTTCATTTTTTCACGGATCCCCGCTAATGCTACGATAGCTAGCGTCCAACCAACACCGCTGCCGATACCATATACGGCAGACTCAAGTAGGGTGTACTCGCGCTGAACCATAAAGGCCACGCCACCAAAAATGGCACAGTTAACCGTAATAAGGGGAAGGAAAATACCCAAAGCCTGATACAGTGCTGGAAAATATTTATCTAACACCATTTCCAAGATTTGTACCAATGCAGCAATAACACCAATAAAGGTAATAAAACCGAGAAAACTAAGGTCAGCATCGGGAAGCCCCGCCCAAGCTAATGCCCCCGGCGCTAAAAGGTTAAAATAAATAACTTGGTTAACGGGCACTGAAATACCTAACACCACGATAACCGCAACGCCTAACCCCATAGAGGTTTTAACTTTTTTAGACACAGCTAAAAAAGTACACATCCCTAAAAAGAAGGCGAGTGCCATATTCTCTATAAAAATAGAACGTACAAAAATACTAAGATAATGTTCCATTCAAGTTACTCCTTCGACTCTACTTGATCCGGTTTAATGGTACGAATAATCCAGATCAAACCACCAATAATAAAAAAGGCACTAGGAGGTAGCAGCAATAGACCATTACTTTGATACCAACCGCCATTGGAAATTAATGGTAGAATTTCAATCCCAAATAGTGAGCCAGAGCCAAATAATTCACGAACACCACCAACAACCATAAGAATAAAGCCGTAACCTAAACCGTTGCCGATACCATCCATAAAGCTTGGAAAGGGACTATTTTTCATGGCAAAGGCTTCTGCTCGCCCCATTACAATACAGTTAGTAATTATCAAACCAACATAAACAGATAACTGTTTAGATATTGAAAAAGCATAGGCTTTTAATACTTGGTCAACGACAATAACCAATGAAGCAATAATTGCCATCTGTACGATAATACGCACACTATTGGGAATATAATTTCGGATCATAGAGATAAACAAATTAGAAAAAGCCGTAACGACGAGTACAGCTAAAGTCATTACAAATGCAGTTTCTAATTTACTGGTTACCGCTAACGCCGAACAAACCCCTAATATTTGCAATGCAATCGGGTTATTATTAACGACTGGCGACGTAAGAACAGCTTTAATATCCGTTGATTTAGCCATTGTTCATCTCCCCTTCTCGAACTTTGCTAAGAAATGGACCAAAGCCCTGTTTACCCAACCAGAATGTAAAAGTATGTTGCACACCAACACTCGTTAATGTAGCACCAGATAGGCCATCAACTTCATGCTTATTACCGGCAGCAGCTTGACCTTTAGCAACTTTAATAGCTGGTAGCCCTTGTTCATCATAGAGTTCCTTACCAACCCACAATGCACGCCAACGAGGGTTTTCAACTTCCCCACCAAGCCCAGGTGTTTCACCTTGCTCATAATAAGTAATACCATCAACTGTATTACCATCAGGTTGAATGGCAACAAAGGCATACATCGTCGACCATAAACCTGCGCCATGAACTGGCAATATAATACGCTGTAATTCACGGCATCATTAGACACGAGATAAACCGTTGCTACATTCGCTCGGCGACCAATTTTAGCAATATTATCTTGTTCCGAAAGGGCAATACTTTCCTTCGGATTTTTAGCCGCTTTGCGTTGTTCATAATTATTAGGCAAAACACCATCAACATTATCCACAAACTCACCTGTTGCTAAATCAACAAGCTTAGTTTTAATATTTGTGGCAAATATTTCTTTGATACTTTTATCCGTTTCTAAACCTGCAACGGCTAAAATATTGCTTTGCTTATCTTTCTCTTTATTAGCCTGTTGCGTTGAGCGCAGGCCTACGGCTGCACCAGCAACAATAATTGAGCAAACTAAGCAAACAGCTAGTACGACCAATATGGTTCTGCTGAATGTTTCTTGTTGATTAGACATTACGCGACAACCTCCGTTTGATATTGCCTTGCACTACAAAGTAGTCAAAGAGTGGAGCGAAGAGATTAGCAAATAAAATAGCGAGCATCATACCCTCTGGAAATGCAGGATTAACCACGCGAATAAGCACTACCATCACACCAATTAAAATACCGTACGCCCATTTTCCCTTATCGGTAAAGGAGGCTGAAACCGGATCCGTTGCCATGAACACCATACCAAAAGCAAAACCGCCCATCACAAGGTGCCAATACCAAGGTAACTCAAACATGTGATTTGTTGTGCTACCTATCATATTAAATAATGTCGAGACAGCAATCATACCAACCATGACACCCACAATAATTCGCCAGGAAGCAATACCGGCAATAACAATAAATGCACCGCCGATCAAAATAGCTAAGGTAGAAACCTCACCGATACTACCTTGCATATTCCCCAAGAAAGCATCCATCCACGACAATCCCGACTGCGCGACTGCATCAAGACCACCTTGATAAGCAAGGCTTAGTGGTGTCGCGCCTGAAAAGCCATCCACAGCTGTCCAGACTGAATCACCTGAAATATCGGTCGGGTAAGCAAAGAACAAAAATGCACGCCCAGCTAATGCGGGATTTAAAAAATTACGCCCTGTGCCACCAAAAATCTCTTTAGCAACAACAACACCAAAGGTAATACCTAAAGCAACTTGCCAAAGTGGAATCGTAGCAGGAACAATAAGTGCGAAGAGTACAGAAGAAACAAAGAAGCCTTCATTAACTTCATGTTTACGTACACTGGCAAAAAGTACTTCCCAAAAACCACCAACAATAAAAGTAACGGCATAGATGGGGACAAAATACATGGCACCAAATAAGAAGTTATCAATAACGCCCGCACCAGATCCAAGCGTGACACCAATTGCATTAAGAATCGCCACTCGCCAATCATCAAATGCAGAAAGCCCCGCTACAATCGCGTCGTTAGCTTGTACTCCAGTATTATACATACCAAAAAACATAGCTGGAAATGTCGCTAACCAAACAAAAATCATGATTCGTTTTAAATCAATCCCATCACGAACATGGGTAATGCCTTTGGTTACTAATCCGGGTGTATAGAAAAAAGTGGCCGTTGCTTCAAAGAGTGCGTACCATTTTTCATAGCGCCCTCCCGCCTCAAAATGCGGCTCCATTTTTTCAAATAAATGTTTAAGATTCATGCTTAGCCTTCCTTCTCAATTTTGCTTAGGTTGTCACGCAAGATTAAGCCGTAATCGTATTTACCAGGACAAACGTAAGTACATAAAGCAAGATCTTCTTCATCTAGCTCTAAACACCCTAAAGCCTGTGCGCCATCAGTATCACCAACAATAAGATCACGTAATAACATGGTTGGTAGAATATCCAGAGGCATAATACGTTCATACTGACCAATCGGCACCATGGCGCGATCACTTCCCCCTGTTGTGGTTGTAAAAGCAAAACGTTTAGCTTTATTAAGTGCAGAGGTGAACACATTAGCAACGGAGAATTTATTCGCACCGGGCACGCCCCAGCCAAATAACTCCTTCTCATAACCTTCAGCCAATACCGAAATTTGATTATGATAACGGCCTAAAAAGGCATGCGATTTAGTTGCATGAACACCGCATAACACCGATCCCGATATAACGCGATTATTGCCTTCAAGCAACTCATTCTCGGTCAATTGAGATACTGACGCACCAAGGATTGTCCGTATTAAACGAGGTTTTTTTACTGCTGGGCCAGCCAAAGAGATCACTTTATGGGTATAAAGTTCACCGCTGGTAAATAATTTACCAAAGGCAATCACATCCTGATAATTAATCGACCAAACTTGTTTGTTGATTGATACCGGATCAAGAAAATGAATATGGGTGCCAGCCAATCCCGCAGGATGCATGCCAGTAAACAGCTCTTCCTGGACATTTTTTTGTGTTGATTTAGGTAAGCTAGCCTCACCTTTACAAACAAAAACCGTACCGCTAGTCAATTGTGACAATAGCGTCAGACCGTCAATAAATCCCTGGGAATTTCCATTAATGATCAATGCCGCATCTGCAGACAGTGGATTAGTATCCATTGCGGTTACAAAAATAGAAGAGGGAATAGCGGTGATTTGCGGAACCTTGCTAAACGGGCGTGTACGAAATGCAGTCCATGCGCCGGAATCAACCAAGTTCTCTACAATGGCACTACGTTCGATAGTTGCAAGTTGAGCACTCTCATATTTAGGGAAAGATAGACTCTCTTCACCAGTAATAGAGATAACAACGGATTGCAATACACGTTTTTCACCACGATTAATTTCTTTAACTACACCAGATGCAGGAGCGGTAAACTTAACGCCAACATTCTTTTTATCACTAAAAAGAAGTTGACCTTTTTTTACTGTGTCTCCAGCTTTAATTGCCATAGACGGGCGCATGCCAACATATTCTTCACCCAGTACAGCCACTTCAGAGATGGTCGGGCCATCATGAATAACTTGCTCTGGCGCTCCTAAGATGGGGAGGTCCAGTCCTTTTTTTATAGTAATCATATTCTCTTGCACTATGTTTACGGGGATAAAAGTTAGAAGCCTTGCGGCATAACAACAATTACTTGCCTGCTAATATATTTATACACTGTAACAATTCAGCAACAAGTAAACTCAAATTTTCTAACGAATAATAGCATTACAAGAGGATGAATTGATATCGGAAAAGTGCCATCTTAGTGATTTTAGTTCAAATTTTCGTGTAATATTCATTTACAAAATAATCAGACATTGACATTTTTACCCACAATTCATTTTCGCTGCAAATGAAAAAGCGCGTTAACCATTTGTAATGACGTTATTTACTACCACCTAAACACTGACTGGATTGAGGTAGTTGCTGCTCCCTTAGCTGCCATTGCTCAGGTGTATAAGTATGCAATGCCAAGGCATGTACTGGCCCTGCTAACTCTTCTTTTAGTAAGTCATTAATTAGACGATGACGTTCGAGTAAGCGCATGTTTGCAAAGTCAGTACTCACCAATACAACTTTAAAATGGGTCTCGGAATCCTTTGGAACCGAATGACGATAACTTTCATTATCAATTTGTAAAAAAACAACTTGCATATTATTTTTTATTTTACGTTCTATTATTTCTTCTATTTTCATCTTGAACATTCCTGTAAAAGGTTAATATACTCATCTTACTCAAGCTCCTTGATCCGTCGCTAACTCAGATAGCCGAACGATGATAGGCTAACAATGAATAATCGTTTATTTTTCAATAATACAATATACCTAGGTTTCATGTGTCTGATCAAAAAACATCTTTAAATATCGGTCTCAGCAAAGCATTTCCTTGCTCTTACCTTGATCAACAGGAAGAGCAACTCCTCATGCTCATCGATCCGGAAAATAATGCGAAACGCTTTTATCCTTTATTATTAGCTCAGGGGTTTCGACGTAGTGGTGATGCAGTTTACCGCCCACATTGCCAGCAATGTTCGGCTTGCCAATCGATTCGCATTCCAATTCGTCATTTTGCCCCATCTCGAAGCCAAAAACGACTCTCTAATAAAAATAAAGCCTTCACCATAATACAAAGCCAACAAGTCAAAGCTTGCTATTATGATTTATATGAAAATTACATTAATCAGAGACATAGTGATGGTGTCATGTTTCCCGCTACTCAGCAGCAATTTAATGAATTCATTCATTCATCTTGGAATAACTGTTTTTTTCTTGAAATATACGACCAAAACAGACTTATCTGTGTCGCTATTACCGATATCGTTACTGAGGCTTCGGGCACCGCATGGAGTGCCTTCTACTGTTTTTATGATCCCACATACAGCCACTATTCACTGGGTAAGTTTGCGCTACTCACACAATTAAAGTTGGCAAAAAAAGAAAATATTGATTGGCTCTATTTAGGCTATTACATAAAAGATTGCCGAAAGATGAATTATAAAACGCAATTTACCCCCCACCAGCGCTTTATAAATGGGCAATGGTTATCTTTCCTATGAACTTTTAATTATTTCTTAGCGAGTGAATTGCAAATTGTTAATCGCATAAATAGCTATAAATACAGGCATAGTAGCAATTTACTTATCAGCAACAGCGATTAGTTACCTTATTTACTACAATATGGCTCAATAAATAATCAACAATCCTTTACCCAAATGGATAATTCTGGCATTATGCGCCGATTGAAATGATAAGCTTACTCCATATAGTTGAGTATATATAAAATACAAAGGATCCATCGCCAATGGCAAAAGAAGATAGTATTGAAATGCAAGGCACAATCTTAGATACGTTGCCTAACACAATGTTTCGCGTTGAATTAGAAAATGGCCACCTGGTCACTGCGCATATCTCAGGTAAAATGCGTAAAAACTACATCCGCATCCTTACTGGCGATAAAGTAACCGTGCAACTTACACCCTATGACCTATCAAAAGGCCGTATCGTATTCCGCGCGCGTTAATCGTTAAAGCCCCAGAATAAACCACACTTAGTACAATCACTGAGTAATATATGCCCATCAGTTAAAAGCCGACGGGCATTTTTTTATCTGAAGTCTATCCACTAAAGAAGCGTAATCCTCCAGATATAAAAAAACCGAGGTTCAATGAACATCGGTTTATAAAGTACAATGAGATTAATCAATAAGTTAAATTATTTGCGTTTTACCGCTTTTGCATTAGGTAAATCAGTAATAGAACCTTCATAAATCTCAGCGGCCAAACCAACAGACTCATGTAATGTTGGATGCGCATGAATCGTCAATGCGATATCTTCAGCATCACAGCCCATCTCAATCGCAAGACCAATTTCACCCAGTAATTCACCTGCATTGGTACCAACAACCGCACCACCGATAATACGATGTGTCTCTTTATCAAAGATAAGCTTAGTCATACCATCACTACAGTCTGAGGCAATTGCACGGCCAGAAGCTGCCCAAGGGAAAATAGATTTTTCGTAATTAATCCCCTGTTCTTTCGCCTCTTTTTCAGTCAAACCAACCCAAGCCATTTCAGGTTCAGTATAGGCGATAGATGGGATAGTTTTCGGATCGAAATAATGTTTCTTGCCAGCGATAACCTCGGCAGCCACATGACCTTCATGCACACCTTTATGTGCCAACATCGGTTGCCCGACAATATCACCGATTGCATGAATATGTGGAACATTGGTATGCATCTGCTTATCAACTTCAATAAAACCGCGTTCAGTGACTGCAATACCCGCTTTTTCAGCATCAATAGACAACCCATTTGGTACACGTCCAACAGCGACTAATACCGCATCATAGGGCTTAGCTTCAGCAGGTGCATTGTGCCCTTCAAAGGAGACATACAGAGCATCTTCTTTAGCATCGACGGCCGTCACTTTAGTTGACAACATAATATTGAATTTATTTTTCACTTTCTTAGTATATACCTGCACGATATCAATATCGGCAGCTGGTACTAATTGATCGGCAAACTCAACCACATCAACGCTAGAGCCGAGCGATTTATAAACAGTCCCCATCTCTAAGCCGATAATACCACCACCTAAAATAAGCAGGCGTTTAGGTACACAGCGTAGTTCAAGTGCATCGGTAGAGTCCCATACACGGTGGTCATCATGAGGAATAAAAGGCAATTTAACAGGACGAGAGCCCGCAGCGATAATCGCATTATCAAAATTTACAATGGTTGTTTCATCTTCACCTTGAACTTCAATCGTGTTGGCACCGGTAAATTTACCAAAACCATTAATCACGGTAACTTTACGCATTTTAGCCATGCCTTTTAGGCCGCCAGTGAGTTGCGAAACTACTTTTTCTTTCCAAATGCGAATTTTATCTACATCCGTTGATGGTTCACCAAATAAAACACCATGCGCAGATAGCGCCTTAGCTTCTTCAATTACCTTTGAAACATGTAGAAGTGCTTTTGATGGAATACATCCCACGTTTAAACAAACACCACCTAGGGTGCTATATTTTTCTATTAATACGGTTTCTAACCCTAAATCTGCTGCACGAAAGGCCGCTGAATATCCTGCAGGGCCGGAACCCAGTACCACAACTTGTGCTTTAATTTCTTTACTCATGTAAACCTCTATAAAAGTGTTCCATCAAAAACTAATTTGAGTCTATTTAAATGTTAATGAAAAGCAAAACAAAAGGTCGACAAATGCCGACCTGATAACATTATTATAAAATCAACGTACGTAGATCAGATAAGTAATTGTTGATGGCAGTGATAAAACGTGCACCATCAGCCCCGTCAATTACACGGTGATCATAGGAAAGAGCAAGTGGTACCATTAATCGCGGTGCAAACTCTTTACCATCCCACTGCGGTTTTATAGCCGACTTAGATACACCTAAAATAGCCACTTCAGGCGCATTAACGATAGGCGTAAATTGAGTGCCACCGATGCCGCCAAGACTAGAGATAGTCATGCTACCACCTTGCATATCTTTAGCGGTTAATTTACCCGCTCGTGCCTTTTTAGATATCTCCCCGATTTCACGGCAAAGGTCATAGATACCTTTGTTGATAACATCGCTAACAACAGGTACAACTAAGCCATTTGGTGTATCGACAGCAATACCGATATTAATATATTTCTTTAATATGACGCTTTCACCATCTGTCGATAATGACGCATTAAAGTTAGGGTATTGTTGTAATGCTTTGGCAACGGCTTTCATCATGAACACAAGCGGACTAATTTTAAAGCCTAGATCTTGTTTCGCCGCAATGGCATTTTGTTCCTGACGGAATGCTTCAAGCTCGGTAATATCAACCTCATCAAATTGGGTAACATGTGGAATGGTTACCCAGTTACGATGTAATGTTGGACCTGATATTTTTTGAATTCGCGAAAGAGGCTTAACTTCAATTTCACCAAATCGAGCATAATCAACCTCAGCATACGGCAATACTTGTAAACCACCAGCACCACCGCCTGATTTAGCTAACAGTAACTGTGCTTTAACATAGGTTTGTACATCTTCTTTCGTTGTACGCCCTTTTGGACCTGTTGCAGGAATAACTGCAAGATCTAAGTTAAATTCACGTGCAATACGACGCACTGAAGGAGACGCCTTAATTGAGCCTGCAATGGTAACCTGTGATGGTGACAATTGAACGGCAGGTGTAGCAGCAGATTGAGGGGCATCGGCAACAGGCGAGCTTACCGCTTTTGGGGTTTCTACGGCAGCAGTTGTTACTGGTGCAGCAACACCTTCAACTTCCACAAGTAAAATTAATGTCCCCTCAGAGACTTTATCGCCCACGGCAATTTTAATCTCTTTAACGACACCAGCAAAGGGAGCGGGTACATCCATTGATGCTTTATCACCTTCAACGGACAATATATCTTGATCCACCTCAATGGTATCACCAACCGCCACTAAAACCGCCGTTACATCAACCTCATCGCCACCAATATCTGGCAAGCAAAGTTCCTTAACTTGCGTTGCCGCCGGAGCAACATTAGCTGCGGCAGGAGCAACGGGAGCCGTTTCAGCTGGTGTTGTAGCAACTTCCGCAGAGCCTGAGCCTGCCACTTCAAGCACCAATACAACCTGACCTTCAGAAACACTATCACCAACACTCATTTTTATTTCAACAACTTTACCTGCAAATGCTGCAGGCACATCCATTGATGCTTTATCACCTTCAAGAGAAATCACATCTTGATCTTCTGCGACCATATCACCAACAGAGACTAAAATAGCCGTAACATCAGCAGCATCAGCACCAATATCAGGTAGTAAAAATTCTTTTAATTCAGACATAATAATTTTCCTAATCAATAACAGCGAATTATATTTACGCAAATAATGGGTTGATTTTGTTTGTATCAATAGCAAATTTGGCAATAGCTTCAGTCACGACAGATGCCTCAATATCACCACGTTTTGCAAGCTCAGAAAGCGCTGCAACAACGACATAACTCGCATTAACTTCAAAGTGACGACGTAAATTTTCACGACTATCACTACGCCCATAACCATCGGTACCCAACACCTTGTATGTATTAGATGGAATGAAAGCACGCACTTGCTCTGCATAATTTTTCATATAATCTGTGGCTGCGATTGTTGGCTCGTCACCTAATACTTGCGTGATATAAGCTTGTTTTGCAGGCGCTTCAGGGTTAAGCATGTTGTCACGCTCAATCGCTTGACCTTCACGCGTTAACTCATTAAATGAGGTAACGGAGAAGATATCAGAAGCAACGTTATACTCTTCACTGAGGATCTGTGCTGCTTTACGCACTTCATTCATGATAGTTCCCGAGCTCAATAACTGCACTTTATTTGCACCTTGATGGGACTCAAGTTTATAGATACCTTTGCGAATACCTTCTTCTGCACCTTCTGGCATCGCAGGCATTGCATAGTTTTCATTCATTACTGTTAAGTAATAGAAAACATTTTCCTGCTTCTCGCCATACATACGTTCAATACCATCTTGAACGATAACCGCTAACTCGTAAGCAAAAGTTGGATCATAGGAGATACAGTTAGGGATAGTATTCGCTTGAATGTGGCTATGACCATCTTCATGCTGTAAACCTTCACCATTTAACGTCGTACGACCAGCCGTCGCACCTAACAAGAAGCCACGAGCTTGTTGGTCACCTGCCATCCAAGCCATATCACCAATACGTTGAAAGCCAAACATTGAGTAGTAGATATAAAATGGAATCATTGGTAGATCATTAGTGCTGTAGGACGTTGCAGCGGCTACCCAAGATGACATGGAACCGAGCTCATTAATCCCCTCTTGCAATACTTGACCTGATGTTGCTTCTTTATAGTAGGAAACGACACTGCGATCCTCTGGGATATATTCTTGACCATGTGGGTTGTAGATACCCACTTGACGGAATAGCCCTTCCATACCAAAGGTACGCGCTTCATCGGCAATGATGGGGACTATATTTTTACCAATACCTTTATCTTTTAACAAAATATTTAATATACGAACATAAGCCATCGTCGTTGATATTTCACGCTTTTGCTCCTGTAGAAGCGGTGCGAACTCGTCTAAAGAAGGAACCGCTAATTGACCAGAAAACTTAGGTGAACGTTTCGGGGTATAGCCTAATAACGCTTCACGCTTTGCATGCAAATAATTATATTCAGCCGATCCCTCTTGTAATGTTAAATATGGTAAGGTTGCGGCTTTCTCATCACTTAATAGATCCTGTAGGCCTAAACGATCACGTAAACTTTGGATGTGTGATTCATTCATTTTTTTCACGCCATGGGCAATATTTTTGCCTTCCGCCGCAGCGCCCATACCATAACCTTTCACGGTCTTAGCTAAGATAACCGTAGGTTTACCCATGGTATCCTGTGCATTTTTAAATGCAGCATACAGTTTAGATGAGTCATGACCACCACGTTTTAAAGCAAAAATCTCTTCATCTGTCCATGTTGCCACTAATGATGCTGTTTCTGGGTATTTACCAAAGAAGTGCTCACGTACGTATGCGCCATCTTTTGATTTAAAGTTTTGGTAGTCACCGTCAACGGTCTCTTCCATTAATTGTAGTAAACGGCCCGATGAGTCCTGTGCGATTAAAGAATCCCAGTTACTCCCCCAGATAACCTTCACCACGTTCCAACCAGCACCATTAAACAGACCTTCAAGCTCTTGAATAATACTACCGTTACCCATAACAGGGCCATCTAGACGCTGCAAATTACAGTTAACTAAGAAGCATAAGTTATCTAGTTTTTCACGCGCAGCAAATGATAATGAACCACGCGACTCTGGCTCATCCATCTCTCCATCACCTAGGAAAGCATAGACACGTTGCTGAGTGGTATTCTTTAAACCACGACCATTAAGATATTTTAAGAAACGCGCTTGATAAATAGCAGAAATAGGGCCTAGTCCCATTGATACCGTTGGAACTGCCAAAATTCAGGTAACAGCTTCGGATGAGGGTATGAAGGCAGTCCTTTTCCATCAACTTCTTGACGGAAATGATCCAGTTGTTCAGCCGTTAAACGACCTTCAAGGAAAGCACGAGAATAGATACCTGGAGAGATATGGCCTTGATAATAAACTAAATCACCGCCATCGGCCTCATTAGGGGCACGGAAAAAGTGGTTAAAACAAACCTCATAAAATGCAGCCGCAGACTGGTAAGAAGCCATGTGCCCACCTAAATCCAGATCTTTTTTTGATGCGCGCATAACAATCATTATCGCATTCCAGCGAATCACGGAACGAATACGGCGCTCTAACTCTAAATCTCCAGGATAAATAGGCTGGTCAGCAGGTGCAATCGTATTAAGGTAATTTGTATTAATATCACTTGGTAATTTAACACCGTCTTTACGAGCCTGCTCTATTAATTTTTTAACGATGAACTGAGCACGCTCAGTGCCTTCATCTTCAAGAATTGTAGCTAGGGCATCAAGCCATTCCGAAGTTTCTTGCGCATCAATATCTCTATTTAAGATGTCAGTCATGACACTTTCCTTCTCTATCACTAAATAATCTTAGCCATGAGCTAAGTGCTTAATAACTATTTAGATTAACCATTACCTGTTGAATAACACGTTTTGGAAATGCCACTAAGGCAATAAGCAATCTAAATAGTTACCTAATTTTTGCTATTTTTTAAAAAGTTAAAAACGCCCTAATTCGCGTTTAAATAAACTTTCTTCACGTAACATAACAAGACGTGTTTCTTCAATATAGGCTAAATGCTGTGCAGATGCTTTCTGCGCATTCGCAGGCTGCTTAGAGAGAATTGCATCTAATAATTCTTGACGATGTTGATCAATCTTTTTAGCGACTTCAGGGTAGCGATAAAGTGTTTTCACATTATCGGCTATATTTTTTTCAAGTAAGGATTTAATACCTCGTGCAAGGTGTATAAATACCACATTATGAGAAGCCTCAATAACAGCAAGATAAAACAGTGCGACACTTTCAATCTCTAAATCTAAATCTCTCTTTTTCTTGGCATGATTAATGGCCGAGAAACTTTCTTTAATACGAATAAAATCATCTGCATTACCACGCAATGCCGCATAATATGCAGAAAACCCTTCTAATGCATGACGAAATTCAAGAAGATCATATTGTGACTCAGGGTGCGTATTAAACAATTCAAATAATGAATCCGTTAACTGATCACGCAACTCTTCTTTTACAAAAGTACCACCACCTTGGCGTCGACTTAATAATCCCTTTGATTCTAGACGTTGGATAGCTTCACGCAATGAGGGGCGAGAAACATCAAATTGCTTCGCTAGTTCACGCTCTGGCAATAATTTTTCGCCTAATTCTAAAGAACCATCGAGTATCATCGTTTCGATACGTTTTTCGATTACATCCGCTAATTTAGGCTGTTTAATTTTTGCGTAAACCATAGCACCCTTAGAATACAAAAACTCAATTCATGAAAATGGTATTACCATTTAACTTTGCTGTGTAAATTAACAATTAATTCACAACACGTCCAGCATTTATTGATTCAAATCAATAAATATCAAGCTTAACGTGGATTAATGATACATTGCTGTAATTTGTATGATGAATGCAACCATAATCAAAGTGCTGCAATAGTACAGAAATAACGTACTGATATGCGATTAGGTGTGACTTTTTGATACAATATATCAGTGCTTGATAGAGGGTGAACTCTGTCATTCGAATAAGCTAAAATAATGCTGCCAATTAAAATAAGGCCCTGGGTCTGTTTTCCGGCCAGGGGCAATATCACTGTGGCCAGTAATACGCTCTTTAGTAATATGGGGATAAACCTGCTGAATTGCTTGAGTAAGCTTAGCTAAAGAGTGATATTGCTTCTCGGTATAGGTCGAATCATCTGTTCCTTCTAACTCAATACCAATTGAATAATCGTTACATGCAGGCATACCTTCGAAGCTTGAAATTCCGGCATGCCAAGCTCTGCCATTAAAGGGGACATATTGCTGTACAGCACCATCGCGGCGAATAACACAGTGCGCAGAAACCTCAACACCTAATAAATCAGTAAAACTTGGGTCGCTAGAACAATCTAGGCAACCAGTAAAAAGCGCTTCAATGGCACCACCTGTGTAACATCCCTTCGGTAAACTGATGCAATGGATCACCAATAAACTAATCTCTACACCGCTAGGACGCTCATTATAAAAAGGGCTTTCAATTTGCTTCGCAAGTGAATAGTAACCATGAACATCAATCAAAATGCAAACTCCCTAAATAAAATGCGTATTTGTATCCATAAAAAAACGGGTCAAAATAGACCCGTTTTCAATTAGTATTACACTTTTAATTTAAGTGAAAATACTAGAATTTATAAGCTGCGCCTATAATAGCAACAGTCTCTTTATCATCGCTTAATAAAGGGCTGTCTTTAATATCGCTATCTAATTTGGTGTAATTAACACCTGCATATAATTTCCAATGATCCGCGATTAAATAAGAGCTCATCACGCCAACTTCAATATTCGTTGCACTGCCCGTATCATATGAATTGATTCCTGTTTTTTGAGCATCTTTATTACTAATGCCATAGTAATAGTTAGCATAATCAGAATCCATAAACTTCACTTTAACACTTGGCACAACCGCAAATTTTTGATTAATAACCCATGGGTAAGCATAGCCTAACGTTCCGCCTTTACCGCCATATGTATCATTCACATCAGTATAAATCGATGCACTGATAACACCCCAAGTTGCTTTATGACGGTAACTAACACCGATGTTGATCGCGCGATCTTTATTTTCAAAACCTTTAAAGCTGTCGTTATTATTATCGCTACGTTGCCACTCTTCTTGGCCCATACTGATAAACGTGCCAATACGGTTAGTGCCGTCATCGTAAGGTTTAAAACCAAACTCACCAGCTTGCGCATAAAACCATTCATAATCAAAACTGATTAGCGGCATAACTTGAGCATTGTCATCATAATTGCGGTATGCCGTATTTTTAAACGCTGCACCTGCACCAATCTCCAAATTAGATTCCGCTTGAGCAACCATTGGCAATGATGCAACTAGTGCTGCAATCACAGTATATTTCATTTTCATATTTTATCCTTATTATTCAGAGTCAGATAGAATCACATAGAGCAAACATCTACACAGTATAGTCTAGCCTATTTTTTATATAATAAGTAAAGATAAAATTCAGATAAAGAAAAAAATCGTTGCATAAACAGTTTATTATGGTCGCGGATAGCTTTTTTTCATCAAGATAAAAGTGAATCCCCCCCGTAGGGCAAGGAAAAAATCACATTTCGGTACACTTGTTCTTGCTGACTTTGCATCTTGAAGTCTCATAGTTATATATTGCAAGTTGTACTAGACGAGGTCATCTACCACGGGTTCAGGTAACGGGTTAACAGCACAACGGTAACGCGCTTGAATAACCGAAATAACGGCAGTGAAATCTTTTATTTCATATGCACTTACATCACCTTTTTCAGATTGACATAACACCCCTTTACGCGCAAAGAAAAGTGCTCGCTTATGCTGTAGAGAGGTATTTTGTTGTGATGATTCCTGTTGCGAAGAGTGTTGGGTATTTTGATTTTTTTGATCTTGAAAGAGTGTACGTGATTGAGTTGAAAACTGGTTGTTACGCTCCTGCTCATCACGCATTTTTTGATAAGCACTGGTCACTTCCGTTTTAGGAATAATCGGCCTAGTTAAATTTTCACGTTGTAAGCTTTCCGTTGCTGGGTGAAATGATATCGTCGCGGCTTGAGGCAGTTGCGCATTGATATTAGCCATTTACGTAACCTTAAACACTCGTATTAATTAAGGTGCCCATAACCTCATCGGCACTACTAATGACTTTTGCCGATGCTTTGGCCTGATACTCAGCCACTTTCAAGTTCACTAACTCTGTCGTCAAAGATATGGGTGCTCGCTCAGCAGGTGAAGAATTAATCTCCGTAGCCTGCTGATTTTCATTGACACTATTTCCTGCAGCGCCCGCTTGGGCAATTCGAGAACTTGCGTTGCTCAACTTAGCAGAAGCATCTTGAAAGCCAGTTAGACCTGAATTATAAGCAGAGCGAACATCCATAAAACACCATCATATTGTTTAAAAGAGAAAGAACTAATACAAAGTATGGCACCATATTAACACAAATACAGATATTGATTAATATTTAATCACTTAAAAATGCAATTATACTCTCTGAAAATTTTTCATCCTCACTAACAAATGGAGCATGAGCTGAATTTTCAAATACTTGCTGAACTGAATTAGGTAATAATTGATGGATATTGAGATGCGCTGACTGCGGCAATAAACTATCAAATTGGCCAAAAATGGATAAACAAGGTATTTTAATTTGACTAAATTGCACTCGTAAATCAGTTTCTTCGAGTAATACCAACCCTGCAGATAGCGCGTTTTCATCACTCTGCCAATTATCTATTAATAGTTTTTTCAAAAAAAGCGTATCTTGACGTGCTGTTGCACAGCCCATCGCTTGAATGGCAATAAAACGGGACAACGTTTTACTGCTGTTTTTTTGCAAACTAGATTGAAAACTTTCAAAAACACCCCTATCCACACCAGACCAATTTGCATCTTCAACAAACTTCGGCGAACTGCAAACTTGAATTATTTTTTTTACTCTCTGAGGATGAGCATAACTTGCATAGGTGGCTATTAAGCCGCCAAGTGACCACCCACACCAATTCGCTCTCTCTGGCACATGTAACAAAATACGTTCAACAATCGCAGTTAAGCTATATTTTTCCATACACTGGCTTTGCCCAAAACCGGGTAAATCGATTAGGTGCAGTCGAAAATGACGACTTAATGTCGCGATGACAGGCTCCCAAACAAGAGAATTTACCCCCCAACCATGCAATAGGACTAAATCATCTCCCTCACCGACAACACGACAATAAACAGTTTGTTCTATACTCACACAGCCCCCTTATTAAGGTGATAAAAAAGTGTTGAATTCAATTTATACGCAATTAAAACATAAATTATTACATTTACTTGAGCAGTTTATTCCTGCGCAATGTTTAATTTGTCAATTAGCAAGTGACAACAAACTTATTTGCAAGGATTGCAAGAGTTCACTATTGCAGCAACGAACCTGTTGCCAACACTGTGGGTTAAGCTTACCGGTATCCCCAGCATTTCTGCGGCGATTGTATCCAACAACAGCACTATTTTACCAAATTACACGCACTAGCAAGCTATACAACGCCCTATTCATCTCTCATAAAAGAGCTGAAATATGGCAAGAAATTAATCATTGCAGAGGCGTTAGGAGAGCTGTTAAGTTTATCTATCCTAGAAAACCTCAATGCACAACAGATAAAAAGCATTGAATACTTGATAGCAGTCCCATTGCACCATAAAAAATTGCGACAACGTGGATTTAACCAAGCGGCTTTAATTGCAGAAGCGGTTGCTAAGCAGCTATCTATTCCCGTCCTTAAAGATGCCATACAACGTCATAAAGAAACGCTTCCACAGGAAAACCTTTCCATTAACAAACGAAAAAAAAATTTACATGGCGCATTTCACATCCATGATAATGTTCATTTGCAAAATAAACATATCGCCATTATTGATGATGTTGTCACAACAGGCGCAACTATTAATAGTCTTTGTCAATCTTTGCTAAAAGCAGGCGTTGCTTCGATTACGGTATTTTGCATCAGCCGTACAGATACCGCTTAGATACCCCGGCGTTACGCAAAAAATGACTATAAATAATAATTTCACTCTTTTCTTTGATTCTTGATATTGAACACAGTTATAATGTCCGAGTAAATCACTCAAGGTTAAGGTTGAATAATGATTGAAATCACCCCAGTTGCACAGGCGCACTTTAAAAAATTACTTGAACAACAAAAAGAAGGCACAAATATACGCATTTTTGTTATCAACCCTGGTACCCCAAAAGCTGAATGTGGTGTTTCTTACTGCCCACCAGAAGCAGTGGAAGGAAGCGATACACGCTTAAACTTCGCAGACTTTGATGCATTAGTCGATGATGTAAGCTTACCTTTTTTAGAAGAAGCTTTTATCGATCTTGTTGAAGAGGAGGCAGGTACACAACTAACATTAAAAGCACCGAATGCCAAAATGCGTCGTGTTAAAGATGATGCACCACTGTTAGATCGTGTCGAATATGTCATTCAAGTGCAAATAAATCCACAGCTATCAAGTCACGGTGGATTTATTAAACTAATTGAAATAACAGAAGATAAGGTCGCTATCATTGAGTTTGGAGGCGGTTGTAACGGTTGCTCCCAAGTGGATTTAACACTCAAAGAAGGCATCGAAAAAGAGTTACTAGAAGAGTTTTCTGGTGAGCTTCATGCTGTACGAGATATCACTGAGCACCAGCAAGGTGATCACTCTTTTTATAAATAACGCAATCTCACCCTTACTTAAAGTAAAAAGAGAGGATGGCGATGCCATCCTCTCTTTTATCTATTTCAAATAGAACGATTCACTAACGATTTAAGTTCAGCTAAAGGTAACTTACTGTCATCAAAGAAATTCTGCATACGCAATAAAGTAATACCACCATAACCTGGCGTGCGAGTTAACGCTCTTTCCATCTGTTGCCAGCCTTGCTTACCATACAACTCACCAGCTAAGGCATTTTCTCCCATCAATTCAACGCCAACTTCATAGGCTGCATCAGCCATCCAGTTAACGAGATCTTCGGCTCGAGAGTAACCTTCGTGATCCTTATTAACCATTTCTAAACAAGTGAAGTGAACCACGACCCGAGACAAATGTTGCGCTGGTATAATCCCCTTAAGTAGCTGTACATATTCCCCAGAATTTAACTTGCTTAAATTAGGATGAACACGAATCAAGCCAGCTGATATTTCCGCGGCACGTGGCATTTTAGGATCACTAATTTCCCAGTGAATACCGGGGATTTTTATCCCGATTGGGGCATTAATATAATCACTATCAGAAAACAACATAAGAACACCTTCAAGTACATCTCGTCCATGTTGTACTAATCGATCGTTATACCACGTTAATAACTCTCTCCCCCATGCACTATAGATGTATTTCTTATGTTCAAATAAACTATCGGCGCTAGGCATACTGATTTCATCAAAATCATTAAATTGCGTGCCAAAGGTTGCATTAAATGCCCCTATTGAATGGTATTTCTTGCGTAAATAGAGATTCCAATCTCTCTGAGCAAGTGGGCTGTAACACTGCAGTGTACCGCGATTAGGGTAATCGCCCCAATCGTGCGCGTTATAGCTTGGATAGCGTAATTCTCCTGCTGGTCCCATACTAATATTTATCTCATCAATTAAATGAACTTTAGTACGAAAGTGGTCACGAAACGCTTTAACAAATGCTAAATAATAGGGTAACACATAGGGATCAGCCCAGAGAGAAACATACTCCATTGATGCATCACCTGTTTCACTCACATATTGCAAGTCCCGAACAGATTCAATCTCTTGATGCTGCTCTAATAATTTCCCCCAAAGCCATAAAGGAATGGTTTGATTGAAATCATCATTGACGTTTCCTCCTGCTTGATGGAAAGAGAGAATCGGCACCCAGTGCATATTATTTGCTTCTAACACCTCAACAAGGCGATCGTAATAACTCCAGTCAAAACAACCGGGGTGTCGTCCTTCTATTAATCCCCACCATAAATCAGTCGAGACCGCATCGACCCCGGCATCTCTAAGCACTCGTAATTGCTGTTCAAAAAGCAACCAATTCTCTTCATCTAATAGTTGCTTCTGGTTAGCCACCTTGAGGTGTAGTGGCGCCATGACACGAAACGATTTACGCGCGACACCTTGATACTGACCTTGACCATATTTTAACTTACCAATTTGAGACAATCGAGCATAACCAATCCCGGCATCATTACTAAGCATACCTAAGTCACGTAAGCTCCACCCACAGAAAGTTTTCTCTTGCATGACACTTTCTAATAATTTGTCCCATTCGCTGTGCTGTTGCAATTTAACCTGTTCACTATTCTCAATAAGTAATTTAACATTCAAATCTTGAGCAACCGATAGCAATGACTGATAATTTTTTTGCTCTGACTCCTTTATTCCAGAGACAAACAGACGCACACGGGATTTCCAAGCACCATCAAGTAAACGCGAAAAACTTTGTTGCCAATTATTTTTCTGCATAACGTGGTTAGCATTAAGCTCTGAGGACAATCCAGATACAACCTCAGCGAGATCGGGGCTATTTTTAAGATCGGGCAAATTAAGAGCCAGTCTTAGTCCCAATGTAGTCGATTGCCACTTCTGACTAAATACGCCATCGGCTAAAGCGAGCAAACGTTGCCCATGGTCCATAAGAGATTGATGATACCAGCGAGTGAAATAGATAAATGCAGGATTATTAGGCGTTTCGCTATGCGCTAGTTGTTGCAAATAATTTAACTGTAAATCAAAAAAATCATCACGCATTAACTGCTCATAAAAAGAGGTATCTTGCAGTAACTTATCAGTAGAGGCTTGCTCTGAAATAAAGGTCTTAAAGTCTAATTTCGCTTTTCGACTAAAACAGGGTAACTGCAAAAAATCAGGCCCTTCGCTGTGCAACCCGAGAAAAGGATAACGCAGCTCTCCTTCAGGTCCTGCACCTAAATTGACATGGGGAATATGATCCGCCAAATCAGAAAAGTTTTTTTCAAAGCCAGCAAGTAGCTGTTCAAAATAAGGAAGAAACATTTCATCTTGCCACAGGGAAATAGCAGCAAAACTATCTTGTCCATAACTATCTATATACTTAATACTTTGCGCATCATCACCGGCTAATTTGCCACCTAAAGTGCCCCATAACCAATCGGGTAATAAATTTAACTGACTATTATCTTTTAAACCTGTCGCTGCAGAGTGAAATTCAGGGATCACTTTCAAACCATGATCTATGCAAGTATTGAAAACCTCTCGATAACTCGCCCAACTACTCTTTAAATCGGCACAGTTAGGGCCATAGGGTTCAATAACACGCCAGCTAATAGGTACGATAACCGCATCAATTCCGAGAGATTTAGCTAAGGCTAACTGTTTTAAAAAAGCACTGTGCCAAGGATTATTATCTTTACTTAGCACGCCTAAACGACGAGTAAAATTGGTTGGCATGTGTATCCAAACTTGCAATACTGTCTGCTTGTTGACCACTGTGGCATTCCTTCTATTTAACGATAAAGTGTATTGACTACCCTATAGCTACCTTAATGCGAGTTACTCTTTTAGTCTCCCTCCCACACCCTACGCCCCCGACAACGGAAAAACAACACCTAAAAATCAACAACTTGAAAAACAAGTCATAGAGAATCAAGCGAAACAACGTAAATCGATGAAAAAACTCAGCCCCCAAAAAAATACATTACTAGGCTAAATAACAATGACTCTAACAACCCACAATAGCAGGGCATTGACAAGTGTTTTCTAAAATAAACCAAGTAAAAAAGCTATTTTTTTATTATTATGAGTAGTAGGTCAAATAACACGGGTGTTTTGTAAGCAAATAAAGTAGTATATGCCACCCTCGTAAAAGGCTTTCCTTTCAACGATGCAAAATTTTCAGATTTACCTACTTACGCGGTTAATAACGCGAGAATTAATAGATGATTTCAACTAATGAAATGATTGATGTGACGTAGGTATAGGCTGAATTTAGTATATTTATCCACGAGATAAATATGGATTTAAACTGAACTCATGAGGCCACTATGTCAGAGTCAACAAACACAGAACAAAAAGAACTATCAATTACCTTTAAAGATTTAAAGCTACCAGAAGCATTGATTAATATTGTTACTGAATTAGGCTATGAAACACCTTCACCTATTCAAGCACAATGTATTCCACACCTTTTAAAAGGTGAAGACGTATTAGGCCTTGCGCAAACAGGTACCGGTAAAACGGCCGCATTTGCACTCCCTTTATTAGCGAATATAGATGTCAGTGCAAATTACCCTCAAGTATTAGTACTTGCACCTACACGAGAACTTGCAATCCAAGTATCAGAAGCATTTCAAACTTATGCTCGTCATTTACGCGGTTTTCATGTTATGCCTATTTATGGTGGTCAAAGTTACAACATTCAATTTAATCAATTAAAACGTGGTCCTCAGGTTGTTGTTGGTACACCCGGTCGTATCATGGATCACCTTAAACGCAAAACCTTAGATCTCTCTAAATTAACCACACTAGTGCTTGATGAAGCGGATGAAATGTTACGTATGGGCTTCATTGATGATGTCGAAACCATTATGAAAGAGATGCCTGAAAAACGTCAAACGGCACTTTTCTCAGCAACTATGCCCGACCAAATCAAACGTATTACTAAACGTTACATGAACAGCCCAACTGAAGTTAAGATTCAAGCAAAAACATCAACCGTTGAAAACATCGAACAAAAATGTTGGATTGTACGCGGCGTGAACAAACTAGATGCATTAACACGTATGTTGGAAACGGAAGATTTTGATGGTGTTATCATCTTCGCCCGTACCAAAACAGCAACAGTTGAATTAGCTGAACGTTTAGAAGCGCGCGGTTACCGCAGTGCAGCACTAAACGGCGACATGAACCAACAAGTACGAGAACGCACTATTGCTCGTTTAAAATCTGGCAGTTTAGATATACTTGTTGCTACAGATGTAGCTGCTCGAGGCCTTGATGTTGAACGTTTAAGCCTTGTTGTAAACTATGACATTCCAACGGATACTGAGTCTTATGTTCACCGTATCGGTCGTACAGGCCGTGCTGGACGTAAAGGTAAAGCGATACTATTTGCAGCACCTCGTGAACGTCGACTATTACAAGCAATTGAACGTGCTACTCGTCAAAAAATCACCATCATGGATTTACCAACACATGATGAAGTGACAAAAACGCGTATTGCCAACTTTGAAGCACAAGTTGCAGCAGTCTGTGAAAGCGAAGACCTCTCTTTCTACCGTACATTATTCGAGCAAATCGAAAATAACAGTGAGCTCGAAGAGTTAGATTTAGTTGCAGCCCTGCTTTATCTCGCACAAAAAGACAAACCACTTCAACCTGTTGAAGAAAAATTTGTAGAGCCTCGTCCTGACCATAATGACCGAGCACCTCGAGGTCATCGTGAACGCTCTGAGCGCCCAGGTCGTGACCGTGGCCCTAGAGGCCGCGATAGAAATGAAAGTGGCGATACGCCGCGTGGTCGAGGTCGTCCAACGGATGTTGAATTAGAGACTTACCGTATTGATGTTGGTCGTAGTCATGGCGTGCAAGTTAAAAATATTGTTGGTGCAATCGCTAATGAAGCCGATATTAATAGCCGTTTCATTGGTGATATTAAATTAAATAATGATTATTCAACGATTGAATTGCCGAAAGGAATGCCTAACGCAACCTTAAAGCATCTTGAAAATGTTTTTGTTTGCAAACGTCAATTAAAAATTAGAAAAGAATAAGTTAATTCATAACTTTTAATATTAAGGGTGCATTGAGCACCCTTTTTTATTGCTATTATTTTAATTTTACCGGACGCTGCCAACCACTGATATTTCTCTGTCTACCACGAGAAACTGCGAGCGCATCATCGGGAACATCATTAACAATGGTTGAACCAGCGGCTGTTGTAGCGCCATTACCAACAGTCACAGGCGCGATTAATTGGCAATCAGAACCAATAAACACATCATCGCCAATATGGGTGTGGAATTTATTTGCACCATCATAGTTACAAGTAATAGTGCCAGCCCCCACATTCACTCTTTCACCTAAGGTACTATCACCAATATAACTTAAGTGGCCACATTTAGTGCCATTACCGAGTGTCGATTTTTTTACCTCCACAAAGTTACCAATATGCACCTCTTTTTTAATAACGCTATCAGGGCGAATACGGGCAAAGGGACCAATAGTTGCAGATTCACCAACGTGGCTAGATTCAATGATGGAATTAGCATCAATCACGGCATTATCTTCAATGACAGCATCAATTAAGATACAGTTCGCACCAATCACCACGCCATTACCGAGTGTCACTTTGCCTTTTATAATCACATTGATATCAATTTCAACATCTTGGCCACAGGTTAACTCACCACGTAAATCAAAACGGTTTGGATCACGTAACATCACGCCGGATAATAATAGTTCATTGGCTTTTTGACGCTGATAAGCACGTTCGAGATTCGCTAACTGTAGACGGGTATTAACCCCTTCAACTTCAACGGCATTATCAGGATGCACCGCACAGATACTGCGCCCTTCACGGTGGGCCATGGCAATAATATCAGTAATATAATATTCACCAGCGGCATTATCGTTACTTAGTGCAGGTAGCCAACGGCCTAAATCACGGGCGTTAGCAACTAAAATCCCCGTATTGACCTCATTGATATTACGTTGTTCTATCGTTGCATCTTTTTGCTCAACAATACCGACAACCGCACCATTTACTCGTTCTATACGACCATATCCAGTAGGATCATCTAATTCAACCGTTAACAAACCAATACCATTCTCAGGTTGTGCGGCAATTAAACGTTGTAATGTCTGTGTTGATAGTAAAGGTACATCGCCATAAACCATCAATATCTTTTCATCATCTCTAAAGTGCGGTTGTGCAATCTGCATGGCGTGACCGGTACCTAGTTGCTCACTCTGTTTTATCCAATTTAATCGAGTATCGAGTATCGTCGCTTGCATCTGCTCACCACCATGACCATAAATGAGGTGAACATTGTCCGCACCGACTCCTTTAACGGTATCAATAACGTGTTGCACCATGGCCTTATCAGCTATTTTATGAAGAACTTTTGGAAGAGCAGAACACATACGTGTTCCTTTACCTGCGGCAAGAATGACAACACTTAAAGACATAATTTCGACCTTATAAATAAAATGATGAAAAGGATATTTTAACGGAGTTTATCAGCAAACAACACGTTGTTTTTATAAACATAACTAAACTAATTAATTTATTCTCTATTTTCACTATAAAAAATGTATTTCTTTTTGCATAATAATTAACTACAAATCCCCATACAGGCTATTTCAATGAAAAAAATAATATTAGAAGAGATGCGTGTACTAGCTAGCATCGATGTTGAAGAAGAGATCAACCGACGTATTGACTTTATAAAAAATAAACTCAAAGAGAGCTTTTGTAAAAGTTTAGTTTTAGGCATTAGCGGTGGCGTTGATTCAAGCACCGCCGGGCGTTTATGCCAACTAGCCGTTGACCAGCTTAATATCGAAGAAGCAACAACAGCGTATCAATTTATTGCCGTTCGTCTTCCCTATTCTGTACAACAGGATGAAGATGAAGCACAACTCGCCGTGCAATTTATCCACCCTTCAAAATGTGTTACGGTCAATATACAAACCGGTGTGGATGGCATCCATACAAGTACCACCAGCGCATTACAAAACAGCGGGATCCAATTACCTGAAAGTAATAAACTTGATTTTGTTAAAGGTAATGTCAAAGCACGCATGCGTATGATTAGCCAATATGAAATTGCAGGTTTAACTAATGGTTTAGTGGTTGGCACCGACCATAGTGCTGAAAATATTACCGGTTTTTATACCAAGCATGGTGATGGTGCCTGTGACTTAGCCCCTTTATTTGGTCTCAATAAACGTCAAGTGCGGGCTCTTGCTAAACATCTTGGAGCCCCTGCAGTGTTAGTGGAAAAGGCACCAACGGCAGATTTAGAAGAACAGCAGCCACAACTGCAAGACGAAATTGCCTTAGGCATGACTTACAATCAAATTGATGATTTTCTTGAAGGCAAGCAGGTTGCACCGGAAGTAGAAGAAAAATTAATCGCCATTTACCTACGCACTCAACACAAACGCATCCCGACTCCGACTATTTACGATTAACCACTAATCCTAGCTAAATATTGTGAAAAATAGGCTTATTTACATAATAAACCTATTTTTTTACATATTTATTCATCTAGATCAGTCAAAAAACTAGCCATAACAAAGCTGATAATGATAAATTTGCTATTCGGTTATAGATTAACCGAATACTCATTGTGATTTTTAAATTTAAGGAATGTTGACTCATGAAAAAAGTTGGTTTAGTTGGTTGGCGCGGTATGGTTGGCTCTGTACTTATGCAAAGAATGCGTGATGAAAATGATTTTGCAACCATTGAACCTACGTTTTTTACCACCTCACAAGTCGGTTTAGCGGCCCCAGAAATTGGCAAAGCCACAGAAACGTTAAAAGATGCTTTCGCAATCGATGAACTTGCAAAAATGGATGTTATCCTAACCTGTCAAGGTGGCGATTACACCAATGAAGTATACGCAAAACTACGCGCAACTGGCTGGAATGGCTACTGGATTGACGCAGCATCATCCCTGCGCATGAAAGATGACAGCATTATCGTATTAGATCCAGTCAATAAAGACGTCATTCAAAAAGGGCTAGCAAGTGGTGTTAAAACTTATGTTGGTGGTAATTGCACCGTTTCCCTAATGCTATTAGCACTGGGCGGCTTATTCGAAGCCGATTTAATTGAATGGGTTTCACCACAAACCTATCAAGCGGCTTCTGGTGCGGGTGCGCGTAATATGCGTGAGCTGATTAGCCAAATGGGCGCTATCGAAGGTGCAGTCGCTGACAAACTAGCAGATCCAGCTTCTGCCATTTTAGAGATAGACCAACAAGTTGCTGAATTTATTCGTAGTGATGCATTACCTACGGCATGTTTCGGTGCACCTTTAGCGGGTAGTTTGATCCCATGGATTGATGTGCCAATGCCTTCAGGACAGAGCAAGGAAGAGTGGAAAGCACAGGTTGAAGCAAACAAAATTCTTGGCAGCAGCGATAAACAGATTCCCGTTGACGGATTATGCGTACGCATTGGTGCAATGCGCTGTCATAGCCAAGCAATCACAATTAAACTGAAAAAAGATATTTCAGTAGCTGAAATTGAATCAATTTTAGCCTCCCATAATGAGTGGGTTAAAGTGATTCCAAATGAGCGTGAAATAACGGTTAAAGAATTATCTCCTGCAAAAGTGACGGGTACACTAAGTATTCCTGTAGGACGCATTCGCAAACTTAGCATGGGTCCTGAATATATCAGCGCATTCACCGTTGGTGATCAGCTATTATGGGGAGCGGCAGAGCCTCTTCGCCGTATGCTAAATATTTTACAAGAGTCTTAATGAACGCAGTGCAATAGCCATCAATGTCAATTGGATAAAAACGAGATACCTGTATCTCGTTTCATCAACTGAAGGTAATCTTGCAGGCAAATAAAGAGTGGATAGATTAGCATTAAACAGGTTAATTATATTGCGACTATTCGCCTTTTTTACTACGAGATAATAACGCCATGGCAGCTTCTTTTACCGCTTTACCTTGGTAAAGCACATAATAAATTTGCTCACAAATTGGCATTTCAATACCAACACGTTTCGCTAAATTAAATACTTCTTCGGTATTTCGATAACCTTCAACGACTTGACCAATCTCAATTTGCGCTTGATCAATCCCTTTCCCTTGCCCTAAAGCGAGTCCAAAACGACGATTACGCGATTGATTATCTGTGCAGGTTAGCACTAAATCGCCCAACCCAGCCATTCCCATGAAGGATGACTCTTTCGCTCCAAGTGCCGCACCTAGACGAGTTAATTCAACCAACCCGCGCGTGATCAGTGCTGTACGTGCGTTAGCACCAAAACCCAAGCCATCAGCCAGCCCAGCACCTATCGCAATAACGTTTTTCACCGCACCACCTAATTGTACGGCTGTAAAATCATCGGAGAGATAGGTTCGAAAGTTACTCTTGTTATGAAATAAATCAGCAATATCTTGTGTGAACTGCGGTTCGCTTCCCGCTACAGCAACGGCTGTTGGTAATCCCTTCGCCACCTCCATAGCAAAGGTTGGCCCAGAAATAACCGCCAAAGGATAATTTTTTCCGAGAATATCAACGGCAACCTCTTGCAATAGCCGTCCGGTTTCCGCTTCTAACCCTTTAGTTGCCCATGCGATGCGATGATCGGCACGTAAAAATGGCTTTAACTGCTTTAGCACCAGCGCAAAAACATGACTGGGTACAACCAACAAAATATTACGCGTTGAAGCCAAGCAAGTCGCTAAATCGACTTCAGGTTTAAGTAATTCAGGAAAAGCAATATCAGGTAAAAATTCTTTATTTTCACGATCCCGTTGCAAACGTTCAATATGGTCTGCTTCATGCCCCCAAATTAATACGGAGTGCCCATTTCGTGCCAAGGATACAGCAAGGGCAGAACCGTAAGATCCTGCCCCTAAGACTGTAATGGCTGCTTTATCTGCCATTTAAATACCTACTTAATTGTATAGACTAAGAGTCTAATTGTACCGCTTCAGCTTCTTTTTGCGCTTCAGCTTGCTTACTTGCAATCGCTTGCTGGAAAAGTGCATCAAAGTTAACTGGCGCTAAGTTTAACTGCGGGAAAGTACCACGAGATACTAAGTTAGAGACAGCTTCACGCGCATATGGGAATAGAATATTTGGACAGAAAGCATTTAAACAATGTGCTAACTGCATTCCTTCTAAAGCACCAACAGAGAAAATACCTGCTTGTTGAACTTCACACAAAAATGCAACGTCTTCACCGACTTTAGCCGTTGTCGTTAATATTAAAACAACTTCATAGACATTTTCTTCTAATTTTATCGCTTTTGTATCAATATCCATTGAAACTTCTGGCGCCCACTCTTTTTTGAAAACCAGTGGAGAATTTGGACATTCAAAAGAGATATCTTTTACATATACACGTTGGATGTTAAATTCGATCTGTTGTGGAGCTTGTTGTTCTGACATTCTGTTCCCTTATTTTAAGTTATGTAATATTTTATCTGCTAACTGCTTCCATTGTTTAAAGAAGTATCATTAAACAACAAAATATAGCCATCTTATTTTGTTATGATTTTTGCAGTAACTCATCAAGCTTACCACTACGTTCTAATGCATATAATTCATCACAACCACCCGTTGACTGACCATTAATCAACAACTGCGGCACGGTTCGACCACCCGTTAATGCAACCATCTTCGCACGCGCATCAGATTCAGATACATTAATCTCAGTGTACTCAATTTGCTTATCATCCAATAACTTTTTAGCTTTGATACAATAAGGACACCAAGCGGTTGTATAAATAATTACCGTTGCCATATTTATCTCTTCGTTGTCGTTGGTAAATTAGCAGCAGCCCAGCCACTCATACCGGTTGTCAAATTATATACCTGCGTAAAACCCTTTTGCCAATTTATTAGCGGCACTACTTGAACGCGCACCACTTTCA
Source organism: Psychromonas sp. MME2 (assembly GCF_040566515.1). Lineage (NCBI taxonomy): Bacteria > Pseudomonadati > Pseudomonadota > Gammaproteobacteria > Alteromonadales > Psychromonadaceae > Psychromonas > Psychromonas sp. MME2. The sequence continues at coordinate 34,505 of NZ_JBEWXI010000012.1, read as the reverse complement.
CAGACTAATATAATGGGGGTCTCTTTCTTATTTTCAATCTCTGTGAAATTTCCTTGCTCAATTTGTGACAGAGTTATATTTTTTGCATCGACAATATGCCCTTTTTTATACTCATCGACTGCACGAACATCAACAACAATGGCATCTTGTTTATTTATGAGCAAAATAGCATCCTGTGACGATAACGGCTTAAACCCAGATATCTTAGCTTTTACAACACTATGTACCAACATGCCAGCAATCACAATCCAGGTAATTGATAGCATCGGATTATTAGAAAGAAACTGTATAAATTCTTGCATAATTTTTATTCATCTCTGTAGGGTAAAGGAAAATTTTGTACTGAGTATACCTTGTGATACAGATAATAAAAGACAAACACTTTTATCACCCCTTATAAAACAGCGAAATTGACTGTTTTTTATACTCAATTCAGCTATCCATGGGCTTTTTCAGTGACAATACCGATGAATGTTGTAAAATCAGCTCATCAATTTATATTAACTTAATAACCATAGAGGTTCCTATGACTACTGCTAAAAAACCACTCGTACTATTGATTCTTGATGGGTGGGGTTACCGCGATCCACTGACAGCGGACAATGCTGTTGCAAATGCAAATACACCCGTATTAGATAAACTATGTCAAGATTATGCAAATGCGCATATTTCAGCATCGGGTATGGACGTAGGCTTACCAACGGGGCAAATGGGTAACTCAGAAGTTGGCCATACCAATATCGGGGCAGGACGTACGGTTTACCAAAATTTAACTAAAGTAACTAAATCTATTTTAGATGGTGACTTTTTTGAAAATCCAGTATTTGTAGAAGCCGTTGATAAAGCGGTAGCAGCTGGCAAAGCTGTACATATTATGGGTCTTGCTTCTCCTGGTGGTGTTCACAGCCATGACGACCATATTGAAGCGGCCATTGAATTAGCAGCACGACGTGGTGCTAAAGAAATTCTTGTACACGCCTTTTTAGATGGCCGTGATACGCCACCAAGAAGCGCGGAACATACATTAGCAAGATTTGAAGCTAAATATGCTAAATTAGGAGCGGGTCGCACTGCAACCTTAGTTGGTCGTTACTTTGCAATGGACAGAGACAATCGTTGGGAGCGCGTTACTGAAGCCTACGATTTATTAACACAAGCAAAAGCACAATATAGCGCTAACACAGCTATTGAAGGTTTAGAAGCGGCCTATGGTCGTGATGAAAATGACGAATTTGTGAAAGCAACCGTGATTGGGGAAAAAGCACCGATCCAAGATGGTGATGCAGTACTATTTTTAAATTTCCGTGCCGATCGTGCTCGTGAATTGACTTATGCCTTCACTGCGAAAGAGTTCACAGGCTTTACCCGTGAAGTAACGCCAAACATCAATTTTGTTACATTAACTGAATTTGCAGCAGATATTACAGCACCCGCTGCATACCCAAGTGAAGATCTAGTGAATACACTCGGTGAATGGTTATCTAAACATGACAAAACGCAACTACGTATTTCTGAAACAGAAAAATATGCACACGTCACTTTCTTCTTTAACGGTGGTGTTGAAGATGAATTTGTAGGCGAAGATCGTACGCTAATAAAATCACCAGCAGTTGCCACTTATGATTTACAACCAGAAATGAGCTCAGCAGAACTTACAGAAAAATTAGTTGCAGCAATTAAGAGTGAAAAATATGATGTGATTATCTGTAACTATCCAAATGGTGATATGGTTGGACACACGGGCGTTTATGAAGCAGCAGTTAAAGCTTGTGAAGCAGTTGATAGCTGCATTGGTCAAGTTGTTGATGCATTAAAAGAAGTCGGTGGTGAATGTCTAATCACTGCTGACCATGGTAATGCAGAAGAGATGGTTGATCCAATCACAGGACAACCACATACAGCTCATACTAACTTGCCAGTTCCTTTCATCTACGTGGGTCGCGATGCAGAAATCAACAGTAAAGATGGACGCTTGTGTGATATTGCACCAACAATGTTACAATTAATGAACATTGATATCCCTGCTGAAATGACAGGTACCCCTCTTATTACATTAAAATAAGATTCAACACTCAGTATTTAGTTATTTTACTCAACATATACCAATAAAATGGGTAAAATTTCTAAATACTATTATTCTCTTCAAAAGTGTAGGAAATTGATGAAAAGCATGGATGTTTGCAAAAAAATAGACATTAAGACACTGATAATAAATATATTTTTATTGCTATCTCTTTTTACCCTTCCATTACAGAATAGCCTTGCTGCTAACGATCTTTCAACACTGCAAAAGCAGATCAAAAAGAGTAAATTAAGTACAGCAGAGCAAACTAAAAAAAGACTAGAGCTAGAAGAACTTGTTGCACAGTCTGAACAAGAAACGGCTATCGCCACCCTACAAGCCGAGCAAACTAACGAAGCATTACTCGCGGAAGGCAAGCGTTTAAAAGAGCTCAAAGTACAGACTGAACAACTACAAAAAGATACAATACAACAGCAAAAGTTACTGCAACAGCAATTGATCAGTGCCTACATGGCAGGACAAAATGACTTAATAAAACTGTTACTTAACCAAGATGACTTAAGTAAAATAATTCGTGCGAAAAGCTATTATTTTTACTTAAGTAAAGCACGTTCAGATAGCTTAGAGACATTGCAAACTACATTGCAGCAACTCGATAGTAATAAAACAGAACAAGCAGCATCATTAGCCGCACTGGAAAAAATGCATGCACAACAAAAAGCAACGCAAGAAAAATTGCTCAGTCAACGTCAGCAACGCGAAACAGCACTGCAAGAACTCAAACAGGATCTCAATTATCAAGAAGCGATTCTTGCGCAATTGACGGATACAGAACAGTCACTCAAAACAAGATTAAAAAAAGAGAGTGAAGCCCGTCAAGAGAAAGAGTTAGCAGCCGCAAAGACACGTGCTCAACAAAATGTAACAGTAAAAAATGAAGAGCAAAGTCATTCCAGCATTACCCAACAAGAGGGCAAATTAAATTGGCCAATTAAAGGGAAAGTCCTCTCTAGCTTTGGTAGTCAGCGTAGTAGCCAAGTAAAATGGAAAGGCATTTCCATCGCCGCTAATGAAGGTGAAAAAGTAAGAGCAGTGGCAACTGGACGAGTTCTCTTTGCAGGTTATTTTAAAGGTTATGGCATGGTAATCGCTCTCGATCATGGAGATAATTACATTACCCTATATGGTTACAACCAAACATTATTACAAAGAACAGGCGATGTAGTTTTTGAAGGAGATGCAATTGCATTGGCTGGACACAGTGGGGGCCAAGATAAAAATAGCCTCTATTTTGAAATTAGTCATAAAGGAAAAGCGCAAGATCCAATGCAATGGCTTAAAAAAGCCAATTGGTAAGCAGATAAAGTGCGTCTCATAGGCATCTTTGTCTGCCTTATCTATCTTGTGCAAAGTGAAGTATCCTTTGCACAAGATAAGCATCAATTAACCATTATTATCGATGACCTAGGTAATAATAAAAATGACCTTCAAGTACTCACATTACCTATTGAAGTTTCATTTTCAATCCTTCCATATACCACATACGCCCAACAAATTGCCCGACGGGGGCAGCAACAAGGACGTACTATTCTCGCTCATATTCCAATGCAGGCCAGAAAAGACAATCATAAATTGGGTAAAGGCGCATTAATGAATGACATGTCCGAATCTGACTTTAAAAACCAGCTGAAGCGATCTCTAGATTACTTACCTGAAGCGCAAGGTATTAATAATCACATGGGCAGCAGATTAACAGAGCTTAAACGGCCAATGATCTGGACGATGGAAGTGCTGCAATCACGTGCACTGTTTTTTTTAGATAGTCGCACGAGCGTCAATACCATTGCGCAACAGACAGCTGAAACCTTCGCAGTCCCAGCGCTAAGACGCCACGTATTTTTAGATAACATTAAAACAGAACAAGCCATGGAAGAACAATTCCAACGTGCGCTTAACCTTAGTAAACAAACAATCAACGTCATCATCATTGCCCACCCCTATCCTGAAACACTCAGCTTCCTAAACAAAAAATTATTACAAAATAAAGAGACTAATTTTACGCTTGTTGCAATTAATCAGTTAATTCCTGAAACACAAGGTTTAGCACTTTTACAAAAACAACAACAATTTGCTACAATTAACTAGTTTATATCTATCAACTCTCAAAAAAGAAGCTCATCATGCGTTTATCTGTCTTTTCTCCACAAATAACAGATCAATTAATTATTGATTTAAAAAAGATTTACCAGCACTACCTTTTGCCAGAACAACTAACAAGCGAATCACTACAAGCATGGCTTAATGATAGCAATAACAAAATATTTGTAGCTATGTTTAATGAGCGTCACCTCGCTGCATTGCAAGTGGTCATCAAAGAAAAGCAAGCACAAATGAGTTTATTAACCGTGCGAGATATAACACGTCGTCGTGGAATCGCGAGTAATTTAATAAAGGAAGTTGAAAAACAGCTTTGCAGCGAAGGTGTTACCAACCTAGAGATGGATTTATCTGTGATTAAAAAGGATGAAAAAGCAGGTTTAGTGGACTTTATGCAAGCTTGTGATTATAAAATCACTGATAATAAATGTGTAAAAAATTTATAAGGTCAATAGGAAGTGCGTACCGCTAAGTACGCACTTTTATAGGGAAGAGCTACTGACCCGCCTTAGGAAAACCATCCATCATTATACTTAATACCGCTTGCATACGGTTTGTTTGTGGATCTTTTCTATCGCTATCCATATCGACAAAGCCCTGCATCGCCGAACGCCAGTATACAGGCGTTAAATTCGGGCCTAGAACAGCCAGTAAAAAAGTTCCTTTTTCATAACGATGATCTTTAAGATCACTATCGTTAAGCCCTGGAGACAAACCAAACTGTTGAATGATACGGTTATCCCCTGCATCCTGCTCAAGCGCAAATAAAAAGCCAATCACCACATCTGCTCGCGACGCGTCTGGTTCATATCGATAGCCTTTAGTGCCTAAATAACGAATTATTTCAGCACGAATATGATCTTTCACATCGGCGGCATTACTATCATTAATAGCAGATAAAACTCGGTTATACTCTTCATTCCAAGTGAACGTAGTAAAAGCAGGCAATACATCTGCAGGACGCCCACTACTGACAACGGTCATTCTCTGTGATTTTTCTTTTTCAACAAGCGCGTCACTCGCCCCATCTGGTGAAGTTGAACAGGCCGATAACAGAAACAGAGAACTTAACAGGCAAACAGTAAACTTAATTTTATTCATAACTTCCCCTCTATGATCATAACAATTTCATTAACTTAGATGGCCTATTGAAGCCCCTATTTAATAGATAAAATCGCCATAACAAACACAGTAACGATTTGTTTTAATTAAATTAATCAACAAAATCAGCATACATTGTTAACAAATTTCAATCAACAGCAAATGATTAAATTTAGAATTACTATTGGGCAATAAACGAAGCCGCTTTTTGCATCACCTCGATACCGGCACCTTGCACATGTCCATTCTCACTTAAATGACGACGCCATGCCCTAGCCCCTGCAACACCTTGAAATAACCCTAACATATGGCGAGCAATATGATTGAGGTTAGCCCCATTACTGAGTTGTTGCTCAATATAGGGATACATCTTTTCTAGTACTTCAAAGCGTGTTAACACTTTTTCCTGTGAAGCGAATAAACGTTGATCAACGGTACTTAATAGATAGGGATTAGCATACACTTCTCGCCCTAACATCACACCATCTAAATACTTAAGATGCGTTTCACATTCATCGAGTGTTTTAATACCACCATTAATCGCAATCGTTAATTCAGGAAAATCCTTTTTAAGTTGATAAACACGCTCATAATCGAGCGGTGGAACATCACGATTTTGCTTTGGGCTTAATCCACTTAACCAAGCTTTACGCGCATGTACAATGAAGGTGTCACAGCCCTTTTCCTGTACTTTAGCAATAAAGTCACATAAAAATTGATAGCTGTCTAGCTCATCAATACCAATACGTGTTTTAACCGACACAGGTAAGCCCGTTGCTTCTTTCATCGCATTAACCGCATCACCAACCAAATCTGGTTCAGCCATTAAACAGGCACCAAAACGACCGTTTTGCACACGATCCGATGGACAACCTACATTTAAATTAATTTCATCATAACCCTGTTCTTTACCCGCCAACGCAGCTTGCGCCAAATCAACAGAAGCAGAGCCACCTAACTGTAAACAGACGGGATGCTCACTATCACCTTTCTGTAAGTAATTCCCCTTGCCGTACAAAATAGCCCCCGTGGTAACCATTTCAGTATAAAGCAAAGTATTTTTACTTAATACTCGATGGAAATGACGACAATGTCTATCAGTCCAATCAAGCATCGGTGCGATAGAGAAGCGATTAGAGGGGAAAACACCTGCCAGAGCTGATATATCATGATGTTTTGGTGCATTATTAAGTTGCATGTTCTATACTCATTTTGGTACGTTTTGGCGTATTTTTCACCTAACGGTGTCCCACAAGTGTCTCTACATTTATCAAGGAGACACCAGAAAAGGAGTTTGATATGGCTACAATACAAAAGCGCACAGGTAAATCTGGTAACGTGACATATCAGGCAAAAATAAGACGAAAATTAAAAGGGAAGATTATACACCAAGAGAGCAAAACATTTAATAAAAAGAAAAATGCTGAACTGTGGATCCGTAACAGAGAAGCAGCGTTAGATAATCCGAATGAACTCGATAGAATTAAGCACATTGGAATTACGGTTGGGCAAGTTTTAAAAGTATATCAAGAAGAATTCGACACAATTAAGCAAGCGGGAAGAAGTAAAAACTCAGAATTAAAACGTCTCCAAAATACTAACATTTCCGAATTAGACGCAATACAGCTAACCAGCGCAGATATTATTACACATTTAATGAATCGATTAGAAATTGATAGAGTAAAACCTCAAACTGCAAATAATGACGCGGTTTACTTGAGAGTTGCTTTTAAGTCCGTAAAAGCAAAGAAAAATTGGCCTTTAGCGATTGAGGCCATTGAGAATGCAATCATAATTGCAAAAAATGAAAAATTAATAGCACGTTCAGACACTAGAGAGAGGCGACCCACATCAAATGAACTTGTTAAATTAGATAACTATTTCAAAATTAAAGATCTTAATTCCAGTATTCCGATGCGTGAGATTATGTGGTTTGCCATACACTCTTCAAGAAGACAGGAAGAAATAACACGCATAGAATGGAATGATAATGATGATCAGGCACAAACAGGTTTAGTAAGAGATCTTAAGCACCCTCGTACAAAACGGGGAAATCATAAACGTTTCAAATATACCAATGCAGCATGGGAAGTGATGCAACAACAAGATAAAAAAAATAAATTTATTTTCCCTTTCAACCCTGCAACGATAAGTTCAAAATTCACAGATGCCTGTAAAATACTTGAAATAAGTGATTTACACTTCCACGATTTAAGGCATGAAGCAACAAGTAGATGCTTTGAAGCAGGTCACTCAATACAAGAGGTTCAGTTAATTACTCTACATGACTCATGGGTAGTACTGAAACGATACACACATCTCAGACCTGAAGAAATAACAGCGAAGTTATGAATAAGCCGAGACACTTACCATCACATTCAGTGTCTCGAGTTTTACTTATATTTATTAATAATTAACTGCAATAAACTCACTTTCAGCTTCAGCTCGCATTTTATCTAGATGTTGCGCTAAATCAGAAATATTCACCAGCATTGGTGATTTTTGACTTTTTGCACCGCGGAAAATGGGGAGCGGTAACTGGTGATTTCTAGCTCGTCTTTGGGCTTGAGCTTCGTTTAGTCCAAAGTATTTTTCACACACCGATGCTAGAGGTACAGTGCCAGTGCCAAACTCAGCCATTAATGCAAAATAAGTACTATTCATATTATTATCCTTAGCCTCTTCTTTGTAGGCTATATTAATTACTCTTAATGTTAATATCTAACATCACAAAGCAAAAATCATTACAGACAAAACATAACTTTCTAGCGAAAATAAAATATGACTGAAATACAAAATCAAGGTAGACCAAAATTATCCAATACTCAGAGGATCCAAGCTCAGCTTTGGTACTGCGAGTTATCACATTTAGCCAAAGCAAAAAACACAAATGACTTAGCAAAAAAAATTGAGTTGGGAAGACCTGACGCGCTTTATAAAGCTAAAAATGGCAAAGGTGCTCCGGATGAAACGACACAAAAGTTAGTCGCGCTTAAATTCCCACAACTGATAGATTATTATAATTGTGGACCCTTCAATATGATTCGTATTATGAATCAGGGAAGGCTAAAAGATGCCTGTAAATTAATTCAAGACCAACTAATAAAGTTACTTTTAGCACAAGACATCTATATTACAGAAACCCCCTTCGTGCACGATGCAGGTCCTCTATATACCTGGTTAACTGATTTGGGCTTGAACCTATATCAAAGAAAAGAAGCTTATGGTTTAAATAACGATATTATTCCGTTAGTTTTTGCGATCTCTTATTGTGAATACAAACTATTAGATTCTAAAAAATCTTTGAGTTCATTAATACATACTTTTCTTGATCATTTTGAAAGTAAATTTAACATTAATCCAAACTTGTGGAAGTCAGATATTAATATCATCGAAGTCCTAAAATATGCAGAGACATACAATATGTGGAATGATCTAATTGTGAAGACTAAGACTATTGACGGCTAACTAAAAACTGTCGCGGGGCTCCATAAGACTTTAGCCATGTGCACCTAACTTGTATTAGTTCAGACTAGATTGACATTTCGACTTGAAAAGTTGAGTTACCCGTTTTGATAAAGGTGTCGAATCTTTATTTCAAAACAACAAAAGGTAACTCTCATGTTTCATACTAACAATCCAATCATTAAACACAAAGCAGGTTTACTTAATTTAGCAGAAGAATTAGGCAACGTATCTAGAGCTTGTAAAGTCATGGGTGTATCACGAGATACATTTTATCGTTATCAAGAGCTTGTGGAGGAAGGTGGTGTTGATGCTCTGATCAACAAAACCAGACGAGCACCCAATCTTAAAAATCGTGTTGATGAAGCAACAGAACAAGCTGTTATTAAGTATGCCATTGAACAACCAGCTCACGGCCAACACCGTACAAGCAATGAATTACGCAAACAAGGTGTATTTGTATCCGGTAGTGGTGTTCGCTCTATTTGGTTGCGGAATAACCTTGAAAATTTCAAAAAACGCTTAAAAGCACTTGAAGAAAAAGTCGCTAACGACGGCATTATTCTAACGGAAGCACAGGTCGCAGCACTAGAAAAGAAAAAGCATGATGATGAGGCGTGTGGTGAGATAGAAACGGTACATCCAGGTTATTTAGGCTCTCAAGACACCTTTTATGTCGGCAATATGAAAGGTGTTGGTCGTATTTATCAGCAGACTTTTGTTGATACCTATAGCAAAGTAGCCTTCGCCAAGCTCTATACCACCAAAACCCCAATTACAGCTGCCGATATACTTAACGACAAAGTATTACCGTATTTTGAGCAGTATGAGCTTCCTATGCTACGGATTTTAACTGACAGAGGTACTGAATACTGTGGAAGAGTTGAGCAGCATGATTATCAGCTCTATCTTGCTATTAACGATATCGATCATACTAAAACGAAAGCGATGTCTCCGCAGACTAATGGTATCTGTGAGCGCTTCCATAAGACGATATTGAACGAGTTTTATCAAATTACTTTTAGGAAAAAACTGTATAGCAGTTTGGAGGAGCTGCAAAAAGATCTAGACGAATGGATCAATTACTATAACAATGAACGTACCCATCAAGGTAAAATGTGTTGTGGACGAACACCACTTGAAACATTAATTGATGGTAAATCGATTTGGGCAGAAAAGAATTTAGCTCAAATCTAAACTAACAGTCACCATTACAAAATGGGTAACTGTCAGATTAAGTCTGAGCTACTACACCTAACTTGAGGCAGCAGTTGGTTCTATTCAAATGTGGCAAAATAATAGATGTCATATTTTCTTTGCTTGTTCGGTTTTTATATTATTTTCTAATACATTGATCTGCACTTTTGCTTGCTCCACTTCCACTGCATGCTTTGCTATCAGTTGTTCAAGTTGTTTATGTAACATAGCTTCACTATCCTTTAATGCAGTTATCTGTTCTTTAGCACTAACCGTCTCTGCATGCGATTTAGCAGCGCCTAACAATGCACTATTCGCAATTTCTGTTTGTGATTTCACTTCTTGTTTAGCATCTACTTTAGCCTTTATTGCATCTGTTAACTGTGTTGTTAATTTAGCAATATTAGCAGTATTAGAAGTATGCAGTGCAGTTGCATCTTCTATTTTTTTAGAATGCTCAGCATTAATTTTATGAGCCGTTAGCAGTTGTTTATCAACCTCTTCAGACCGTGTTTTTTGCACTAAAAACTCTTGCTCTGCATGTGTGTATTGTTCTGTTTTTATTTCTAGTTTTTCCAACAAATCCATTTTAACTGTTTGAGTATCTTCATATGATTTTTTCAAACTGTTTAATTCGATTTTCAGATCTGAATTTTCTTTAATTAATGTTGTAATTTTTTCATTTAATTGATCTGTTTCAGTCATTCTCTCATCTTTCAATTGTTCGATCTCATCATATGCGGCAGCAAGATCTATTTCCGATTTTTCAACATCTTCAGCAGCTAAAACTTCTGCTGATTTAGCTTTATCAATTGCAGCGCTTAAACGATTTTCAACTGTGTTATGCGCAATATCATTGCAATGCATAACCACACTTTTTAAAGCCGTCATAGCCTCATTTAATGACTGTTCCACTTCTTTGGGAAGGTCCCTAACCTCAACTACTTCAGTTACTTCTGTAGTAGTTGAGGTTGCTGTTATTGTTCCTGCTTCTAGCAATTTATTGTAATGCCGCATAATAACTTCGGGACGCCCCGTACCGATTATTTTTCGTAATGCAGTCCCAGTGATTTTATTTGCTGATGACTTGTTCAGTTCATTTGCTGCTTTGATAATGTCGTTTGAAGTAAATGTTATTGGTCTAGCCATATTTTTATCTCTTTTAATTTAAACTTCATAATTTTTGAAGCTTATGAACCACCTTTCTTATTTACTGCATGCAAATTTGGAAACAAACAAACAAACAAACAAACAAACAAAAGTAACTTTGGATATATCAAAGCAATATTTATATTGCTTTTTTTAGGTGATATTGATTGGTCTTGTTATTAATATCTAACATAACAAATCAGAAATCATTACTGATAAAACATAACTTTCTAGCGAAAACCATAACTGTCGCGGGGCTCCACCAATAATCGATGCTAAATTTGCAACGAAGCTAATTTTTCATTTATTAATATTTTTACTGGTAAATATTTAGATGAGTTAGCAATTAATTCATTTTTTATCAATAAGCTTAATAAACATCGAACCAAAAACTTGTCTCTAACAATTTGAGAGCAAGGGCTACTTTGATATTTTGAAAACACTTTTTGCCCTGCAACTATTAGAGGTGGGTACAGGTTCTTTATTTTTTCAGCATTCTCTTCAATTATATTTCTTGGGTGTAATTCCTCATGAAAAATAACTTCAAGCACACTCGCCCGTAGCTCATTATCATTCACCTTGGTAATCAAACTAATTAAGATGACGAGGTAACCCACTAAGTTAAGCTCTATTGACTGCAACCATGATAGTAATTTTATTTTATCTACATTAGTTGCGATTAAATGCACTTCTGTTATTAGCACTTTATGATCAAGCACTTCATAATCAATCAGGCCTAAACAAGGCGTATCACACTTAAAATGAATTTTATCTGTCACAATGGCTTTGAATGATTCATTGCCATTTTCTAGTAAATAACATTCTTGTGGGCCTTCTTGAAATGGTGAGATTACAAACGGCGTAAATTGTTCATTCAGCATGATAAATATCCTCTATTCGCATAGTAATTAGATGATCGGTTATGACAGTTCAGAAATCCTTCTGGCAGCATATTTAATATATGACGCTAGCACTTTGTAGTTCGATAGATATGTGCCACAATAAACCACAGGTATTTTAGATTTAAATATGAAACTTTATACCCACAGAAGGTACCATAGTTCAATTTATATTCACGTCAAGTACAAAATACCCATTGCAGGTACTAAGTACACACGGGAGAAACATGATCAGATGTAACTTATCGATGATTCTGGGTGAAAAACGCATAAAAGTTGCTGAATTAGCAAGAGAAATAGATGTTAATAAGAACACAATTCACAGACTTTATAATGAAACAGCAACTAGAATTGACATTGAAGTAATAGATAAAATTTGTATTCACTTAGGTATAAGTGTTGGTGAATTATTTGAGTCAATTAAGGATGTTATGACAGAGTGATGTTTGCCACCAATTTGTACCTTAATTGGTCGAAAACAGATACGAGAAATAGCTAGAGTATGAATTGAGGTAGTTGCTCCTTGGCAGTGAGTAATAAAAATTTCATAGGTCAATATAGCGTTATTGACCTAGCGTTATAAGATTTTTAATTACATAGGAGGAATTTTTAGCGTCGTTACTTTAGTGGACACAACTTCACCACTAGCAACGATACTAAAGATTTTACTTCTTTTATATTCGGAATAAATACAGCTAACATTTTTATAATAAAGGCCGACTATAATCGATGCTAATATATGAGGTTTAGGGCCAAACGGAATAATGGATATGTTATATTCATCTCTTAATGGGGAAACTATCTGGCAGAGATTTTCAAAAGTAAAAGAAACACTTGATATAGGCAGTTTTATCAACCTGTTATCATCTTTTATCTGGTGTTCAATGAACTGCTTATTAATACTAAGTGCTATTTCATCATAATTGGGCTTAGCTCCTGGAGAGGCAATAACTCCGTAGCTAATATCAGGCTCTAATAAGTTGTAAAAGCTTTGTGGGCCGACTCTATCGAATCCCAACATAAATATTGCAGCCTTCTTCTTTTTAGTTATCGAAGTACCCTCGCATCCAGGTATTACCCTTAGTTCACCTAATTCAAAATCTAAATATTCATGATCTTCCGGGTATATTGCACTTGAGTATGAAAGGTATAACTCCGACTCTATTTCAGAAAACCTTAAAAAATAATTTAATATGGCAGAATACCAATTACGAGACATTGATGTGTAATCGATTAATATTTTCGGTTTCACACCTATATGGACACATTTTTTTGTGAAATCGACTAAATATTTATATAGCTTTTCTGTCTCTGAGTGCTCCTGCTCAATATATGCAGCATTAGGCCATTCTGAATTGTAAAACTTAGATGATATTGCTCTATTTTTACAACCTTGATTCTCTTGATATGACAAAATGATACTAGTATTGATATTAGCTTTATTGAGAATACTGGGCAGGTGGGTGCATCTAAGTTCGTAACCGATAGAAAAAATAGCTAAATCGTAAATAGTTGAACCAATATCATTTCTGGATATATCTTCTAATTTAATTTCCATCATCAAAAAAGTCCATTTGTTTAGCACCAATTTTTTCTTGGTATTTTTTGTAATCTGGATTATTCAGTATTGTTGTTAACGAGATTGAATTCCCAGTACGAGGTAGGAGGTAAAAGTGAGGTGATAGACAGTTTGCTATATCAAACTCCCCTTCTTTAGATGGAAATAAAATCTGTACATTTTGACTCTTCTTAATTTTGGGATAAAGGAGCCCTAAGTCGACAGCTGTTTTTATATTTTCCCATATGCTATTTTCAATGTGCTCATTAATTTTAAAAGAACGATGAATGTCAGAACCTATTTTATCATTCATCATTTTGTCCCGAAGGTAATTCCCAATTTTTGTTAATGTATCAAAAGCATCTTTTCCTTTTGTCTCGAATTTAATGACTTCTAGTTCAGAGAATGAAAAGCTCATCAATTTCCTACTTTGAGACTTGGGACTAATTGTTAGTTTACTATTTTCATTAAGTTTCATATCAGAAAGAAGGTGATTAAATATCCTGAACAATCTACGAGGATTGCCATCTGAACAACGGGCTATTAGTGATGCCCCTGAATATAAAGTCGGAGATTTGTTTCCAGCTATTTTACCCCACTCTTCTTTGAGCAATAAGGCACCTCTTAGTTTTCTTGCAATCGAGTCGTTGAATTGAGTTTTATCATCTAAATTGTACAATTTATTAGCACGACTAACCGTGCTTTCGGAGCAGTGTTTAGTTATTAACCGAAGTAATTCAATATCATCTATTATTTCAGACATTGGCTCAAGTAAAGGAGATTTACCAACAACATTTTCAAAACTGAAATTTCCTGGCACATCAAAAGTAGCAAGTCTGTTGTTGAATAATTTCTCAGCAAAGAGTTTTATTTTTTTGTCGGCGCTTCGAGTATCTTGGTTAGAAGTCCCAAGCTTATCTATATAAACATATGACAGAATCATGTCCAACATTGATATTAGCTTCAACATTAGTGTCTAGCGTATGATGCCTGTAAGGCATTGTGGTAATTTTAAATGTCAAATCTGAAGCTGAACGCATATGTGTATTCAATATTTGATGGTGTTCTTTTTTTAAGAACTCTGCTTCATCGATACATATTACCCATGGGTTATCATTTGGCAAATCGAAGTACTTAGAAGAAGCTTTTGCAACAATAGAAAATGGTCTAAACAAAGATGCATGAAAGGCCAATCCAATATTTTGTTCCGCATCAGACAAGTCCAATCCCATACTACTTTTATTAAATGAAATATTTTTTAAATACTCAATATTTTCTAATTCATTTTTGATATCAATAAAACTATTTTTCTCATCTCCATTGAGCCAAAAACGTGATATTTCTTTAGATATCCATCTCTCCGTTCTTAACTTTTCAATCTCATCTGGAATATAAGAAAATATACAACTTTTTAATGTATCTAGTAGGTATGCACATGTTGCTAAATTTAGACTCCACATAAAATATGTACAATTTTTATCTTCAAAATTGTTTAGAGTGCTTACCCACTCTACTTTTAGAGGAACATATGTTGCTATGAAACTCTTTTTTGCAACCAATTCTAGAGCTTTCGAGTGCAACTCGCCTAACTTACTCAGATTTGAGTGTGACAGCATTTTTATCAGTGCAGTTTTACCCGAGCCTCTTGACCCAAAGACCATCTGGTTTTTTTGTATTAATAGGCTATCAAAAGAATCCGTCCATATAAACTCATTAACTAACTGTTCGGAGTTCAAGTACCTTGCATTTGAGCTATCAAATACGCTGTTAAAATCAATTTCGCTCATTGTGCATCCTTAGACCACAAAATAAATTCGTTGTTGTCAGCCTGTTGAATCTCAAACTGTAGTTCTATGGCTAATTTTTGAAGTACATGCATTACCGACTTACCTGGGCAGTATTTTATATCAGGAAAAGCATCAACGATGCACTGGGAGCGAGCAAAATCTTTACTTTCAAATAAGTTAGATATTATCTCCGATAGTTTATTTTTTAATGAAGCAGGAAATAACATGGTTCCAAAGTTTTCTCTGTGCGAAATGCCATCTCGGTCTGATTTGGATTTACCCCAATTATTTGCAGTAAAGTAAGACCAAGAAGAAACCTGTCCTCGGGGGATTTTAGCTTCACTACAAAAATTTTCGATTTCTATGATATGAAAACAGTTTGGTACACCGTTGTGGTGTTCACTTAACATCGCGCTAAAACTTCCAGCACATAAAATATTAACAGGATTGCTCATGTCGTTACTTTGGATTTTAAAGTTTGGAACATGTTTATGCCCGTGCACAATAAAATCAAAATCATTAGAATTAGAAAATGAAATAAAGTCTTCAGAATTTTTCATCATACTTAGATCACTTTCTTTGAAAGTTCTATCGCTATAATTAATGGGGTGGTGATGGGTCAGGAGTATTTTTACTTTCTGTGTGCCTTGTTGAACCATTATATCTAATTTTTTTTGAACTTCTTCAAAAGTACTAAGGCGGACTTCCCCATGATGGATCTCATTATCACAACTGTCATAGGCAGAGGAATTAATGCCAACTACAATAACGAATTCATCTTCCCAAATAGACGCATAAGGATCTTTATAGTAATTCGGATAGCAACTATTATCTAAAAGTCCGGAAAAAAAAGAATTGGATTGTAAGTTTACGTATTTTTTGACCCGAGCCAACCCCTCTGGTTCTTTGTTCGCTAATGAAGTCTCTTCTGCTTTCCAGTTAGCATCATGATTACCTGGTACAAAAAATATTTTCTTATGGCTAATGTTAAGTATATTTGCAATTTCCTGAATTCTCTTTGCTGCAACTTCAAACTCTTCATATTCAGCATAGTTACTAATATCGCCTGCAATAATTAAGTAATCAGCAGTAATGCCTTCCTTATCTACTACTTTTTGAAATTCACTAATGAAGTTATCAACATTGGTTTTATCTGCCCCCTGAGTTCTAAAATCATTAGAACGAGCATATGGCCCAATATGTAAATCACTAATTACAAAAATTTTCATTAAGTGTTATTTCTCGTTATTTATAAAATTGATTCTTTCAATACTAAGGATATTGATGCTAAATGAATCATTACAATTTATCATGTCACAAATAAATCAAACTGTTACATTGATTATAATGCTCTTCGTTGTGCATGCGCAATAATAACATTATCGAGCTGTGCCCCTGATGACCAGAGACGAACCTATTGAATAATATTACTACCAGTTTACATGCTAAAATTTAATATCACTCACTAAAAAATCACCTATACATTCAAATTAAAAAACAACTTTCGACAATATTTATATGATCTACCCAATATATTTTAATATCGTCTGACAGATTACCTAAGATAGTTTTTTATTCACTAACCTCAATACCAACTAAATGACTGATTTCGACCTTAAACTATCTTTAGGGCACCTCTCCTAGCCAATACATCTGTAGTTAATAAAATAAATTAGATTGGATTGGATTGGATCATAAGGATGATTCAATAATAGTGAATTGCTTCATTTTTTAGTTTACGAACATCATAATAAAAATCTTAAATAATTCTAAACCTTAATTTTAAGTTACCGGTAGATATTAACTTAGTTGAAGAGTATGAATAAAGTGAAATAAATATTTACATATATTGCTATCAACGAAAAGCAGATCTAAATTAATTTTTTGAAATTTGCTCAACTCTCGCAGGGCTCGGTTGAAAACCATAACCAGATTTAGATCTCTTCAATATTTAGCTATTTAATGTGAATATTTAGAGTTAATTATAAATAGATTCACTCTCTGTTAGAGTAGAAATTAAATTATCTTCTATATTAAATAACTGCAAAGATGTCAATATAAAGCACTGTTATAAAAGAAAAATTTAAAAATAAAATAAATTTAAATTAGGAGTATTGGCTAGAAATATGTTATAACTATTATAACTATTATAACTATTATATAACTAATATAAGGTATGAAAGTCGCTGAATGTGTTTTTCAATGCGTATTCCGGCGAAGGTGAACACTGATTCTGGTTCAACGTGAACACCTGAACTTTCAATGTATTGCCCGTTCTCTTTTTTACCCTAAGTGTTCACCATGGGTCAAGCTGTTTAGTTTTTTTCGCATTGATTCTCCTTTGAGTTTTAATCGATGTGAGTTGTGCATTACGCGATCTAAAATAGCGTCTGCAAGCGTATTATCCCCAATCATTTCATACCACTGTTCAGTCGGTAACTGGCTGATAATGATCGTTGATGAAGTACCGTGCCGGTCATCCATTATCTCCATAAGATCATTGCGTTGCGCTGTTTTCAATGGCTCTAATCCCCAGTCGTCTAATATCAGCAGATCCGTTTGAGCTAAGTTTTTTAATACCTTTCTGTAAGTGCCGTCTGCTTTTGATTGAGTTAACTCCAGCATCAGCCGTGATATACGATAATAGCGAGCGCTGAAGCCGTTCATACAAGCTGAATGCCCTAAAGCACAGGCGATGTATGTTTTACCGCTACCGCACGGCCCAGTGAGAAGTAAGTTTTGTGCTTTCCTTAGCCAGTCACACTGCGTTAACGCAGCCATCTGAGACGGCTGAATTCCTCGTGGGTGTTGGTAGTCAATATCTCGTATATTGGCTGCGAGTTTGAGCTTGGCAGTACGCAGCAGACGCTGCTGTTTTCGGTTGTCCCGCTCTAACTTTTCGCTTTCAACCAATAGGTGAATGCGTTCGTTGAATGAGAGTCCTTCATAGGTGCCGGGCTGTTCCGATTGGATTTGTAGCGCTGTTGCCATACCGCTAAGTTTCAGTTGGCGAAGCTGTGATAAAGTCTGGTCGATCATCATTATTATCCTTATTAATGAAAGCTTTGGGGCCCGCGAACATTTTCATGATCTTGAGGTAAAGTGATGGCTTTAGCCGTCTCCTCCCGGGGTAATTTGTCCTGATTACTTAGCAGAATGGCTTTGATGTTTTTAAGCTTTACGAGGGCTTTCTGGTTCGCGATTGCACAGGCATTATTCAGGCGTTCTGCCGGATAGGAGCGTGTTAAATTAAGCAGCCCCAAGCACACGCGGTATGCCTGCTCCGGATGCTCTTTGTGCTCTAGCTGATCTGATACCCAGCGCAGCACCTCCGGCCCTATATCCTTTGCCCAGTTTTTTAGGCGTCCAGGGCTCCACTGTTGGTGCTTGGCATGCCTTTCTGGCATGTGCCCTGGCTCGGTTGTTGTGCCGGGATGGTGCTTCCTGACATGGCTGGCGAGCAGGTGTGTTTTAAAATAAATCTGTACCAGCTTATCGCCGACATGCAGTTCGACTTTTTCACCGACTAGGTGGTGCGGCACTGAGTACAGGTGCTGATCGTACTGGATATGATAATCGATATTAACTTTGGCCGATTTAATATCGACATATTGATATGGATGAACCGGTAGTGCTTTAAGTAATGGCCTGTCCAATTGCTCAAACCATTGCAACCGATTTCCCGGCAGTTGTTTAAACGGCTTTAAATTGACCTCGGTTAATAATGAGGCAATACAGCGATTAAGCTCTGCTAACGAGAAGAAGATCTGGTGGCGTAATCGAGCCAAAATCCAGCGCTCAATGATCTGTACACCTACCTCTGCTTTGGATTTATCTTTGGGTTTGTAGGGCCTAGCGGGCATGACCGCGACGCTATAATGGGCTGCCAACTGCTGATAACTTGGATTTAACTCGGGTTCATAGCGACACGCTTTACTTACCCCGCTACGCAGATTATCCGGTACAACCATCACTGGGGTGCCGCCAATGAACTCGAAGGTACGCACATGACTGGCAAGCCAGTCCGGTAGGCTTTGACTCCATGTGGCTTCTGCATAGGTGTAGTTTGATGCGCCAAGAACAGCAACGAAGATCTGAGCAGCTCTGACTTCTCCTGTTGTCGGTGAAATGACAGACATGGTTTGTCCGGCGTAATCAACAAATAATTTGTCACCCGCCTTGTGGGTCTGGCGCATGGAGCGTTTCTGCTTTTTAGCCCAATTTAAATAGCGATCGCAGAATTGCGAATAACTCAAACAACGATTTGGGTACTGCTGACAATACTCCTCCCATAACAGCAGCTTAGTCATTCCTTTTGCTTTGAGTTCTTTATGTATTTCGGGCCAGTCAGGTATTTGGAACCGACGAGCGGTCTGGGTATCGGCTTTGGGATAAAACAGCCTAGCCAGTTCTGTATCATCCAGCTCATTAGATAATGGCCAGGAAAGGGTTAACTCGTTGGCTTTTGTTAGTAATTTTTGAATAGCACCAACACTTATTTTGGTACTGGCATTGATCTGACGAACGCTGAGATTTGCCTCGAAACGCAGTCTTAAAACTTCTCTGATTTTACGCATTGTGAGCCTATTTGCAGCCATGACGGTTCCTTAATGGAAAAAGAACCAATATGGCAGTTAAAGGTTTTAATAATCAATACGTTGAAACAATTCTGGTTGATGATGAACACCGATTCCGGAAATTAAGGTAAAAGTGTTCACCTTAAAACCAGAATAAAGCTGTTCACGTTAATCCAGAATTGGTGTTCACGTTACGCCGGAATGGCTGTTCACGATAGGCCGGAATATGCAGTTGGGCATACCACTTCATAAAGTCTTTTCTTTCCTTTGGTGCGACCGTGGGATCAAAGACCATTAAGTCATAACTCATGCTTCACTCCTCTAGCACATAACGAGGCTGTAGAATTTCTCTTTTTCAAGAAAAAACAGCCATTTTAAAAATTTAATTACCAATTAAAACAATAACTTAAAAATCTTCAATTATTAAAGTTTTATAAAAAGCGAGTTATTCTACAGCCTCAACGCCGCACTAAGCGGACAAAAACAGTGGGTTATAATGTGTAGCGAAGCGAAACATAACCCACTGTTTTTGTTCCGTTTAAGTGCCTTGTTATGAGGTGCTTACTACAATGCTAAATTCTTTCCGGTTAATTTCCCAACAATCTAATAAGCAACCGAGCATTCCACGTAACTCAAGCGATGACTCTAAATGATTTCTAAATTGACGATTCATAGCTAAGCCTTCTAGTTCTTTAGCAACAGGGAAAAGAATTTTTCCCACATCACTTTTGGCAAAATATTCCCCAATAATTCCTGTTGGCAATGATTCAAAATCAGCCATGATTTTGGACCGCACCTGAGAAGAAATAGCTTTACCTTCAGCAGCAAACTGCTCTACAAGAGAAAGAGAAAGTGACAACATCTTAGTAACACCATTCAGCCCCTTTGCACCATATGTAAACCCTTCAATTAGTTTACTTATTCTCTCGTCATAATCTAAAAAAGACAACTCCTTCAGAATGAAATCAACACCAATCGAAAATAGTGACAAAGAATAATAAAAACATCTCAATGCCACATCCACTTGACTAGGTTTTGTTAAAATTTGTTCTGCGAAGTACCTAGACACTTCCAGCCATTGATTGCATGAATCAAAGCTAATACCTTTGGTTAATAAGCTTTTACATTTCACCATTTGCCCTTTCCAATCGCCATCTAATTTACTCAGGCTGTATTTTTCGATAGAATCAAAGAATTCTTCATCCGAAAATCTATTTTTTAGAAAACCTTCGGATTTTGACAGCTTCGATAGAAAAACCCCATCCAACACTAATACATCTAAATCTTGTCCGAATTCTTTAACTTCTTTTCTTCTTTCGGTCGTTGCCACGATAACGTTCTGTGCATTAACGGCCTGAGCTAAACCTTTTGCCCAAAAAATTCTTTCTATTGCTTGAGGTGTTTTTTTATTTTTGACATCAACAATAGTTATATTTCTTGTAAGAGAAGATTCACGACTATAAAGCCACAAATCTATATCAGTGACATCAAATCCTTTATATGCAAAAGGTACGCCTCTAACAACAAAATAACCAGATTGCATAAAGTAATTTCTAAGTTGCTCTTCCATTTCAAAGCCTTTGGATAATATTTTTCCCATTAGAAGCCCCCTCCTGTTCTTAATGCACTAATCATATCATTGGTTTCAAATGGGCTTCTTTGTATTTGTTCCCGTCTGATTATTTCCCTATTTGCTTCAGGACCTCTAAATTTGGTAATGGCTGCACCAGGTAGTGAGAGTATAGATTGTTCACTTACATCGCCCATTCTAATCGCTTGTAAAGCTAATTCACCGACTTCTCTTTTCAAAAGTCTCATAAGTGGCCCGCTACGCCCGCCTTTAGTGCCGTGCCTTATTGCAACAACACCCTTTAATTCTAAGATTTTATAGTCTTGGCCGATAGCACTTACTGGGCCTACTTCTCGACCATCAATGAGAGCTCCTAGCAACTTGTCAATCATGCTAATCTGGCCTCGGGCATGACCACTTTTTGTCATACCGTAAGTCAAAGATGCTACGAATGCTTTCGCCAAATCAAATGCATCATCTACCATGGAGTTACTGTATTTTGAAAAGGCCGAAGGTAACGTAAGATAACCAACTTCTTCTTGGCTATTACTTACAACATTAATATCAAAAAAACCAATAGCATTGATTTTTTTAAATAATTTTTCACCAAGAATTCGCTGTGCATCAGATATTGCAACACAAGCCATGAGCCTTAATCTCTGCGTCAATTCAGTCAAGGATGTCTGCTCCGTAACGGTCAAAGAGTCTAATACTGCTTTTGTTTTTGCAGCAGAATCTCTTCTAAATAAATTTCCATTAAAAAGTAATTTTTCATTTTTACTAATATGTTCAACATCTACAAAACCTATTTTCTCTGAGTCATGAAAAAGCTGATTTACTTCGTTATTAGTTAATTTATACTCATCCGATAATCGTTGGGAAAGTTCTGAACTATTAACAGGTCTTATTGAAGCTGCTTCAGCAAGCTCAATGGATGAAATTTCTATATCTTTAGGGTTGAGTGATTCGAAAATATTAGAGGTATGCTGTAAAGCAGATGATGTTGTCACACCTAGAACCCCAATACCGCTAGCTGAAACATCAACTAGATCCTGTTCTTTTAATACTTCAATAAGCTTGGGAAGTTCAAAAACGATATTGATATTTGAAGCGTTTGCCAATACTTCTAACTTCTCATTTGATAATACACTTTCATTTGTCTCTGAAATTGCTGATAACAAAATCCCTGCTTTACCTGCTACAAAGGTATTTTGATACTTTCCTTGATTAGTTACATTTTGTAACTTATTGGTATGATGAATTAACCACGACCCTTGTATTTTTTTATCCATGCGTATACCTATTAACTTTGATTGTGATTCATAACGAGGCTGTAGAATTTCTCTTTTTCAAGAAAAAACAGCCATTTTAAAAATTTAATTACCAATTAAAACAATAACTTAAAAATCTTCAATTATTAAAGTTTTATAAAAAGCGAGTTATTCTACAGCCTCAACGCCTCATTAAGTGGAAATTAATGGTTGGCTATAATCGCGAAGCGATGGCCAACTGTTAATTTTCCATTTAAATGACTTGTTATACGCTTCCTTCCGATTCTACGACTAATATTCGAGCTTCACCACGCGGATGCGCAACATGCTCAGTTCCAATAGACGCATAAAATATATCACCTGTTCTTAAAACCGATGATTGCTCAATTCCATTTTCTTTAAACAACATTTCAACAACGCCATCTAAAACAACAAACACTTCTTCGCCGTCATTTACATGCCACTTATAAGGCTGATCAGTCCAATGCAAGCGCGTCGTAATACCGTTCATATTTGCGATGTCTTTTGCACCCCAAGCGCGTTCAGATTTGAATTCTTTACTTCTAATTATTTCCACGATACTTCCAAATTATGAATAGCGTATAACGAGGCTGTAGAATTTCTCTTTTTTAAGAAAAAACAGCCATTTTTAAAATTTAATTACCAATTAAAACAATAAGTTAAAAATCTTCAATTATTAAAGTTTTATAAAAAGCGAGTTATTCTACAGCCTCAACGCCTCACTAAGAGGCAAATAACAGTTGGTTAAAATAAGCGACGAAGGAGCAAGAACCAACTGTTATTTGTCCTTTTGAGTGACTTGTTATGTGACGCTGACTGATATTATTCAGGTTTTTACTCATCATCAATATCATTTATCTCAGAGAAAGGGATCGCTGGGTATTGAGACTGAATTTTTGTAAACCCTTCATTAGAATAGTATCTAATAGGAGCTTTATTTTTGCTCTTATCCAACGCTTCCTTTGCACCTTTGGTTAATCGAGTACCACCAATTAGCCAGTGTTCATCAAAATTCGAATTTTTTTCAATGTCTTCCACAAATCCTTCGGCAACAGCTTTAGTAATTGGTTTTGAATAATTTTTGACTTGTGCTCTTACGCCAATCTGAGTACTAGATAAAGCAATATCAGAACTACCTTGCTCGACAATTTCATCGAATTTTTCTGCGGTGTTATGTGGGCATTTAACTATAATATCCACACCATCGTCAGCTACTGTAGTTTCACTTGTACGAAGCACCTCAAATTTTTTCTCACGAACACCAATATTAGAAAAAATTCCAGTTGCAGCTAGTTCGCCCCTTCTGCCTTTCTCACTATTTTTAGACATAAATGACTACCCCAGCATCAACTTAATATATGGAGAGTCAGCAAACTTATCCCTTTTTCTTCTTATAATACTTCTGACATTCAATAGGACTTGAATATTTGTCAGATCGTTATCAACTTCATTGGCGACAATAACGCCATCCCTATTTTTAGAAGCCGTATCTTCTATCATTTTTAAAACAAGGTTTTCCAAATGACTGAAGATATCATCAAGACCCTTGCCTTTTTCATCATTTATAAAGATGACTTCAATATCAGGATTGTTTCCTTTACTTTCCTTGATTTTTTCTTCGACTAAGAATTCATTATCTTGTAGCCAAGCAATTAAATCATCTGAAATGTAAGTAGAGTCCAGTGTTTCAGAGGTTTCATCAATAGGGATATCATCCTCAATTTCATATTTCACAAGATAAATTTTTTTGGACATAAGTTTAATAACCTAACGTATTGTAAAAATGATAAAAGTATAAATAGCAATGCTACTTTGCACAAAGCCACATAACGAGGCTGTAGAATTTCTCATTTTCAGCCTGATTATTTAAAATAAAACCACATTAATTCATATTTAGTTTAGATTCCAATAGATTATTCTCTTTTCAATAAATGATTGATTAATTTGAGCTGTGAAGGTATTTATGAGGTTATTTAGGCTGGATTATTGCAGTTTAAGGGCTTAGCCCTTGTGTTAATGTAAACTATTCCTTAACTTCTCTATATTATGCACTAAACAATACATCTGCCATTGCGCATTGACTTTCTCTTGCCCGCGCAGCGTGAATTTATTCATCCCTTTATTGACGGTGATGTTACCAAACACGGGTTCAATCGCTCCTAGTCGCTTGCTGTATTGTCGTCGCCCTGCGCTAGAGTCTATCTTCACACGCATCTTATCGGTATAGGAGATGGGTTTAGTACTTTTATTAATCTCAAACTGTACTTGTCGACCTTGTTTTGTAGGCGATTTGCGCATACATTGTTGCTGAAGTGGGCAGACTCGGCAATCTTTTAAATACCCTGAAAAACGCACATATTGCCTACCCGCTGTTTCAACTTGCTTCACACTCAACCACATCTCTTTGCCCGCTGGACAGCGACAGGTTAATGCTGCCTCATCAAAGTAAAAATCATTGCTATTAAACAATCTCGCCCGACCTTTACTGCGTTTCAATCGTCGTTTTTCCTGCTCTGTATGATACGTTTCACTCTCTTTAAATAATGGATTACGACTCCTAAACGCAGTGTCTGCGATGTAAGCATCGAATCCCGTTGTAGCGATAAATTCAAGGTTCACTTCACTGTGGAAACCACTGTCTGCGGTAAACTTTGCTTCGCTGAAAGTATCGGGCGTACCGAGTTCTGCCAGTTGTTTTTGCAGAGCTTCGATGGCAGGTTGTAAGGTTTGTTGTTCTCCAACGCTTCCCCAAACTTGTGCTTGCATGATCACTTGATGCTTATCATCATTAATGGCAATCCCGTTATACCCCTGAATCGTGCCTTTACTGGTCGTCATCTTAGCGCTGTCTGGGTCGGTGATATTACTTTTAACGGGTGTGTTTCTACTGCCTAATTTCTCTGTATTTGTCGCAAGGAATGCGCTAATTTTATCAGCGCTTTTATCGAGTTTCGCTTTCTGTTTTAAGTCATGTGACAAGTCATCTTCGTTTGAATTATCTTGTGCTTGATGACGTGCTAATATGCGTTGACTTGCTCGACGTAACTTAGCTTGTTTGCGTTCAAGTTCATCAAATGTGCCACTCCACTCTTTACTGGCATTCGAACTAATTTTACATCCGTCAATCGCAAACATGTTACGACCTATCAAACCTTCACGGTCACATATCATTAAAACCTGTGTAAAAAGCGGTTCAATTTGGTCTTTCATTTTAGCAACAAAGCTGGCAATGGAGGTGTAATGAGGTTGTACATCACCCGATAAGCTCATAAAGGTAATGTTCGTTTCACAAGCATTAGCAATTCGACGACTACTAACCAATCCGCGAGAATAGCCAAACAAGATTATTTTAAGCATCACTGAAGGTGGGTAAGCTGCGGCACCATTTTTGTCGTTGTTATACCATTTATCAAAGGTACTTAAATCAAGGTGTTTGTCGACGATATGGGAAAGTGCGTATTCAAACGTTCCGGGAATAATT
Organism: Psychromonas sp. MME2; assembly: GCF_040566515.1. Lineage (NCBI taxonomy): Bacteria > Pseudomonadati > Pseudomonadota > Gammaproteobacteria > Alteromonadales > Psychromonadaceae > Psychromonas > Psychromonas sp. MME2. The sequence goes on along the minus strand of NZ_JBEWXI010000012.1, from coordinate 8,249 downwards.
TGCTGTGCAAAATCAATCGGAATGAATTTACTTTGGCAGGATAAGTCAGGTTTATAGTTGGCCATTACATTTAACTCTGAGCGAATAATAACTATTAGATCACAGTCGATCAGCGCATTCAAGTACATTTTTTATACAATCAACACAAAAAGAGAAAGAATGTAAAAATGTTCTTTTTGGAGAAATTCTACAGCCTCAACGCCGCAATAAGCGGACTAAAGCAGTGGGTTAAAATGTGTAGCGAAGCGAAACGTAACCCACTGTTTTAGTTCCGATTAATTGCCTTGTTATGTATTTAACCGACTGAATTCGCCTTTCATTTTTAGCTTGGCAAACTCATCAGTAAGTAATTTTAAACATTCCATAAGCTCATCTTCTAAATAGAAAAAATCTTCTGCTTTTTTATGTAATGTATCCATATTGGGGTTATTACCAATAGTGACAATTAAAGCTTCGTGGGCGATGTAATTACGCTCATTTCTAAGCTTATTGAGTCTCTTTTTAAAGATCAGTATTGTCGTTCATTTTACCAAACACATTGAGCAATCTTTCTAATGGATAGCTTTCAACATCTTTGATAGAAAAATCAAAGTGAATATGGTCTGCAACAAGCATTTGTATGTAGTCATATGAAGTGCCGATGTACATTTTCAAAGTTAACTCTAGTAACTGGTAATTAGTTAACAATGCGACTGTACGTTGCCGATAATGTTCCTGTTGCTGGTTCATAGTTACCCTAAATACATAACGCCCATATTAACGGGCTAAAAATTGTGGGCTAAAATGGAGCGAAGCGAAATAGCCCGCTGTTTTTAGTCCTGTTAAATTGCTTGTTAAATGGCAACTTAGCTTAGGTCTCGCCCAAACATTCGAGCAAAGTACCCAACAATAGTTCTTTCTGAATGCCCTGCGCGATTACCAAAAAGGGAATTTCTAATGCAAAAGAACAAACCTATTAACCCACAGGCAATACCAACCCATTCAAACCAATGAATTCTGCGACCAAAAATAGCTTCTAGCAAAGGATAAAACATGTTCTGAGACTCTGATGCTAATTTTGCTTCAAGCCAACTTGGAATTATAAAATAGAAAAGAACAAACGATATACAGCCAAATATTAGTGCACCCCACCAAGGTAAACGTGAACCTATGGAAACGGAATCTGAAACTATTGAACTACGTTTTCTATATCGACGTCCCATGCGTATCCTTGTGCCATTTAACGCCTCACTAAGAGGCAAATAATGGTTGGCTAAAATAGTGAGCGAAGCGAACAAAAGCCAACTGTTATTTGTCCTGCTTGAGTGACTTGTTATGCGATTGATAAATGACCACAAAACACCCAACGTTTATTAGGCTTTAATTTATAACAGAACGATTAACAAATACAAGCATCGCGACCCGGCAATAATTTAATTTTGAGCCACTTAATAAAACTGAATTTAGTTTACAAACTACACTGGCGAAAAACTGGTGGCAACGCGCTAAAAAAATAAATTTAATCGGCCTACTTCCAACAAAGGCAAAGAAACACGCGCAGCACTTTTAGTAACGTACAAATGCTTAAAACACCTAAAATCAGAATCGCGATGCCGCATAACAGCTTATTATGTAGACATATCAGTAATAACGCCTACTCAAAAGCTATAAAGTTACCAGATAAACCATTTAAATCAATTTTTTATCTAAATTAACACGGGGTTAATTATCATTCCCTTGATTATTACAGAGAAGTCTCAGTAATAATCTCTCCACAAAATACCTAAACACATTAAAAACAATGTAGTTACCTTGATAATTGAACACAGTCATGTGTGTTACTAAGAATTCTCAGTAACATCCAATTTAAAAAAGTTGATATTATTAATGGTTCAAAAGATTGTCACCTACTTACCGACCAAATACCTATTCTGGTCTAATTGAAATGGAACATAATTTATTGTTTTTTGCTTTTTTATAAAATACAAACTAAAACTGTATATAAAAACAGTAAAAATAGGATCGAAATGATGTCAAAATCTCCCTTTCTAGAACACATTAGGCAGGTGTTAAGAACGAAGCATTACAGTATTCAAACTGAAAAATCTTATCTAGCTTGGATAAAGCGATTCATTATTTTTCATCACAAACGGCATCCTCAAGATATGGCAGAGCAAGAAGTCAGTCAATTTTTGACTTATCTGGCTGTTCAAAGAGGTGTTACCGCATCCACTCAAAACCTTGCTTTGTGTGCAATTGTGTTTATGTACAAACATATATTTTCCCGAGAACTCACTTTACTTGATGATACCGTCAGAGCAAAAGCCCCGAAACGTGTACCGGTTGTTTTATCAAATAATGAAGCAATGACTATTATTAACTTACTGAAAGAACCATATAGACTGATGTTTTTAATTTTATATGGCAGTGGCCTAAGAAAATCTGAGTTGCTCAGGTTAAGGGTAAAAGATATTGATTTTGAATCTAATTCAATTTTTATATTTCGTGGGAAAGGTGGTAAGGATAGAGTAGCTCTACTCCCACAAACAATAATACCGTTGATCAGAGCACAAATAAGTAAAGTGGAAGACCTACACCAACAAGATATATTAGAAGGAGAAGGAAGAACCAGTTTACCAACCGGACTTGCAAGAAAGTACCCCTATGCAATCACCGATATTAAATGGCAATATATATTTCCCTCTAGAAATCGTTGTCAGCATCCTGTTGATGGTTACTTTTGCCGACATCACTTACATTGGACTTCGCTTACAAAAGAGTTAAGAAAAGCAGTGATAAAAAGTGGTATTAGAAAGCATGTCACTGCACATACCTTCCGCCATAGTTTTGCTACTCAATTACTGTTAAATGGGACAGACATCAGAACCGTTCAGGAGTTATTAGGGCATAACGACTTAAAAACAACCCAGATATATACGCATGTTATTGGTCAGCATTCATCCTGCACGACAAGCCCTATTGATAGAAATGCATCGCTAATGAATAAAAAACTACAGTAATAGAGTGGAATAATTTACATCCCCTAAGTCGTTTTTTGCGCCATAGAAAGCAACATATTCAATGTCCGCTCTAGGCTCTGAGGAGCCGTAACTAATTCAATTTGTTACGTCAGGAAATCCGACATAGCAGGCATTAAAGTGGTCTGAGTTTTTTAAAAACGACCACTTCTTAAAACAATGATTTATAAAGTCGCGATTTCCAATTATTCTATAAAAGAGAGTTATTCCGCGGCTCAACTTCCGTATAAATGGAATGGATAGATTATTAGCAATGCAGTTCAAAATTTATCGCAAGTGTAAAAATGATGAGGATAGAACGCACATTCTCATCAAAAACACGGCATTTTTGATGAGAATGTGCGAATAATTAGAATAATCACTTCATTCCAATCAAAAACAAAGCTATTTAGCCACAACAGTCAGTTTGATATACTCTACATAATGCAACGGTTTTTAGGGGACTTTGATGAAAGTTAAAATTAAAAAGCTTGAGAGGGGAGAGCATTACTTTAACCTTCCCAAGAAGCTTCAAAAAGAGCTAGGGTGGGAAGAAGGAGATACCATTGAGTGGATAAACAACCTGGATGGTTCTTTTTCATTATTGAAGATCAGTGAATTTGAAGCTATCAAAAGCAAGATTCAACTGTGAGCTAAGCAGACTATTTATTAACATAAATTTTCTTCTCAAATATAATTCATGGGTGTGGCATAGCTAAATGTAATTAGGTAGCACTGCTGCTTGAGAGATTCAAAAAAACGACTTGAAATGTCTATTAAAAGAACACTTATTTATAGAGCATCTGTGCCATAGGGGCCCCACCAGCTAAAAAATTCCACCCAACAGCTTTCTATATTTTCATTCAGTTACTGCGGGTCATAAATCATATGAAGCTTTATTTTTATGAGCTTTAATAACACGTTGAACATTAGACAGCGAGGTCTCAAGGTCTCTAGCAATATTACGCTGTGAAGTACCACTCTTATAAGACTCGATAATTGAAGACTTTAATCGCATTGATGTATTTCTTCCAACATATACACCTTTCTTTTTAGCAATAGCAATACCTTCTGCCTGACGTTGCTTCATAATATCACGCTCGAATTGGTAAACAGCACCTAACAGGTTCAGCATTAGTTCATTCATCGGATTGCTCTTGTCACTGCTAAAGGTCATTGCTTCTTTTATAAATTGAACAGATACACCTTTACCAGTGAAAAATGTGATTAGCTCTTTCAAGTCTAAGAGGTTACGAGCTAATCGGCTTATATCGTGACATATGACAATATCACCTAAATAAACATGATCTTTTAATTGTTTTAGAGCTGGTCGGTTTGTATTTGCACCTGATACTTTATCAGTGAAAGTTTTATCCGCTTCAATTACTTGACAATCTGTATTTTGCTCTACTGTCGATACTCTTATATAAGCTAGTCGCATTTGTTATTCCTTTAATGAATGTATTCATATATCTAAACCCTAGAAGTATAGTCTAAATTCATTAGAAGCAGTAACTCTTAATCCCCACAAAATGGTTTGCGATGTATTCAAACCAAACCTATATTCACAAGTATACTTATTAATACACCTTGTACTTCTCATTTAGATCAATAGAGTAATTTACTACGCAGGCAGAATTCTTTTTATACTAATGTCGCTGAGCTCCATTAAAAACGCCAGTTGGTAGCTAAGTTGAAATGCTAACAAGACTAAAACAGCTCTTTAATCCCTTCTCAATAAAACAATCAATTTAAAATTTATCTTAATTCCAACCAAATTTCACCCTTAAAGTTTCTCTCTAGGGGAGTGCGAAGTAAAAATAAAAAAGCAAAATTTTTAGATGAAAAATCACAGAACATTATACAAATAAAAATATAAACACTTGATTAATAAAACCTTTCCTTATTAAGTCATTATTTTAATCATTGAAAAAAAGCTTGAAAAGTGTTATAACTATTATAACGATTATAAGTATTATAATCATTATATAACTAATATAAGGATTAGAAGGTTTTCACGACGATTTTCTGGAATGATTGGTAAAAACATCGATAACTTTTCTACCATTAGAGGTACTTTCACTACCATTAGAGGTACTTTCACTACCATTAGCTCGCACTCACCTATTGCGACGTTGACTTTTTACTGTATACAATGTTTGCAGAATTTATTTTTTCACAATACATAGCTGCTATAGATTCCGCACCAACTGGCCGTCTATTCCGGTTGATTGGCCAGGCAAAGCCAATTTAGCTGGCCACACACAAACGGTCATTTGGCCGATTAAATACAAAACTTAATTTTCAACTCACAAGATCATTTTATAGGTAAGAATGTCTAACAATAGACATGTTTTTGGGGGGTAAATTTCCTGAAATATTTTCACATAAACTGAAAATTAGCATCAAAAATCTACTTTCAGGTGCTCAAATGTCTAGTAATAGACTTGTTTTCGATATGAAAATTATCGTTATTTATTTTAAAAATTCTTTAAATATAATCAATTTAAGGGGGTTTTTAGCCAACGCATTGTTGCTACGAAAATAAATAGCAAGTCTAAGTCCTCCTAAGTGTCTCTTGTCTTACACACCGCATTAAGTTTTTACAATCACATTTTCTAAAGAGAAAGTAACATTACTTATTAAATGGGTATAGTGTGGTTTTCTTTTATTACTTGTGTAACTAATTATTACTGAAGGGAATTGCAATTGAAAATTAAATTTGTAGGTGTTCAAAATTTCAGAAAACTAAAGCAATGTAGGATTCCATTTGGTGATAAAGAAACCTTATTTGTCGGTGCAAACAATAGTGGGAAAACGTCTGCTATTGATGCTCTAATCAACTTTTTAGACACAGAAAAACAAAAACGTTTTTCTGTGACAGATTTTACCCTAAGTAATTGGTCTAATTTAAATGAATATGCTGAAACATGGGGGAATAATACTCCTGAGGATGTTAAAGGCACTGAGTTACATGAGTGGCAGCGATTATGCCCGTCAATTGATGTCTGGCTAGATGCGGGAGTTAGTGAGGTACAGAAAGTAGCTCATTTGATCCCTACATTAAAATGGAATGGTGAGCCATTGGGGGTACGTTTGTCGTATCAACCTAAAGATATAGATAAATTAAGAGAAAGTTATTTACAGGAACATGAAGCTGCAAAACTACTAACTGCACAAGATGAAAAATTATCTTTATGGCCACGGGATCTTAAAGACTATCTTGATAAAGAGCTTAAAACTCATTTTGAAATTAAGAGCATTTTTACTTGATCCAAGCCAAATAAACTATTTTCAGGTGCTAGATGATAAATCATTACCACTAGAGGCTTACCCTTTTAATGGCATATTTAATGTCGATACTATTGAAGCCCAGCGAGGGTTTACAGACCCAAATGGTGAAAATGGAAAAGCAGGAGGGAGTTTATCGACTCAATTGAGCGAGTATTATGCTCGTCACCTAACCCTACCGATTTACCTGATGAAGATGATATTAAGGCATTAAGTGCAATACATGAAGCACAAAGCTTATTTGATGATCGTCTTGAGAGCTCTTTTAAAAGTGCGCTTGGTGAAATAAAAACATTAGGTTATCCAGGGTTTAGCGACCCCGATATAAAATTATCTAGCAAGGTTAATCCTATTGAGAGTTTAAATCATGATGCAGCCGTTATTTTTGATGTGCAAAAGCAAAGCTTTGGTAACTCAGTGTTTTCTCTACCTGAGAAATATAATGGACTAGGCTATAAAAACCTTATTCATATCGTATTTAAGTTGATTACCTATAGGGATAAATGGCAACGAATAGGTAAAGCTCAGCGACGTAGAACAGAAGCTGATATAGCAATTGAACCCATTCACTTGGTCTTAATAGAAGAGCCAGAGGCTCATCTTCATGCTCAAGTTCAGCAAGTTTTTATTCGTAAAGCCTATGATGTATTAAGAAAAGGTGTTGGTGATAATTTTACAACTCAAATGATAGTTAGCAGTCATTCTAGCTATATTGCTCACGAAGCTGGTTTTGATAAGCTTTGTTATTTTAAACGAAAACCTGCAACTAATACGGCAGAAGTCTCCTGTGCGGAGGTAGTTGATCTATCGATGGTTTTCGGTGTATCCACGAAAAAATCACCTGTAGATAAAGTTGAAAACACGAAGAAATTTGTGTCGCGTTACTTGAAAACAACTCACTGCAATCTATTTTTTGCTAACGGTATTATTTTGGTGGAAGGTGCTGCTGAGCGAATGCTAATCCCTCATTTTATTAGCAATAAATATTCAGAATCTTTAAACCAAAGTTATATCTCCATTTTAGAAGTTGGTGGAGCCCATGCACAAAGACTAAAACCTTTAATTATGGCGCTCGGGCTACCAACATTGGTTGTGACGGATACAGATGCTACTTTTAATGAAAACAAGATACGGCCACAACGTGGTAAAGGTTATAGTTTTGGTAGCGACACCTTGAAGGATTGGTTTGATTTAAAGGGGAAAAAATTAGATGACGTTTTAGATTTATCTGAGGATAAAAAAATAATAGGCAATGTTAGGGCCGCTTACCAATGTGGAATTGAGGTTGACTATAACAATGATGGCAAGACCAAAGAGGCAATACCATATACGTTTGAAGATGCGATTGCCTTAACAAATTTGGATGTTTTTAAAAAGTTAACCTCTTCAACTGGGATGGTTAAAAAGATGTATAAAGCCACTCTTGAAGATGATTTAGATAAATGCTCTGAAAAATTATATGAGGCATTAGATGGAACCAAAGCTAAGATGGCTCTTGACCTTCTTTATGATGTAGACCCAGAAAATTTAAAAATCCCTGAGTACGTCAAGCAAGGCTTAGATTGGTTGAAATAATGAACTTGAGTTATCTAATCTCGATATTTTAGCCCTTCCAAAAGAAAAGGAGGAAGGGAATCAGTGACGATAACAAGTTAGATGATGTAGATAATGCTATTTATCAGTACCTTGACCTTAACTCCCCTAAAAGCTTTCTGTAATGGTCAATAAAAACCGGACACTTTCTTAGCGACTTTATTTTCATATTGAATCGGTGATAAATACCCATTAACCGAGTGTGGGCGTTTACCGTTGTAATAAGCAAGATAATCTAAAATGCTTAGCTCTGCTGCTTCTTTGTTTTGAATGTTTCATAGTTTAATTGCTCATGCTTTAAACTGCGGAAAAATCGCTCTGTAGGGGCATTGTCCCAGCATTCCCCTTTACCGCTCATGCTCACATCCA